>DLLF01000028.1 GCA_002477945.1 Bacteroidales bacterium UBA7569
CCTTTGCGCAGGAAGCGCATCAGGTTGCGGCACATCATACTGCATATATGTTCTTTGTGGAGGTTGCAGAGGGCGGGGTAATACTTCTGCAGGTCGTACATGATGGGTGGCGGTTGTTCGAGGTTCTTCTCGTTTTTGCGTGCCATAGGTCCCCACTGATGCAGGATTTCTATCACGCTTTTGCCCTCCACCTCACGGAGCATACGTTGTTCCATTTGCTGCTCATGTACGGCAAGCATATCCTTTACGAGTTGGTCTTTCGACTCAAAATATACGTAAAAGGTCTTCTTGGAGATACCCAAATCACGGCAAATATCATCAATGCTCACAGAACGGATGCCTACTTTGCGCATCTTTTCCATAGCAAACTGCACGATATTTTCCCGCAAATCATCAGACATACCTTATAGCAAATTCAGACACTTTCTATTATGCAAGAAGTGTGCCACAAACACTTCTCATGGAAACTTTTTCACATTGTCAGTTTCCAAGTATCAAAAGCAGAACTGATTTTACGCAACATTCTCCATCCGCCTGCCGTAAAAACGGACAACTATTCTACAGAGACTATGCCCAGGAACAGAAAACACTGACAACAGACAAGGAATACAGATGTGGTCTGTATTCCTTGTCATAGCCTGCATGTCCGCTGCACAGCGGACATTTGCGTTCCACGGCAGGACATTCGCTATTCTTCCCCGTCTATCGCAACTGCGATAGAATTGGCAATCTCCGCCATTTCGTCAGCCTCCAAATGCAATTTAGGGTTTGAGAAGAGCATATCGGTCTCTTTTTGCAGCGGGATGAGGTGCATATGCACATGGTTCACTTCCATACCCAATACCGCCACACCAATACGCTTGCAATCGATGGCTTTCTTCATACCTTCCGCTATTTTTTTTGCAAAGACCATCATACCGGCAAGTGTCTGATCGTCCAGGTCGAAGATATAGTCGGCTTCCGGTTCGGGTAGTTTCGGAACGACCAAGGTATGTCCCTTCGTAAGAGGATTGATATCCAGAAACGCATAGAAGTGATCATCCTCTGCCACCTTATAACTCGGTATTTCGCCGTTTATAATTCGTGTAAACAGTGTCATAGTGATATTTCGAGTATTTCAAATTCCATAATACCAGACGGAACGGAAATTTTGGCGACATCACCCACTTTCTTTCCGAGTAACCCTTTTGCAATAGGAGTAACAACCGACAACTTGCCTTCTTTGAAGTTGGCTTCGCTCTCCGTTACCAACTGATAGGACACAACAGCCCCCGTCTTAAGGTTTTTGATCTTCACCTTGGTCAACACCTGCACTTCATTGGTATTGATGCGTGATTCATCAATCATACGTGCATCCATAATCTTGGTCTTGAGCATTGCAATTTTGGATTCCAACTTGCCCTGTTCCTCTTTTGCGGCATCGTATTCAGCGTTCTCGCTCAAATCGCCTTTGTCACGTGCCTCTTGAATTGCCTGAATAACCCGAGGACGCTCCACGCCCTCCAGATAAACCAGTTCGTCTTTCAGTTTCTGCAGTCCATCTGCAGTCATATACACTACAGCCATAGTTCTATGATATTAGTTAAATTAATACTTCCTTTTCAGTAATTCCGATGCAATAAATGCCTTTCGGGCATTTTCCGCATCAGAGAGGTTGAGTTCTTCTATCAAACTTTTTTCCTGAGATTGCCTTTCCTTGCTCTTTTCGGTTTTTCCTTTTCGTGGAGCGACACCAGGACGAGAAACATCCTTACGGACCATGTTCCCTGCATCATTTTGCTCTGTGTAAACATAGTGTGCAGGTTTTCCGTTCGCGGAATGCTCTTGCAGGATTTCATTATCCACAGGAGGGAATCTGGAATCCTGCATCGTGCCGATCTGAGAACCGGTGAATGACATTTTCTTTCGCTTGGCACGCTGTGTTTTCCGAACAGAATAAATCCACCCGAATACTATTGCAAAAAGCAAACCGATGATAACAGAACCCATAGTTTATCTCCGTATAAAAAGATTGAAAAACAACGAGAAACTTCCCAGCTTCTCGTTGCCATTAAACCTAAACCTTAACTATGAAAATTTTATTTGTTTTCGGCGGCAAAGGTAAGTCTTTTTTCCCTACCATGCAAATCTTTGGCACAAAAATACTGAATCACGACTAAAAAATGGTGTTTAAGCAGGATTTTCGGCATACCATAGGCTGTTTCGATGTACCTTTACATGATTTTGTATATAGATATCACACTCCATTTACAGACTTGCCATGCAGAAAAAGTTCTACATAGAGACTTACGGCTGCCAGATGAACGTAGCGGATTCAGAAGTTGTAGCCTCCATTATGCAGATGACAGACTATCAGATTTCCGAAAAAGAGGAAGATTCGGATGTTGTGTTACTAAACACATGTTCCATACGGGACAATGCCGAGCAGAAGGTTATATCCCGTTTGAGGGCTCTTGCGGCGCAACGGAAGGGAAAGCAAAAGAAGATCATCGGCGTGATAGGCTGTATGGCAGAGCGCATTGGAGAAGAATTGATAAAGGAATATGGCGTTAACTTTGTAGCAGGACCTGATGCATACCTTGACATCCCCAATTTATTAGCCCAGTGCGAGGCGGGGCAGAGCGCCATCAATGTGGAACTCTCGAAGACCGAGACTTACAGAGAGATACTTCCTTCGCGCATAGGAAATCCCATATCGGGTTTTGTAAGCATTATGCGCGGTTGCAACAACTTCTGTTCGTATTGCGTAGTTCCTTACACTCGAGGGCGAGAGCGGAGCAGAGATGTGGAGAGCATATTGGCAGAACTGCGCGACCTGCAAGGACGCGGGTACAAAGAAGCGACTCTTCTCGGTCAGAACGTGAACTCCTACCGATTTGAGAAAGACGGGTCGGTCATCACATTTCCAGATCTCTTGGAGATTGTTGCAGAGGCTGTACCCGACATGCGCATCCGCTTCACGACATCCCACCCGAAAGATATGTCAGACAGAACATTGGAGGTGATTGCCGGTCACGGGAACTTATGCAAATTTATCCATCTCCCTGTACAAAGCGGGAGCGACAGAATCTTGTCGCTTATGAACAGGAAGTACACCAGGGAATGGTACTTGGAGCGTATTGCCGCCATCCGCAGGATAGTGCCAGAGGCAACGATAGGGACAGATGTTTTTTGCGGTTTCCACAGCGAGACGGAAGAAGATCACCAGCAGACATTGTCCTTGATGCGCGAAGTCGGTTTTGACACGGCTTTCATGTTCAAATACTCGGAACGCCCCGGAACCTACGCAAGCAAACATTTACCTGATGACATTCCCGAGGAGACGAAAATCCGACGGCTCAATGAGATTATCGCCTTGCAGAACCAACTATCGCTGGAGAGCAACCAACGGGATACAGGAAAAGTGTTCGAGGTACTGGTAGAGGGATTCTCGAAGCGTTCCCATGAACAGTTCTATGGCAGAACATCGGGCTATAAAACCGTTGTATTCCCACGCAAAGGGAGACATATCGGGGAGTTGGTTGAAGTACGAATCACTTCCTGCTCCGCAGCGACATTGATAGGAGAGATCGTGGGGAAAGACGAACGTCCCTCTGCAGATTAAGACAACGCATACACCAACAAAAGGACACCAAAGAACGGTTAAGCCACTTGGTGTCCTTTGTTTGTCAGAAGCCGATACTTGTCTTCACCCTATTGTTGTTTATTAAACGGGATGAGGTACAGATGTTTGTCGGCAATCCGCCAGGTAACATATTTGTCAAAGACCGATTCCGCTCCGCGCTCTTGCATCAGTTTGACCACCTCAGGATAGTGTTTGATACGGCTCAACTCTCCGACAGAATCGAGATGGTGTTTATAACGTTCGGCAACAATAGTTCCAATCGGACACGTCCTTTCCGACAGACACGTTCGTTCATTCCGCGTTTGTTTTGATTTACACTTGCACATCTTCTTCATCTTGCCTATCAAGGTATGCATTGCTCTACACAAACAACACTTTTTAGTCTGTTTGGTCTGTGAATCCGTTGATGTTTCGAAATACAGTTTGAATATTTTCCGTCTTTCTTTCCTGCCTGCTTTGAAATACAATATCAGTTTTTCGGTCTCATAAATCAATTTAACCGAGCGTTGTATCAGATCTTCCAAATTATCCTTTCGGGTTTGTTCGCCAATATCAGGATCGGTAAAATGAGAGCACGCAACTTCCGCACTGATGCCATAGTTACGCATAAGGAGTTCCATTTCGTGCATTGTTCCATAAAGAGCCGCATCGCTGGAAAGACGATGAAAGTTGCAGTCCTCGGGCAGAAAAGCAAGACGGCGAAAGATTCCTTCGTCAGGATAGCCGTAGGAATAGCCTTTTTTTTCCAGTTTGTCACGCAGTATCTCAATAATAGCGATATTGACAAAGAGGTGGCGGACAATATCTTCCAAAATACGAACCTTTTGCATCCGACTGATTTTGGAATCATGGTACCATTTATATACGCCCAAGATACCGAGAATGGTAACTATGGACGCAATAAAGGCAGCCCCGTTGAAAAAAGGAGTCCATCCAGAAGTTCCATCCGTATTATAGTTAATGAGTGTTACTTGCGACAATATACTATCAATCGCATACACATTGTCGGGCGAAATCAGAGAGTCGTTCATAATAAAAATGTTTGTTTTGTTATTTTTAATTGTGTTACCTCAAGCCTTTTTCCTTCGCCAATTGCATGAGGTACTGCTTAGCAGGTTCGTATTCATTGGGTATTACTCCGTCGAGGACGGCATCTTTGAGTGCATTCTTCAGTTCACCGACAACGGCACCCGGCTGAAGATTGAGCAGCGACATTATCTCTTCACCACGGATGGGCGGTTGGAAGCAGCGCAACCGATCTTTCTCCTCTATCTCACGCATCTTTTGGCGTACCAATTGATAGTTGTGCTTATACCGGCGTACTTTTTCCTCGTTTTTGGAAGTAATGTCGGCTTCACAGAGCAACATCAAGTCTTCAATGTCTTCTCCCGCCTCGAAAAGCAGTCTGCGTACCGCAGAATCCGTAACGCTTTCTTCTATCAGATTAATGGGTCGCATGTGCAGATCCACCATTTTGATGACGTACTTCATCTTCTCATTCTGCGGCAACTTCATGCGGGCAAAAATACGGGGAATCATTTTGGCTCCGACATAGTTGTGATTATGGAAAGTCCATCCTGCCGCATTATCCCAACTTTTGGTGCGCGGTTTACCGATGTCGTGCAACAAGGCAGCCCAGCGCAGCCACAGATTATCTGACTTGGCAGCGACGGCATCCAGCACTTGCATGGTATGCAAAAAGATGTCTTTGTGTCCCCTTCCATCTTTTGTCTCCACTCCTTTCAGCGCAGCCAACTCGGGAAAGATGACAGACAGCAACCCTGTCTTATACAGCAAAATCCATCCGACAGAAGGACGGCGTGAAAGCATAATTCTATTGAGTTCGTCGGCAATACGTTCCTTTGTGATAATGTTTATCCTTTCACGGTTCCGTTCGATTGCTTCGAAGGTTGTAAGATTCAGACAGAAACCGAGTTGGGTGGCGAAACGGATGCCGCGCATCATACGCAGGGGATCGTCGGAAAAGGTGATATCGGGATCAAGGGGA
Source organism: Bacteroidales bacterium UBA7569 (assembly GCA_002477945.1). Taxonomy (GTDB): domain Bacteria; phylum Bacteroidota; class Bacteroidia; order Bacteroidales; family Paludibacteraceae; genus Colicola. Next base: position 5,634 of record DLLF01000028.1, read on the forward strand.
GTGCGTATGATACATTCTTCCATATCGTGCAATCCGTCAAAAGGATCCAACAGTTCTCCATAATGTTCCCTGTTGAGACAAATTGCGAGCGCATTGATCGTAAAATCACGCCTGTTTTGGTCGTCTTCCAGCGTGCCTTCCGCCACAACAGGATTGCGGGAATCGGAATGATAGGATTCTTTGCGCGCCCCGACGAACTCCAATTCGTTTTCTCCTTTCTTCACTTGCGCTGTTCCATAGGTCTTAAACACGGAGAGATGAGTTCCCTTTCCGAGAGCCTCAGCCACGGCATGTGCCAAATCGATGCCATTTCCCACAACGACCACATCAATATCCTTGCTCTCTCGGTGCAGGAACAAATCGCGTACCCAACCGCCGATCACATAGCACGGAAGGTTCAATTTGTCTGCCTGTTCCCCCACCAAATGAAGCAAAGGGCTGTCCAGCCTGTCGGAATCAACAATCATATTGTGATTTTCTTGCATACGACAAAGGTAGCACATTTTTTATTCTGGCACAAATGTTGTCGCAACGTTCGCAATATGATGAAACTATCGGTTTGCTGGTTAGCATTATTCTGTTTCGTTTTTTGCTACGGAGCGGATACGGAAAGACGTGACTCGTGCCTTGTGCAACTCCAAGAGAACGACACATTGTACGTCAAAGTCCTTCGTACCGTATATGTATATCCTCCCATGCGTTTCAAGAACAAGCGGCAGGAGCGTTTTTACTGGAAGACCGTACGCGATGTAAAAAAGACTCTTCCCATTGCCAAGATCCTAACACAGGAAATGATACGTACACATGATATTATGAGCAAGATGAACCGCCGCGAGCAACGCAAGTTCTGGAAACAATACGAGAAAATACTATACACCCAATATGAAGACCAGTTCCGGCACATGACCGCCTCGCAGGGACAGATGCTAATGAAACTCATTGACAGGGAATGCGGTCACACATCTTACGATGTGATCAAGTACTACAAAGGCGGTTTTGCCGCTTCCTTCTGGCAAACCGTAGCCAAGATGGTGGGGAACGACCTGAAAGAGGAGTATGACGGAAGCGACAGAGACCAGATTACAGAACGTATCATCACGCTTGTTGAGGCGGGGCAACTGTGATAATCTCGTTGATAAGTTTATAGGTTTATGCGTTTATGCGTGGTTGAGGAGGTTGTGGGTTTGGGTCGGTTTATTTCGGTTATCCGTTGGCGGAATTAAGTTCATTCAGTTTACCTCACTACTTGACAGGTTACAATTAATCTTATGTGTACACTTCTTTCTTTTCTTTTGCATAACCAGAAGAGAAGAAACCAAAAAGACTCCCCCAACCCCCTCTCTGAGAGGGGGTTATCAGATAGACGTTCTATGTTGTTCGAGAAGTTCGAGAGAGGATGGGACTAATTGGGCAAATTAGAATAATTGGGCGAATGGGGCAGATTGGACGGATTGGGTGGATTGGGCGGGCGATAGTATCGCCCGATAAGAAACAATACTTGGATTTACGGATGGGTCATTTACGATATATGATTTTACGTTATCGATTTCATCTTCGTCTCTCGTTGAGGGGTCGTTGAGGTCGGCTTGAGGGGTCGTGATATTTACGATTTGACAATGTACGATGTACGATTTTGCGAGGAAGAATATAGGGAGGACAAAGAATCCGCCAATGAGATGATGATAGACGTTCTGGTTGATTGAGAAGTTCGAGGGAGGTGGGACGAATAAATTATGGAAATCGCACCAAAACTATAAGAGATATTTCTATATACCTTTCTTTTCTTTTGCATGACCAAAAGAAAAGAAACCAAAGAAAAGTCACCGGCTGTGCGTCGGGCGTTGCCAAAAATATGGGGTCGCTCGAATTTCGGCGGAGACACAACTCGCTACGCTCAGACAGTATCTCCGCTTATCGAAATTCTCGCTCCATTTTTGACGCACCGACACAATGCCGGAAGTTGCTGACCTGCGGAGTTTCTAAGTTTGCTCCCTGTATTGCCTCCGTATAAAAATAAAAATAAAAATAAAAATACAACTACCCTGTATGATTCATTTTGATGCAGTCGGCTTGAATATATTTTTCACAGACTTGCACAATTCAAAAACTTGCACTAACTTTGCAGCCCGTTCTTTGAAGAGACTCTTCTTGACTCTTTTCAGACGCAACGGCAAAACAAAGATATTTATTTAAGATTAGTAATTTACATAACAACGGATTAACATGATTGTAGTTCCTGTAAAAGAAGGCGAGAACATTGAGAAGGCTCTCAAGAAATTCAAACGTAAATTTGAGAAGACGGGTGTTGTGAAAGAACTCCGCCGTCGTCAGCAATTTGAGAAGCCGTCAGAATTGAAGCGCGAGAAGATGATGCATGCTGTTTATGTTCAGCAGATGCATGCTCACGACGAGATTTAAGCAAGACTCTATTGCCTTTACATAATTGGTTTATGAGTATCTACGCAGATGAGTAGATACTCTTTTGTTGTGTCCACAGGTGAGCATATCGTTTGTCAAAAATATGCCTGTGTACTCTTATACACTATCACACAAAAAAATATGCAGGAAACGGGCAAGCGGTTGCAGGCAATATAGAAAAAAGCAGTATCTTTGCACGCAATAGAAACACAATAACTACGGAGGTTGTGCGTGGCTATGTGCCATCTGAAAAGATCATCAAAAGTTTCTTTCGGCCTCCCCAAGAAACAGTTCACGAAAAGCAGTAGCATTATGGCAACTGAGACCTTGTCTAATATCGTTGTCCGCTTTTGCGGCGACTCGGGAGACGGTATGCAATTGACCGGAACCCTCTTTTCCAACTTATCTGCCATCTTAGGCAATGAGATTTCCACTTTTCCGGACTTTCCTGCGGAGATTCGCGCCCCGCAAGGGACATTGGGGGGAGTAAGCGGTTTTCAGGTACATTTAGGAAAGGAAAAAGTATTCACCCCCGGGGACAAAGCGGACGTTCTCGTAGCCATGAACCCTGCCGCCCTGAAGGTGAACGTGAAGCACATTCACGCACATTCCATCATAGTGGCAGACACGGATTCTTTTACAGAAAAAGATTTGGAGAAAGCCCAATACAAAACAGGCAACCCGTTTGCCGAACTCGGCATACCCGAATCGGTACAGATAGTACCCGTTGCGTTGACCGAACTCACCAAAGCGAGTCTCAAGGATTCGGGGATGGACAACAAGTCGGTTCTACGCTGCAAAAATATGTTTGCCTTGGGTTTGGCATGCTGGCTTTTCAACCGTCCCATAGACAAGGCTGTGCATTTCTTAGAGAACAAGTTCAAGAAAAAACAGGATATACTGCGAGCCAATATCAAAGTGCTGACAGACGGCTATCACTACGGAAGCAATCTTCACCTGAACATCAACACCTTTGTTGTGGAGAAATCGGAGGAACTGGAACCTGGCAGATACACCTCCATAGCAGGAAACAAAGCCACAGCCTGGGGCTTGATAGCCGCTGCCGAGAAAGCAGGAAAACAGTTGTTTTTGGGTTCTTATCCCATCACGCCCGCCACGGACATAATGCATGAGTTGGCGGCAAGAAAAGACGTAGGAGTGATGGTGGTACAGGCTGAAGACGAGATAGCGGGTGTTTGCACCGCCATCGGGGCATCGTTTGCAGGTTGCCTTGCCGTGACCACCACTTCAGGTCCGGGATTGTCGTTAAAGAGCGAGGCTATCGGGCTGGCTGTCATGTCGGAATTGCCGTTGGTTGTCATTGATGTGCAGCGAGGAGGTCCGAGTACCGGTCTTCCCACCAAGACGGAACAAGCCGACCTGCTTCAGGCACTATACGGGCGAAACGGCGAGGCTCCATTAGTGGTTATGGCCGCCACAACTCCCTCAGATTGTTTCCAATCCGCCTATATGGCAGCCAAGATTGCCTTGGAAAATATGACTCCCGTCATACTCCTTTCGGATACCTATCTTGCCAACGGCACTTCGCTATGGAGGTTGCCCAAATTGGCGGAACTGCCGGATATCCACTCCCAAACAACACCCAAGGTTATCGAAGGAAAGTTCAACACTGCATCGAGAGACAGCGAGACACTCGTGCGCTATTGGGCGACACCCGGAACAGAAGGATTCGAGCACAGAAACATGGGATTGGAACGCGATGAGAAGACAGGGGCTATTTCGACAGACCCGAAGAACCACGCAAAGATGGCAGGCATACGCCAAGAAAAGATAAACCGTATTGCGGACCAGATACCTTTGCAAACCGTTTACGGGAACGAAAAGGCGGATATCCTGCTTGTGGGATTCGGTTCCACAGAAGGACATCTGAAACAAGCGGCAGACGAACTGAACCGGCAAGGCATTGCGACAGCCGCCACCACATTCCGCTACATAGCCCCTCTCCCCAGAAACACAAAAGAATTACTACATGGCTACAAACGCATCATCGTGTGCGAACTCAACAGCGGGCAGTTTGCGTCCTATCTGAGGAGCAAGTTCGGAGACTGCCCTATAGAGCAATACAACAAATTAGAAGCACAACCTTTCGACGTAAGTGAGATTGTGGAATATGTGCGACACTCAACCCTCTAAATCGAAAAAACATGGAAGCAGCAGAGTTCAAATCGGATCAATATGTACGTTTTTGTCCAGGTTGCGGAGACCATGCCATCTGCATGGCTCTGCAAAAAGCAATGGCTCAGACAGGAGTTCCGACCTACAAGACCGTGGTTGTATCGGGTATCGGCTGCTCGAGCCGGATGCCTCATTACCTGAACACATACGGTTTTAACACCATACACGGGCGTGGAGCCGCCATTGCCACAGGAATAAAGACGGCACGTCCGGACCTTACCGTATGGCAAATGACAGGAGACGGCGATTGTCTTGCCATAGGCGGCAACCACTTCATACACTCCGTACGAAGGAATGTGGACATAAATGTCTGCCTATTCAACAACCGCATATACGGATTGACGAAAGGACAGTATTCGCCTACATCCCCCAAGGGATTTATATCAAAATCATCGCCTTACGGGACAGTGGAACGTCCGTTTATCCCTGCCGAATTAGTTATGGGCGCAAGAGGAACATTCTTTGCCCGTACGCTTGATGCGGATATGCCGACAACCGTGAATTGTATGGTAGCCGCGGAGCGGCATAAGGGAACAAGCGTAATAGAATGCCTCGTGAACTGCGTCATCTTCAACAACGGCACACACAGCCCAATTGCAGACAGGGCGACACGTGCAGAAAGGACTATTCTTCTGGAACACGGCAAACCCATGCTTTTCGGGGAAAACAAGGACAAAGGACTTGCACTGGACGGTTGGAACCTGCGTGTTGTAAGAATAGGCGAAAACGGCGTGACAGAAAAAGACATCCTCATACACGATGCCACGACAGAAGACGACACGCTGCACCGCAAACTGGCTATGATGCAGGGACCTGATCTTCCTGTGGCATTGGGCGTGATACGCAATGTGGAATGTGAGACATACGACAGGGCTGTGAACCAACAAATCAGGGACGTTCAAGCAAAGAGTCCGTGCAAAGGATTTGACGACCTCATTGCCACATGCGAGCAGTGGGACATGTAGGAGAAGAAGCCTACGATATTTCCCTCTTCCGTTTTTTGAATAAACAATAGACGGCTGCCAATGTCATAAGAAACCACCAAGCATCGAGAAGAGGCAACCATTCTCCCGTACTTGAACCACCCCCGGGAGGTCCTTTTCTGACAATGGCTGCATTAAAACAGGGAACAATGTCAGATACCTGTTCGCCATCTCTGAATATCGAAGTAGAAGAAAATCCTCTTTCGCTGAGCAAAGGACTATCAAAAACAGAAGTTCCAGCGGAAACAGGAACAGCAGATTGCCCGACAGAAAAAAGAGTACGTGATTTATACTCTGTGTTCGGCATGGTTTTGTCGCTATCCCACGACTGCAAAGCCTTGCGGGCTGTGCTATTGTAAGCAGATTGCCGCATGGGTACACGTACCATACAGGAAGGAGGCTGTTGCATATATTCCCTGTCACCGGCTGTGGAATAGACAGACAAGGAGGAAGTTGCGGCTTGCAGAACAAGACACCAAAGCATTGTGCTTATCAGTAACAAGGACCTCACCATATACCTCGCGACGAACTATACGCTTATCGAACCAACACTTCAACAGTTGCCGGTTTCTCATTCATAATCACTCTTATCATATAAACGCCGGAAGGAAGCGGACAACGGGTTGCCCTTGCACAAGGCGACGATTGCATAACAAGTCTTCCAAGCATATCATATACAAAGAGTCCGGTTATATTATCTTCTGCATACAAGTGTATTTTTCCTTCTCCTCCGACCGCATAGACCTTTGCAGCACCTGCAGCAGTTTCAGATGTTGACATATCGGAACGTGATGTCCGCCGCAAGTAATAACGGCACGTGCCATCGGCTCTGGCATGGAAAGGAAGCGACAAACTATCTACCAGCGGAGTGAATGTCAAGGTTTGCGAATCGAAAAGTTCCCAATTGGACACATCTGCACCACTGAAAGTGACCATCGGTTGCTCCACTGTATGCAGAGCATACATACACAAAGGAACCATTTCCTGATTTGCCTGTGAATTGATACTCAACGGGCGGTTATCTTCAGACATCGTAAAAACTCCGAAAGGTGTTTTCCACTCGTCCAACAAAAGGAACGATGCGTCTTCGTCTTGCGATGCAGCGTTGGAAGAAGCAGGGTCGGTGAGCAACACGGCACGAGATGTAAAGACTCCGCCATACGCTTCGTCGGAAGCAGACAGCATTATATAAAGGATATTATCTTCATAGAATGAGCATATCCTTTTCGGTGCAGAAGAACTTCTCGCCGGTTCAGCCAAAAGCATATCCGGTGTAACGTTCAGTGTCACAGACATGGAAGGAGACGTTGTTTGCAGCAAGACGCCTCTCATCGGAGCGAGGTAACGATAATTGCCACCGTCCGTAGATATGTCTTTGACGGATGTGGTCAATTCTTGCGAACCTTCCGTAAGGACATAGTATGACGATTGCAGATTAGGATTTCCTTCCAAGAGTTTTTCCATATCAATGTACGCCCATGTAGGATTACCAAACAGGAAAATGTTTCCAGACGCATCATAGTTTGTGAGCGTGAGATTCATTCCTTGTGCCGTTGCGGCATAACAATAAGCGGGTTTTCCAGAGGTTGCTGTACGCGGGACAGACACTATAGGACTTGCTTTCCACATATCATTATAATGCCATTTATATTGTGTTTCCGACTTAGGAAGGCGGAAAACAACCGATGAGGCACCCTTGGCATTTTCGATCCAAAGTGCGATTCCCATACCTGCAGGATAGGGTGTATTCAACGCATTGAGCGGAGCCGTCCATTCAGAACTTGTGATTGCCATGTTGTGATCTCCATAGTTAATCATGGACTTATTGTAGAGAGATTGCCAAACTTCATTATCAAGGCGGTCGGCAGCACGCGTCCCTGCTTCTTGCGACATTGCTTTTACAGAGAAAACATCAGTTTCTTCGCCAGAAGACGGTATCCAAAAATCACCAGAGACACCACCACTCAACGGCATGGAGCAAAGCACCCATTTGTTGGTTGGGACAGACATATCCACAACACCTTTCCCGTTTATAGTCAGATAGTGTTGATTAAGCAAGGTCGCTCCTACCGGCAAATAGATATCATGACAAGCAAACGGAACGAAATTGACATCATAAGATATGTACTTGGCGGCATCCGCTTCTATCTGTATTCCATGCCTTTGCGTTTCATCGGTTACAGAGACAGGGACCGGCAGCGTACTTGCAGCGGCAGGAAGTATGACATCTGTTTCAGCAGTTGGACAGAAGGCAGCGGCACCTTCCACCGTTTTCCAATTTTCATCATCATTCCATGCATTATTTCCCGTTTGCGGAGTCCAGACCACACGATCCGGTACCATCTTCAGTTGGAAGACCGTCTCGGCTTGGAGACAATTGTCTTGGTCGAAGTCATACTCCCGCAATAAGAATGTATAGGTATATCCCGGGCGAAGACTACTGATACCTGTGAGCGTTATTTTAGTATCTGTCTTCGTGATACTCGTTTCACGCAAGGGCAATTTCATTTCGCCGACAGAAGCGGCAGGGTCGGAGGTCGCATAAAGTTGAGCCGCCAAGAAGTTGAAGGTTTTGTCACTCGGGAAATTGCAATAAATCGGGATCTCTATCTCATCCGTCAAGCGTTGTTTTTCGCTGACACGTACCACACGAGGGCGTGAGGTGACGAAATTCGGCAGCATAGAAGTTTCTTCATAGTCGGCAGCGACACCAATACGAACCGCCTGCAAGTCAATCTGAGGAAGATTGACTTCTCCGAATACGGGGTCGGTACAGACTTCAGCCATCTCCGTGGTCGGGTTCCCCTTGTCGTCCAAGATGACACCCGTTCCCGCAATAGGGAAGGCGGTGAACATCAACAGACGTATATCCGTATCGGCAGAAAGATAGACGTCCATGCTCCGTATATTGTCAGTAAGGATACGTGCCGCACGTAATTTTTCCAAGAGAACCCTCTGACCGGCAGTAGCCGAGCCTGCCCTGTCCGCTTCAATGGCGGTTTTTATCTCACTAAAGGTTGCCTGATATATTGCGGGATTGGCATCGATGTATGTCGGTGTTCCCCATAGATAGTCCGCATTGCAGATAACACGTTTTTTGGTGACCCCTGAAGCATCGCCTGTTATATAAAGCCGCTCCACAGCAAAACTTAGCAAGCGGTTGCCGCAATGGTCAATGATATATCCATTCCGTATTTTTTCCGAGTTCACTGTCATATACATGGAGCCTTCCACCTGCAGTTCGGTGCGCAAACCACACGCTGCCGAGCGCAGCCGGGAAGGGTCAGTAGCCACATAACCCATATAGTATTTGTCAGGAACAAGGTTTGCTTTTGTAGCAATATACAGCACCCAGACATCCTCCTCTTTCACAAAGCCAATAGCGGGGGCATGTCCTTCTACGGAAGCATAGGCATCGAAAGCAGCCTCTGTAGGATAGACAGGTCCGGACGAGATCGTTGCCGCATCAGGAACAGGGACTTTACCATAGGTGTCGGAAGCAGTTGTCTGTTTCCCATAGTAATCCATATCAATGGTTGCTCCAGCATCATCCGCCCACTGATAATAGATATAATCCACATCTGCGATATTTTGGTCATCAAGAGTCACACGCATATAGGTAACGAGATCATCACCCGTCGGATCAACGCAAACTGGGTTGGACGCTTGCAGAGAACGAACCGGCGGTTTGGAGGCGAAAATCTGGAAGTCGTCGAAGATGAAGTCGTTTCCGCCCGAATTATCGGCTTTGTTCGTAATAACGAGATGATAAGAGTCATATTCTTGTTTCAACTCAACCGGCACAACGATACGCTGCCATCTGCCCTGCGTAGTGATAACACCTGTAGCATACGTCAGAATCGGTTCCATCACACCATTCTTTTTTCCCGACAGGGCAAAGTCGAACTGAGGTTGTTCTCCCATACTCTGCACCGCAGCAAACCAAGCAGAGAAATACATTACCGCACCCGGGCAAAGATCGGCTTCCACATCAATAGTGAAACAGACTCCCGGCTCCTGTGCGCCATCCACATAGAGGAAATAGCCGTCCTTGGCGTCTTCCTTTGTTCCTTTAGAGCCATGGTTGTACACACCCTGCACGAACCACGAAGTGCTCAAAGCATCCGTAGAATTAAGCAAAGCATAGTCCGACCAATAAGGGTCGAAGGTTCCCGATGCCCGGTCATAGCGCAAGCGTTTATACTTCAATGTACGGTAGTAGAATCCATACGTTGATTCTTTCCACTTGAGAGGAGCGGACGAATAGGTCGGATCGGTTGTAGCAGGAGGGTTATCGTTGAAGGTCTCCTCATAGAGCAAATCCAGCCCTACCAATTGTGACGCTTCGGTGGGTGAAGCTGCAGGTCCGTATTTGGCAGGAGATACGAATTGAACCGTGAACTTGGCAATATAGTAGTAGGTATAACCTCTCCACCTATTTCCGGTTCGCGCCACCAACGTATAAGTGATCGTTTGCGGGTCAGTTGGCGCTGTCACTTTAACAAACTGATTGCTCGTAACCGTCATAGCAGAACTATTACCATTGGCATACCACAACCACGAGTTCAGTTTCTGTGGTGAGGAGGCATTGCAGTAGTAGTTCTGGTAAGTTCCTCCGTTGAACTGATGGGCAGGACCTATATTAAGAGTTGCCCCGACGGGAGCCATCAACGTATATTCTTCCAGATACTTTCCCGTATAGCGATCAGGAGCCGTTGTGCTTTTGTACTTGTCGACCTCCTCTGCCATCTCGGACGCAGGACGTATATCAAAGAGGATTCGCTGCGCCAACGTAGGTTCCGTAACGGTCAGATTGGTGTTATCTACGGCATAATCCGTATAGTTGGTTTGTTCGCAAGCAATCATTTGAGCCGTACCACCAAACGTATAGGAAGGAGACGGAGGAAAATAGTCCCCATCGCTGCTGACTACAACTTGACCGCGATCGGTGGAATAAGTATTTGCCTGCGACGAAACAGGAGGGAAGGAAAGAGCAGAAGGCACCCCATTCAACTCATTTTCATAGAGGAACCAACGGCGATAAGCGTAGTGAGATTTATTTGCAGGAGGGGTGAGCGTGAGAACGGAACCCGTTGCAAGATAAATCACCTGCGTCTGTTCGTGAACACTTTGAAGTCCTTTGTCCGTATATGCCCGTTTTGATTCGCCTTTGGAGTGAACCAAAGTATAGTCAGCCGCATTCAGCGAAGAGTTACACGCAAACAGAAAGCACACAAAAAGGATGTGCATTAAACAGGTATTTTTTCTTCGATTCATAGACTACTACATTCTACAAAATCCGACACATTTATACACCCTATCCCCTATTTCATCCGCCTTACGACAGAGAACATATACACACCACCCGCCGAAAACGACGAACATCATTCACCATTACCCCATTCTCAAAACAACGCCCTATATTCCCAGACGACCACTCTCGATATACAAGCAAGAAATACAACCGCTGCATACTGCATATCAGTAAATTATCAGCAACATTCATTGCGCAGAATCCCGTTATGCCTGACCGTATGAAATACGCTACAAAGGTAATCTTTTTCAGCAAGAAAACAAGATGGAAAACCTCTTTTTTTTTGTATATAATCCTGTTCACATACAAACTGTACACTGTCCAACAAATGCAAATACCACCCACCGGCGGAATTAAGTTCATTCATTTCGCTCATTACTTGAAATATACGAGGATGCGAGTCATCTTATACATACTTCTTTCTTTTTTTCTGACCCAAAGAAAAGAAGTCCCCAAAACTCCCAAACCCACTCAAAGAGGGGACAATAAACAACCTCAATCCATCGATCTGCCTTGTGTCGGTTGGAGACAGAACGCAGACACAATGCAGACGGAACAAACCCTCTGCCCCTCGCTTTTCAAATTAATTCACCAACGGGTAGATGTTTTAGTTGTTCGAGAAGTTCTATGGAGAGAGAAGATCTTCCCATCCCCTCCAAAGGAGGGGTAAACATCTGTATTATTGACATCTCGTTGAGGGGTCGATGAGGTCTCGTTGAGGGGTCGTGTTATTTACGGTTTGACAATGTACGATGTGCGATTTGGCGGGGAAAGCAACAGGGCAAACCGAGCGAATCGGGCTAATGGGACTGATAAGAAATTATGCAGCCTGAATCCATGCAGAAGTTACAGATTATGACCCATTGACGGAATTACTATATATTTTCGGGTTGTCTTTTTTCTTGCATACATCTAAAGATTTTCATACTTTTGCAATCTTGATACTCATAGTTCAAGTTGCCGTCATTCAGCATTATGGATAACACACAGATAAAAATAACAGCCACCACCTCCATTTTCTTTTTGGGTATAGGCGGTATAGGTATGAGTGCTTTGGCGCGTTTCTTTCGTTCCAAAGGATATTCGGTTGCCGGATATGACAGAACCGAATCACCCTTGACCCATGCATTGCAAACGGAAGGAATAGAAATTGTGTTGAGTGAAGAGACCGATGCAATTCCAGAGGCTTACAGAGATCCTATACACACCGTGGTGGTACGTACCCCAGCCATTCCACAGGAGCAGAAGCAGTTTGTTTATTTCAGAGACAAAGGGTTCTCAATTTACAAACGTGCGGAGATGTTAGGCTATGTGACACGGCAGATGCGTGCATTCTGCGTAGCCGGTACACACGGGAAAACAACAACCAGCACGATACTGGCTCATCTTCTCTACCAATCGGAAGTCAATTGCAATGCATTCTTGGGAGGCATCAGCAATAATTACGGAACCAATCTGCTGCTTTCACCGGAAAGCAACAATGTGGTGATAGAAGCAGACGAATATGACCGCAGTTTCTACCATCTTCGTCCCTACATGTCCATCATTACAGCAGTGGATCCGGATCATTTGGACGTGTATGGTGACGCAGCAGGCTTCCGTGAAGGGTTCGAGCATTACACTTCTCTCATTCAAAAAGGCGGTGCGCTCATTCTGAAAAGAGGGGTGGACATTACCCCAAAACTGGCAGAGAACGTACGTTTGTACCTGTACGCAGCAGGTGAGAAAGCGGATTTCTACGCCGACAACATCCAGATAGAGAACGGAGAGATACATTTTGATTTCCACACTCCGAATGAGACAATCGCCCATCTGAAGTTAGGTGTACCTGCCTACATCAACATTGAGAACAGTGTTGCAGCATTAGCGGTAGCATGGCTGAACGGCGTGACCGCCAACGAATTGCGACTGGGACTGGCATCGTATTCAGGAGTATATAGAAGGTTTGATGTACACGTGAACACCCCTGACATAGTGTATATTGACGACTACGCCCACCACCCGACTGAACTCAGAGCCAGCATTGACTCCATCCGTAAATTATATCCAGGCAAACCTTTAGTAGGCATTTTTCAGCCTCATCTATACACCCGCACACGAGATTTCGCAGATGCTTTTGCCGAAGTACTGTCAACCCTTGACGAGGTAATTTTGCTTCCCATTTATCCTGCGCGGGAAGAGCCAATCAAAGGCGTTGACTCACAGATGCTTTTGGACAAGATACGCTGCAAGAAAAAACGTTTAGTGGAGAAGAGCGAATTGCTATATTGTCTGCGCAACCGTCATAACGAGGTGATACTGACTGTAGGAGCAGGTGACATTGACCGGTTGGTACCGGAAATAACCAAGATACTGAAATGAGCAGGAATGTCCGCATAACACTTACTTGTCTGAGTATGGTACTTATTGCGCTATACTTAGTATTTGTGTATGCGATTATTCCACACTATGAAAAAGAACCAATATGCAGTGGCATTGACATTGTCATAGCGGACAGCACCCATAGGAAGTTTACAGAAGAGTCCACTCTGACAAACCGTATAAAACAGGGCAATCTGTTCCCAACCGGCAAACCAATGGAGTTAATTTCAACCCAAGCGATAGAAGATTGTGTCTTGGAATATCCTATTTTACGAAAAGCCGTATGCTACAAGACGACAGAAGGAAGAGTACATCTGGATATTTGGCAGAGGGTGCCGGTACTACGGGTAGCAACAGGAGAAAACTATTTTGTGGACGACAACCGCCAAATCATGCCCGATCTGGCCTCCGTTGCAGCATATGTTCCTATCGTTACAGGAAGAGTAAGCAAACCCTTTGCACAAGGAGAATTGTTTGACTTTGTGCAGTACGTAGAAGACGACAGTTTCTGGTCGGCCCAAATAGAGCAGATACACGTGGTTTCCCAGAAGCGGATAGAACTGATACCACGCATAGGCAATCAAGTTATCATCTTGGGGGATTTGATTGATTATGAGAGGAAACTGGACAAACTGAAAACATTCTACACAGAAGCCATGAACAAAACGGGGTGGACACCATACAAAGAAATCGATTTACGTTTCCATGGTCAGGTTGTCTGCCGCAAATAAAAGCATGAGAAAGATGAGAGAAGAGCAGAAAACATTCGTCACAGCCGTTGATTTCGGCAGTTCCGCGCTGCGTGCAGCGGCTGCGATTCAGAATGAAGACGGTACACTACATATTCTCGGGGTTGAAGAAACAGGCAAGAGAGGATATATCAAGAGCGGCATAATTACCAACTCTACAGATGCAAGTATGCAATTGGGAAGGATTTTGCTTCTGCTTGCCAACCGTATTCATACACAGGAAGACATACAAGCCACCTTTTCGTCCATCGGCGGCCGCCTGCTGCAAGTGAAGAACGTTCCCGTGAAACGCAACTTGCTAACAAAAGCATACATCACAAAGAAGTTGCTGGATGATATGCAAAAAGAGTCTATTGAGAAAATCTCGGAGAGTTACCCTGATATGATCGGGTTCAACTCCGAGCCCGTCCGATATATCCTGGATGATGTTGCGCAGGCAGAAGTGCCTACCTCCACACAAAAGGCTCAGATATTGCAAGCGGACTACAACGTATTCTTCCTCAAGAAAGAAACATGGGACAAGTTGAAAGGTTCCTTTGACCGTGCGTGCAAGGATATGAAATACTGCTGGGCCAAACCAATACCTCAGATGACAGCCTTGCTATCAGAAACTGACAGCGAAGAGGGCTGTGCCATTATTGATTTCGGTGCGCAAACGACAACCCTGAGCATCTACAAGGATAACTATTGCCAGTCCGTTAAAATGGTTCCCTTCGGCGGAGACCATATCACAAGAGATCTGCAATCATTACAAATCAGTTTTGACACTGCAGAGAAACTGAAGAAAGGTTTCGGTTACGCTTCGCCACGATACATAAAAAGTGTGCAGCAGTTGCGGATGCAGTCAACCAATCCGAACAACCCCTCTATAACAATTGACAACACACTGATTGCACACGTTATAAAGGCCCGTTTAGACGAAACCGTCCACCCCATATTAACAGAGATTGAGAAGTCGAAAGACAGAATCGGACATATTTACCTAACAGGTGCCGGATCCATGCTACAGGGACTGATTCCCTATCTGCAAGAGGCAACGGGGATAGTCACCGATTTCGGTTCGCATGCCGACTGGTTGGACGAAAGTACAGACAAAGAATACTACAAGCCCAAGTATGCGACCCTGATAGGGACATTGGCTTTGGCTACAGACTATCAGAAAAGTCACTCGGAAACGTTGACCAAGAGTCCTATCGGAACCAAGAAGTTAAGCGAGAAACTGAAAGAAAAGATATTAGACATATTTACTGAATAAACACATACAATATGGAAGAGGGTCTCCCTGTGGCAATAGATGCCGCTCAAGTCAGTTTAATAAAAGTTTTAGGTGTAGGCGGCGGCGGCTGCAACGCCGTCAACTATATGTACCGGCAAGGCATAAAAGACGTGTCCTTTATGGTCTGCAATTCGGATAACATGGCTTTGGAAAAAATGGACGTACCAAACAAGTTTCAAATAGGTCCCGGCTTGGGAGCGGGAGGGCGTCCTGAGGTTGCAAAGCAATATGCGGATGATTGCAAAGAGCAACTAAAGGAGGCTTTATCAGACGGGACGAGAATGGTGTTCATAACAGCCGGTATGGGTGGCGGAACAGGTACGGGCGCTTCGCCTGTAGTGGCAGAAGTTGCACAATCGCTAAACATTCTGACAGTAGGCATTGTAACCATACCATTTGCTTTTGAAGGAAAGCGTGCCATACGAAAGGCTATGCGCGGTATTGCCCAATTGGCTCAATATACAGATGCCCTTTTGGTCATAAACAATGAGAAACTGAAGTTGTTATTCCCTGAATTCGACTTACCTATTGCATTCAGCAAATCAGATGAAGTGGTTTGCAATGCTGCCAAGTCGATAGCCGAAATAATTACCGTACCCGGTTATATCAACACAGACTTTCAGGATGTATATAACACCTTGAAAGACGGGAATGTTGCCATTATGAATGTTGGGACAGCCAGTGGAGAACAGCGTATCACCAAGGCTATCGAAAATGCACTGAACTCTCCTTTGGTCAACACAACCGACATACATGGTGCCAGCCGTATATTGCTGAACTTCTATTGTTCCACAGAACATGCAGTACGTATGGAAGAATTGAGCGAAGTGGAAGCGTTCTGCGACTCCATAGGGGAAGAGGCTGAAATAAAATGGGGAGCCTCATACGATGAAAGCCTTGGGGAAAGCGTGAAAGTAACCATCATCGCAACAGGATACAGCGTAAGCGATTTGCCAGGAATAGACGAAGCATTGCAAAATGAGGAAAAAAAGCCGATTGTAGCACAGCCCACAAAAACAGTGGACGAAGCCATTGAAACGCTATACGCCGCCGCAGGAAACATTCCTAAAGAGGGAAAAGCAGAAACAAAGGAAAGCACTATAGAGGCTTATCCTGAAACGGCAATTGACATCGATTCAGGGAGTACTGAGGATTCGGGGACGTCAGCGGTTATTGACCTTGACAGCATTACCACGGAGCAATGGAGCAATCTGGAAGATACTCCTGCTTATATGAGACGCAAATAGTTAGTCTGAAAACAGTACAAAACGCTATAAAAACGATTGGTATGAATTTATTTGATCAAGTAAGCGAAGACATCAAGAAAGCGATGCTCGCCCAGGACAAGGTAGCCATGGACACATTACGTGGCATAAAAAAAGAGTTTTTAGAGGCCAAGACAGCCAAAGGCAATAACGGAGAACTGAGCGATGAGCAAGCCGTGAAGATATTGCAAAAGATGATGAAGCAACGCAAAGAATCCGCCGAGATGTATAACTCCGCCAACCGACAGGAATTGGCAGAGAATGAGATGGCTCAAGTGACAATCATTGAGAAGTATCTACCTGACCAGATGAGCGAAGATGAGTTAGTCAGTATTCTCAAAGAGATTATTAGCCAAACAGGTGCCAGCAGCATGAAAGAGATGGGAAAAGTAATGGGAATCGCTTCAAGACAACTGGCAGGAAAAGCAGATGGCCGAGTTATATCAGAAAAGGTCAAGCAGTTGTTAGGATAGGTATGCTCGCCAATGACACATATTATTCTCCTGACGAGTTATCCCAGTTATCACGGCTTGAGCAGGACTTTTTAGAAAACCTAAGCGGTCGGAAATCAGTCTATTTCGACGAAGAAGACTTGGAAGACTTGTTTTACTTTGAATTGGACAAGGGAGATGAAGACCTTGCCGGCGAAGTGCTGCGAACAGGACGGAAACAACATCCCAATTCCGCCATATTCCGATATTTGGAGGGGGTCATCTATGACGAGAGAGGAGAACATGAGACCGCATTGAAGATATTCGAGGCATATCCTGACGAACAAAATCCGGAATGGCATTGTCTTTGTTTTTCGGTTTACTGCCATAACCACAATATTGAAAAGGCAAAAGAGGAGGCAGATCGAATCGTAGCGTTAGGTGTCAATTTAGAACATTATTTAGCCCACATCGCGAGAAGTTTCCAGCAACAAAAAGAAAATGAATTGGCAAAAGATTATCTTCTGAAAGCCATCCGCTTACATCCAACAGACAATGATACACTTGATATTTTGGGAGACCTTGCATTAGAGATCGGAGAAATCACGATTGCCTACCGGTGTGCCGAAAAGATATTAAGTGACCATCCTTACCATATCAAGTCATGGTTCACAGAAGCATACGTCTTGCGGTATGAAAAGAAAGTGGAAGAGTCGTTAGACAAATTGGAGTATATCTTGGCGATAGATCCAGACAATATGCAAGCGACGATTGAGAAAATAAGAACCCTCATCATCCTAAACCGATTGGCAGAAGCAGAAGAAACAATCAAAGAGACCATAGCATCCAACAAGGATAATCATCAACCATGGCAGTTTATTTTGAAAGGTTTCTCGGGTGATATAGCCTTCCTGAAAGGTGCTTGGCAGCAAGCAGGGAAACTATACAGCGCCGTTTATAACAAAGCAGGTCTCTCGCCCAGTCAAATGTTGTTTTTTGCCGAGTGCAAAATGAAGAATCACCGATGGAAGGATGCGGAGAGACTGCTGAAAGAAGTAAATGCCACAGACAACGAGATTGTGGAATCTCATGAACTCCTTGCGGAGATTTATCTACATCAAGGAAGATATGATCTGGCTGCCAGACAATTCCGTCAGTGTATGGTTTTGGCACCCGACAATACCATGTATCGTATTTCCTGCAGCATCGCACTATTGGAAGGCAATCACAAAAAATCCGCCATAAAAATACTACAAGATACCGTCAAGACATCGCCAGGATGCTGGGAGGCATATTCCTTGATAGCCATCATCATGGTGATACAAGGCAAAGCGAAAGCAGCAGTTACCGCGCTGAAGAAGGCTTGTGATATAGAGCCCACGGCACGAGAAAAATTCATCCAGACCTGTCCTCAAGCAAAACAAATCATAGAACTTTTGGACAGAAAAGATTCTGAACCCAACAAAGACGTATGAAACAATTCTTTTTGTCCCTTGCTTTGTCTATCTGCTTAGGGATCACAACCATTTCAGGTCAGACCCAAAACACCTGTATTCCCGCAGACTCAACGGAAATTAATGCATCGTTGGTGGATCGTGTAACGATGTGGTATGCCAATAATATGAATTACTACAGCATTACGGCACTTATGGCATTGGAGAGCAGTTTTATTCCGTTTCCTTCGGAAGTCGTTATTCCGCCTGCCGTGTATGTAGCAGAAGAGGAAACAAGCAGTCTGAAGGTTACAGATTCTTATCTATTGAATGTGCTACTAATCGTATTATTCGGAACAGCAGGTGCCATTCTCGGCGCTATTGTGAATTATGTACTTTCCATCTGGTTAGGGCGACCTATCATTTACAAGATTGCCGACAGCAAAGCAGGCAAAGTTCTACTCTTAAGCAGTGAAAAGATAAGGAAAGCAGAAGACTACTTCAACCAACACGGAAAGGTATCCACTTTCATCGGCAGACTGATTCCCGGTATCCGTCAACTCATTTCCATACCTGCAGGTTTGGCCCGTATGGCATTTCTTCCCTTCTTACTTTACACTTTCTTAGGTGCTTTTATATGGAATTGCGTATTAGCACTCATCGGCTACATTGCTCACGGGCAACAGGATCTTATCAGCCAATACAGTCACGAATTATCTGTGTTCATCCTGGGGTTAGCAGGTCTTATTATGGTTGTGTGGGGACTAAAGAAGATAATAGGGAGGCGGCGTAAGGCACGGCTGTCATAAAGTAACCGTTCATTTCCCCTTAAAGGTTGGCAAAGGTGGGGTGACAGGGTCATTCAGTTGCCTGCAACACCTAAACTCATGACACTGACAGAAGTTCCATGAATTGGTGTGATGACTTTCATACAAGCATGCAATGTAGCACCCGTAGTAATGATGTCGTCCACAAGAAGGATGTGTTTGCCTCTCCAATTGGCAGGTGTCTGCACGGAGAAGATGCCTTGCGTATTCTTCGTACGTTCCTGTCCCGTTTTTCTGGTTTGTGTAGGATTATTGACAATGCGTTGCAAATGCACCATATCAACAGGAATGCCGGTAGCCCGACTTATCCCCTTTGCTATATACCCTGCTTGATTATATCCACGTTTGCGCTGTCGCTTGGGATGCAAAGGTACCGGAACTATCAAGTCGATTTCTTGAAAGAAACCTGTTGGCAGGAACTCTTTTGCAGCCTGTTCGCCCAGATATTCCCCGATTAGCGGTTTATTCCCATATTTCATACGATGAATCATATACCGGAATGATTCACTACGCCTATAGAAACAAAAGGCTGCTCCACGAACGAACTTAGGTATATCCCAAAAGAGTTGTTCCACACGGTTTCCTCTGTTTGCAGCCATTTCGGTGCGGGGCAAATGCTCAAAACAATTCGCACAGAGAAAGAGTTCTCCTTCTTCCAAACGTTCGTGGCACTGCATACAAAGAGGCGGATAGAACAAGTCAAGAATACTCTTCCATCCGTCTCTCAGTATATACCAGAAGTTCATTTCTCAGTCTTTCCGTCTTAACCAGCCGTGGATTTCTTTGCGTTTGTCCACACACAGCGCGAGCGCACATCCAACTATATATCCAAGCAGGATTGCGAAAGCGGAGCAACGGACAGGTCCGTTCACGGCATGCGGTTCAACAGTGAAATCGGATAAAAGTACAACCGGTGCCTGTGCGATGTTATATTCCGATTCTGTCCGCATGGAAGCGTTCATCAGTTCCCATATCTGCGGATGCAGCATACGCAATTCCCTACGCCCTATCAAAACGGATGGTCCCTGGCTGTACAGGAACTGCTTATCCGCGGCTTGATTGAAGTAGAAATCGTGCGTCAAGGAATCCAACATTTCCACCTGTTGCCGGCAAAAGAGTGCCTTTTGGTACAGAACAGTCTGATAACTCTTGAACTTCTGCTGCATCAAGGGGTTGCTATTCAAGAAAGCCACAGACGCCCGCCCGATTTCAACCGCCTGAGACGGATGTGATGTCCGGAATTGCAGATAGAGATAGTTGTCCATTACAACATCCGTGGTATCGGACGGATTATACTTAGAGTTGAAGTCCACAAAATCGGGAACAGAGTCGCGTCTGCAATCAATTACATTATAGCAAGCATAGTGGCTCAAGGCAAGAGCCTCCGAGTCGGGTATCTGCAGCAGTTGCGCCAAAGACTGTTCTTCGGAAACCGACACGGGAACCGCTTTCACCAATTTTCCCCATTGCTGCTTCACATCGCCGGTATGTATGCCATTGAGGTACACCATTGCACCTGCTTTATACATTCTATTGGCAGGACGTGACCAATAGAGAGCAACGGCTACAGCCAACAGAACAACAGAGAGGACAATGTACCAACGCTGATAAGCCAATCGCAACGTTCCTCCCAAGAATCGGACACAACAAGACAAAAACCTCCCGACAGCCTTACAGCACAAGACTATCAGGTCGAACAGGTTCATATCATGGTTCGTTTTTTCCTCCATAACGAATTACAAGAATAACAGTTGAATAAGGATATAGACAGGAAGCAGAATGACAAGTGAGAACTTGACCATATACCCAAAGAATGACGGCATCTTGATACCATTCTCTTCGGCAATGGCTTTCACCATAAAGTTGGGTCCATTACCGATATATGTCATTGCTCCGAACATAACAGCACCCAACGAGATTGCCTTGAGCAGCACTTCAGGAACACCAGCCACCAAAGTACCTCCAAAGGCTTCCATCTGGTCGGGAGTGAGCCCTGTTGCGACACTATGGAACGCTACAGCAGTAGGCGTATTGTCCAAGAAGCTGGAGAGGAGTCCCGTGGAATAGTAGAACTGCCATGTATGCGCCAATCCGAGTTCGGAAGCATGTGCTTTGAGGAATGCCAAAGCGGGTGTCATTGTAGTGAATATTCCCAAGAAGAGGACAGCCACTTCGATGATTGGTCCCCAACTATACTTATTGAGACCATACCGAATCTGTTTCGGCGTGGAATAGAGACTGAGTCCCGTCAAGGACAAGAGTACTATTTCACGGAGATACTTAAGCCACAGGGGGGCATCGGCTTCGCCCATTTGCGTGATTGTCCCTTCGTTGATAAACGCCACACTAAGCACAACCCCCAGCAAATAGACAAAATTGATTTTTCCCTCCACCTTCATAGGCACTTTCTCGCGTGCATCGGCAGAGAGTGCCGTCCAGTGTTCTTTCTTGTAGTAGTAGGAATCCATACAGAAATAGATAAGCAAGAGTATCAAGCCCGTGAATGCCCACTCAGGCAACAGACTCAAGAACCACGTGAAACTTGCTCCGCGCAGGAAGAGCATAAACAATGGGGGGTCTCCAAGCGGCGTGAGCAATCCGCCACAGTTAGCAACAAGAGCAATGAAGAACAAAATGGTGTGAACACTATACTTGCGTTGCTGGTTGGTGGTGATGAGAGGACGTATCATAAGCATAGCGGCTCCCGTAGTACCCATAACACTTGCCAAGAGCCAACCTATCGCCAAAAAGAGCGTGTTCACCCATGGTTTTGCCTTGATGTCTCCACTGAGGTGAATGCCACCCGTAATAACAAACAACGAGAGCAACAAGACGATGAAAGGAATGTAATCGAACAAGACCTGATGTTCGAGTTCATGAACCATTCCCCCCATAATAAGACAAACGGCGGTTGGTACACCTAAAATGAGAGAGACAATGAGTTTGTTCACATTCTTCTCCCAAAACTTCTCCGCGACAAGCGGACCAATGGCAATCATGAGCAGCATGATACCAAACGGTATCATACTCCACGCACTATGCACGAACTGTTCCATACTTTTTATGATTAAATAGTTATTAATTCCACCACATACGATACGTATTATCAATCCAGTTTGAGGACAGCAAGAAACGCTTTTTGCGGCACTTCGACGTTACCAATCTGCTTCATCCGTTTCTTTCCTTTCTTCTGCTTCTCCAACAGTTTTCTCTTCCGACTCACGTCGCCTCCATAACACTTGGCAAGCACATCTTTCCGCACCTGTTTAACCGTTTCACGGGCGATGATTTTTGCTCCGATGGCTGCCTGTATGGCAATATCGAACTGCTGGCGGGGGAGCAGTTCTTTGAGTTTCTCACACATACGCCGTCCGAAATCCACGGCATTGTCCTGGTGTGTCAGTGTGGAAAGCGCATCAACAGGTTCTCCATTGAGCAAGATATCCAACTTCACCAATTTAGACGGGCGGTAGCCATTGGGGTGATAGTCGAACGAGGCATATCCTTTGGATATGGATTTGAGTTTGTCGTAGAAGTCGATAACGATTTCTCCAAGCGGCAAATCGAAGTAGATCTCCACCCTATTCCCCGTGATGTACTCCTGTTTTATCAATTCCCCCCGCTTTTCCAGACAGAGGGTCATAATGGGTCCGATGAAGTTGGTAGTAGTAATGATAGAGGCTCTGATGTAGGGTTCCTCGATATGATCTATGAGCGTCTGGTCGGGCATACCGGCAGGATTATGCACTTCTTTCACCTCGCCCTGCTTGTCATATACCAAATAACTCACATTGGGAACGGTGGTAATGACATTCATATCGAACTCACGGTCCAGACGTTCCTGCACAATCTCCATGTGGAGCAACCCCAAGAATCCGCAGCGGAAACCGAAACCGAGTGCGACAGAACTCTCGGGAGAGAAAGTGAGCGAAGCATCGTTCAGTTGCAGTTTCTCAAGGCTTGCCCGAAGGTTTTCAAAGTCTTCCGTTTCGATAGGATAGACTCCGGCAAAGACCATCGGCTTCACTTCTTCAAATCCGGCTATTGCCTCCTTGCACGGGCAATTGACATGGGTGATTGTATCTCCGACCTTCACTTCCGTAGAGGTTTTGATGCCACTGATGATGTAGCCCACATTACCGGCACGGAGTTCCTTTTCAGGTTGCATATTCAGTTTCAGGACTCCAATCTCATCTGCATCGTATTCTTTTCCCGTATTGAAAAAGCGTACTCTGTCACCTGTACGCAAGACACCGTTTATGACTTTGAAGTAAGCAATAATGCCGCGGAAGGAATTGAAAACAGAATCGAACACCAGGCACTGCAACGGTGCATCGGCATTTCCTTTCGGGGCAGGAATACGCTCTACAATTGCATTCAGTATTTCATCAACACCCATTCCCGTCTTTCCCGATGCACGAATAATTTCCTCCCGTTTGCAGCCGAGCAGATCCACGATTTCGTCTTCCACCATATCGGGCATCGCCGAGTCCATATCGCATTTATTCATGACGGGGATAATCTCGAGGTCGTGTTCCAACGCCATATAGAGATTACTAATCGTCTGCGCTTGCACCCCCTGCGAAGCATCCACCACCAACAAAGCCCCTTCGCAAGCCGCAATAGAGCGGCTCACCTCATAGGAGAAATCGACGTGTCCCGGAGTATCTATCAGATTGAGAGTATATCCATTGTATTGCATCTGAATGGCATGGCTCTTTATTGTTATTCCCCTTTCCCTCTCCAAATCCATGTCATCCAACACCTGGTTTTCCATATCTTTCTGCTCCACCGTATGGGTATATTCCAACATACGATCCGCCAGCGTGGACTTTCCATGATCGATGTGGGCAATGATACAGAAGTTACGTATATTATTCATACTATTGCAGTGCAAGTTATTTTTGGCAAAGATACGACAAATAATCAGGATATACAACACAGGAACGGGGAGTTCCTGCCGTAGTTTCCGGTGTTATACTTTTATGAGTTTATTGGTGGTTCAACGTGTTTTCCAGTTTATATGGTTGGCGGTTTCATGTCTCGTCGGGGGGTCGTTGAGGTCGGCTTGAGGGGTCGTAGATTCACTCTTAAAATCCAGGTTGTTTCACTGGTATCGCCGCATATTCCAAAGCAGTTTCAAGAAGCATTTGGAAGAGTTATTCCCTACGGAAGTGAAACCGAATATCTATATCGGATCAATTGTTTGGAAACGTCCAACTCAGTTCTCAGAGTTTTCTGCCAGGAATCCACGAAGTGCCAAAATTGCCGTGAGCAGGTAACCGGCGGATCATTCTCTTTGAGACTGACAACCGTCAGAAAAAAGTTGAGATATGTTGACGGTCGCAGTTGTACCAGCACATTTTGTGTATCAGGCAGAGAACCAACATCATACTCTCCTGGAACACAGACGGCAAGCCCCACCGTTTCACGAGCGAATTTAACAGTATCATTTACGGGCCAATCCGTTCCCCACGAAGCGACACAATGGTCGAAGCACTTGTACTCACCTTTTCCGACACGCTGCACGCCTGTCACAAGAGACAAGACAGGAGCGGAAAGGAAGACTTCACAAAAGACATCGCGATGACGTGCAAAAAGTGTATAGCGCACACGCATAGATAGCGTGTCATCCAAAGAAGGAACCGGCTGCCAACCATTGACTTCTGTTTCCACAATTGTCCGCACAGGACCGGAAGCGATGATACGCTGCGTACGCGAGCGGAAAGGTTCTATCTTGCAGAGTTTTCCATTCTGACAAGGACGGACAGATCCCACTCCGATTGTATTCCCCACTTTCAGGACATCATCGCCATAGCCGACGGCAAGGAGGCTGTCACAGGGATACCACAACGACTGCTGCAGTTCCAATTGCGGTTTCCGTTTGGCATAGACATCAACGGTTTGGCGAGAATCGAAATAGACACGATATGCCATGAGTGCAGACTCGAATGCTACACCATGGTGATGCATGAGCCTGAATGATTTGTCGGACGGATAGAATGTCTGTTGCCTGACAGGTTTGATACCATAGGTTTTTCCTTCAGCCGTATGCTCACGGAACTCGCCTCCTATTGCTCCATTGAGATACATCTCCGCCCAGACTTCCGAGGCATAAGAAGGAGGTTTTTCCAGAGTGCGTAATTGGAGAGTATAAGACTTATTCTTTCTCAAAGAGAGCAAGAAGGCTATTTCATCGGGAACGGAATCACCATTGAGGTCATCCAACTGTGACGGCAATTCTTCTCCATTGAGAAAGACGCACAGAGAACAACGTTGCCCCGCTGTGAAACAGGGGAAACTATCCAGCGGGAGAACAACGGGGCAATCGTTCAGCGAGACATGACTTCTCCAACGGATTGAGACTTCCTGCTGAGCCTCCTCTGCAAAGGTACAAGCAGCGAACAGACAGAGAACTGCAGATGTGATTTTCCGGGCAATCAAGTTACTGCTGTACCACATTTTCGACATCAGCAAAATTCATATCCTTACCCTCAGAAGCAGTAACAGACACATTGTTCAAAGTCAGGCCATCGGTATAGCGGAAATAAGCCCCCTGTTGCGCTTGCATCCGGATATTGTTCAAAGATACGTTCTGTATTTTCATTTCGGGCAGACCATTGAAATAGACAGCCCGCTTCGCTCCCTTGCAAACAACATCTTCAATGACGATATTCCGGAAGACCGGTGTTTCCTCGGTCACCTCAGGTACTTGCGCCGCTATTCTGGCAGCGATTTCCTCATCCGTTTCTTCCCCAACACCTTTTCCACCATAGAAGAGGTCGAATGTAAGTGCATCGTTTTCAATTGCAGCCATATTAATGCCCTTGATATGAATGTCTTCGACGACACCTCCTCTTCCCCGTGTAGATTTGAAACGCAATCCGACATCCGTGCCTATAAAGAGGCAATCGGATACTTCGATATGACGGACATCACCAGACATCTCACTTCCGACGACGAAGCCTCCATGACCATGATAGACCGTGCAAGCATTCACCAAAACGTTCTCCGTAGGCATAGCACGCCGGCGTCCGTCTTCATTTTTGCCCGATTTCATACAGATAGCATCGTCTCCGACATCGAAGGTGCAGCGGTTTATCAGCACATTCCTGCAAGATTCCACATCAACACCATCTCCATTCTGAGAGTACCATGGGTTTCGTACAACAAGATTATTCAGTACTACATTTTCACACATCAGAGGATGCAAGTTCCAAGCAGGAGAGTTTTCGAAACAAACTCCATCCAAAAGGATATTCCTGCAATTGACGAAATTCAGCAATACAGGTCGCAGGAAAGCATGTATGGAATCCCAATCGGGTACATTGACGGGTACATTCTGATCGACACAAAGGGATTGTGCATACATAGCCCCTTCCGTAGGATACCAAGTCTGACCATCTTCGGAGACCACTCCGCCCTTTTTCAATTGTTTTTGCCATTGTTTGTCGGTGACCTTCGCACGTTTAAGAGGTCGCCAAGCATCGCCTGAAGCGTTGAAAGTACCTTGTCCACAAATGGCTATATTTTCAGCATTATAGGCACTGATAGGTGACTGACACCGTTTTGTATCAACTCCTTCGAAAACAGCGTCGATGATGGGATAGAGACTAAAATCCGGAGAAAAAATGACAAGAGCATTCTGTTCGGTATAGAGACGGACATTGGAACGAAGGATGATGGGTCCCGTGAGATAGACACCGGCAGGAACAAGCACCGTTCCTCCCCCCGATTTGCGTGCCAAATCAATGGTATTTTGTATTGCCACCGTTGCCAACTCGGAGCCATCGTTTTTTGCGCCATAGTCCAATATATTGAAGGTCCGGTCAGGGAAATCAGGCAAGATAATATCAGGCATTTTTACCGAAGAAGAGGCAATAATCCCGGCAACTTGCCGTTGTGTAATATATTGATAAGACGACTTATCTTCGCACGAAGTGAACAGAATCAAAAGGAGCAGGATCGGAAACAGTTTTTTCATAGTAGTGACAAAAAATCTTATTTATAACACGTATTTATACGGTTGCAAAGGTAAAAAACGTGAAAATAGCGCACGTGCATTATTTGCCACTTTAACGCAATGAATTGGCAAGAAAGGTATTGAAAGCGAAACAGAGAGTAGCCGAAAGTGTACAACCAAGCGACTCCGAGAAAATTCTGTATTTATTCGACCCGACAACAGATGTGACAGAGACGAACAGAGAAGATGACAGAAATCAGCCTTCTATCCGGAAAACAGAATCAGGATAGGCGACATCGACCAGAAAAAGTCCCTGTGCAGGAACAGACATCCCCGCTGCAGTGCGGCGTGCCGCAGAAAGGATATTCTCCAGATCCGCCAAAGAGGTGCGACCTGCTCCGACATCGAAGAGCGTACCGACAATGGCTCTCACCATATTTCTCAGGAATCGGTCGGCACGGATATGAAAGACCCATTGTCCATCCGTTTGCACCCAACGTGCCTCCGTGAGGTGGCACACAGTGGTCTTCACATCGGTATGAACTTTACAGAAAGAGGCGAAATCGGTTTGCGTCAGCAGACGTTCCGCCGCTCTATTCATGAGCGAAAAGTCCAAGTTCTTAGGCAAAGGCGTTGTCAGGTTATAGCAGAAGGGATCTTTTTGCATAGTTGTCCGATATTCGTATTTACGAGAGACCGCATCGAACCGAGCATGAGCGGAAGGCGACACCCTGCGAAGGTCGGAGACAGCAATTGCCGGAGGCAGGATGCTATTCATCCGAAAGCAGAAACGAAGTTTATCAGAAATGGGCGTAATGGTATCGAAATGCGCCACCATGAAGGCCGCATGCACCCCAGCATCGGTACGTCCTGCAGCCGTCAGAGAAGTTTCCGAGCGCAACACAACAGACAATGCATTTTCCATCACCTCTTGCACAGAAACAGCATTAGGCTGCTTTTGCCAACCATGGAAGCCGGTTCCGTTGTATGCAAAATAAAGAAAATAGCGCATCAGCCTTTCGATTTATTAGTTATACGAGACAACCATTTATCAGCAAACAGATTGAGTTCCGGAACGATTCGGATATAGTAGGAAACGAGGCAGGCACCACCTACTATCAAGACAGTTCTCAGCACAGCACTTCCGTACAGATCCATATTGCCGAACAAGCGAGACAAGAAGATGTCTGCTACAGCCATAGCAATTGCCATTAGCACGATTTTCCATAAAGAAGCGGACAGCGGCGATACCTTCAACTTAATCCATACGGCAGACAGAAGGGTTATGAAATAGATTCCATAGGCGGTACAAGTTGCCACCGCAGCACCATTGATTCCAATCAGAGGGATGAGCCAATTGTTCAGACCGATAGTTACAACAGCAAGAATAAGCGAGAAAAAGATAGAATAATAGTAGTAACGTGAGAAAGACAACACCGAACCTACCAAACTGAAAGATGCTTGCAGCAAGTTACCTATTCCAAGAAACAAGATGACATACCGGGCAGGGGCATAGATATTACCATTCGGAAGGATGGCGAAAATAACGTCTATGTTAATCCATATAAGCGCAAGAAGGACAAGAGCCACCCACATCAGCACCGCAGCCACTTGGCGGACAAGAAGATTCAGTTTGACAGTATCTTTTTCTTTGGATGCCTTTGCCAATTCAGGCTGCACGATAGAACTCATGGAACGATAGGGTATGGATACCATCACTGCAATGGCTGTTGCGATGGCATATATACCCGTTTGATCCAACCCCAACTGCGCCGTCACAAAGAAGCCGCTAATGGTTGGCCCCAACACCGTCACGCAGGCAGACAACAATAGAAAAGAGGAATAGGACAGCCACTGCAAGACAAGCGACCGGTTCAAGAACGAAAAATCGGGTCGGAAAGAGATTTTACCCAGGCAAAGGAGGTAGACAAGATTGCACAGAGCCGCCACGGCATAGACAGCGCAGAGAGATAGCACGAAACCATCCATATCAAGAACCCTAAAAGCATACAGCAGATACACCACCAAAAGAAGAATGCGCGTAAGCACCTCGCGCACAAACTTAGGGAAGACAATGCGCATAAGCACATTGGCATGGGTTTCAAAGGTAGTCTGATAGAGCAGAAAGAATGCTATCGGCAGAACAAAATAATAGTAGTTGACAAAAAGCGGGGACTTCTCGGCAAAGAGATTTTGCAGTGAGGAATGGAAAATACAATAGAGAAAAGCAAACAACAAGAAGCCCATAAAAGGGATGAGAGTGGTAAGAAAGAAAAAGCCATGGTCACGGGATTTGCCGTCGGCAAAATAAGGATAGAAGCGAAGGATGGAAGAAGAGGTCCCCAGACTTGCCAAACTGACAAAAATAACAGCCGAATCAATCAGGACACGGGCAAGACCTATCTCTTCGGGAGAGAGGAAACGCGTAAGCACAAAGAAAGTCGTAAGGAAGCCCACAACCACTCCCAAATAGTTGACCACTGTTCCTCTGAAACTTTGTTTGGCAATGACACCCATTGTTTATTTGCTCAGAAATAGCGTTTCTTTCTCTTCCTTGATTTTCTACGAACAAGCCCACTTCCCGATATGGGAAGCGGGCTTAATGACTGTGACAAATATACCTGTTATTTTCTACTTCTCGATACCAAGGAGTTCTACCTCGAAGACAAGAGTTGCATAGGGCGGGATCTGCTGACCGGCACCATTCTCTCCATAGGCAAGATTGTAGGGGATATAGAGTTTCCACTTGGAGCCGACAGGCATCAACTGAAGGGCTTCCGTCCAGCCGGGAATGACCTGAGTAACACCAAAGACAATGGGTTCACCGCGTTTGATAGAACTATCGAAGACTGTTCCGTCTATGAGAGTTCCTTCATAGTGTACACGAACTTTGTCGTCCTTTGCAGGAACAGCACCTTTGCCATTAACCAAAATCTCATATTGCAATCCGGACTCGGTAGTCACGATTCCTTCACGAAGTGCATTTGCAGCAAGGAAGGCTTCCCCTTCTTTGCGGATTTTTCCGAAACGGATGTCATTAACCGTGTGGCGGAGATAGTCGTCAGCAGCGGGAAGAGTGAACAACGTGGTGTCGCTATAGAAACCGTTTACAAAGCCTTGCTTGATAAGATCGAAACGAGTGTCCACGCCCTCTATGCCAATAAGTTGTCCTTCATCTGCCTGACGGCGGATGGTCATACCTATATTTTTGCCCATCTGTGCCATCTCGGGATTGATTTGGCGGAGGGACAAGCCCTTGTTGACTGCATTAACAAGCATCTTGAACTCCTTGCCCGTAGAATCATTGACCAAGACGTTTTGGCGGATGCCGTCTCCATTGACATACCCGAAGGCGTAACTGATACTATCCACCAAGGAAGACAATTTGATTTGCTTTACTTTTGAGGGACATGACGACTTAACGACTTTCTGCTCTCCACGATACAGAGTGTCGGTGTAAGCAGCCATGAGTTTGCTTTGATAGTACTCACGGGCTCCATTCACCGTCATCATAAGCGTGTCACGGCGTATGCCATTGACGATACCTTGGAAGAATGCTTTCTCATTGATCGGGTAACGGGGATTTTCTGCGAGTCCCGTTTTCTCCATCTGTTTGACAGCCGTTGCCATTCCGAGACCCATCTGCTCTACTTGAGAAAGATTTTCGTTCTTCTCGTAACCTTCTGAAAGAGCATCCATGAATTCGTCAATGACCGCTTTATTTGAGTCGTTTGCCAAATAATACATTTTTATTTGTGCGCCGTTGAGGAATCCAAGGGCATAGTTGAGACTATCCGTTTGGTCATTCAGTTCAACACTTTTTGCCTCGTAGGAATGACCACATGAGACCATTGCCATACAGAGAGCGACAAGGAAAATACCAATTTGTTTCATTTCCATATACTAATTAGAGTTTATTCAATACCAAGAAGTTCGACCGTAAAGACAAGCGTTGCGTAGGGCGGGATCTGCTGACCGGCTCCGCGTTCCCCATAGGCAAGGTTGTAGGGGATATAGAATTTATACTTCGAGCCGATACTCATGAGTTGGAGGCCTTCCGTCCAGCCCTTGATAACCTGATTAAGAGGGAATGAGACAGGCTCACCACGACGGTAGGAACTGTCGAAAACAGTACCATCTATGAGCGTACCCTCATAGTGAACACGTACAGTGTCGGTTGCCTTCGGTTTTTGTCCGAGCGTGGCATCCAGCACTTCATATTGCAAACCGGACGGAGTGGTGCGCACGCCACCCCGTTTTGCATTTTCTTCCAGGAACTTCCGACCGCGTTCTTTTTCCGCACTACTCATTTCCTCTTCCAATTCGGAGAAGAATTTTTGCAGGATCTGCTGCGCTTCCTGCAATGATATTTTAGGCGTTTGGGCAGCAAGAACATCTTCTATTCCCTGCGCGAAATCCTGATATTGAAGGTTTTTCACGCCGCTTCCCAAAAGACTTTGCCCCATGCTCAAGCCAAGGGCATAACTGATTTTATCCATTATCGTTTTTATCTTGTTATTTATTCATTACCACAAAATCCGTGCAAAGTTACAAAGATTTTCCTTCTTTCACAAACAGGCAAGATATTGAAACCATCACGGCAGGGGTTCGACACGCCAATAGTCCACATCCAGCCAGCCTCCATCGTTTTTACTTTCCGCCGCCCTTGTGCAGAAGAGTCCCATTTTCGCGCCAATCCATTCGCGCCCCGTAGCCTGAACGGGAATAGCGATTGTCTTATACTTTTTTCCGTCGAGACTATACGAGAATATACACTGTCCGGAGGATTTGCACTGCATCCGCAAGTAAACCCACGTATCGGGCTGGACGCTTGTGAGCGCCATATTATAGGACTCCGCCTTGAAACTGAGCACTATTCCATCAGCAAGGTTCTTCATCACCATATAGGCAGGCCGTGTGCCATCAAGAATGAGTCCAGCCTGTTCCCCCTTGTGCTTGTCGCTCGGACAGAAACGTATCCGCGTAGTGACCATGAAACTGCGTGCAGGAAACTTCTGCAGCAAGAGATTGGGTACTTCCGACGACGGAGAATAGTAGGAAAAGAGACGGAGTTGCCCCGTCTTGGCATCACAGAAATACCATTTCGGGTTGACATTCGCCGCCCATTGCCATTGCAATCCCAAAGTAGCGGAATCGAACTCATCGGACTCGGGGACAGCACACGGCTCAACGGGAGCAGAGACAGCAGGTTTCTTATGCTTGAGTACAGGTGCGCCGTACTTCCCGATCACGGGCCAATCGCTTTCCCAATACATCGGCTGGAGGTGAACCACCCGTCCGTAGATTCCCGCATCCTGAAAATGAAGAAACCAGTCTTCGCCCGACTCGGTATCCACCCAACCTCCCTGGTGAGGGCCATTGACAGGGGTCTCGCCTTGCTCCAAGACCACTTTCGTTTCGTACGGGCCATATACACTCCTGCTCCGCAAAGCCAGTTGCCACCCTTGTTTCACTCCTCCCGCAGGCGCAAAGACATAGTAGTAGCCATTACGCTTATAGAATTTAGGTCCTTCTATCGTCGGATTATCGCGATGACCATCGTACACAATTCTGCTTTCACCGAGAACACCACTTCCGTCAGGCGTCAGTTGCATGACAGCCAATACGCTCTTCAAGCCTGCCCGACTGCCGGCATAGGCATGAACCAAATAGACATTCCCGTCTTCGTCCCACAAGGGACAAGGGTCGATCAGTCCTTTGCCCGCTTTCACCAAGACGGGGCGGTTCCACAAGCCGCGTACATCTTGCGTACGGAGCATATATATGCCCCTGTCGGGATCGCCATAGTAAATATAGAACCAGCCATCGTGGTAGCGGATGGATGGTGCCCAGACACAACCGCCATATTGCGGGGTTTCCACGCCCTCGGTTCCAGGCAGGACATCCGGAAGAGCAGCACCGACGATTTCCCAATGCACCAAATCTACAGAATGAAGTATCTGCAAGCCCGGCACACAATTGAAAGAAGAGGACGTCATATAGAAATCCTTCCCTACACGGCAGACATCAGGGTCGGAATAGTCGGCATAGAGAATCGGATTGCGATAGTTCCCGTCTCCCATATCGGCTTTCCATACCTGCGCAAAAGAACTTACTGCCATCAGCAGCAAGACACCCAACAGTGAAACTTTTTTCATAGTCCGTTATACGTTTTCAGTTGTTTCCAATGTTTCAATCCGTTGTTCCATCGGTTTCCACTTGAGCGTCATATAAACCGTGCGAACAACCAAGTGTACAAAATAGGCAATATACAAAGCCTGTACCATAAAGACCTTTTCCAGAGCAAAATAGACTATTATGAAACTCAACGCCGCCCATATCATGCAATTGCGCACTTCCTTGCCCGCCGTAGCACCGATATAGATACCATCCCAAAGGAAAGCGGCACAACTCAAGAGCGGCATCAGCACCAGCCAAAAGAGATACCGGCGTGAACAACCGATTATACCTGAATCGTTGGTCATGAGACGTACCATCCATTCGCCACCCGCAGCATAAGCAAACGTGCTGACGACACCTATCACCAAAGCCCAAAGGAAGAGAATCTTCACCAAAGAACGGAGAGCCGTCCGGTTCTTCTCTCCGAAGAAACGTCCCGCGAGCGCCTCTCCCGCATAAGCAAAGCCATCCAAGAAATAGGAATAGAGCATGAGGAGTTTCATCATAATGCTACTCACTGCCAATTCGGTATCACCATATTTGGCGGCAATCGTCGTAAAACCGACATAGACAACCATGAAACAGAGCGAACGCACGAACAGATTGCCATTCAGTGCAAAGAGTTTGCGCATTTCACTCCAGCGGATACAGTGTTTCCAATCCAAGGCACGAAGTGTGTCCCCATACTTACAGAGGAGGATGGCTGCCACCAAGAGTCCCGTATATTGCGCCACAACCGTGCCATGTGCGACACCCAACGCCCCAAGCGGTGTTTTGACCGCAAACAAATAACTGGCAATCACGTTAACCACATTCACCACCAAGTCGCACACCATGGGAGCGACGGTATTCTGCATACCGATAAACCACCCCTTGAGTGCCAGCAGGCTGAGAGTGGCAGGAGCCGCCCATATACGGACAAAGAAATAACTGCGTGCAAACGAAGCCACTTCGGCGGAACAAGGGACGAAGAAAAGCACCACATTGACAAAGACCCACTGCAACGCCCATATCAAGAGGGAGGCAGAGAACGACATACCGAGGCTCTGTGCCAAAATGTCAGACATCGCTTTTTTATCCTTCCGTCCATAGGCTTGCGCCGTCATACCCCCTGTACCGACACGCAGGAAACCAAAGTTCCAATAGAGCAAATCGAAGAGCATGGTACCGACAGCAATACCTCCTATAGCCGTAGCATCGGAGATATGCCCGACTATAGCCGTATCAACCATACCCACCAAGGGAATGGTGATGCTTGCCAAAATGCTGGGAACGGCAAGACGCAGGACTTCTTTATTCAGACCCTTCAGCGGATATGTGACACTCATATTCTATATGTTGTTGTTGTCCGACAAGATCGGATTCTATACACAAACTGTCTTCTTCCGAGAGTTGTCTTTTAATGACAAATGTTTTGCGTTCACCGGGGAGCAGTCCCCGCAGGGTTTCTTCAGAACGACAATCCCCAATTGCGAAAAAAGCGTCACGATAGAGGGGCGCGATGCCGATGTTCTTGGCAAGCACTCTCGTTTCATCAGGTGACGTTATACAATCCAAGACCTTGAAACGATAGCCGCACAACATACCCGCCTGCCGGAACCGTTCGGGCGAGCCATAGGCGGTTCCGGGAGCATCGTTGGCAATCATGAAACTGATATGATACTTTGCCGATGCCGCCTCCCAGGTCACCCCATACAGCCCTGCCGGATTAAGAAAAGTACGCTGGTCTTTGCTGTCATAATAACTTATCTCTCCACCGCAAGCAGCCCGCTGCCAACGATTGGCGGCTCCCAATGCCAACCAACATTCCTCGTTGTAGCCTTCACCCTGCACCTTGTCGTGTTCTTTGTGCATAAAGGAATCGTCGAACAGACCAAAAGACAAACCCATCAGAGCGGCATTTTGCGTTACGGGAGAGTAAGCCCCGTCCGCAGCATCGATACTGACAAGCCACGGAATATCCATGGTGATAGACAAGTGGTTCAAGAAGTCCGTCTGGTATTCTTTTGAGGGGAAATTGACTCCCAACCTCAGAGGTGTTCCATAGATATGATATTCCGACCAATGTCCGAACCCCACTTCCAGAAAAGCAAGACGGGGGTCGTTGCCATAGCGGGCGTTGAAGTCGGTGTAGAACTGCATAGAGAACCACTGCAACTCCTTGTTAGACCAATCGGCATACCAAGTTGCCCCATCGCCGTTCGGATTTTTGCTATAGGTTTCGTGATAATCCGCCCTTTCCTTGATATAACCGGGTACGGCTGTTGTCCCCGCCTTTCCGTCCACATCGGTACTACCCGGATATTCGTAGCGGAAACGCACGACA
The DNA here is from genome assembly GCA_002477945.1 of Bacteroidales bacterium UBA7569. Classification (GTDB taxonomy): domain Bacteria; phylum Bacteroidota; class Bacteroidia; order Bacteroidales; family Paludibacteraceae; genus Colicola. The sequence continues at coordinate 41,356 of DLLF01000028.1, forward strand.
GCCTGATGACCTCGAGAGGCGATGCCGGCAAGCATTGCATCGAAAGACGTCCAATCGTAGAGGATCCTCCCCCCCTCTTTCCCTTTTACCACAGCAGACGGAAGGCAATAAGAGTATTCCAAAGATATGGACTTGCCGTACTGTGTATGCAAATCAGCGGCATCGTCACACCAAAGAACCAGTCCCGTCATGGGTTGAACACTTGTAACGACTTGCGTCATAGGGAAACGATGCCATAACGAATCCTTTATAACAAGACGAGTGGTGTCATTGTCTTCTTTCCGTGGATTATCTATGAGATTTTCGCCATTACACGACACGAGAGAACACAAGACTACAAGAGAAACAAACAATATCGACCCAAAACGACTACGCATACGGCTCCTAACAGGCAACAAAGGTACAAAATTGTTTGCGGTTTTGCAAGGAAGTTTATGCGTTGGCAGGCTGAGAGGGTTATACGCAGACATTCCCAGAGAGGATATTTCAGGCTATAGAAAAACGGAACGGATCGGGCGGATTAGTCTAATTGGACGGATGGAACCGACAGGTCGGGCGACAGTATCGCCCGACAAGAAACAACACACCGTTTTACGATTGGACAACTTGGCTTTACTCACCTTATTTCCAGTTCTCGTAGAGGGGTCGTTGAGGTCGGCTTCAGGGGTCGATGAGGGGTCGTATGGAAGAGGGAATCTACGGGAAAGCAAACAGCAGTTACAAGGAATCCGTATTGTTTTTACAACCCATGTTCCACTTTCTATAATTGACGGAGTGTCTCGATAAACTCGGTATAGGTGTATGCGCCGTCTTCTTTCCGGTTTTGATAGACGAGGAAATAGCGGTATTCGCCGCCCGCTTTGTTTGCCCACATATTGCCGAGCAGAATCTTGTCGGCGGCATCGAGGTGGTCGCCTTTGGTCTCAAGCAATACCGTCTTTCCGCGACGGGTGCGGATGATAAAGTCGGGGTAGTGGTTGATAAATCCGTTGATGCAGAAGTCTTTGCGCTCGCGGTTGCGCGTCCACCATTCTACATTTTCCAAGTTCGCCACCTCATTGATGACCTGCTTCTCAAACCCGTTCACATCCTCTTCGCGTGTGTGCAGCATCTTGGTGATACTGTCTTGCGGAGCGGAGAGTACAATCTCGTCGGGGATAGAGAACGCGGGGCGGACAAAGATTTGGTCGGTGTCTAATCCGCGGCGGAACTGCTGCTGTTTGTAGCGGTTTTCCAATGCCAATATATCCTGCTTCAGCACCTGTGTGTATTCGTTGATGTGCAGTAGAAACTGCTCAAAGTCCGCCTCTCGGAACTCAATAAACCGCTGTTCTATATAGGTTTGCACGTCTTTGGGCGTGAGGGGTATCATCTTGCCCATGAGTGCCGCCACCTCGCTGCTGCAGCGGGTGCGCTTGCTGTCTATATTGTCGGCATCGCGTATATAGTTCAGTATCAAGTCGTATGCCGAACCTTTGATTTTCTCATAGCGGGGTGTATGGTCGTCTGTTTGGTCGGATATATCCACTTTGTAGAGGCTGGTCTCCGCCCTTTCGAAGGAGAAAGGCGGTGTCTCCTGTGCGGACAGGCGGAAACCTTGCAGGAGGTCTTCGCCCTCCAACAGGTGGTCGTTGGCTTCGCCGAAGATATTACCCGGCGAACTCTCATCGCGAATGAAGAACTGCGGCAGCCGAATCGTTTTGGCACTCTCGGCATAGAGCGACTGTATCGTGGCGCGTTTGACGCTTTCTGCCAGTTCGACCGGCACTTGTTCGCCGGTCTGCTGTTGTATCTGTTGTTCCATATCCGTGGCTTGTTGGTGTGCGGTGGCGAGTATCTGTGCCACTTCTTTGTTGTCTTCTGTTGTGTTTTGCGGTTGATATGCTATGTCGGTTCGTCCGTCGAAACGGATAGCGGTGGTGTCGATGTCATCGGCTGTGGTCGTCTGCATGGGTGTCTCTTCGGGGAATAGCATTTGCAAGGTAGGGGCAGTGGTTGGTGCCGGTGCGGCGTTGTCCGCCATATCCATGGAGCGGTAGTCGCGGGCGGAGAAACCCGCATGGTTGAGCCCCGCCACTACGCTTTGCAACGTGTCCTGGAACTTTGCCGAGGCGGTCAGCAGGTAGGACAGGTTCAGTACATCGGCATTGTTGCGCCGTGCATACGGCAGACGCAGCACACGCCCCACTATCTGCTCCACGTCCACGCTCGACGACTTGTCCGCCAGCGATGCCAATATGTAGGCAAACGGGCAGTCCCAGCCCTCTTTGAGGGCGTTGATGGTGATGATATAGCGCACGGGGCAGTCGGGCGACATGAGGTCGATGCCTGCCAGTTCGTTGATGTCGGCGGTCTTTATCTTGATTTGCTCTTCGGGGATATGGAGTGCCATCAGTTTCTCGCGTATCTTGTCGAAGGTCTCACGCTCCTCGTCTTTGTTCTTCGGTTGGGCTTGGAACAGCACTATCGGTCGTATGTAGCGTGTCGGGTCTTGGCGGGCGGTCTGCTCGAGGGAGCGTTGCAGGTGCAATGCCGAGTCGATGACTTGGTTTTTGTTGGTATGGTTATAGACGATGACGGGCAGTTTGACCATGTTGTTGCGCTTGAGTTCCAGTGCGTCGGTGAAACAGATGATGTTGCTGTTCTGCTTGGGCGTGGCGGTGAGGTCAAGCACTATCGAGGGAGCCATATCGTTGAGCATATCCTCCGAGAGCGGGGTGTTGGCGTTGTGGCTCTCGTCCACTATCACCACGGGGTGCAGCGCCCGCAGGACGGACATCAGTTGTATCTCACCCGCAGCGTCCGCCACGGCACCGGGCAGACCGGCAAACGACTGCAGGTAACCGTTGTCCTGATAGACCTTGCGCCCGTCTTTGTTGGTAGCACGGAAGGAGTCGAACGTGGCGACCATGATGCACAGGTTCTCCCGTACGTTGGAGAGCGAAAACCCTTGTCCGAGCAACGCCTGCTGCTTGTCGAAGACGAGAACACGGCTGTTGAAATCGATGTCAATACGTTGCCGGTACGGGTGATGTGGATTGGTGAGGTGGCGCAGTGTCTGCTCCAAGATTGTGGTGGACGGCACGAGCCACACCACCATTTGGCAGGCGGTGTGTATGTGGTTGAAGAGCACCCGCAACGCCGCCGAGGCAAGCAGGGTCTTGCCGCCGCCTGTCGGCACTTTGCAGCAGATATGCGGGGCGTGGCGGACATTGTCCTTGTAGGGTTCGATGGCAGTGCCGCGGCAAGGCTCGTAGGCGGGACGGTTGGTGCGCCAGAAGGTGCGGAACGCCTCTACATAGTTGTGGTGAGGGTCTTGCTCGATCAGGGTGAGGTAACGCTCTATCTCGTCTAAGTTGTGCTGTTGGTATGATTTCAGTTCCATTGTGTGTTCGATTGATTTTGGGTGATAAGGTCTTTAACGTCCCTAAAGTCCTTAAGGTCTCTAAGGACACTTCATAATTCCCCTACACTTTTTTGATGTCGCGGGGGATTTGCTTGAAGGTGATATGGTGGATAAGCATAAAGTCGCGGCTCAATCGGCAGCAGTCGGCATAGATGATATACTGCTCGGCTTGGTCGGCAGGGGTGAACGTATTGAGAAACGCTCTGTCCAATACCGTCTCTTCGCCTTGCTTGTAGTAGAAATAGTAGTTGGTGCCGTCCTTGCGCCCTAACAAGTAAGGGTGTGTACTGACGACGCGGGACGCGTCGTCTCCCATATATGGCATAGTCATACGGTTTGTACCAAACCGACCGCGGACGAGGGCGTCCGCGTCCCCTGCAACCCCTGTATCTTTTGGACTGTGATACGGCGTGTTTGTTTCGCTGTACCAGATATATCGCCGTATCTGCTCGGTGTCCGCGTGGTCGTTGAGCAGACCGGTCTGCGGGTCATAGATGGTGTCGCCTAACTCATAGAACGCAAACGAACCGCCCGTGCCCTCTACGGCTTTGCTGCCCTCGCCGTAACCGTTAATCACACGGCGCACCCGCTCGGCAGTGATTGTCTCGGCATAGTCGCACATCTCCACCAAGATAAACCGCCTGTGTCCGCCGTCCTGCTTGTTGAGATTCAACACCGCATGAGCAGTAGTACCTGAACCAGCAAAGGAATCGAGGATGAGGGCGTTAGGATTGCTGTGTGTAATTATTTCGATGAGATAAGCAATAAGAGATACAGGTTTTGAGTACTCAAAATTTATCCCCATTGTTTTCATATCCTCATTTGCTTCTGTATTACGTTTTACTCCACATTCGTCATCAGAAATTAAATCAGAAGGTGCAATAAATGAGCCTTCTGGATTCATACACGTATACATAGTGGATAGGCTTTTCTTTACGACAAAAGTACTTCCCTCTGCAATATATCTATCAATCTTTTCCTGTCCCCATGCAGAACAAGCCATTATCTTAAATGTATTTTCATTAAGTCCGTTTTTCTCTATAACTCTATCTAATAATTCAACTTTGTATTTTTCCGAGTATGTACCAATCTCAAAAGAGTTAGGTATCTTCACAGAGTGTGCAGGAAATTTTAAGCAGACAGGCTTGTTGGGCAAATGCCATAGTGGAGCCATTGTATTGTAAGAATTTTTGCCGTATAATTTAGGCAAATCTACTTTTTTATATAGAAAGACATATTCATATTTTGTTCGAATAGAGTAAGACAGACTTGGAGCCTTTGCTACACGATTCCATTTGAACGTTCCTACAAAATTCCCTGCGCCGAATATCTCGTCGCAGATTAGTTTGAGGTTGGCTTGCTCGTTGTCGTCTATAGAGATGAAGATGGCACCCGTGGGAGAGAGCAGTTTTTGGAGCAGGACAAGGCGGGGGTACATCATACAGAGCCACTTGTCGTGGCGGGTCAGGTCTTCGGCTTCTTTGCCCACCACCGCACCCAACCACTTGCGAATATGCGGGTCATTGACGTTATCGTTGTACACCCAACCTTCGTTGCCTGTATTGTACGGCGGGTCGATGTAGATGCAATCCACGCGGTTCTCATACTCGGGTAGCAACGCTTTGAGTGTCTCGAGGTTGTCGCCGTGGATAATTTTATTGACCTCCCCAACCCCTCCAAGGGAGGGTCCATCGGTATCGACACCGACGCCCGCGGGCGAGGCGCCCGCGTCCCCGGCATTACCATACTTGCTATACGTGTATTGCTTTTCCAAGACGCGGTAGGGGACGTCGTTGTGGTGGGTCTGTACTTTCTCTTTTCCTATCCAGTGGAGGGTGGGCATAATGGTCTGTCTTGCGGTGGTCGCCCTTGCCCTCGGCGACCGGTACGGATACAAAAAACGTGGGCAACTATACCTATCGAACTTGCTACTGCGGTCGTAGGAAACCTTTGCACTAAGTTCGGCACTGCACAGCGTCCACGTGCATATATACACGCCATACACGACAAGGGAAGACCCCGTTGTCGTGTGGCGGAGGTATATACACTCCGTAAACGTCCACTGATACCGCTCTCTGAGTGCTTGTGAAATTTCCTACGTTTCAGTAGCCAGATTGCGACGAGTAAACGTCTTTTTCTCTTATGTCTGCATTGCACTTAACCATGAGTAGTGAAGCGCAATGCCGATGCAAAGATAAAAATTATTGATGAGATACAAAACTAAAAGGCTCTCTTGTCTTGCAAACAAGAGAGCCTTTACCGTATTGAGTCTATCTCAAACGATCAGATTGACAGGATTTGCAAAGCCTGTACGCTATCGGGTTTCACATCCTTATCATCTTTGATAGCCTTGGAGAAGGGCACATAGACGATATCATCGTTTTGGAGTCCGATCATAATGCTTCGCTGTTCCTCCAAAAGAGCGTTGATAGAAGCCACGCCCATACGGCTCGCCATGATACGATCATAGGCAGTAGGACTGCCACCACGCTGCAAGTGTCCGAGAATGGTAACACGGACGTCGTACTCGGGATGGTTTTTCTTAAGCGTATCCGCCAACCCTCTTGCACCGCCCGTTGTCGGATTCTCTGCGACGATAACTATACTTGAGCATTTTGATTTACGGAATCCATTACCAATAAACGTTTCCAACTGTTCCTCGGGTGTTTTACGTTCTGGAATGATGGCAGCCTCAGCACCTGCAGCCAAGGCACTATTGAGTGCCAAGAAACCAGCATCACGCCCCATGACTTCCACAAAGAACACCCGTTCGTGGGAAGATGCCGTATCACGAATTTTGTCCACGCAATATATGATCGTATTGAGAGCCGTATCGTAACCAATGGTGCTATCGGTTCCCCAGAGGTCGTTATCAATTGTTCCTGGGATTCCAACAATCGGTACATTGAACTCCTGTGCAAAAATGCGCGCCCCTGTGAATGTGCCATCACCTCCGATGACCACCAATGCATCGATTTTCTCCCGTTGCATAGTCTCATAGGCGATTTTACGTCCTTCGGGAGTGCGGAACTCATCGCAACGAGCCGTCTTGAGAATGGTACCTCCACGCTGTATAATACCACTCACGTCTTCTGTATGAAACTCTTTAATTTCATCCGTTATCAGACCTTTATATCCCCGATATATTGCTTTCACACGAATGTTGTTATAGATAGCCGTACGCGTCACGGCACGTATGGCAGCATTCATTCCGGGTGCATCGCCCCCTGAAGTGAGAACACCAATTGTTTTGATTCTGTATTCCATAGTTATTCAGTTAATATAGTTTATATGTTATGTGTCGTTTGTTTGCCTATGCCACATTGTCATTCTGTCAGCCGGTTTGCCACAGCCTGCATAAGCCACAAAGGAGTGGACGTTGCACCACATATTCCCACCCGTTCGCTCTCTTGTGCAGCAGCAATGATGCAGGGCGTCAGGTCTTTCTCGCTTGAAAGAAAGAAAGTCCTCGGGTTTTCCTCCTTACAACGGCGGTAGAGTACCTTGGCATTGGAGGAGTTTTTGCCACCCACAAAAAGGAGTACATCGTTCTGCGCTGCAAACCATGCGATATGCTCGGTACGATTCCGCACCTGTCCGCAAATAGTGTCATGCCACTCAAAAGCAGGCAAATTACCTCCCAACTCCGCTCTACGATGGTTGATTTCATCAATAAGCAAGCGGAACTCTCCGACCGACTTTGTAGTCTGCGAGAAAAGGTAAACGGATCTGCGGAAATCGACCTTTGCCAAATCGTCCGAACTCTCCACCACCAGTGCCGTCCCTTCGGTCTGTCCCTCCAATCCGATGACCTCGGCATGCCCCCGCTTGCCAAAAATGACAATCTGTCCATGGTTACTCTCTGCCATTATCCGCTCAAAGGTACGCCGTATGTTTCTTTGCAAACTCCGTACCACAGGGCAACTGGCATCAATAATCTCGATATGGTTTTCACGGGCAATCCGATAGGTTTCGGGCGGTTCTCCATGCGCACGGAGAAGGACTTCGGTATCGTGCAGATGACAAAAGGTATCGTAATTGATGGTTTCAAGCCCCAGACGAGAGAGACGTTCCACTTCTTCTGCGTTATGCACAATATCTCCCAAACAATAGAGATGTCCTTTGGTTTGCAGCACCTCCTCCGCTTTCCGAATGGCTGTAACCACTCCGAAACAAAAACCCGATTGTTGATCAATGGTTATCTGCATTTTGGCAGTATGCTTGTTGCGTCACGGGAGATATTATACCTTTAGCCGTCACTCCGCCACCCGCTGATTGAAGATTTGACAAATATATGCGAACTGTTCCTCCTTGGTCATATCACCGTTATCCACCACCACGGCATCTGCCGCCTGACGGAGCGGACTCTCCTTGCGATGCGTATCGCGATAGTCTCGGTCGTTCACATCGCGCAGAACATCTTCGTAAACAGGATTGAACCCCTTGTCTTGCAATTCCAAGAATCTTCGCTCCGCCCGTATTTCGGGAGAAGCAGTAAGAAAGAGTTTCAGTTCCGCATCCGGAAAAACGACCGTACCGATGTCGCGTCCATCCATAACAATTCCCTTCTCCCGCCCCATGCGTTGCTGTTGAGAGACCAGGAACTCTCGGACGAAACCGATTGTACTTATACGGGATGCCCCATTGCCGACCTCCAAGGTACGGATTTTGTTTTCCACGTTCTCTCCGTTGAGACAAACAGACTGCCCATCGGGAGTCAGACAAAAACCTATTTGCAATGAAGGTATCGCCTGACGCAGTGTCTGCCCGTTGATATGCGTATCGTCCATTATCCCATTGCGCAGGCAATAGAGCGCAACCGCACGATACATAGCCCCCGTATCAATGTAAGTATAGCCGGCATACTGCGCCAACGCCTTGGCAACCGTACTCTTACCGCATGAGGAATATCCATCGATGGCTACTATGATGCGTTTCATAACGAGTTACTTGAGATATTCATTGATATTCATTGAGAGACTCACCTGATAGATATACCCTCCCTTGGTCTGCTGAGAGAAAGCGGCTCCCAACCGGAAATTGCGAATCCGCAGACCAGCCCCGACAGCAAAGCCCGCCAGGGAGCGATGGTCTTTCAACCCCAACTCCCTGCGACGACGGTGGTTGTAGGAGAGCGTCAGATAGAAACGGTCGCTTTTCGGCACGATGTCAATTGCAAAAATGGTATGCCGAAACATCATATCGTACCAAGCCACGGAGCCGTCCGCCACGACCTCTTCATCGGAATAAGTTTCCTCGGACGGCTGGTTCGTGACCTGATATCCCAGATCCCAACGCTGTATGTTATGGATCGTCATACTAAGTCTAATAGGGGCGTGTTTGAAGCGATAGTTCAAGCCCAACTGGAGGTTCAAGGGAAGACGTTCCCTGTGTTGTCCTGACTCATCGGTATAGAATCCTTTGAGTTGCCATCCTATGTTCTGCAGGCTGATGCCGAGTTGGAATGTAGAGTCTTTCGTCTGGAAATGTCCCCCGACATCGGCTGCCAGCGCGAAGGCAGAGTAGGACTCATAGTGCGAATATATGGGTTTGAGAGATGTACCGACCGTAAAAAGCGATCCGAGTTGGCGTGCATAAGCAAGCGTGATGCACATATCCTGTGCAGAAAAGGTCGTTCCGAGCAGCGCACCAAACTCATCAGCATAATCGAACTTCCCATAGTTAAGATAATGGATTGCCGCAGCGAAATAGTTGTCCTTATAGTTATGTCCGTACATGACAGAGCCGATGTTGACACCTTGCAGGTAGTGAGCATAGTTGAGTTGCAGGATTTTGTCGGTGGAAGGGTTCAGAAGGGCAGGATTGCATACTACAGAACTCAATTCCGCTTCTTTCAAGGACACCGTCGAACCTCCCAAACCATTGAGGCGAGCAGATGACGGGAGTTCAAGGAAAGAATATACGCTACTTCCTCCTTGCGCACGGGCAACAACCGCAAGCATCAAAACTATTCCCAACAACAACCAGCGGGAACAGTACAACATATTACCCATGTTTCTATTTGAAGCGACAAGCATCATGTATTCCTCTCTACACGAAACAGCACAGCGCAAAGGTACAACCTTTTGTGAATACCTGCAAGAGGCATATACAGCTAACCGACCCCTCGAAAGAAAACAAAAGGATCCTCCTTTTAGCGTCTCTATTGTCTATATCAGAAAAAAATGGCATCTTTGCAAGGTTTTTAGAATCTTTTCTTACTCACAAGTTCACTATGGTATTGAATTATATTTGGATCGGTTTTATTTTGGTTGCCATAGTGAGCGGTATCATTCAATTCTGTTTCTGCGGGCAGGCCGAAATCTTCAATACCATTTTGAATTCCACCTTTGACTCTGCGAAAACAGGTTTTGAAATATCCCTCGGACTTACCGGCGTATTAACTCTATGGTTGGGCATCATGAAAATAGGGGAACGCGGAGGGGTGGTGGAGACCTTCTCGCATGCTGTGGCACCATTTTTCTCGCGTATCTTTCCGGAAGTACCCAAAAATCATCCTGCTTTCGGCAGTATGTTCATGAACATATCCGCCAATATGCTGGGACTGGACAATGCCGCCACACCAATGGGACTGAAGGCTATGCAGGAACTGCAAGAAATCAACCCGAATAAGGGGAGGGCTTCCAATGCCATGATCATGTTTCTTGTACTGAACACTTCCGGTCTGACGCTGATACCCGTAAGTATTATGGTTTACAGGGCGCAATTGGGTGCAGCAAACCCCGCAGACGTGTTCCTGCCTATTATGTTAGCCACTTATTTTTCCACCGTGGTCGGACTTGTTTCGGTCTGCATTGCACAGCACATACGCCTTTGGGACAAGGTAATACTCCTGACATTAGGAGGACTGACCGCCTTTGTGGGGTTAATGCTCTACGGGGCATACCGGTTGCCGGAGCCAACGCTCACCAAATGGTCGACCATTATTTCCGCCATTATCCTTTTGGGTGTAATCGTTGTTTTCATCCTGAAAGCCATGGCAAAGAAGGTCAATGTGTATGACGCCTTCATAGACGGTGCCAAGGACGGATTCAAGACAGCGGTAGGGATTATCCCTTACTTAGTGGCGATGCTGGTGGCTGTGGGTATGTTTCGTGCATCGGGAGCAATGGATTTGCTGGTGAACGTCATTGCATACGCAGTGGCTGCCATGGGATTGAACACTGATTTTGTTCCTGCATTGCCCACCGCCTTCATGAAACCTCTGAGCGGAAGCGGGGCGAGAGGTTTGATGGTGGATGCCATGACCCAATACGGAGCCGATTCGTTTGTCGGGCGGCTCGTGAGCATTCTACAAGGAGCCACCGATACGACATTCTACATTTTGGCAGTATATTTCGGGTATGTCGGCATTAAAGACACACGCTATGCCGTGGTGTGCGGATTGATAGCGGATGTGGCAGGAATCATTGCCGCCATACTGATTGCCTATTTATTCTTTCATTAAACCATAAGGAGGGTATGATTTATTTTCAAGCAGACGAAGTTGCAATGCCGATGTTACGACAAGACCTTGTACGGGATTGGATTCAGAGCGTCGCCGCCTATTACGGGAAGCGCGTAGGGAACATACATTACATCTTTTGCAGTGACGAACGGATATTGGAAGTGAACCGCCAATTTCTGCAGCACGACTACTATACCGATGTTATAACTTTTGATTATTCCGAGGGGACAGTTCTATCAGGAGACATCTTTATCAGTATGGAAACCGTCGGGAGCAACGCCGAGCAGCAACAAACAACGTTTGAACAAGAACTGCTCCGCATTATCATCCATGGTGTACTTCACCTTACGGGGCAAGGGGACAAAACACCAGAAGCACACCAAGAAATGACAGAGAAAGAAGAACATGCCCTGATTCTCTACGCGAAAATCTGTCAAAAATCCAATTAGATCCCCTGCAGATATCCAGTTTGGAATAAGAAAATCCGTTTGGAACGGTTTTTGCTTTTTGTGATGGTAATATAAACCATAAAATCAAACCATTATGAAAAGATTATTTTCATTATTGAGCGGCGTTGCCATGGGCGCGCTGTTGGGAGTTATTTTCGCACCGCAGAGCGGCAAAGAAACCCGTGAACAAATCAAAAAACTATTACAGGAGAAAATGCCTGACCTCAGCAAAGAGCGTTTGGAAGAGTTGGTTGACGAGGTGGTCGCCAAAGTAAGAAATGTTCAGACCGAGACAAGCGAGGGGCAAGACAATGACCACGAAGCGTAGTTCCTTGCAACAACTCATAGCCGACGGCAAAGAATATCTGCAACGGCGGGGCGACTTATGCCGTTTGGAAGCGGTGGACAAGTTGTCGGTTATCTTGGGATTGTTCTTTACGTTTCTGGTGCTGAGTCTTCTTCTGTTGGTTGCCATAGGTTATTTCTCTGTAGCCATTGTCAGCAGTTTGGCAACATATATGCCTCTGTGGACCGCCGGTTGCATTATGGGAGGCGCATTTGTGCTTCTTGCCATCGTTGCCTACCTGCTCCGCCGTCCGCTGTTCATCAACCCTTTGATCCGATTATTGAGCGGTATTTTGTTTCACACCCATGAAAAAAAGGAGGACGAACATGAGACCACTGAATGAGATGCGCACCCGAAGGGACATAGCACAACAGCGTATTCGCTTGCAGAAAGAGTTAAGACTCTACGAGAAAGCATGCACAAAAGATGTAGATGATATACAAGAAGCATGGAGGAGTGTGGGACGGTTTTTCTCGTTCACCTCGTCATCGCTCAGTTATTTTCTGACAGGGATGTCGCTTGCAAGAAGGTTCTTCCAACGAAAGAAGCCGGCACACTAAGCAGCAAGAAACGATCATGGTGCGCCATACACACGATGCTACAAACAAGAAAGGAGCCTGCCAATCATTTTGGCAGGCTCCTTTCTTGTTACACAGAGCAGTATTTCGGTGCATCATTTCAGCAGCGAGACACTCCGGTTGACAAATTTCGCCAATGCCTCACCTTTGAGTAATCCCGAAGCGAGCAGGGCGATGTCTATCAATTGCGGGATCTGTTCGCTATCAGCAGCAAAGGCCGCATAGACTTGCTTCTTCTGCTCGCGCAAAGCCGCCAACTCTTTTGTGCAAGTATCCACTGCATCTTTCTCTTCCTGAGTAAGTTCTTCCTCTTTCTTGCCTTTCTGTTGTTCCTGAAGCGTTTTCTCTTCATTCTTCTTTGCCTCCAATTGTTCATTGACAGGAGCGACCTTGGCATCGGTAGCAGCATGGATATCCTTCAGGAGCGACTGTATAAGCGGATGGACCGTATTGATCACAAGATTATACTGGTCGGGCATTGTTCCATAGAACGACATACCTTGCTGATGTTGCGACATATCCTTCATACGGCGCATGAACTCGTTTTGCGTGAGGAAGACCGGGAGAGCCGTTTCTCCTACCGACTCGAACGAAACAAACATATTCACCTTGTCGGTCTTAGGCAGACATGATTCAAAGGCGAAACGCAACGCTTCGGCATCGGAATCGGACAAAGTGACCTTTGCTTTTTCCTCTTTCGGGATGAGGTTCTCAATCACATCGGAATCCACACGGACAAAGCGAACTGCCCCTTTTTTCTCGGAGCCATCGGCAGTATAGTCCGTATTTTTCTGCTCCGTTTGCGAAATGATATGCACATCCAGTTCCCCATTCATGAGCAGGACATCGTAACCTTTTTCTTTAGCACGCTGTATGTACGAATAGGACTCGTCAGGATCCTGCGTATATAAGCAGATCAGATTGCCATCTTTATCGGTCTGGTTCGCTTTGATTTTGTCCTTATATTCGCTGAACGTGAAGAACTCATGGTCTATATTTTCGTAGAGTGCAAAGTTGACGGCGCGTTCATAGAACTTCTCATCGGACAGCATCCCGTACTGTATGAAGAGTTTGATGTCGTTCCATTTCTTGCAATAGTCCTCACGATTGTTTTTGAATATTTCCGTCAGTTTATCAGCGACCTTTTTGGTTATGTGCGAGGATATCTTCTTCACATTCTGATCGGACTGCAAGTAGGAACGGGAAACGTTAAGAGGAATGTCGGGCGAGTCAATGACCCCATGCAGAAGAGTGAGGTACTCGGGTACGATATTCTCCACTTCGTCGGTCACAAAGACCTGATTGCAATAGAGTTGTATCTTATTGCGGTGTACGTCAAGGTTGCTCTTTATCTTCGGGAAATAGAGAATACCCGTGAGGTGGAACGGATAATCCACATTCAGATGGATATGGAACAGCGGTTCGTCCATCTGGTTGGGGTAGAGTTCGTGGTAGAACTTCGAGTAGTCTTCTTCCGTAAGATCGGACGGTTTGCGTGTCCATGCCGGATTGGTATCGTTGATGACATTGTCTTCAGCGGTCTCCTGCTCGCGACCGTCTTTCCACTCTTTCTTCTTACCGAAGACGATCTCTACAGGCAAGAACTTGCAATACTTGGTGAGCAGTCCCTGTATTTTACTATCCTCCAAGAAGTCAAGGTTTTCATCGTCAAGATGCAGCACGATGTCGGTACCCCGATCGGCTTTGATTGTCTCCTCCATTTCATAGACGGGACTCCCATCGCATGACCAATGGACAGCTTTTTCGTTTTCACGCCATGACTGCGAGAAAATCTCCACGCGTGTGGATACCATAAAAGCAGAATAGAAGCCTAAGCCGAAATGACCAATAATGGCTTGTGCATTGTCTTTGTACTTATTGACAAATTCTTCGGCTCCCGAGAATGCGATCTGGTTGATATACTTATTGACTTCCTCCTGCGACATACCGATACCGTGATCGGAGACAGTAAGTGTATGTTTTTCCTTGTCCAATTTGACGCGTACTTTAAGGTCGCCGAGTTCTCCTTTGAACTCACCGACAGAAGCCAGCGTCTTGAGTTTTTGCGTAGCATCGACTGCATTAGAAATCAGTTCGCGCAAGAAAATCTCATGGTCGGAATAGAGGAACTTCTTAATGACGGGGAAGATGTTATCCGATGTTACCCCAATGTTTCCTTTTGCCATAATTACAGTGTTTAGATTTTAGTATTATTCACAGGGCAGAGAGTCTGCGAAAGTACGATACGACCTCTGGCAGACTCCATGCCGCATTATTTTCCAAATAAGTTACGGAAGAAGTTTTTCCGGTCGGAAGATGTTGGTTTCACGTTGTCGGAAGCCGCCAACTGCTCCATCACTTTCTTCTCATCGCGTGACAAGTGTTCCGGGATATAGACTCCCACATTGATCAGCATGTCACCTACAGCATATTGGCGTCCATATTGGTCAATAGCAGGTAATCCTTTCCCGCGCAAACGCAACACTTTGCCGGGTTGGGTACCCGGTGCAATAGTAACCTTCACCTTGCCGGAAAGTGTAGGAATCTCGACCTGCCCACCCAATACAGCGGTAGGCACGGACAACAAGAGGTTGTAAACCAAATCGGAACCATCCCGCACAAAATCGGGATGTTCAACCTCTTCGACCAGTACCAACAAGTCGCCATTGACACCCCCTCTCGGAGCCGCATTTCCTTTTCCCTGCATAGTGAGTTGCATACCATCTACGACCCCTGCCGGGATATGGATAGTAATCACTTCATCTGCACGCACGACTCCCTCGCCGCCACAATGAGTACATTTATTGCGGACGATCTTACCTTCTCCATGGCATACAGGACACGCATCCTGCACCTGCATCATACCCAGCAGTGTGCGCTGCATTTTGACCACACGTCCCGTACCATGACACTGCGAACAGGTTTCGACCTGTCCGTCGGCAGCACCCGTACCATGGCAATCGGGACACGGGACCTGCTTTTTGATACGGATTTTCTTATCGACACCCGTAGCAATTTCTTCGAGGGTCAGTTTCACCTTCACCCGAAGATCGCTTCCCCTCATCACACGCTGACCACCTGCACGGGAGGAAGAAAATCCGCCACCGAACAAGTCGCCAAGCCCGCTTCCGCCAAACAGATCGCCAAACCGCGAGAAGATATCCTCCATAGACATACCTCCACCGGAGAATCCCGCATCGCCCGTCATTCCCGCATGACCGAACTGGTCGTAGCGTTGCCGTTTCTGCGGATCGGACAACACTTCGTAGGCTTCCGCCGCCTCTTTGAACTTCTCCTCCGCTTCTTTATCACCCGGGTTCTTGTCGGGATGGTATTGTATGGCTTTCTTGCGATAAGCCTTTTTTATTTCGTCGGCTGTAGCGTTTTTATCAACGCCCAGCACCTCATAGTAATCTCTTTTTTCTGCCATAAAACAAATCTCCTCTCAGGTGTTCCCTTAGTTTCCCACCACCACTTTTGCATAGCGAATCACCTTGTCCGCCAATTTGTAGCCACGTTGCGTGCAATCAATGACTTTGCCTTTTTGTTCGGGCGTTGGTGAAGGAATGGTTGTGATTGCTTCATGGAATTCCGTATCGAAATCGGCACCTTCTGTTTCGATAGGTTCCACTTGATGTTTTTTGAGGAATGAAAGGAACTTATCGTAAATAAGGTTTATTCCCTGCCGTACGGACTCCACATCATCCGTTTGCATCATTGCGGTTTTGGCCCGTTCGAAATCATCCACCAACGGAAGCATATCTACAAAGATACGTTCTCCTGCCGTTTTCATGAGTTCCAATTTTTCCTTGTTCGTCCGCTGACGGTAGTTGTTGAATTCTGCCATCATCCGCAGATTCTTATCTGCCAATTCGGCACACTTCTGTTCCAACTCTGCAATCTGTTTTGCCATCTCTTCGTTTTCCTTTTCCTTGGATTCTTCCTCAATTTCCGGCTCAGCAGCATCGCACGCAGCCTCCTGCTGTCCGACTTTCTCATCGGGCTGTACTTGCTTTGCTTTCGGCATATTGCCGTCGGTTCCACAATTTGTTGCAGTCATATCGTTTTTGTTTTTATTCTTCTTAGACATAGTTTCAATCGTATTAACCGCCTTGAAGCAGGCAAAAAGATTGCCAAAGGGGTATTCTGCCAGATTGGCAGGAGAGCATCCGTCACACGCCCATCTCCATTTCGCGGGTATTTTTCTTTCTCCATTAATGCCCACAAACGAGCCATTAAAGCATTATCGGGTGCTATGGTTCTCCGTTAATCTCCGTCAATGAGCCGTTAATGGTGGTTACGGGCGGTGCGGTTATTCTCCATTAACAGCCATTAAAGCACCATTAAAACCACTATAGTGTCATAGGTTCTCCGTTAATTGCCGCAAATTGGTCGTTAATCGGATTTTTGGCGTTCTCCATTAAAGACCACTAAAGATCCATTAAAAAACATTATTCGGATGCTATGGTTCTCCGTTAATCTCCGTCAATGAGCCGTTAATGGTGGAGCCAATAACTCAGTCAAATCCCGCTGAGAGGTCGATCAGGGGTCGATGAGGTCGGCTTGAGGGGTCGTAGAAACATCACAAGCGGCAACGATCTTTATGTTACCTCGAATTTACGTCGCAGTTACAGGCGTTTATCCCCCGAAGAGGTTAATTGGCAATACAACGACATGGATAATGTTTGCGGAAAGGAATCGTATAGCGGATTCCCACCTCCATGCCAACGAAAAGGGGGCAATAAGATCCTCTAACCATTCCCGTTTGGAACAAAGAAGCGTATTGAGACATAAAAGCATGTGCCCGCACGGCTTCCGCAGATATGCTTTCCGCATCTTCACGAAATCCCACAGGGAGGTTGCCTCCTGCCTGCACAGCGGTTTTGGAGTCGGCATAAACAGCATATTTCCCGACCAAATTCAAAGACAGATCCAAGTTGCGTGCAAGAGGAAGCAATACGCCTACTTTTGCCACCACAGAGACATATTTACCCCCATCGGGCAAGGTGCCATGCGGACGAAAGGATTTATTGCGATAGAAGCCATGCGTGTCCACATCATGGAGTGTAAGATTCCACGGGAGATAGGTCCCCGTATGTTCCAAATCACCCGATGCCCGATAGAATGCACGGAGACAGATGTCATATTCCGCACCGACACCAATCTGCACACGCACCATATTGGCAGGAATGGCGAACAGCAAAAGGAATTGGGGCGACAGAAACAGTTGCTGCTGCCGCTCACGCCAGCGATAGAGAGAAAACGTGTGATTATACAGTTCGCCGTCGGTGTCGGTCACGCCCTGCCATGTTTGTTTTCCACTAAGTTTGACAGCCCCTCCATAGCGAGAAAAGCCGCAGCCCAGCGACAAACCGAAGACGTGCGTAAAGAAGATATTGGCACCGATATAGGCAGAAGCGCCATAGTCACCTACATGGGAAGCCTCCAGACCCGGATATGCAGAGGAGGATGTTTTATGCCCCAATGAAGAATAACCCATCGCCACCGAAGCATCGAAAGATATACCCCGCACGGGATTTTGCGCCTGCACGGACGACAAGAAGAGAAGCATCAGGAGCAATATGCAACCAAGGATTTTTTTCATCGGAGCAATTGTTTTTCAGCAGACACAGAATGATCGGAATAGGTAGTAACCACGATACGCATATGCGGACTAATCCACCAGGACTGGCGAGACACAGGGAGTACATTGCCATTTCCAGGGTTGAGGTCAGCCGAACGAGTGAGATCTCCGAACTCGGCAGGGCAAGCCTCTACGACATCTCCAGAGTGCGTATACATGATGCAGTGGTATAAACCTGCCAATCCCTGCGGATTGTAGTAGAACTGTTCCGTTGCACCTGCTATCACCTCTCCATCATGATACCATTGATAAGATGTGTAAACGAGATCCGGATCGGGTACAAAAATCACATCTTTCCATTTGGCATACATCTCGATACCGACACAGGGGACGGGACAGTGCGTCAGTGACAGGTTATAAACGGACAGAATACTATCGCACCCGAGAACACTTTTTGTGGTTTGCTGCCGAGAATCAGCCTTCGAGAATGACAGTCCCCGCCACAAAAGAGGGAAAGAAACGGTGTCACACACGAGCGTATCGAAAGTTACCTGAACGGGAACGACACCTTCGCAAGGATCGCACTCACGGGAAAGCACATTGAGGTTGTAGATAATGCTGTCGCACCCATGTTTGCTCATCACAATGAACTGCTGCTCGCCGAATTTGGTTATTTCGTATCCTCTCCACAGAACAGGGAAGGCGGTATTGAGACACAACGTGGTGTCGGCGGCGATTGTCTGCGGAGCGGGACAGGGCGGATCGCATGAATGAGGTTCGACGATAAAGACTGTCCGATAGACCACCGTATTGAGTACTGTGGTTGTTTTTTGGAACATAATGTCGTCCAGACAGAAATCGTTGCCTCCTTCCGATGTATTTTTATCGAAGACTCCGATCATGACTTCCGAAGAAGCGACAGGTGCTTTCCAACGCACCTCCCGCAACTCCCACGAATTGAGGGGGTTGGCATTTCCCAGGATATGGATTTTCCCGAGGTTCTCCGTTTTCCATGTATTGCCGGCATCCTTGTAGGAAATAACAAACTGCAATTGTGCGGGCTGGTTATTAGGACTTTTATTAGGATAGGCTGCCCAATAAGAGAACAAATAGACGGAGTCTTTCTCCAATATGAGTTTTGGATTATCGCGTGTTTCGGCTTTCCATGCATAACCACTCTTGCCTGCATCAAAAAGTGCGAAGTAGTTGCCACCATGCGGGCGTACAGCATAGAAATCTCTCCAGAACCAGGAGGCATCGTGCGTAATTGTGTATAGATTTGATGCCCCTTGATGATTCAGATAATACTGGCTCGGATCCCAACCGGCATAAGTATAGTCAGAAGAAAAATTCGTCGGAGGGTTTGTTTCGAAATCTCCGTTTGCCATCAGATTATTGACTGCCAAGACTTCCGAATGGAC
This sequence comes from Bacteroidales bacterium UBA7569, assembly GCA_002477945.1. Taxonomy (GTDB): domain Bacteria; phylum Bacteroidota; class Bacteroidia; order Bacteroidales; family Paludibacteraceae; genus Colicola. The sequence goes on from DLLF01000028.1 coordinate 60,608, forward strand.
GACATCACAGACATATTCAGCCGGTTCAGTTGCCACGATAATGATGGAACGTGCTTCACCGCTGAGCGTATCATTGATGACCTTATTGCCTTTCTTTGTCTGTACCCAGAGATAGTGTTCGGACTGCGTTGTCATTTGAGAAGACTTGAGAGCCACCTTACTGCCTATACAAGGAGAAGGGATTCGGACCGTGTCAGTGGGTATAGCAGGTGTGTCTGCCCATACAAAAACAGGCAGACACACCGAGAATAAAAGTCCGAACTTAATATAGCGAGACAATCTATCCATCAATAAATTAACTGTTTTTCAGCCTCCACAGAGCCATCGCTATATGTATTTACCAACAGACTGATATGGGTTGATATGGGATAAAGACGACTTGCCACGAGGGTGCGGGTATTGGTTGCGGGATAAAGAACGGCAGAGGGAGAGGCGTCTTCAAACGTTGTATGACATGACTCGACATCTCCCAAGTCATTGTTCAGCACCACATAGAACTCATCGGAAGCAGACGGGACGGGGTCAGCACGATAATACTGTCCGGTAGCCCCCGGGATGGGTTCTCCGTTCTTATACCACTGGAAAGAATGATAGTTTCCCTCCTTGTTATCCACGAAGAGGAAATCGTTCCACTTGCGGTAGATTTGCACTGTACACGGCTCCGGCGGCGTGACGGAACAATCCTCCACCCTGACTTCAAAGTTGTCGGTGAATGCCACCCTGGAGACAGCATAGGAAACGGTTTGGAACATAATGTCATCCAGGCAGAAATCGTTGCCTTTCCAATCGGAATTCAGATCGTAGAGACCGATGTAAACATCGGGACAATCGACCGGCGAACGCCATACAACAGTCTGCTGATGCCACTCGTTGTCATCGGGGAGTGTGTAAGGTTCACCCAAATCGACTTCGGTGGTTACCCCATCATAGGTATAACCCAACACGAACTTCAGTTTTGCCGGAGAAGCGTCGTCCGCATTCGGGTTGGCTGCCCAATAGGAGAAATAGTAGATAGAGTCTTGAAAAATGACCAAATCGGGATTATCAAGAGAAGTGGCTTTCCACGCATACCCACTTTTCCCTGCATCAAACAATCCGAAATAGGAACCGCTATGAGGAAGAACGGGTTCGTAGTAATGAGAAAAATAGGAAGCATCGTGTGACAATGCCCAAAGATTGGATGCTTCTGCGTGCGAATCGTAATACTCATTCGGGTCAATACCCACATACACATAGTCAGACGAGAATGCATCAGCGTTTTCGAATCCGCCGCTAACCATCAGATTTTCCGCTGCGTTCACTACCGTTTTGTATGCGGTCACGCTATACTGACAGGTTCCGGTCTGTTCCGGAGTAGAGAGATATGAGCGCATCACCTCCGACTCAAGGGTATCGGTTCCGATGGTCCAACGATAAAATTCGGCATTCACAGAGGAGGAGAGTTGCAACTTTTCTCCCTGACAAAGGGTTATTGTAGTAGTTTTTTCACATACAGGTGCGGGAGCCGTGAGGTTATACGTTTTTTCCTCTACCAATGCCGTACAAGCCACATCGGAATAGAGTGCCACCGTTATAGAGAACGGATCGCCTTCCGCCACGGCAAGCCCTGTGAGCGTATAAGACCAGGGAGACTGAGGGGTTTTGATCTGTTTGGCATCCGTCATGTGCGATGAAGAAATCTTCAGTCCACAAGGGGCACCATCGAACCAGATAAGCAGTTCCGCATTATACACGTTATCGGCACAATTGTAGGAAAGCGTTGCCAAGACATCCGTGAGGGCGGAAGTACCCGATACGGAAGGTTGTGCCGCCCAATGTCCTGTTTGTCCATTCTCGGAATCAATGACATAGTAGGGTTTTGCCGATGAAGACCAAAGTACATCCTCTGTATGGTTGGAGAGTTGGTTGGTGTAATAGGCCTCTGTCTCGGAATTGCTATAGCAGAAACGGATATTGTCCTGCGTACGGTCCTGAGCAGTGGTAGTATATTGATAGACGCCATCTATTCCTTCAACAGGCGACATCTTATAGGAACCGGAAGGCTGCCCTGTGCATGAACCTGAGAAATAGATATAATACGCCTTGCAGCAGCACCAATGTTGCGTTACATCCAAATAGATTGTTGTGCCTTTGGGTATATCACCCGCCGAAACGGTTGCACAGAAACAAAACAGCGCACAAACAAGTGCCAAACAATTATATATATATTTGCGCATAGTAGTATATTGTTATTATCTCGGGTTTTCATCAACAGGTATAATCTCGGTGCGCCGGTCAAGGGCAATGGTATGTACGGAACCTTCTCCCGCATCGTACTGAATATCGGAAGAGTGTGCTTCGACTTGTATTTGCGAAACAGAAACGCCCTTTGCCACAAGCATATCCGCTATGGCTTTCGCACGATTTTCGGAGAGGATACGATTCTTACGCGCACTACCTTCCTTGCTGGCATGTCCGGAGACAATAATCTTTTGGTCAGGGTTCTCAATCAGGACAGCCGCAATTTTATCCAGGATGTCTGCCGGTTGCAACTTCGGCTCCACAGAGTTGACATCGAACCATATAACAGACTTGTGCATCAGACGAACGATTTGCTTAGCCGCTTCCTTCTTAGGTTTCCGGACAATCTCCTGACGAGGTTGCAAGGAGAAAGTCGTATCGCACAACTGGTATTTCTCATAAGTAGGTTCGGCAGGCTTCGGTTTCGGGATATGATGCCAAGAGATACCCACCGTTAATCCGACAGCCCAAGGGCGCACTGCCTTGACAAAATCGGAAGCCAATTCTCCTTTGTATTCATTCATGAAAGCATGCCTGCGATCCACACCATCCTCCACAGATGCCGCAGGTTGTTGCCATCCGACAGGCTGTTGCTGTTCATTATTCAAGTTCAGGCAATTCATTTGGAAATAAGCGCCACAAAGCAAGTCCAACTGTTTGGACAAAGGAATCATCAATCCCATCTTTGCATCTGCAGCCAAAGCCACTTTTTTGAGATGCAGTTCGTGGCGGTCACGAACAAATTCGGAACCAATCTGCTCCGTATAGAAATCCCTATCGGTTTGGTCTTTGATAAGCATACCCCACTGCGGATAGTCGCCCTGATGTTCCAAGGAACCGCTCTTGAGAGCCCACTTGCTATAAACAGGCATTCCTACACGTATGCCAACGCCCGCATAAAGACGCCAATTCTTGTCGTTGACGGGGTATTGGCATTGGATTCCAACAGGCAATTCGACAATATGCGTCACCTGCTGTTCCGTCCAATCGTGGGTCAGAGCAAGGTGGTTATAGAGTTCGCCATCGGAGTCGCCCACGCTGTTCCAGCGATTGGTGTTATTCAGCCTGCCGTAACTGCCGTAACCAGAGAAAGCAATACCGACATTGAAGCCCCAGTTCTCATGGAAATAGCAGGCATACTGCACTTGCAGGAGTCCTGAGAAATCACCGAGATTCTTTCCGACCTTTGTGCCTGCATCATCACGGAGGGAATATCCCATGGAGCCGTAACCTGCACCCAGCATAGTCTGCACATAATGCCCTTTTTGCGTCGGTTCAGGAGCAGGCTGCTCCTCGGGTTCAATACGCTGCGTCACCATTTTGCAGACCACAGAGAAAGTGGTGTCCTGATAGGTCTTCACTATCTTTTCCTCGTCTTCTTCAACTACGGAAGGCTGCAGTGCAGGTGACTGAAACGTGACGGGCGGAACCGGTATATTGGTGATTTTGATGACCGACCGTTTGGCTTTCACAATATATTGTTTGCCCAATATCTTCCTAATAGCAGAAAGAGCGGATGCCTCTTTGAACTTACGATTGACAGGCGCAGCCAAATCAAGATCCGCTTCCGAATAATCAATGATGTAATCCGTGCGTTTGCCTATGTCTTGCAAGACCTCCTGCAGGGGAACATTCACATAAGTCTTCGTCAGTTTCTTGTGCTGTGTTTTCTTCTTTTGTGCGGCCTGTGCTCCACATAGAGCCAAGAGCAAACACAAGAAAAGTGAAAGGAATCGGTTATTCATTGTAAATCACTTCTTTTCGGCACCTGCGCGCCATCTTTTATAGTTTGTTTTGTTACTTACATATTCTACCCAAGGCATCATAAACATTCGTTCCGTAGCGGATGAACAATTCACCATCAATCATGTACTTCGTTACGGTGTCATACCCAACCGCCTCCGTTATGGTGTTTGTCACCACCCGACGATTGTTCACCTCAATGGCAAAACGCTTTTCATAGTTGCCCTTGGTCAAGTCCACCGCATAATCACCAAAGAGCAAATTGGTGCGCGTATTGTCTTGGTAGTCCACCAGCACGACCTCCAAACCATCCGTGCCATCGGGAAGAGTCAGCGTATAAATGCCGTCTTCTGCAACAACGAGACCCAGCGGGATTGTCACATTTCGGCTTACAGGGAGTACGTTCGCTGCCACACGGATGTTGTCTCCGAGTGTCATAGAATAGATATTGGCTCCCGCCTTATCTTGCTTTGCGAGGTCAGTATTCATATCGAAAGCAGCCGTAGCATTATCCTCCTGCATACGGAGATAGGTACGATCAAGGGTCTTTTCTCCTTGTTTCATACTAAGGCACACCGTGTGAGACTCTGTTGGTTCAGCAGATCCGGCATATTGTTTGGCAGCCAACTGATTGGGAAGCACGCCCTCCATGGTAGGATTCACCCAATCCATCAATCCTGCAAACTGCACGAGATAGGAGCGCATGCTAAGGAACTTCACATCGGTGGCAGGGGAGGCAGTAAACGAACTTGTTTCCGGCTCGTATTCATACAAGAAGCCCACCTTGTATTCACCTATTTGCCGTGCAGGCATCGGGTTCCCGAACTCATCCAAGTTGGCGTACGACGGTATGCCCATCAGGTTCCAGTTGGAGTCGTAGATGTAGCGGTTGTCACGTTCGATTGTACACTTATGTTCGGGATAGTCGATTGATTCCACCGTGCCGGTGATGGTCATGGGTTCTGTGTTTGCCGACGGGAAATAGATACTTACATCTCTGTTATTATGCGTGAACTGCTCATTTTTAATTTTTTTCCAGTCGATGTCAACAACATATCCTTTACCTTTCTCAAGCACGACGCCATTGGTTTCCCAATAGTGTTTCCAATAGGTGGGAGAATCGGACCAACAGCCATTTTTGGCGCGGGCGGCACCATCGTAGTACTGAATGGCATAGTCCACACCATACGTACCGCAGCCGAAGACTTCGGAGAGACGGACATCAAACGGGAACGACACCCAATAGACTGTTTTTTCTTTTGAAGACACACTGCTTTCCAGATACTGCTTTGTAAGCGTCAAAACGCAGTAGGCATTATTCACCTCTCCGATAGTCAAGTCGTTCGGATTAAACACCAATTGCTTGGCTTCCCCTTGGTTTTCACGAATTATCATCAGATCGGTCTGTATGGTTTCGCCCGATGTTATCTCTCCGTCGGGAATCCATGCGCATATCAGGTGGTTCGTCTTAAAATCGTAGATGACACGGATATTGTATGAGTTGCCGTTAGTTCCCTCTATAAACAGGAATGTGTTCTCATCGGAGAAGTCACCTTCCAATCCCTTGAAATATTGGTTCACATTTGCATAAGGTGCCTTTATTTTGACACGTGTGTTGGGGTCGGCTTTCACATCCAGCCGATACACCCAGTTCTGTTGGTCAGCGAACTGCATTTCCGTCCGTTGCGTTCCATTTGTATCATAGATACCATGGTCGCTCAACAATGACAGGTTGTTTCCTGCTCCTGCGAGAAAAGCGCGATTGGTGGTATTATCGTAACTATTCCACATAAAGCGTATGTTGGCATCGTTATTCAGTTTACCCGTTGCGGTCACAAAATCATGGGTGGCTTCATAGTCTGACTGCACGAGCGTATCCGTCAGGCAGTAACTGTAGTCGTTTGCCACTACGAAGTTAAGGTTTGTCCCCGCCGTTGTCCAATGGCAGCAATAGTGGTCGAAGTCCTCGTGCCGACTGGCATAGTCGGAGTACCAAAAGCGGTTCTGGAGTTGGCTCTTCGCAGACAGGTATTCCCAACCGGCTTTGGAAGCATCGGAGCGTATAAAATAGTTCCCATCATATTTCATTGTCTCTTCAACGGACAGAACAGCAGAGGTACCATTCTGCCGTATCACGAAGTTATAGACACCGTTGCCCGTTATCTGCGGCATTGCCTTTACGTCTAAGGTGCTTATGGTGCGCCATTGCATCGTGTTGCCTTCGGTTTCATATTCTTGCAGCCAGACTTCGCAATTCAAAGGGTTTGCGGACTCGACTTCTGCATTTTTCACATAGGGACGGACATGCAGGCTCACCGTATCATTCAGAGGCGATTCAGTCGTGGCATCGAGGCGTTGGCGAATGGAATGAGACGGGTGGAATTTCTTCACGGCATTGCCGTTCCTTTCCACATACACCAAACGATATTCGGTAGCAGGGAACAGGATGTCGATTATCACTTTACCATCCGACAAGTGGAGGTTGAAAGTATATTCTCCCGTAATCGTCGGGGTGAAAGTTATCCCCGCAGGATTACCACTTTCCCATTGATACAGCAAGCAGTTTACTGTTTCTCCCGTAAGGACATTTCCTGCATCGGCTCCTCTGCTGAACTTGTCCCCGTTGTCGTTCTCCACATAGAAAGTATAGGCCGTTCCTTCCGTCAGGTTCTCTATCAGAGAGAACGAGAACCCGCCCGGGGCGGACGTTGTGAAGTAGGTCTTGCCGGTTGTATGGGTTGCCGTGTTTGCCAGCACCAACTGATATCCTGCATTCGTTGCGTTGTAACGCATCCAGATACCTTTATCATGGTAGGTTGTCGAGTTCACAGATTGCGTTGCACCGCCTCTTTCCGAGACAAACATTTGCAGAGCCTCTTTGTGGTCGGCACGGTAGATTGCCTCACATTGGTAGAAGTCGTCCCAGCCGGCTTGTCCGCCATTATTATTGAAAGCGATATAAGAGAACGTCTGACTATTGGTAAGCGCATAGGCATAGACACTATCGTTCACCCTCTGCATCTCTCCATACTCAATTCTATTATTCTGAGGGTGTACGCCTTTGCTATTTTCCCACGGGCTATTGCTAAACGTATAGACGTACTTCTCGTTCCAAGTGTTGCAATCGTTGGGTTTGAGGTACACCATCCGCGCCTGCTTGAACTTCACATACACGGTGTTGTTGGTTGCAGTTACTTGCGGGAGTGTGTATGTGTCCCCCGTTCCTGCGGAGGCTATCTGCAGCAAACCGGCTGCATCGCTATACCAACCTTCGATGGTATAACCCGTAGCAGGCTTCGCTGTGAATGTTACCGATGTAACGGAGGAACCCGAATAGACGGTACTGCCTTCGGAGACTGCCGTTATCCCGCCGCCTATATTATCCACGACCCCAAAGGTGACGGGGTAAGGTTCGGTTTCTTCCTTTGTCAAGCAGATTTTCGTACCATCGAAACGTATGGTTATCTCCGTTGTTTCGGAGAGTTTTACTGCTACATTGTCGCCATTTTTGTAGAATTCCACATTACTACAGTCTGCGTTTACAGCACCATATCCCCAACTCCGGCTCCAAGTTCCTACAGTAACTTTGAACTGGTACTCTGTGTTTGCTTGCGCAGTGAATGTAACAGCACCATCCGTCACAGGTTTCGCGGAGGGGTTCCATGAGCCTGTGAGTCCTAATGCCGAATGAAAAGCGTCATTACCGGTGACGTAATACGTGACTGAGGACGAAGTCTCCGTCCATTTGGCATACAGCGTTATGTCGGAGGTCACTGCGGTGTTGAAATCCCACTTATTGGAGCAGGACGCTTCCTTGTACCAACCACCGAACGTATAGCCTTCGGCGGCGGGAGCGGTCGGTTCTGCGGCTTTGCCACCACTTTCTATAGTCTGTGCGGCGGGTGCCGTACCATGCCCATTGGCATTGAAAGTGACGGTATAAGTAGTTACGGAAACAGGGTATGTAACAGTCAGCGCGGAAGAAGCATAGTCCCACGTGAAGACATAACTTCCTGCTACCGTCATATCAATTTTTGCATTGCCACCGAGATTCTTTCCGAAAGGGATGTTTGTGCAATTGGAACTTGTGATAGTGGTACCCGAAGCAACATTCCACCACTCTGCCTGGTCATCCGATTCGCAAGATTTCAGTTTCTTTATACCGAACTCCTTCCCTATACTCGGGGAACTGACGGTGATTGTGCATGAAGCCGTCGTCTCGTCCTCCGACTTGGTCATCTTGACCGATGACCAGTTGCTGTTCGATATGTTGCTATGGATAGCAAGACAGGGTGCAGAAGGTGGCGTATATTCCTGCCAACCACTATTGTAAACATACAGCGGTTTTAAAGCATCCCAACTTAAATCTCCTGTTTTACAATTGTCACTACCACAATTGAATATAACATTTCCCACATTATCACACCCCGTTTCATACATATATATGTTATCCGTTCCCATATTGGTCATCTGCACTCCAGGCCAACCAGAAGTAGCACAAGAACTATTCCACGTGTATATGTACACATTGCTCCAATTGGAAGTATTCTTGAAATATACCGTAGCGGCACTCAGGCTCACGGAAGTAAGCATTGCAAGCAAGCCCGAGAGCAGATATTTGCGCAGTCCGTGTTTCATATTATGATTCATATTCTCCGTTTTCCGTTATAGTATTGTTTGTTTACACAGTCTCTTGTCAATCCATCTTTTTCAGTTCTTTCTTCTTCCGGTATATTGCCCAGCCTCCATAGAACAAGGCAAACAGGAAGAGTATATATCCTTCGCCGACAGGAGACAATTCGGAACGGTTAGGATCATCCCCTGAAGAGCCGCCCATCCCCTCACCACTACCGCCAAGACGGCGTCTGTCCGAGTGTCCTGCGGTTGTTGCCTCATCGGGATCCTCTACAGAAGCTGCCACACGGCGGAGAGCCATTTGTTTGGTGGTGACCGCAGAAACGGCCGGAAGCGGTTCTTTCCTTATCTTTTCCATTGTTACAGCAGAAAGGGTTGACGACGCCTTGCTTTCCACTGACTTGACAGCGACACTTCTACTTCCATTCCATTGTCCGACATTTCCCCCAGTAATGGTGACGCAGCCAGCAGAACAGTTTGCCTCTGCCGTTTCATAGAGTTGCACACCATTTTTCCATTCGGGCATTTGCACAGGCGCAGGGGCGGACACAACTTGCACCTTGCTGTTGCGCACCTCCTGCTTGTACTCATCGATCACCGTACCTTTCAGCGGCAACAGCACCGGCAACTGTTCCGCAGCCGAAGCCACAGAAGAGAGGAACAATGATATTACCAGCAACACGTGTTTCATGGTGTATGTTTTCATTTCGCCGTGAATAGCCACCCTTTGACGGATTGCAGTGGGGATAGGTATTACTGCCTATCCCCACCGACCCAAAAACAACATCTATCAGAAAACAACAATCTTTTGTGTCTGTTTGCCTATCCGCAAGAAATAGACACCTTGCGCCAACTGACGCGTATATGTGGCAGTCACTGCTGAGTCAATCATATTACCGCTAACAGAGAACAAGCGTATAGTCTGCTCGGATTGCAACTCCAGACTCAGCACACCATCTTGCAGCGTATAGGCGATATTCTCAACCGTTTCCAAGACAGTGCTTCCCCCTTTTGTATAGGAGAGGGTGAGCGAGCCGTCTTCCTGTTCTGTCAGAACGAAATGCAGCGTAACGCCTCCGGGAACTTTCACTTTCTCTTTTGCACCCAGTTGAGTGTTCTTGAAAGTAGCCGTTGCGCCTTCCTCCAACTCCATATACGCCTCCGCCATATACCAATTGGCATTGTCGGAAGTTTTGACCATTACATAGGAATCCGCCGTAAATGCGGCAGTCAGTTTGCCTTCCACGAAGTGGTAACTTCCCAGATTCTCGTGATCGGCTTCTATACCGCAGTCTGCGCCATTAATATAACCGACCAGATAGTAGTCGCCATTGCTTGGTTCAACAACCGTTCCGCCACCGCCTTCGAACGACGACTGCCATGCAGAGCCGTTGTAGTACACATTTGCAGCATCCAAAGTAAGGTCGGGCGTCTTCCCTTTGTCACTACCGCAATTGAAGATTATCATCCCATCCACCTCGGCAGGAATTGCAATGGAGAACCAGCCTGCATGGTCAGCGACCGCCGTCATTTCCGTACCGGGCCATCCTCCCAACAAACCGCCTACGGCACCATTAAAAGTATATGCATAGACTTTTTCCCATGCTGAGGAGGAATTGTTGTAATAGATTGTATTACTAATGACCTCTACAGTACCCGTAAAAGAAGTTGTCCAACCCTCGTTGTAATAGTATCCTTTGGTTGCATCCAGGGTAAGGTCGCCCGTTTGACTTCCGGCATTATTATTGAAGATTATCTTCCCTGGCATAGCAGTGAAATCCACAGAGAACCAGCCGTCCTGCCCATCTACGGCAGTCATCTCCGAGCCCGGCCATTCGCCCAATACTTTGCCTGCTTCACCATCCCAGCAGTAAGCATAGACATTCGTCCAAGATTTTGTGTTTTTGAAGTAAACTGTTTCCGCATTCACTGCCACAACGGCAAGCATCAACAGAAGAAAAGAAGTAATTTTTCTCATGGTCATTGGTGTTTTTAAGGTTATTAAGTTATATTTTTCGGCTGTTGCCAACATGTTTTTTGGTACAACCGCTCTGCAAAGATAGCAGTTATTGCAATATAACGGTTCATTGGCGAAGCCGAACAATCATATTTGCAAGACGAGCGGAAGAAACAAGGGGATGAAAGGACGGAACGCAAGTTTATGCGTTGAGAAGGGAGGGTTATGGTATTATGAGGATCGGACAAATCCATCAAACAGGACAAATGAGTAGCAACGGGAAGGGACGGAATTATTATAGACGTTCTATTTATTCGAGACGTTCCATGGAAGGATTGAGCAGATTGACCCCATAAGGCTAATTGGACATATTAGTCGGATGAGACAAACAAGGTCATCTCTCGCCCAGGGGTGCTTCAGGTCGGCTTGAGGGGTCGTTGGATTTTACATAATCCAGACAAATGTTATATCTTTGCAGTGCAAAGTCTTTCAGAGGCTTTGCATATACATAAGATAGCGTTT
>DLLF01000004.1:0-18402 GCA_002477945.1 Bacteroidales bacterium UBA7569
GAGGTGGTCTCGTGGTGCCCTGCGCCGAAGGCACAGTGCGGTGTAATACGTACATCCATAGGCAGTTGCTCTACCTCGTGCTCGGCTTCCCATGTGGCGTTCCAGTCCTGTTCGGGGCAGTCCTCGAAGGACAGGAGCCGGACACCTTCGGTGCCCAGAATCAACGCCTCTACCTCCGCACGACGGGCACGGAGGAGGGCTGTCGGGATATAGGCATTGTCGCCATCAAAAGCGTCAAAGCCCGCGTCACATAACGCCTGCTCAAAGAGGTCCTGTTGCCATGGTTCGGCAAAGGAATACGCGAGGTGCGCTACGGAATACTGCATGGTGGGGGTTACCAGCGGTTGTAGTGAATGTTCTCTTCCTTGAACTTGTCTTTTACAGCCGTTTTCTCATTGGGAACGCCCACCGGAACAATGCACATCGGGATGATATGTTCGGGCAGACCCAACATGGCTTGTACCTCAGGGGTGCGCTCGGAACTGGGATAGACCCCCGTCCAGACTGCGCCCAGCCCCATAGCGTGTGCGGCAAGGAGCAGGTTCTCCGTGGCAGCCGATACATCATTTATCCAAAATCCTTGTCCCTCTCCCGGGAGAGCCTTGTTGAGGTCGCCGCACATCACAAAGGCACAGGCTGCGCCATTGCCGCAACGGCTAAAGGGAAAGGCTTCACCCATCTTGCTGAGCAAGGTGTCATCTGTTACTACAACGAATGCCCACGGCTGCTTGTTCATTGCTGACGGAGCTGACATCGCACAGCGAAGGAGGGTGTTAATCTGCTCATCAGTAATCTTTTCACCCGTGAATTGACGGATAGAGGCACGCGTTTGGATAGCGTTGAGGACAGCCTCCTGCCGAATCTTGTCAGACGTTTCGTTTTTACATCCTGCAAACATAATTGCAACTACTGATAGTATGATTAGTTTCTTCATATTTCTATCTGTTATACACTTTCTATATAGCCCTGCAAAGTTACAAAAAGAATTGTATTTTCACAAAAATACCTGTATCTTTGTTCGTCCAATAAAGGTATTTCCTATGACATACGAACAAGCCGTCCACTATCTTTATACATCACAGCCTGCATTCCATTTATTGGGTGCTTCTGCATATAAACCTGGCTTGGAGAATACCTGTCGTCTTATGGCGCACCTCTCCAACCCTCATTTGCTTTTCCCTGCAGTGCACATTGCCGGTACAAACGGGAAAGGTTCCACTTCTCATCTTATTGCCGCCGCATTGCAGTCTTCCGCCTATAAGGTCGGGCTATATACATCTCCCCATTTGGTGGATTTCCGTGAGCGAATCCGTATCTCGGGCGAAATGATTCCTGAACAAGAGGTGATTCGGTTTGTAGAGAATAATCAATCGTTCTTGGAAGAACTAAAGCCCTCTTTCTTTGAAACGACAATGGCTCTTGCATTTTCTTATTTTGCTGAACAGCAGGTCGATATAGCCGTCATAGAAGTAGGACTTGGCGGACGGTTGGATAGCACTAATATCATCACACCCATCCTTTCTGTTATCACAAATATCGGTAAAGATCACACCGAGTTTTTGGGTAATACTCTCTCATCTATTGCAACTGAAAAAGCAGGGATTATCAAAGAACATATTCCTGTTGTCATTGGAGAAACAAATAAGGAAACTGCCCCTGTCTTTCTTCATAAAGCCGCTGAAACTCACTCCATGATTGTCTTTGCAGACCAATTACCTCATCGAATCATACCATGTGAACTGACAGGCTGTTATCAGGAAAAAAATATCCAAACGGCACAAGTTGCCTTGAACCTTTTGAGTCAAACTTCGCCTTTCCGTGTCAGTGAAGACGCTATCACGAATGGTTTTGCCCGTGTGTGCCGTCTGACGGGGCTTCGTGGACGTTGGGAAACGCTTTCTCATACAAAACCGACAATCATTTGTGATACGGGGCATAACGCCCACGGTATCCGTTATGTTGCATCCCAGTTGAAATCGCTCTTGGATAAATATCACCGGTTGCATATAGTCTTTGGCATGGTCAATGACAAAGATGTGCAGGATGCTATGGCTCTGTTGCCTTCTGAGGCTGTATTCTATTTTACCCAAGCCCGGACGCATCGTGCTGTTCCTGCGGTGGAAATGAAGCACATCGGAGAGTCTCTTTCTCTGTGTGGAGAAGCGTATTCTTCTGTGACTGAGGCTGTCAAAGCCGCAGTCAATGCTGCTTCGGAAAATGATTTGATATTTATCGGAGGAAGCAATTATGTCGTAGGAGAGGCTCTGCAACTTGCTTACGATTGAAAAAGATAAAACCGGCTGTCTTTAATATCTTTCCTTGAAGACAACCCTGCTTTTTGCAGGTAGTCTGTGGTGGCTTAATTTTGTCCCTTTTCTATATATTGGTAGCAGCCTAGGTCGGATCCTTCTTTTGGACGAGGGTTGCCGTCTCTGTCGTAAGGCAATGTGGCAGCCGCCTCGCTCAGCCCCTTTCCTCTTGCAGGTGATACGGAATCCAAATGAAAATCGTAGTAGTAATAGTCGTCCAAAGAATAGAATGGACGGACAAAAACGGTGTCTTCTTCTCCGGCGTATATGTTATCTCTGAAGCAGTCTAAGACGATACTGTCAGAGCGGAGATAATTTCCTGCAAACTCTCCTCTGTACCGTTGGGGTAGGGAAGTGGCAAGCACTAAATTGTTCTTCCTTATTCCCGTGATGATATTATTATACATCTTGCAGACTGTCGGACAATTGTCTTTTGATAGGTCATTGATATATACGGCAGCCACATCCTCCCTCTTGACAGGTTGTATGTTAATGTCTGTATTTCTGTAATAGGATGCTATCGTGTTGTGTACCAACTGATAGTTTCCACCTGATAAGTGTAGGCAGTATTGGGCGCAATTGCTTATCTCTGTGTTCTGCAGTGTCGCATTGGTGTTTTGTAGCACTATGCCGTATTGGGAGAAGTTGTGTATTCTTGAGTTGCTTAGTGTTAATTCCGGCATTTTCGTTTTGTCTGATGAAGAACAATATAGTCCCACCTTGCCGCTTATGATTTCTGTATTATCTAACTGGTGTCGGCTGTTTTCTCCTTTGTCTGTCTGTATCAGGTATATCCCGTTCCATTTCCCTGAAACAACGGTATAAGGTACATTTGTGTAAATGTCGTCCAAACGGTCGCCTTGAATGTGGACCGGTTTTTCAAGAGTCCCGTTGGCTAACAGATTCCCATAAACAACAATGCTTGCGTTGTCATGCATATAAAGAGTTGTTCCCTCTCGCAGCGTGAGTGTGCAAGCCGTATCCACAACCAGATTGTCGTAAATGAGATAAGGTTTTCCGCCGCCCAATAGCGTATCATGATAAATCGTATATCGGCTCAGACGTTCCACATCCTGCCCGAACGCCTCCAGTATGATATTTTGAAGACTCCCGTTTGTCTTGAAGCAAATCTCGTCTTCTATAAATACGGGTGTCGCAGAACTTTGCTCTTCTATCCGTGCCTTTACGAATACGAACATACTGTCCCCCCCGCCGAGTCTGATTTGTTGCAATCGCTCTGTCGATGTCTCTCCGTCCACATTCAACCGGAAAAATCGTCCGTCTTTCAATCTTATTTGGTCTATTATGACGGCTTGTTTCTGAGAATTGTAAACACGGAACTGCAATGTCGGACTGTTCATCTCTGTGAATACGGTGTCAAAGCGCAGAGTGTCACATGAAAAACGCAATCGCACATTCGGATCTGTATTTGTCTTCTCTTCACAACCTGCCATCGCAAAAAATACAAGGCAGAGTAGGAGAAAGGTGCTATGTTGTAATATCCCTCTCATTCAAAGTTGAATGTAAGCGTAATCTGTCGATTCAGCAACTTGTTCAATGCATTGGCATAAAACGCATCTTGGACAGGTAATTCCGTCCGCTTGTCGGCTGGTGTCAGTACATTGTTGAAACCTATTGAATAAGTCAACTGGGGACACAACTTGAACCACGGAAAGTAGAAGTCGCAACCGAACCCTACTTCCACAAAGTAGTCAAAAGGCTTTTGCAGAATAGGGCGTTTTTTGTCCGTGCCGAAATCAAAACTGACACCTCCTCCGGCAAGCAGATAAGGACGATAGTTCACCTCTCTCTCGGCGGACCATTTCAGATAGACAGGAACCGATATGGGAAGTGACAACACGTCTGTTTTCAAGTTGTTCACGTTCCCTGATTCTGTCTTGTACGTGATCGTTCGCATCCCGAAATGCAAAGTCGGAGTGCAGCGGAAATTCAGATGTCTGCTCAGCCGGACATCGGTGATGAAACCTACCGAAAAACCGGGCAACATGCTGCTCACTCTGGCATGGTATATATCTTCGTTTTGGGGAACTAAACTTTCTGTCACACTGTAGTGCATAAAGTTCAGACCCAGCGAAAAACCGAAATGTACGGTCTTGTCGTCTATGTACGGACGATTCTGGGCCATGGCAACCGGCGTAAACAATCCAAATAACAGCAATATGATGCAATGTCTTCTCATTTCCGGTCCGAAAAAAGCAAATAATCTATTCCCATGTCATAGCCCAGCAGCAGGTATCCCGAAAAGGTCGCAGCAACCACATCGCTCAAATAGGATATTGCCCGGAATGATTCCCGTTTCCGTGGGTCACTGATATGTACCTCAATCACACGCTTGCTTATGGCCGCCACCGTATCTCTCAGTGCTATGCTTGTGTGGGTATAGCCGCCTGCGTTAAGTACAATACCTACAACTTCTTCCCTCTCGTCAGTCTGTTGCAGATAATCTATCAAATCCCCTTCGTGGTTGCTTTGGTAATAATCAATCTCTATGTCCTCGTATTTGCTTCGCAGCATCGGTAGATATTCTTCAAACGGCATCGTTCCGTATATTTCCGGTTCTCTTTTCCCCAACAGGTTCAAGTTCGGACCATTCACAATGGCTATATGGAAACGTTTCTCTGACATAATTTCTCGTTATATGCTCAATCGGCAAAGTTAAGGATAAATCTTTATATAGGCAAACCATTTTCCCGATTTGGTGTGTTCTTCGTTTTTGGCTGTCCTGCTTTATGCAACAAAGGCAGGTACTCGCTCTCTGCGATCCTGCCTTTGTCTTCTTGTGTGAGTAGGCTTATGAATTCATTGAAGCCAAAAACTCCTCGTTGTCTAACGTCCGTTCCATTCTTTCTTTCAGAAACTCCATGGCCTCCACGGAATTCATATCCGCTAAGTGCCTGCGCAGTATCCACATTCGTTGCAGCACCTCTTGTGGAAGCAACAGATCGTCTCTTCGTGTGGACGATGCCATGATATCTACGGCGGGGAACACGCGTTTGTTGCTCAGTTTGCGGTCTAATTGCAACTCCATGTTGCCCGTACCCTTGAATTCCTCAAAGATAACATCGTCCATCTTGCTCCCTGTATCTGTCAATGCGGTGGCTATGATGGTCAGACTGCCGCCGTTCTCGATGTTTCTTGCTGCACCGAAGAAACGTTTGGGTTTGTGCAGGGCTTGTGCTTCCACACCGCCCGACAGCACCTTGCCGCTGGCAGGAGTCACTGTGTTGTAGGCACGGGCCAGACGGGTGATGGAATCCAGTAGGATAACTACGTCATGCCCGCATTCCACTAATCGCTTGGCTTTTTCGTGAACAATGTTTGCCACTTTCACATGGTTCTCCGCTGGTTCGTCAAAGGTTGAGGCTATCACTTCCGCTTTTACGCTTCTGGCCATGTCGGTTACTTCCTCCGGACGTTCGTCTATCAAAAGAACTATCATATAAACTTCAGGATGGTTGGCGGCTATGGCATTCGCTATGTCTTTCAGCAGCACCGTCTTACCCGTCTTCGGTTGGGCGACAATCAAACCGCGCTGACCCTTGCCTATAGGAGCGAACAGGTCTATGATTCTGCACGACAACGGATCATTGTGCCCTGTGCAGAGACGAAACTTCTTGTCAGGAAACAGAGGTGTCAGGTGCTCAAAGGCAACTCGGTCTCTCACCTGCTCAGGAAGACAACCGTTTATCTTCAAAATCTTGTTGATGGGGAAATAACGCTCGCCTTCTCTTGGTGGACGGATGGTGCATTCCACGGTGTCACCGGCTTTCAGACCGAATGCCTTTATCTGTTGCTGGGAAACGTATATGTCATCAGGGGATGAGATGTAGTTGTAATCCGGAGAACGCAAAAATCCATATCCGTCAGGAAGTAACTCCAATGTGCCGCAACCCTTTATGTGATCACCGAAATCATAGAGTATCGCACGTTTCTGCTCATGCTGTACATCGCGCGTTTCTTCGCCTCCTGCCACATTTGCCGCTTTCTCCTCGGTTTGTTTTTTTTCTGTATCCTCCGCTGGTTTTTCTGCAACGGGGTTCCCAATGACCTTTTCCTCGCTCTTGGCACTCTCCGTAGCAACTTCTTTATCTTCTGTATCAACTGCCTCTTTTGCTTTCTTGCTGCGTTTTTTCTTCTGAATGGTACCCTCTGCTTGACCCTCGCTCTTTGTCTCGGCAATAGTGCTTTCTTGAGGTACAAGAGCCGTTTCTCCCTTTTTCTCAAGGCTTGTTACAGGTGAACTTGTACCCTCATCTTGCATTTTGGCTTTTCTGCCTCGCTTCTTGGGCGTGTTGTCATTCGAGTCTTCTGCCTTTTTGCCTTCTGCATAGCCCGATCTTTCGGCTTGTGTCTCCACTGCCTGCTGTGCTTCGCTCAGTGCCTTCTCTGTGAATAATGGTATCTGGGCTGTGCGATCTTCTTTCTTGTTGTCTGGAGAAGATGATAACGATTCTTGCACTTGCGTATTGGCTTCTTGTTTGAAGTGGTCCAAATTGATTCGCTCTGCTTTTTTCTGTGTGTGAATACGCTGTTTCTTCCTGCGTTCGGGTTGTTCCCCTCTTGCGTCCACTCTTGCTTGCACTTGAAGTGCTTTCTGGTCGGCCTGAGCGTCTAAAATATCGTATATCAGAGATTGTTCTGTGGCATTCCTGCCAACTTTCAGACCGAAACTTTTAGCCAAGTCGGTCAATTCATCGAACGAAAGACGTCCGAGTTTGGTTACATCATACACCATAAATATCTGTTCTGTTTTCTTTGGAATAATACAAGAGAGAGAATCCCCCTTGGATTTGTGCGGCAAAGATACATTGTTTTTCTCATTCCCACAAGCCTTTGAATAAAACTTTCTTGAATTTCCTTTGTTGTATCCGTCTTTTTACTTGATTCAGTCTTATTCTTTACATCTGCTCTGCATAGATGTCAGAATTAAATACAAAATTGTGCGCCTCAAGCAAGTAGTGTAATAGGTAAATCTAATTTGGTCAACAGATTATACATAATAGGGTGATGGCATAATCTTAGCCCCTTCTTTGGAGGGGTTGGGGAGGTCTTTGCTTTTTTTATACGACCCCTCAAGCAGACCTCAAGCACCCCTCATCGACCCCTGAAACACCCCAACTTCTCAACTTGTAAACTTGACAAGACTCTCTGCTTCTTTCAACTGTCAACTCTTGGCTTTCAACTATACTCCCCTTCTTGGGAGGGTTCGGAAGGTCCGAATTGCCAAATCGTAAATAACTTGCTACCTCATCGGGAGAATGGCAAAATAAAACGAACCCTTATCTCTTGACATAGAGTGGGAAAGGCATTCCTCCTTCATGGAGGGTTTGAAGAAGTCTGTGGGTACTAAAAAAACTTGAACACTGTTTTGTTGCCCGAAGAAAAAGTATTACCTTTGTGGCGCAAAACAAAAATCCATGAAGCGTAACATCTTCCTCGCACTTTTGCTCTTTGCTTTGCTTCCCTTGAGAGCAGAGGACGTTCCTTTGCGATACGTGAATGCTTTGGAACTGCAGATTATCAACAAGGGATTTTCCAATACGCTTACGCCTTACACTCGTATCCCCGCTTGTTTGCAGGATAGTGTTCGTCCCGACCTTTGGGCGCGGTCTTTGTGCTCTTCCGGAATAGCCGTCCGCTTTGCAAGCAATTCGCGTCACATTGCTGCACGCTACCGCCTCAGTCAGAATTTCCACATGGCGCACATGGCGGATACGGGTACAAAAGGAACCGACCTCTATTGTTTGGGCGACGACAATCGTTGGCACTACGTCAATACGGCACGCCCTGTGAAAGACAGTATCCAGCAGAAAGTCTATGTGAGCAACCTCGATGGGCAGATGCACGAGTGGATGATATATCTTCCGCTCTACGATGGTATTCAGTGGTTCGAGGTCGGAGTGGATAGCGCATCGGTTCTTGTCAGACCGCAAGTGCAGAATCCTGTGACCGACAGGAGGATTGTTTTCTATGGTACCAGTATTATGCAGGGCGGTTGTGCCTCCCGCACGGGTATGGCGTCCACGTGTTTCATTCAGCGCGACCTCGGCGTGGAGTGTGTCAATCTCGGTTTCTCTGGCGAGGGTAAGATGGATGCGCCTCTGGCGCGTGCTATGGCGGCTATTCCTGATGTGGTCGCTTATGTGATTGACCCCGTACCCAATTGCACGAAGGATATGTGCGATACGCTCACCTATGGTTTTGTCCGTATCTTGCTTGAGGCACGTCCCGATGTACCTGTCATCATGGTGGAAGGACTCACCTATCCCTATGCGCACTACGACTCTTTCTTCCGTGACTATCTCCCGCAAAAGAATGAAGCATTCCATAACAACTATCTCCGCTTGAAAGAGGAATTTCCCGACAATCTCTACTATGTGACGACCCAAGGACTCACGGGGCGCGATGAAGAAGGGACTGTTGATGGTATTCATCTCACCGACTTGGGCTTCCGGGCCTATGCCGACAAGTTGGAAGAAGTGTTGCTCCCTTTGCTCAATCCAAACAAATAAATAAGTTATGAAAAAAACTCTCTTGTTACTCTTGGCTACCCTCGCAATGAGTGTGTATGCGCAGGAGCAACGCTTGACGGGTACGGTTCTCGATGCGGAAACGCGCGAACCGCTTATCGGTGTGAGCGTGCTGGAAAAGGGTACCACCAATGGTACAGTCACTGACCTTGATGGCAATTTCGTGTTGCCTGTAAAAAGCAAAGAGGCTGCACTCAGCCTCACCTATGTGGGCTACAAAACCTTTGAGGTAAAAGCGAAGAAAAACGCATTGGGTGTGCTGGAAATGCAGTCCGAATCAGTCTCTCTGTCCGACGTTACCGTCACCGGTCAGATTGCCGTACAACGCAAGACACCTATAGCGGTCAGTTCCGTCACCGCTTTGGAAATTGAGGAACGTATAGGCAATGGCGAGTTCGTGGAAGTGCTGAAGAATACACCCGGCGTCCATGCCAACAGCAATGGTGGTTCATGGGGTGACAGCGAAATCTATATGCGTGGCTTCGACAATACCAACATTGCAATGCTTATCAATGGTGTTCCTATGAATGGTATGGAAGATGGCAAAGTGTATTGGTCCAACTGGCAGGGATTGGCTGAAGTCGCTTCCGTTGTGCAGACACAGCGCGGTCTGGGCGCAAGTAAACTCTCTGCTCCGTCTGTGGGTGGTACCATCAATATCGTCACAAAGAATATCGATGCAAAGCAGGGAGGCTCTCTTTCCTATGCCATGGGTAACGATGGTTATAACAAAGTGTCCTTCTCTGTTTCCACTGGACTGATGAAGAACGGTTGGGCAATCACTGTCCTCGGTTCACGCACGTGGGGCAACGGCTACGTACAGGGTACCGACTTTACCGGATACAACTATTTTGCCAACATTTCCAAACGAATCAACGATAACCATCAGTTGTCTCTCACGGCATTTGGTGCGCCCCAGCGCCACTACCAGCGTTCAGGTTCCGGCGGTGCTCTCACGCTCTCCGAGTGGATGAAAGTCAAGCAGTACATGAAGGACGGCATGCACTTCTCACGCTATAACCCTACGTATGGCTACGATGACTATGGTAATCGCAATTCCGCCAACTATAACGTGTACCACAAACCGCAAATATCGCTCAACCACGTTTGGCAGATCGACCACAAGTCTTCTCTTTCCACTACTCTCTACACCTCTATCGGACGTGGTTACGGACGTACTGCCGAACCGGGGCTCAACACCGAATACAAATATTCCGACCTTACGTATGGTGCCAACTATGGTACACTCTCTACCACCTTCCGTCGTGAAGATGGTTCTTTCGACTATGGTGCTATCTACGACCTTAACAATCCCGACAACCCGATTTACGATGAGTCTTCTGCCGAGTACGGAGGAAAACCTTACTATGGCTCTCAACTCGTAATATGCCAGAACACCAACTCGCACAACTGGTATGGACTGGTTTCCACCTATCAGAACAAGTTTGCCGAACTCATCGACTTCACAGCGGGTATCGACGTACGCTACTACAAAGGAATACACACGGCTGTCGTTTCCGACATGTTGGGCGGAACCTACTATATCGATGCAACCCGCTCTTCCGTGAAGGCGGAGAACAACAAGGCCGCTCTGGATCCTAATTGGGCTACTCAGAAACTGGGAATAGGCGATGTCTGCTATCGTAACTACGACGGCTATGTCGTTCAAGAAGGTGCCTTCGTGCAGGGCGAATACAACCAAGGCAATTGGTCCGCCTTCCTCAACGCTTCTGTCAATGTGAACCACTATTGGAAAATAGACCACTATTACTATGATGCCGAGCACGGACGCTCCAAAACACTCAATTTCGTGGGTGGAACGGTAAAAGCCGGTGCCAATTATGCCATAAACCAACATAACAATGTATTTGTCAATCTCGGCTACATCTCGCGTGCTCCTAAGTTCGACAAGGGCGCATTCATGTCAGCAAGTACCAGCAACGCCATCAACACGGAGGCGAAAAACGAGCAGATCGCAAGTGCGGAAATCGGCTATGGATTCCACAATGAGTACGTGAACATTGCCGTAAACGGTTATTTCACCGAGTGGATGGATAAGACAATGGCAAAACAAAACACATTGTCCGACCCCGCACAAACTCGCTACAACCTCAATATGACAGGTGTAAATGCACGCCACATGGGCTTGGAATTCGAATTGAAAGCGCGCCCCACACGCTGGCTGGAAATCTCTGCCATGCTTTCCATCGGTGATTGGAAATGGGACAGCGATTCCGTCAAAGGCTACATCTATAGCGAGCAAGGGCAGGCACTGACAAAAGATGGAGAACTCACCACACCCGGAGCACCCGATCATGCGTGGGCAATGGTCAATATGAAAGGTATTGAGGTCGGTGGCTCCGCACAAACAACGGCTAACCTCGGCATCACGTTCAAACCTTTCAAAGGTTTCCGCATCGGAGCGGAATACACTCTCTATGACCGCAACTATGCCTACTACTCCTTCTCTGGAAACGATCTGCAGATTGGCAAGGCGATGAACCTGCAACGCCCGTGGAAAATACCGACAGGCGGTTCTATGGATCTCCGTGCTTCCTACCACTTCAAAATGGGTAAACTCGACGCGGTACTCTCGGGTAGTGTCAACAATGTGTTGAATCAATACTACATCGAAAAGGCTTGGAACCCGACAGCCTTGACACAAACAATAACCGAGGTCAACAAAGACAACGTCTATTTCTATTTCTCTCAAGGCAGGACATGGAACGTTCGTCTCAAACTCAATTTCTAACCATCTCACAAACAGAAACCTATGAAAAAGATATTAGGATCACTATTGATCGCCGTCGCACTCGTCTCATGCGATGATTTCTACCTGAATCACCAGTTGGGCGGCGAACCTCCTATCACGGTCGTGCGCAATTTCGCCTATACATTGTCCGATGCCGACTATTCCGCAGTCGCATCCAATGCAACCAACATCGCAACGTCATTGACTATGGGTAAAAACGAAACCGACTCCTCCGTTTACAATCGTCTCAAAAAGTTGGGAACCGATAAGTATTTCTCGGATACCCTCATCACGCCGGAACTTTTCCTTCCAACCTTTATGGCAGAGAAATATCCGCAACTTTCTTCTGGTACGCTCTGCGAAGTAACCTATCGCACCGTGGCGGACCTGCCCGTCTATTTCAGTGATTTTGATGTTATCCGCGAGTTCTATCCAAAAACTCCTCTTGCTTCCATCGACGAAATTATTCCCGCTCTTGATGCTGGTGTGGATAAGCGTATGAAACGTGAAGGCTACAAATTCATCGTCTACTTCTCCGATGATAAGACTTATTTCTACCAATACACGGATGGTGCCTTCAAGCCTTACACGTCGTCAGGACCCGATGTGGTTGCTCTTGCTACGGCCGATTACAGGGAAATAGGAGCCGAAGGCATCGCAAATCCGGAATCAACGCTCAATATCTATCTCAGCCGGCGTTTCCCCTATGCAGCGGACGAAAAAACTTGGTTGGTGATTTATCGCAATGCGGATCGACAGCCGTCAGTTGACCAGTTTACCTACGATTTGGCTTCGAAGACTTGGAATATCCTTACCAAGATCACCAATGAGAGTATGTCTTTCGAGATGAAGGACGCATGGAAAGCCAATACATCAACCTATCTCTCCGAACCGTTCTTGGGTCATGGACAAGGCGACTTTATCATACAAAACGTTTATCTTGAGTCGCCCCTCACCTATGTTTGGTACTATTCTTCCACCTACGGTATGTGCGCATCCGGCTATAAGGACAACGCAAGCCATAAGAGTGAGGCGTGGTTGGTATCTCCTGTGGTCAAACTCAAGAAAGCAACGAAACCGCAACTGATTTTCGACCAGGCATTCAACAAGGCGGACAATTTCACCGAGGAGGCTACCGTGCTGGTTTCGTCCGACTATAAAGGAGATGTCACCACTTGCACTTGGGAAGCATTGCCTTGGAATAAAAATGATGACGGTACACTCAATGTTCCTGCCGGTACATCATGGACCTTCCAATCATCTGGCGATATGGACCTTTCACCCTATGTCGGTAAGTCTGTGTACATCGGCTTCCGCTACACTTCAGCCTCTGGCAAATCCGGTAGTTGGGAACTGAAGAACGTTCTCGTTTACGAACCCGAAAACAAAGACGAAAAGTAGTCATTCCCGTACTCTGCAGTACGACTCCCATTCTGCTCACTACCCGCTCAATCTGTTGGCAACTCGGATTGAGCGGGTAGAGTGCCGGAATACAATGTAAAACCAACTTAAATTGTCCGCACGTATGAAATACTCCTTTGTAATACCCGTTTACAATCGCCCCCAGGAACTTCAAGAATTGCTCTTCTCGCTCGCATCGCAGCGGTTTGCCGACTTCGAAGTGATTGTCGTGGAAGATGGTTCTTCCCTTCCGGCAAAAGATATCTGCGACTCGTTCTCAGGGCAACTGGCGTTGCGCTATTTCAGCAAACCCAATTCCGGTCCCGGACCCAGTCGTAATTATGGTGCCGAGCGCGCTTCCGGTGAGTATATCATTGTGCTGGACTCTGATTGTGTTCTCCCTCCCGATTATCTCGTTGAGGTGGAAAAGGAATTGCAACAGGCTGCAGCGCAATCTGTTCAGGTGGATGCCTTTGGAGGACCCGATCGCGCTTCTTCCGATTTTACGGCCGTGCAGAAAGCGATAAGTTATTCCATGACATCTTTCTTTACAACGGGTGGGATTCGCGGGGGAAAGCGCAAGATGGATAAGTTCTACCCCCGTAGTTTCAATATGGGGGTTCGCCGTGATGTATGGAACAGGTTGGGCGGCTTCGCTCCTATGCGCTTTGGGGAAGACATTGATTTCAGTATCCGTCTTTATAAGGCAAACTGTGTGGTTCGTCTTTTCCCTGAAGCATGGGTTTGGCACAAACGTCGTGCTAATTTCAGCCAGTTCTATAGGCAGGTGTTCAATTCCGGAATTGCACGCATCAATCTCTATAAGAAATATCCCGAATCCCTCAAGTTGGTGCACACCCTTCCGGCGGTTTTTGTCTTGGGATGTCTTGCTTGCCTTTTGCTGTCTCTGTGGCATATATGGTTCGTCCTGCCTGTTGCGCTCTACGTCCTCTTGCTTTTTTTCGATGCCTTGTTCCGTTGCAGGAATATCAAAGTGACGGCTCTTGCTGTCGTGGCAGCCTTTGTCCAACTCTTTGGCTATGGGCTGGGTTTCCTGCAAGCCTTTGTTCGTCGTGTGCTTTGCAAACGCAATGAATATGCAAGTTTCCAGAACAACTTCTATAAATAACTTGTGCATATCTTCTCTGTTATATCTAATACCTCCATTGGCAGAATTCGTGTAGAAAAACGAATGCCAGCGGGTCAGTTCCGTCCGGCATTGTGGCGGGTGTCAAAAATGAAGCGAGAATTTCGATAAGCGGAGATACTGTTTGAGCGTAGCGAGTTGTGTCTCCGCCGAAATTCGAGTGACCCCATATTTTTGGCAACGCCCGACACAAATCACTCCGTAGGTTAAGGCTGCTTATAGCCCCCTTTTTGAGGGGGGTGGGGGAGTCCCATTGGTTTCTTTTCTTTTGGTCATGCAAAAGAAAAGAAAGAAGTATGTATGAGATATAATACAGTTTTCGGTGAACATAGTGTATAGAAAGAACCGTAAAAAATGGATTATATTCCGTATGGCTCTCTTGAAGTTCCTATCCGTATTCCCACGACCCCTCATCGAGACCTGAACGACCCCTGAAGCCGACATCAATAAGATACAAAGAGGAAGATATGTGTATTATTTCCACTTTTACCGCCAATCTTTCTACATATATCACCGTTTTTGTACGTATCTTTGTACCTTGAATTTAATACAAAAACAAATAATATGAGAAACATATTCAAAAAGGTTCTGTCTGTTTTATTTATCAGCGTATGTGCGAATGTAACCACATACGGGCAAACGACTAATGGAAAATATACAGCACGAACACTCACTGCAACACAAAGCAAGTGGACGTACAATGTAGCACAGTCCGAGAGTAAAATTAACGGAGAAACAGAAGATAACGGCATTATCTACATAGCAGGCGCAAAAGATAAGTTAAAAGTTACCAGTTCGGGACTCTCATGCAATAGCAATAGTTCTTTATACCTCCCTGTCCCGCCAAATGCAGCAGGTACTATTACATTGGAAGTGTATAGTATTTCTGATGGCAGATGGTTACAACTATTTATCAACGGACAAGAAGGCAGTTCGCAGCAAAGATTATGGTCTAAAGAGGGGACAGATTTGTCCAAAAAAGGACCACGTTCATATACTTTTTCTGCTACAGACCTGACGCTTAAAGACGGAAAGTATTATCTTCATTTCAAAGATAATAAAACAGAAATGAAAATTAGTGCTTTCACTATAGTCTTGACCAATGGTAGTTATACAGGTTCTACGCCTGCGCAAAAGTCTGATGATGCGACGCTGAAAGAGTTGAAATATGACGGAACAAGTGTGCCTAACTTTGATGCGGGGAAGTTGGATTACAGTGTGATGCTGCCTGCGAACTATACAGGTATGCCGAATGTAACAGCAACTGCCAACGACAGCAAAGCCACGCTGAACATCACACAAGCCGCTTCGACAACGGGGAAAGCATCGGTATTGGTTACAGCCGAGGACGGCACAACGACCAAGACTTACACCATTCAGTTCAGCCAAGCCGTAGCCGATGAGCCTGTTATCACCTCATTTACAGTAGCAGGCGTACCAGCCACGATTGACCAAGCGAACAAGACTATTACTGCCTCGCTGCCCATCGGCAGCAGTCTGACTAATCTCACTCCGACCATAAATGGCGACAATATCGCTTCTTATACACCGCAAGGCGCACAGAATTTCAGTACCTCTGTGCGATATACTGTCACGTCTCAATCGGGTAAGACAGCCGTCTATACCGTTACGCTGCAAGTGGAGCAACCCAAATCGAGCGATGCTACGCTCAAGAGCCTGACCGTAGGTGGCAAAGCAGTTACGTTGCAGGCAGGCGTATATGCATACACAGTGGACGCAGAGAGTGGCAGTGCAGTGCCGCAAGTGAGTGCCACGCAGAACGACAGCAAGGCAGCCATTAAGATTACGCAAGCCTCTTCGTTGACCGACAAAGCCACGGTGGTGGTAACCGCCGAGGACGGCAGTACGCAGACTTATACGATTACATTCAATATCAAAGTGCCGTCTTCCGACCTGACTACTCACACACCCGGTATCTATGAAGCCATTGCAGGCGGTTACGGGGGTACGCTTACCACTTTCGGCGGACGGGAATATGAGGTGTATTATGCCGCCCGTAATACCGACGATTTGGCTACATTCAACACAACTGGTACGGACAGAACAAACGGCATGACCACCAACGAGACCACTACTGCCTGCGAGGCGATAGACGGCTGGTTTAAGGGAACAATAGCATCCATTAGTTCCACCTCGGCTTCTGCCCAAGATGAGTTTACCCAAGGCACATCCGGACGCGAACACCGTATGGAAAACGGACATACATACACTTACCATATCAGCGGATACGACCAGTTCTCCATCTATGCGAAGGACAAGAAACAGGATACCAAAGGAACCAAGCCCGGCGATAACCAGTACTTTGAGGTATATATAGACGGCATTCTGCAACCTTTACAATTCAATAAAGATAATTATACCATCCGCCGCTACAGCATTTCCACGGGCGAGCATGTAGTGATCGTAAAAGCCATCAATGGTCAATGCAAACTGTTAGGTTTCTCGCTGCGTGTGGCGGACGAACCGCGTGTAAGTTGGATAAAGGGTAACGACTCTACGCAGAATGTGCTGCAGACACGAAACATGGCACCGGTTACGTACTACACCAAATACAACAGCAAGGGCAAGACCGTTCTGGAATGGGAGGGTGCAGAGGCAACAGGTATCACGCTCACACAAGGCAACAGCGACGGCATCGGCGACACGCTGACCCTGAGCGGTACGGCTAACTGCCCCGTTGGCATCTATAAATATAAGGTGGTGGCATACAACCGGAGCAACCAAGTAACCAACTCGCTGACCGGCAAGATAACCGTTTCCTCGAAGATCGAGGCAACCTCCGACACCATACAGGAAGGCTTCGTCAACGAGGCTATCGACGGATTTACTTTCCGCTACTCTGCTTTGAGCAGCGATGCTGTCACACTCACATGGACCAATGGCACGCCCGCCGGAATAACTGGAAGCGGAGATAATGGTACGTACACCATCAGCGGTACGCCTACCACGGCAGGAACTTATTCTTTCACTATCAGCGTAGCGGGCGGAAATAGCATTACAGGTAAACTGACTGTTACGACTTTCGACCCGGGCAACGACCCTGTACTCTATCTTTACACTAACACCTTGGCTTACGAGAAAGATGGGGTGTATCTCTACTTGAAAAGCAAGGGAAAGAATCTTGTGCCGCGCAAGGCACAAGACGAACTGCGTGATAAGGCACAGTACGATAAGTATAAATGGGTGCTGATCTCCGAAGATGTGGATGCTAACAATCAGGAAGCAATCGGTATAGCACGAGGTGGTTGTAATTTGCCGGTACTTAACATGAAGGTATTCCTCTACACAACCTCACGATTGGGCTGGGGTTATCCCGACAACGGAAGCATTGCTAATACCGACATCGCCGTTCTGCAACCCTCTCACCCTGTATTTCGTGGTATGCAGGTCAAAGAAGGTGATGCGCTTACCATTCTGTCGGGCGTAAACGATAAAAAAGGTCTGATGCCCGTCCAGATAGAACTAAATGGAACGCTTGCGCTCGCAACGGCTCCTCGTCGCGGAGAAGACTACTACTCGGAAGGTGCTCACGAAACGTTCCTGCATGAGATACCCTCTGCCCTTCGTCAGGCTAAATACATCCTCTTCCCCATCGGACAAACAAGCGGTTCCCTGCTCACACCGACAGGTAAGAAACTCTTGGATAATATCGTAACGTACCTGCTGGATGCTAATAGTAGTTTTGCTTTGCCTGAATTGCGTATATCCTCTTTCCGGATAAACGGGGAAAATGCTGCTATCAACGAAGCGGAGCAGACGATCACTTTGACCCTGCCGGCTGGTACCGACTTGACAGCATTGCAGCCCGATGTCGCTGTCACTGGCACGGGAACATGGGTCTCGCCTTCCTCAGGAGAGACCGTCGACTTTTCCGACCAACATTATGGAGTCAATTATGTCGTGACGGACGGAATCAACCGGAAAGTTTACAAGGTTTTTGTTCGGATTCCTTCCGCATTGAACGAACTCTTGGATGAAGGCCTTTGGTTCGATGGCATAATCCTGCACAACGATAATAATGTTCCCGTCAATATCTTCGATGCCGCAGGCCGGAAACTTACGATGACTAATTCGTCCTATTCGTTTGATGCCCTGCCTGCGGGCTTGTATATCGTACAAACTCCTGTCGGGGCAATGTCGGTTCTGCATTAAAAAATAATCGGGACATTTTGCAAAAAATATCGTGAAGTCATAAATAGGATAGCAAGTGCGGGAGGTGAA
>DLLF01000004.1:18447-82190 GCA_002477945.1 Bacteroidales bacterium UBA7569
TTCACCTCCCGCACTTGCTATCTGCCTCTTTTTAGTAGATCGGGACGATTTCCCGCTCTATTCGTCGGCTCATTTCGCCCTCGTTCAAAGTCCTTACTCCCTTGTTTCTCGCCTCCGTTGCACGCTGTGTAGCCTTTATTGCAAGCGGAATTTCAGCCTTTCGTGTTCCTAATAGCAGCGCATTTGCCTGCAGATTTCTCTCCTTCATCAAGCGCACCCCGTCCTCTGTTTGAAACAATGTATTCATCTGGACGTTGGCACGTATTCTGCGCAAGCGGAAACGCTCAATGGCTTGATCGTCCACATTGAGCAGATTCAGTAACTCCAAGTCGCCGCTCTTGAGTTTGTATCCGAACGGTATTGCCAGTTGCACCACGGCATCTTCTGAAAATCGCAAGAGAGAATACGTCTCCGAATCCACTATGTAGTGGCTGTGAATGGTAAATTTCAATATCCCCATGTAGTTGTGCTTCTCGGTATAAGTAAGCACTGTTTCCCTGTCGCTCTCGTTTGATACCTGCCAATGTCGCAGATCCTGCATGGATTCTTCAAAGTGGTAGCGCGCGTCCCGGGAACGCCATAAACTCCAATGCACAATGATGCCCGAATCAGCCTCGGTGGCTACCGCCCTCAACTGGGGATTTAAGTCATCGTGGCTCAACACGACATCCGCCCGTTGCCGTATCGTCGTATTCAGAAACCGCTTGCAATGTTCCGGAGCGAACTGGATGGAATCATGCCTGTCTTTACCCTCACGCGGTATATGAACGGCACGTGCAATCATCTGTTCCATACCCCATGGGGCATTGTCTGCATTCATTGCTACGTCGCTCACGATACGATATTCCGACGGCGTGTCGGGAAATTCACTCTGCATTTGGTTGTACACCTTGTAGAGAAGCGCAGCCATTGCCTTGCGTCTGTTCTTCTGCTTATGCACCGGTGCTGCCACCACCGCCTCTTCAAGGGCTATTGGTTGCTCTGTCAGTTGTACTGTGAACGGCATCTGCATATTGCTGAATGTTGACAATGTCGTCTCGTGCTTTGTATAGCCAATAAAAGAAATGATTACTTTCTCCCGTGGAGAAGCGTCTGTGGATAGAGTAAAAATGCCCTGCATATTGGTGGCTGTCCCCACAATGGGATCATTTGCCAGATAAACCGTTGCATAAGGAATAGGCTCATTGTTTTTGTCAACCACACGTCCGCAATAGTTGGTCGCACCGGCCGACAGACAATAAAAGCAAACAGCCGCTATAGTGGCGATGTGCTTGATATAACAATTCGTAATGTGTAGCATACCGGCTGAACTGTATTTCGATTCGTGGTTACAAGGTCGGCAACCTCGGCATCTTACAAGGTCGGCAGCAAAGAATATGCCATTCCTTATCTCACCCCTGTCAGTTTATGGGTTTGCAGAGACAATCGCCACATCGGGTGGTTCAGTATATACTCAATGGTCTCTTGCGTGTTTTGGCAGGAACACGGCTGCAAAAAATAGTGCTGGGCAGAAATGTTTTTCCGCCAACATTCCACATCTTGCCCTGTATAGACCACTTTTACCTCATCTGCCTCTTTCAGTACCACTTTGCTACCTTCTTTCGGCGAACAGGTGATCCAGTCTATTCCATGAGGTAGCGTATGGGTGCCGTTGGTCTCGATGCAGATGGTTTTGACTAATTGATGCAATGCGCATGTAAGTTTCTCATCAGCCTGCAGCGAAGGTTCTCCGCCCGTCATAATCACTAATATGGATGGGGTTGGGAACTCTCCTTTGCCTCCTATGAGTTCTTCCACTTGCCGGCATATATCTTCTGCACTATAAAGGGAGTACTCTTCAAAATCCGTGTCGCAGAATGGGCAGCGTAAGTTACAGCCCGAGAAACGTACAAACACGGCGGGCGTACCCGTATGAAATCCCTCTCCTTGCAGACTGTAAAAAATCTCGTTGATGCGGTACATACCTGAGACTATCTTTCATAGATGGCAATGTTTCCCTCCGATTCCTGTACCGATACCTTGTAGCAGTTCTCCACATGGTCACAAATCCAGCGTGCTATGTTCTCTGCCGAAGGATTCATGGGAATCACCTCATTGATATATTTGTGGTCAAAGGTGTCTTTCACAATGCTTTTGATGTGTGTGAAATCTGTCACCATACCGTCTTGGTTCAGTTCCTCTGCTTTGCAATAGACGGTTATTATCCAGTTGTGTCCGTGCAGTGCCTCGCATTTGCTCTCGTAGGAGAGTTTCAGATTATGCGCTGCCGAGATGCTTATTCTTTTTTCTACGTAGTACATCCTGTAATTTCTGTGGGTTCTTATTCTTCGTATTGGGTGGTGTCTTCTATTCCCGCTTCTCGGAGTGCCTCGCGCCTTTCTACGCACGTACCGCATTTGCCACACGGACGTTCTCCACCCTTGTAGCAACTCCATGTCTCTGCATAGTCAATGCCGAGTTCTTTCCCTCGTTTGGCTATGTCCGTCTTTGTCCATTCCGTATAGGGAGTGAATAACTGCACGCGCTGATAGGTTCCTGTCTGGCAAGCATTGTCCATAGCCGCCACAAACTCCGGACGGCAGTCGGGATAGATGGTATGGTCTCCGCTGTGGTTGGCGAGCATGATCCGTTGCAAACCGTAGTTCTCTGCAAGACCTGCTGCTATGGCTGTCATGATTCCGTTGCGGAACGGAACAACGGTCGAGCGCATGTTATCGGCAGCATAATGACCTTCGGGGATGGCATCTCCCCCCTCCAAAAGAGAACTGTGGAAGTATTGTTTCATAAACTCCAGTGGAATGCTGATATGCCTGATACCTAATCGCTCACAATGCAGCGAAGCAAAATGCAGTTCCTTCTGGTTGTGGTTGCTTCCGTAATCAAAACTGACAGCCAGGGCTATCTCGTCCTTGTAGTCATAGAGCATGGTCGTGGAGTCCATTCCTCCTGAATATACTAATATGCTGTCTTTCATCGTCTTGTATTGTTTAGTGATAGATAGGCTGCCATTTGTTCTTTCAGTCGTGTCTCTTTCAGTGACTGATGTTCTTCGTCTCCGTAGTTGGCAAAAGGATAGATGCTTATCCCGCCGCGAGGCATAAACAACCCCGTCACTTCAATATACTTTGGGTTCATTAGCCGTATGAGATCTTTCATGATGATATTGATGCAATCCTCGTGAAAATCTCCATGATTGCGGAAAGAGAACAGGTAGAGTTTCAAGGATTTGCTTTCTACCATCTTCTCTCGGGGTATATACGAGATAATGATGGTACCGAAATCGGGTTGTCCTGTTTTGGGGCATAGCGATGTGAACTCCGGACAATGCAATGTCACCAAATACTCATTCTCAGGATGTTTGTTGACGAAAGTCTCCAATAGTTCTGGAGTGTAATCGGTCGGGTAGGAGGTATGCTGGTTTCCCAACAGACTCACCCCCGTCAGTTCTTCTTTTGTTCTCATTGTTTTCAGTTTTTTGTGTTGTTGCCTTATGGCTGTTTGGTGAGGGAAAAACAATAGCCCCACCTCTTAAAAATCTTGTTGTTAAACTATAACATCATATCCATGTGCCAAACGGTCTGTCAGATGCAGGGAAAAAGTGCAACCTCTTGCAGTTCGCCGAATCGTCTCTGTGCAATGGCTTGTGCTTTGTGGCTGTTCTCTTTGCCGTTTGCTCTGAACTGTTTTTCGCTTGCGACCCCTCAACGGGACCTCAACGACCCCTCGTCGGGAGATTGATAAACCCATTGCGGTCACCGCTTGATGTATGGATACGTATGTATCTTAGTCTATGAATATCTTTCTTAGTTCCTCAGCACGGTCCAGTTTCTCCCAACTGAAGAGTTCCACTTTCCGTGTGAACGGCTTGCCGTTGCCGTCCGTGAAAGTCTTTTCTACTGTTTGCGGAGAACGGCCCACATGTCCGTAGGATGCTGTCTCTTCATAGATGGGCTGGCGCAGGTGGTAAGTCTCTGCTATGGCACCCGGTCTCAGGTCAAAGAGCGTACGTATGCGGGCTGCTACTTCGGCATCGCTGAATCGTGTCAGGTTGGTTCCGTAGGTGTCTATGCACAGACTCACGGGTTCCGCTACGCCTATGGCGTAACTTACTTGCACCAGCACTCTGTGTGCTACGCCTGCTGCTACCAGGTTCTTGGCAATATGACGCGCTGCGTAGGCTGCCGACCTGTCCACCTTGCTCGGATCTTTGCCCGAAAAGGCACCACCGCCGTGTGCTCCTCTGCCTCCGTAGGTGTCCACAATAATCTTCCGTCCTGTCAGTCCTGTGTCACCGTGAGGACCGCCTATAACAAAACTCCCCGTCGGATTAACCAGCAACTTGATGCGCTTGTCGCTGAGCAGTTCTTTGTACCGCTGGTCGCGGGTGGCGACTCTGGGTAACAATATCTCGCGGATATCTTTTGCTATCTGTTCTTGTGTGACGTCTGGGTCATGTTGTGTCGAAACAACAATGGTGTCAATCCTTACGGGGCAATTGTTTTCGTCATATTCCATGGTCACTTGCGATTTCGAATCAGGACGCAGGTAAGTCATTTGTTTGCCTTCATGGCGGATACGCGCTAGAGTGTAAACCAATGTATGTGCCAGATCAAGCGTGAGGGGCATATAGTTGTCGGTCTCGTCAGTGGCATAGCCGAACATCATTCCCTGGTCTCCCGCCCCTTGGCTCAGTAGGCTGCCGCGGGATACTCCTTGGTTGATATCCTTTGATTGTTCATGCACGGCCGTCAATATACCGCACGATGCAGCGTCAAACATATACTCGCTCTTGGTGTAGCCGATACGTTCTATCGTCTTGCGGGCAACCTGTTGGAGATCCACATAGGCTTGGCTTCCGACCTCCCCTGCAATGATTACTTGTCCCGTTGTTACGAGTGTTTCACAGGCTACGTGGCTCTCATCGTCTTGTGCAATAAATGCGTCCAATACGGCATCGGAAATTTGGTCTGCAACTTTGTCGGGATGACCCTCCGACACAGATTCAGAAGTGAAAAGATAAGACATAATTTTAGTACAACTTGTTGTTGTGTAGGCAGAGGCTACCGCTGATATCTACAAGCACTATACCGCCTTTGGGCGTCTGCCCGCACAGGGTTTAACATGAAAATTATGGATTGCTTCTGCGTTGATAAGAACGATTTTAGCATTTTTTTTGGTGGTTGCAAGCAGTCCAAATCTGTCCACCTTGGTGTATCGAACACCGCCTCGAGTGCTTGTTCTCTCTCGGGGCTGCAAAAGTACAACAACTTCCGTCAATGTCCAAATTTCTGTATGGGAAATTTTGGAGGACAAGGCTTTTTCTGTATCTTTGCACAAGAGTTTAAGCCCTTTGGTGTTATGTTGAAGACAAAAGATGAAATTGTACAGAACTGGCTGCCGAGATATACCAAACGCAAGTTGGAAGATTTTTCGGAATATATCTTGCTGACCAACTTCACGCATTATGTCGAATTGTTTGCCGAGCAGTACAATGTGCCGGTTGTTGGCAGGGAAGGCAATATGCCCAATGCAAGTGCCAACGACATGACTATAATCAATTTCGGTATTGGTAGCCCCAATGCCGCCCTTATCATGGATATGCTGAGTGCTATCCACCCCAAAGCAGTGCTCTTTCTTGGAAAATGTGGCGGGCTGAGAGATAAAAACAAAATAGGGGACTATATCCTTCCGTCGGCTGCCATTCGGGGTGAGGGTACGAGCAACGACTATTTTCCTCCCGAAATTCCCGCCTTGCCGGCATTCAGTATCCTGCGTGCAGTCTCTACGAGTATTCGTAACTATGGACACGATTATTGGACGGGTACGGTTTACACTACCAACCGCCGCGTCTGGGAACACGATGAGCAGTTCCGCCAGTATCTGCGCGCTACGCGTGCTTATGCTGTGGATATGGAGACGGCAACCCTCCTCTCTGTGGGTTTCCATAATAGCATTCCGACGGGTGTCCTCCTCCTTATCTCTGATATGCCGCTCCAGCCCGAAGGCATAAAGACCGATGCAATGGATCGCAAAACAACCGAGTTGTATGCAAAAGAACATCTCGAAATAGGAATCGATGCCCTCACGGCTATCCAGAACAATTCGTTCACGTTAAAGCATCTGCGATTTGAGTAATCCGTTATGACCTCCTATTCCGAACTTCAGTTGCAACTCAAGAAAGGCAATTTCGCTCCTCTCTATTTACTTTTCGGCGAGGAACCGTACTATATTGATCTGGTCACAGACTACTTGGAAGAACATGTCCTTGACGAAATGAGTCGTGAGTTCGACTTGACGGTAGTCTATGGCAAAGATTGTGAACGGGACCTGTCACCTGTGATTGCTGCTGCACGCCGTTATCCCATGATGGGGCAACGGCAATTGGTCATTGTCAAGGAGGCGCAGAATATCCGCAACTGGGGGGCGTTGGCATTGTATTTGGAACAAATGATGCCCACCACCGTACTTGTATTCTGTTATAAGTACGGCTCGCCCGATCGTCGTAAGTCGGTCTTCTCGGAAATAGAGAAAAAGGGTGGAGTGATGATGGAGTCGCCAAAACTGCGCGACTACCAAATCCAAAAATGGATAACTGATTATATTCGGCACTATAATACCTCCAAAGGGGCTGACATACGGATCGATGAACGCATATCGGCACTCTTGGCAGAGAGCCTCGGCAACGATTTGCAAAAGATTGTAAGCGAACTGAACCGGCTGATAGCGGGGCTTCCTCATGGCGTAACGCACATTGATGCCGATGTCGTACAGCGGAATATAGGAATTAGCAAGGACTACAATATCTTCGAATTGGAGTCTGCTATCATCGATGGCGATATCTTGAAGGCAAACCGGATAGCCCTCTATTTTGCCGATAGCAAACAGCACCCTATTCAGAAGGAAATAATGCCTTTGTTCAACTTCTTCTCAAACCTCCTTCTTTATCTCTATCTGCCGAGAGAACAAAAAGACGAACGGACGGTCGCAAGCCTGCTGAAAATATCGCCCTACTTTGTGAAAGACTATCAGAAAGCCTCCCTTCGGTTCACCAAAGGGAAGACTTTCCGTATCATAGGATATATCCGCCGTGCGGATGTGCGTTCCAAAGGATTCAATAACCCGAGTGTGACCGAATCCGAAATATGGAAAGAACTCATCTATCAGATAATGCACTGACCGCCTGTCCTTCAATCCTGCTGCTTATAAGTTGATTGTCCAATCCTTCGGATACTTTATGGTGTATCCTATGGTGACCGTTTTTGTCTCCTGTGGACGCAACGTTATGTCGTATCTCAATACTCCCTTTTCTTTGTCCAACGTGTCGGCTGGCGTTGTTTTGTCACTGAGCGTGACGCTTATTTGGTTGTTTGCAGAGGTCGGATACACCTCTTCCAATACGATGTTTCGTTCTTCTGCCGCATTGTTCTGTAATGTTATTTGATAGGTGAAAGTGCGTTGCGCATCTTTTTGTGTTTGTTTCTGTGTGGTATAATCCTCCGTTTTTTCACGCTTGATCAACACATTCTGCTCCTCTCCCAGTGTGAGAACCATATCATTGTCTGTCCTGTTGGTTGCCATATACTGATCGCCGTAATAGGTGTTGTTGTATATGACGGATACGTTTCCTGGAAGTAATGCCTTTTTGTTGATGTCTCCTATATGCGCCGTGAGGTAAACACGTTGGTCTTTTTGAGGTAATGTGTAGCACTCGTATTGAACATTGTTCAGTGTCATCTCATCCAATGGAATGGATTGTTTCTCTCCGTTGCCTTTTATTGTGTAACCCCTTCCTATTGTATATTCTTTTCCCGCGAAAGGAACAGCCGCTTCTTCCACGGCCGATTCCTCCGATATCGCTGAACCTGACAACATATCATTGATGGCTGCGCTCTTGCTGTAGGCAATCATCATGGGTCTCGGCTGAGGTTGATAGCGGCGGATTACAATAGGTGTTGGTTCGGGTGCGGTCATTCC
Source organism: Bacteroidales bacterium UBA7569 (assembly GCA_002477945.1). Classification (GTDB taxonomy): domain Bacteria; phylum Bacteroidota; class Bacteroidia; order Bacteroidales; family Paludibacteraceae; genus Colicola. The sequence continues at coordinate 26,422 of DLLF01000004.1, forward strand.
TTTGCTTGGCGAAACCGAAGACAATCGGATCTCAACGTCTTCCCAATCAATGCCGGTCGTCTGTTGTATCACCGCTTTTCCGGATAATGTGATAGGAGCACCTATTTTTGTGATGTGGGCATCGTATTGCATAGTCCACCATCCCGCATAACTGAAGTACTTTACATCTATTTGTGCCGATCCTTCTTTGAGGGCATTAATATATAGTGTAAGCACGCCCGTCCGTAGCGAATTGGTCTGTTGCATCTCTTGCTCTTTCCTGCGCAGTTCGTTCATCTGCTCTTTGCAGTCTGCCAAGGCTGTCTCTTTGGCATATAATTGACCTCTCAGTTCTTTGGCATGCTGTTGATAATACTTGATGGTGCTGCTGATTCCGTCAGATGTATTCTTTCCGTTCGTACTTGTGGCGATGTTTTGTTGCAATCCCTTCTCTAATATGACTAGCGATTGTTCTATAATTTTATAGTCGCTGCTGAGCCGTGCGCTGTCCGTACGGAGTTGTTTCCATTGTCTCGCAATCTCCTCGTCCTTTGTTTCACGGATGGTATATGCGTGTCCTGCAAGTGTGTTGCCTGACGAAAGTGTGATTTGGAGCGTGGAAAAATCGGCGGCGGGACTGATTCCTTGCAACACCAATGTATTTTCTCCCTCTCTTATGGGCATTGCAACACGGTGGTGTAGTTCCGCCCCGTTCTGAAATAATAGGACATCTTGAAGGGGAATGATTGTTTCCCCCGCAAATAGTTGCAAACCGCTCATCACGCAGCCAACCAGTAAAACATTGCTTCTTTTCATAATATCATCTCTTTTTCTTCCCGAAAAAACAAATACTATGCCACGCAAAATATGACGTATCTATTACTGAGTTATAAGGTCTTTCCTGTTGATTATGAAGCAATGAGACCAATGATATTGTATCCGTTACTTTTTTATGACAATGGGGAGAGGATCATGGAATTAGACCGTTTTATGTTTGTTTCGGTTCCTCGGCGATTTCGAATATGGCATCCAATGCTCTTTCTATGGCATTTCTAATGCGTTTGGTTTTTTCTCCGCCTGTACATCCTGCCTTTCCTGAGCAGATTAAATTCCCTGTTTGGGAATCTCTGAACTGAATGATGACTTCTGTTATGGTAACAAAACCTGAGTTCTTTTCACCCGTTTCTCCATAACTGATGACCATGGTCTTTTCAGATAGTTCGTCTTTCAACTCGGGTAAGAGGACATATCCTTTCTGCATGATGTATCCGGAAATTATATCCGCAGGGTTGACGGAATTGGAAGAACCGCCCACAAAAGAACCTCCATACATGGGAATGGCGGCAAAAGAACCCGATGTCGAACTGCTTGTCGGGATAATATAGACGTAATGGTATCGCGACAGTGTTGGGCGCATTTCAACCACTGGTGGGTACATTTGATAACTGCAACTCACAAGAAAACACGCTGTGTACACGTAAGTTAGTACCCTTGTTAATAATCTCATGATTATTGTGATGAACAGATTGGGCTGTTCTATTCCGACATTTTTCTTAAAGTTAGCACCTCTGTGCCTTTTTCGTTGTCTTCATCTGCTACAAACTGTAGATAGTCATACGATTCTCCCATTTTTCTGAGAACTCCTGCTTTCTTGAAGTCTTCCGAACCTGTACGGGTATAGAGAATGGAATCGTTCTTTATTTGGTAGTCCGTTGAAAACGGAAGTATTGTACCGTCTTCCGAGAAAGCATTCACGAAGTTTACAGCCGCTCCTGAGCCGTCCACAATCATCTTGTCCCCGTCAAATTGTATCGTCATTTTGATGGACGACAATAATAGTGCCGCAAATGCAACCCCATAACTGTCATCCTCATCTCCCATTTCTTGTAGTAACGAGGAAAAATCAACTTCATATTTGCCTTGCAAATCTTTGGAATTGATTGCTTGTTTGTTGTTTGTACACGACAATAGTATAATGCATACACAAAGGATAGAGATTTTCTTTTTCATGTATAATCTGTATGTTTGTTTTTTCGCAATTTTTCTTGGTGGAAACATCTGTTTCCTTCCTTTGCCTACAAAATTAAGCAATATCTTTCTGTTTTGCAAGTTCCCTGAGAAATAATTCCTAATTTTGTTGATGCCGTTATCCTCTATGCTTGAAAAGAAAAAGAATGGGGGATAATCATTGTTGGAAATATGTTGTTTGCCGAAGAATATATTTCCGTATCTTTATAACTACGATGCTCCATGCTGTTATTTGTAGTCAAATAGTAGCACTACTTGCGTACTCCCGTTGTCCGATGTCTTCCTTATTTCGTATGGATAGCCTGCATATATGGTATTGGTATAGATCCTTTGTCGTAAGATTTGAGTACCCTCACCGCTATTCTTGTCGCTCCAATATACAAATATGTCATAGTAGTCATGTTTGTATATACTGGTCAGTTCCACAGGTGTAGCAAAGATGTAGTCGTAAGGCATTACGGCATTCGAAAGTAATTCGTAAGAACTGTTAGCCCATGTCTTCACACTGTACGGACCGCTGTCCTTTAGTTTGAATTTGTAGTATTTGTTGTTGTATCCCACGCGCTCGTACCGCAGTCCGGTGAATATGATTTTTGTCGGTTCTTCTATGGTTACATTCCTGTAAGCATAACTCCGTTTCCCATCGGCATTGATAGCCGTCAATTTAACCTTGTAGGCTCCTTTCTCTATGTATCTGTAAGTCGGATTTTCCTCTTTGGATGTATAGCCGTCCCCGAATTCCCATTTGTAAGATACTGCATTCTTCGATGAGTTTTTGCACTCAATGGTCAGTGGCTTGGTCACTTTTATCGTGAACCCTGCTTCTGGCATGGGGGCTTCTGTCTGTTGGGTATCTTCGTCTGCCGGATAGGGATTTTCATAAGGGTCATTGCAGCAGCATAGTATTGTCGCCACTGCCAAAAAAATCGTACTCTTTTTCATGATAAAAACTATATGAAGTGGATAATTGTTTTATTGCTTTTTACGAACTTCAATCTTTGGGAACTCATTCATGTTGAGAACTCCATCCGATTTTGCAGAGTGGGAGTGGTATGGTTCTTCGCCTTCCAGATAGTTTGGCAAATGAAAACTTACTCTGTCAAAATCCAATTGTCTTGTTTCTCCTCTGTGTTTGCTTTGAGGCAGGTAATGGCTCGCTTTTTCTTTCAAGGATTTGCGAAACACACGGTTGATGGTACTCATCTGTTTGTCTAAATTCTTTCTTTGGAAATCAATTAGATTGTCAATGGTGGCGCGTGTTCTGTCGTCAACTTTTCTTCCCGAGCAGGAAGCGTAAAGCCATAAAATTTCTTCTTTGAAGTCGGCAATTTGTTTCCGGTAAAGACCTTCCCTGTGTCGGATATAGAGTATATAAATTGCCTTCGCCAAAGGAGGCAATTCTAATGTCAGTTCGTAGAGAGGTAACCTTATTTGTAACTTTGAATCCACAATCAATGGGCTTAACCCTTCTTCTTGAAGTATTCTGATATACTTTCGGATGTCATCTGCAAAAATGATTTCTACATCCCCGTCCTTGCTTATTTCTTCTATCTTTTGCAATATCTCTTGGGCAATTTCCAAGTTCGTTTGGCGGTTTTTCTCATTGAGCATAACCTCACTGATGCCGCTTATGCATTCTTCTCTGCTCAAGATTACAATGTCGCTGCATTCTTTGTTTTTCATATTCTTGTTCGGTATTTCTGCACGCAAAATTATGCCATGTAGTCCGAACCTGCAAGCCGAATTCATGCTTGGTAACCATAAACCCTTCTTTCTGGTAACCTTGTATTTGTCCTGTTCTTTGCTCATTTCCATCTGAACTCCGATCTTTGCATTCGCTAAACATAAAAAAATACATGATGAGAAAAACAATCCTTTTTTGTGTCTTCTTTCTGTTTTCTGCTTTTTCGCTTTTTGCCGAAGAGTACGATTTGATTGTCACGAACGAACGGTCTAAAATCCAATGTACCATATATGAAATAACGGATACGAATGTCCGTTATAGACGCACAGATCGTCCGCAGTCAGTCATTTCCTCTACACCTCTTTCTCAAATCTCTGTGATTATTTATCATGATGGTACGATTGAGACAATTGGAGAACAAAAAAATCCTCAGACAGGAGAACTTGTTGAAGATACTGCTCCATTCGGAGAGATCGCAAGTCAAAACTCTGAAACGGTTCCATCGCTTTCTTCAACAATACCGCAAACTCTTCCGCCTTCTGTGGTTACGTTCGGAGATAGCAAGCAAATCTATCGTGATAGAGGCGAATATCAATATGCAGGTAAATATGTATCAACCAAAGAAGTGAAGCGTATTATTCAATCCGATGTCTTCGCTGCGGGGCAATGGGAAAAAGCAAGGCGTATCGTTGTCGGAGGCTATGTTATGGCGGGTATAGGTGTTACTGTCGATTTGCTTTCTCTTGGATTGATTCCTGTTGGTATGGAAGCCAGTCTTCCAACGTTGGGCGTAGGTCTCGTCTGTTCTTCTATAAGTATCGGACTCCTCTGTGGAGGATATGCTGGCTATCATAAGGCAATCGATATCTATAATAGCCATATTGAGCCTGTTGCAGAATTGCATATATCGGCATCTCCCGCAAGCCTTGGTTTGGCACTTCGGTTTTAGAGGAATCTTACTTCCCGTTTGATGACGCCATACTTCTATTTTCTCTGTTTTAAAACCCGTATTGTTTACATCCGTAGGCGTAAATAATACGGATTAATCTATCTTTAGTGCGGATACGTTGTGCATGGCTTTGTCTTTGTTTGGAAATGCTCTCCATGGTGTAACCGTTCTCCCGTCTGTTACGACCCCTGAAGCACCCCTCATCGACCCCTCAACGAGAGATGAAAAACAGAATATTTCAATCCATAGAACTTCTCGATTAACTGGAATGCCTATAATAATTTCTCCCTGGTGCTCCCTATTGGGCTCATTTGCCTAATTTGTCCAATCTCATCTGGGCACAAATCCTCAATCCTTTGAATTTTTTCAAGTCCTCCGTTCTGAATGAAAACCCCTGTCTTTTTGAGATACTATCGGGATAGTCCTCACTTCTTACTTTTCTCAAGCAATAAGCATGAAATCATAGCAATATGCTACAATTTTGATTTTTGTGGCAAATCTTTGTCATCTCGGAAAGATTTCGTACCTTTGTCGTTGGAATGGACAGATGATAAATTTTACATTATTTTGCTAAGCAAATGAGCGGAATTTATGGGCTTAAATGCTCGAAAATCACATGTTGTCCTTCGCAATATGATATTTTATTATAATACTAAATTGTATTACAGACGATGGAAAAAGTACTTGATGAGTTAGATCGGAGAATCTTGAAAATAATTGTTCAGAATGCCCGTATTCCGTTCCGCGAAGTAGCTGATATGTGCGGCGTGTCGCGCGCTGCGGTGCATCAGCGTGTGCAGCGCATGATTGATATGGGGGTGATCGTGGGGTCCGGCTACTTCGTGAATCCTAAGACGTTGGGCTACCAGTTGTGTGCCTATGTCGGGATTACTTTGGAAAAAGGAAATCTCTATAAAGCAGTGTCTGCCGAGTTGGACAAAATACCGGAAGTGGTGGAGAGCCAGTTTACTCTGGGAGCCTTTTCATTGCTTATCAAACTCTATGCACGCAACGATGAACACCTTCTGGAACTACTCAATTCCAAGATTCAGGAGATCCCGGGCGTGGCGAAAACGGAAACACTCACCGCACTCGACCAGCGTATCAAACGCTCTCTCCCCATACGCGATGAGGAAGAATAAACGGAAAGAAATACTGGCATAACGCAAGTTAAAACATAACGATTCAATTGATTATGGAAAAAGTAATATCGGGCATCCGCCCTACAGGCAATCTCCATTTGGGCAACTACTTTGGTGCAGTGAAGAGTTTCATCAAAATGCAGGATGAATATCAGTGTCTTTTCTTTATTGCCGACTGGCATTCGCTTACCACGCACCCGACACCGGAGAATATACGCAATTCTGCCAAAACAATCCTTTCCGAATATCTTGCCTGTGGTATCGATCCCCAAAAAGCACCCATCTATGTGCAGAGCGATGTCAAGCAGGTGCTTGAACTCTATCTCTACTTCAATATGAATACCTATCTGGGAGAGTTGGAGCGTGTTACCAGTTTCAAGGAAAAAGTGCGTCAGAACCCCAATAATGTCAACGCAGGTCTGCTTACCTATCCCACGCTCATGGCTGCGGATATTCTTGTGCATAAAGCCGACAAAGTTCCTGTGGGAAAAGACCAGGAGCAGAATATGGAAATGGCGCGTCTCTGCGCAAGACGGTTTAATCGTATCTATGGGGTGGAGTACTTCAAAGAGCCGGAGTCTTTCCATCTCACGGACAAGGCTGTCAAAGTTCCCGGACTTAACGGAACAGGAAAAATGGGAAAGAGCGAGGGGAATGCTGTTTACCTTTGTGATGATGAGAAAACCATCCGGCAGAAAGTGATGAAGGCTGTAACCGATGCCGGACCAACAATGCCAAACCAGGAAAAGCCCGAAGTCATACAGAACTTGTTCACGCTTATGGAACTCGTCTCTGCCCCCGACACCTGTGCTTATTTCAACGACAAGTACAACGACATGTCTATTCGTTATGGCGACATGAAAAAGCAATTGGCTGAAGACATCAATGCTTTCTGCGCGCCTATCCGTGAAAAAATTGTGGCGTTCCGCAACGATGAAGACTATCTCGACAGGGTAATGAAATCCGGTGCTGAGCATGCTGCGGCAAGTGCGGAAAAGACAATTGAGGAAGTCCGTCAAATCATAGGATTTCACGCTTGATAACAATCGGATAATAAGTTAATAGCATAATTTGGTCAGTATGAAGAGCAACAAGTTCCTTCTCCTTGCAGTCTTTTCCTTCGTTTTTGCGTTGGGGGCAAATGCGTGGGATGCTGTAGGACATCGTATCGTGGCAGAGATTGCCTATCAGAACCTTACAGGGAAAGCCCGCAAGCAGGTGGATGCTGTTTTGGGTAACAGAGGCATGGTCTATCAGTCTTCATGGCCCGATGAGATTAAATCCGACACCATCTATCCTCAGTCACACGTGTGGCACTATCAGAATCTTCGGGCAGGTCTCACAAGGCAGGATATAACAGGGTTGTACAATAATCCGAAAGCAGAAGGAGAACATCTTTTCTATGCGTTGGACAGCCTGACGAAAGTGCTGCAGACCGACAAAACGGATGCGGTCGCCCTCAAGTTTGTCGTACATATCATGGGCGACTTGTTTCAGCCTATGCACCTCGGACATCCCGACGACAAGGGAGGGAATCGGGTGCAAATGCGTTGGTTTGGCAGGGGTACCAACCTCCATGCTCTTTGGGATCGTTGGCTTATCGAGAATACGCAGTATTCCTATAGTGAGTACGTCGCCTTTCTGAATGATTGCTATGCTGACCAAAAGAAGCAGTTGCAGCAATTGTCTTTGCTGGATTGTATCTTTCTGACCTACGATCGCCAACAGCAGATCTATGCTTACCAGGAAATGGGTGATACCAACAACTATCACTATGTCTATCGTTTCCGCCGCGATTTGGACCTCAGTCTCTATACGGCGGGACTTCAATTGGCTAAGACACTCAATTCTTTGTATAAATGAGGCGTCCCCTCGCCATCTTGAGTCTGTTGTTTGCTGTATGCCTTTTTGCCGACAACCGTTATGTAGATGATATCTACTATACGCCTTCCTTGTCTCTTCTTGACGATGCGGAGACATCGTGGAAACCCTACTATGACTCGAAACGGATAAAAGAGTTTGTCTTTGTGGACACTGTCTTTGTAGAACCCGCAGATACACTTCGTCCTGTGTCGTCTGCCGATACAACTGTTGTTAATCAAGTGCAATGAAAGTCCGGTGTTTGTGTATAGGTGGTTTGCTCGTATTTGCGTCGCTGCTTTCGGCGCAGGATTTCGATCGCTATCTTCTTTCTGCACAGGATATCACGGGTTCGGCACGCTATGTGTCTATGGCAGGAGCGTTTACATCTTTGGGAGGCGATGTCTCTGCCATTACCGACAATCCTGCAGCGTTAGGTGTATTTAGGCGCAGAGAGTTGTCTTTCACGCTTGACGAGCAGTTCCTTTTCAGCCATTCTTCTTCCGAGTCTTTGCAGACCCACTTGATTCGTATTCCGCAGGTATCTTGGGTCTTTGGTTTTGGCAATGAAGATCGGCAGGCGGGGCTGCTGCGAAGCAACTTTGCCTTGCAGTATCATCGCTTGCGTTCTTATAACCGTTCCTATCAGGCAACGGCGACTCTCCCTCTCTCGCAAACCGATTTGTTGGCAAATCTCACGAAAGGACTGACACCTTCTTCTTTGGATGTCGGCGGCAATGTGTGGAACGATGTGTCTATCGGCTGGCTTTCCGTAATGGGCTATGATTGCGGAGTGATTGTTCCCGATACGGTAGGTTCAACTGCCGGTTGGTATTCAGTCTTGGAAAATGGAGAAAACGTGCAGGCTGCTACGCAGGTAAAAGAAACGGGTGCTGCCGACCAATACGCTGTCTCCTATGCTGCCAATATCTCCAATCGCTTCTACTTTGGTCTTTCTGCCAATATAGTGTCTCTGACGCACAATAAGGAAGTCCTCTATTCCGAATCGTTTGAACAGGGTGGGGGCTATTCCTACACAACCTCTGTTTCCACGTCGGGCATAGGCTGGAATGCAGCACTCGGATTCTTGTATCGGCCTGTGTCATGTTTTCGTTTGGGGGCGTCTTTCCGTTCGCCCACGGTCTCTTATCTGCGTGTGGATAATCTGGTGCGCTATGGTGATATCACTTCTCCGACCAACTCCATCTCCATCAGCCGTTATTTGTTGCCTATGCAGGCGACTGCAGGAGTGGCTTTTCAGTTCGCCACGAAAGGACTTCTTTCTTTGGAATACGATCTGCGATGCCGCCTCCGTTCAGCCCTCCCCTATGAACACACCTTGAAAATAGGAGGGGAATATGTGGTGCATAGCAATTGGTTCTTGCGTATGGGGTATGCTTGTCGTTCCTCTTTTGCGCATACCGGCTTTTCCGTTATGCCTTCCCAAACCGATACCCGCACGGATACGGAGTTCTTTAATCCGGCGGGTACCCACTATGCAAGCCTTGGTTTTGGTTACCGAAACCGCCGTTGGTTCTTCGATTGTGCCTACCAGTACCGCATGGAATCGATGCAGTTCTATGCTCATGCCTGGCAGCAGCAGCCCAACAACGTGGGCATTTCCTCTCATCGTCTTGTCCTGTCGTTCGGACTAACGCGCTGACATGTTTCTTCTTAGGCTCGAAATAATGGAAACTAAGCATAATATTATACTTTTCTTTGCCTGTTAAACAATCAAGACGAATCAACAAAAGACTGAGGACGGGTATTTTACCAAATAGGGAAGATGAAAGGTAACTGCTTATGTTCCGAATAGATAGCACCATCTTATCGATAGATGAATAAGTTATCATAGAGTGTTCAAAGCCATTGGAGTGAAAATTGATGGAATTTTTCCGTCGGTTTCATATCGGAATAGAATAGGGTACTTCTTTCCCATTATTGTGTTAGGGACAGATAATCGCCTTTTTGTTGGTTTCGTTCGTATGCAGACCATTTGTGGTTGTATGTATCTGTTGCACTCATACTTGGATCATTGTCTTGTGGATACAAAAAAAACAGCCTCTCGTCTGTGAGAGACTGCTTTTTTCTTGTGGTGTGCCGCAATTTACTTAATCATCAACGCTGCAACGAGCGACAAGATGGCGTAGAACTCAGGAAGAGCGCAGTAAATCATGGTGTTGGTCATCACATCATTGCCTTGTGCGATAGACGCAATACCGTTGGCTGCTGTTTGTCCCTGACGGATAGCCGAGAGAAGGAACACAATACCCGTGCCCAAACCGATACCGAAGAGGAGGATTGGGTTCTCTGTCAGCCAGTGTTGCAGCATCAGGAATGCCACGAAACCGTACAGACCCTGCGTAGCAGGAAGTGCCGACAGAATCATGTAAGCCGACGATTTTTCTTTGTTCTTCTTCAGAGCACCCTCTGCTGCGTTTGCCGCAATAGTGGTACCATACGCAGAACCTACACCCGACAAGCCTAACATAAGGCCCAAGCCGAGATAACCTAAAAGTGATTCAATCATAATGAGTTGTATTTAATTTGTTTATTTATTTATTTTCTATGGGTGGTCTTCCATATCGGCATAGACACAGAAGACCTTGTTGATTATTTCTTAAACGGTTGATACAGAATACCTTGTCCCTCATACCCCGCATTCTTGAAGTACTCCACGAAACTCAGACGCAACGGGTGAACGAAAGCACCAAGACACGCCATGAGCAGGTTGAGCACATGTCCGAAAGTGATGATGAGGATAAAGCCAATCCATGTACCCACGTTGGGCGTTGTGCCGAGCACCATCTCGCCAAGTTGGTTGAACGCCATACCCAGCATACCGCCTGCCAAGCCGAGGGCATAAAGACGGATATAGGAAAGGACGTCGCCCAACAGACCCGTAACCATCTGGTAGGTATCCCACAAGCCCGAACCGATATTGATAAGCGGGTTGCGTCCCCATGTGTTGAAGACGAAGATACCAAGTGCCGACACGGCTCCGATGACGATAAGCACAATCTGTGTAGCCTCAGGACTGAGAACCTTCAGCATTGCCAAGATGCCTGTAGCAATACCCCCGACCACCAGAATGAGCCAACCCCACGCGGAAAGCGTGTTCTTGAAGCCATCGCGAATGGTGTACGAGATAGCCTTGACCGTCATTGCCAAGCAGATATGGAAGACACCAATGACAATAGCGAGCACCATCATCACGTCATATTCCTGCCCTGCCACGGCAATCTTGCCCGTCGTTCCTTCACCGAGATTGTTGAACATAGGCACTTTCGCCCATGCGGGGAACCATTCGGCTTGGAAGATATTGATGCCGAAGAACCCGCCCATAAGGTACCCGACTATGGTCGAACCCACGCCAAGTGCCATAATGATGGGTCCCATGCCCTTGAACATATCAATCTTGAGTTTGTCCTTATAGATGAGGAAACCTACAAGTATCAGCACAAGACCATAACCCGCATCGCCGATACACAGCGAGAAGAACAGCAGGAAGAACGGACCCAATATAGGCGTAGGGTCAAACTCCTGATAGGACGGCCAGCCGTACATACCGGTAAGCGGCTCGAAGAGTCGGGCAAACCAGTTGTTATGCAACTTGATAGGCGTCTTATCTTCTTCCGTAGGGTCTTCTTCTTGATAGTAAACGCTTTGCTGTTCCAGCAGTTGGTTGAGTTCTTTCTCCTTGTCAATCGGACAGAATCCTTCCAACAACTTCAGACTGCCCTCTGCCAGAGTATCCGTATTGAGTGTAACACGCTTCCAGTCTATCTGTTGGCGGGTCTCCTTCAACTCCTTCTCCAAAGCAGGGATATTCTCTTTCGCCCAGAGTTCGATACGTGCATTCTGCGCTACCAGCAGTCCGTTAAGTCCGTCGATGTCCTTCTGCAAGTCGGCAGCTGACTTCTCATTGAGCGTCTGTTCATGGCAGCAATCTGGCAGTTCGGGCAATATCTCACCCACGTGACTCACTTGTACAAAGTACGTGCGCGACTCCTGTTCTGCCACACTGATGCCCCACTCCTGCTCAAACTGCTTGGTCGGACATGCGTAGTAGTGCAACGCATAGCCCGCTTGGCGCAGTTCGGCAATGCGCTCTGCAGAGAAATTGCCCCAAACAGCCATGCGCTCTGCCTCTTTCTTCGTAGCGGCAATGCGCTGCTCGATATTGGCTTTCTCCTGCAAAAGTTGGTCGGGAGCACCTTGTGCGAGGGTCTTTTTGATTTGGTCGGCCTTTTGCAAGAGTATCTGCAAATGCTCGTCATCCGCCATACCGGCAGCCTTTTCCGTGATGTGAACTACTCCCAAGTCACGCAGTTGCGTGAGGAAAGCCTCATAGTCACGATGGAACACCAGGAAGGTGTATTTCTTCATTTGCGTAATCATACGGCAGCCTCCTTTCTTGCTTGTTCTTCTTCCTCACGGGCCTCCGCTTCACGCTTCGACTTCACAATCTTCTGGCTGGACTTGGAGAGGTTCTCCTCGTCCTCCATAAAGCGTTTAATTTTGCGGATAGCGTCCTGATAACCAGGTATTTGCACTTTCTCAAACAGGTTCACCTTTTGAGTGGTCTTCTTGCGGGCGTACTCCAGCAAGTCCACCTTGCGGCGCACGAACTCCTGACGGATACCGACATCGGCAATCGCCTTGAGTTGCTCAAAGCCGTCAGCAAACCATTTAGGGCTGGAGAACAGGCTGAACTCCTTGGTGGAATAGATGACCTCGTCCAGCACGGGCACGCGCACACCGGCAATCTTCTTGATGGACATCTTCACATCGTCCACATGAATCAGGCTGGTGTCGAACTCGCCCCACAATGCCAGCATCTGGTCGTAGTCCTTGATACGGCGGTCCACCTCTGCATCGAGGGCTTTGATTTCGTCCTTTGCCTTCTTCACCTCAAGCCGGAGAGCCGACTCTTTGTTCTGAAGCGTGGGCAAAGTACGCTGCCGCATCTTGAGGTCCTTCTCCAGTCCCTGCAAGGATGTTTTATTAAATTGATATTGAATAGCCATAGTCTTGGGTGTCTTCCGACACCGTTGCTTCGTTTTTTTCAGACTGGATTACTTCTGCCAGTATTTATCTATCAATGCTTGCTTGATGTTCACCTCTTCGGGCTTGAAGTACTTGGCGAACAATGTCCAAGCAATATCCAACATCTGCGTGGTGTTGATATTGACGTCGATTGCCAGAATCTGGCTCGAATAGTCTTTGGCGAATGCCAGACAACGCTCATCGTAGTCGGTAAGGTCGAAACCGTTCTCCTTCTTGGTCTTGGCGTTAGCCGCATCGGCATACAGACGGACAGAAGCGTTCATCACCTGCGGGTGGTCTTCACGGGTCTTCTTGCCTGCTACCAACTGTTTCAGACGCGACAACGAGCGGAACGGATCCACAATAACCTTTCCAATGTCGGAGTCACGACGCAGGTACAACTGTCCCTCGGTGATGTAACCCGTGTTATCAGGAATAGCGTGCGTGATGTCGCCGCCCGAAAGGGTCGTCACAGCGATGATGGTGATACTTCCGCCACCTGCTTCCTCGGGGAACTGCACGGCCTTCTCGTAAATCTTAGCCAAGTCGGAATAGAGCGAACCCGGCATAGAGTCCTTGCTCGGGATCTGATCCATACGGTTGCTGACGATTGCCAACGCATCGGCATACAGCGTCATATCGGTCAGCAGAACCAGCACTTTCTCATGTTTCTGCACAGCGAAATACTCGGCTGCCGTCAATGCCATATCAGGGATAAGCAGACGCTCTACAGGCGGGTTCTCGGTGGTGTTCACAAACGACACGATACGGTCAAGCACACCCGCATTGGAGAACACGTTCTTGAAATAGAGGTAGTCATCATTGGTCAGACCCATACCGCCCAAGATAATCTTGTCGGCTTCGGCACGCAGTGCCACGTTAGCCATCACTTGGTTGTACGGCTGGTCGGGGTCGGCAAAGAAAGGAATCTTCTGACCCGAAACGAGGGTGTTGTTCAAGTCGATACCTGCGATACCCGTAGCAATCAGTTCCGACGGTTGCTTACGGCGCACGGGGTTCACACTCGGACCGCCAATCTCCACGTCCTCGCCTTCGATAGCAGGTCCGCCGTCAATCGGTTCGCCGTAGGCGTTGAAGAAGCGTCCTGCCAACTGGTCGCTCACGCGCAGCGACGGAGCCTTGCCCAAGAATACCACTTCGGCGTTGGTGGGGATACCCTCCGTACCCTCAAACACCTGGAGCGTAACCTCGTCGCCCATAATCTTAACGACCTGGGCAAGTTTGCCGTTTACGGTAGCGAGTTCGTCGTTACCCACCCCCTCGGCTTTCAGCGAGCAAGTTGCCTTGGTGATAGCCGTAATCTTGGTGTAAATCTTTTGAAATGCTTTTGCCATAGTCGTTATGCTTTTATTTGTTTCTCAGCCAATAAATCGTTCAGTTTCTTTTGGTATTCCTCGAACTCAGCCGAATGGAACTCGCTGTAGTTCATCTGTTTGCAGAGGTTGATGACACGCTTGAAATACTCGCTCACGTCCAGGAAATTCTGGAAATCATAGTCATGTTTGCAGATATCCATCACCAAGTTGAGCATATATTTCTGACGCTCCAGCGGGCAAACGGCATCAATCTTGTCAAATGCGTCCTGCTGCAAAATCACGAAGTCAATCACCTCCGATTTCCAGAACTCCTCATGGTAATCCACGGGCACACCGTCATCACCTAGGATGTTTATCTGCTCCTGAATCTCCTTGCCGCGTTGCAGGTAGGTCTTCATATCGTTCACCTTCCCGAGCCAGTCCTTGTCAATCAAGTTGGAGATATACTCCTCAAACTCAGGGTATTCGATATATTTCGAGTACGAGTCAATCGGGTTCACAGCGGGGTAACGCTTGCGGTCGGCACGGTTCTGCTCCAACGCATAGAAACAGCGCGCCACTTTCTTCGTACCCTCCGTCACAGGCTCCTTCAGGTTACCGCCGGCAGGCGAAACCGTACCGAGGAACGTCACCGAACCGGTCTTTCCGTTGTTCAGATACACATACCCTGCACGCGCATAGAATGCACCAATAATCGCCGACAAGTCCATCGGGAAAGCGTCCTGACCGGGCAACTCTTCCAGACGGTTCGACATCTCACGCAACGCCTGTGCCCAACGGCTCGTCGAGTCCGCCATCAGCAGCACGCGCAATCCCATCGAACGGTAGTATTCGGCAATCGTCATCGAGGTATAAACCGACGCCTCACGCGAAGCCACAGGCATGTTCGACGTGTTGGCGATGATGATGGTACGCTCCATCAACTTGCGCCCTGTGTGCGGATCCACCAACTCGGGGAACTCCGTAAAGGTCTCCACCACCTCGTTGGCACGCTCACCGCAGGCTGCGATAATCACGATATCCGCCTCGGCTTGCTTGGAAATCGCGTGCTGAAGCACCGTCTTACCCGTACCGAAAGGACCGGGGATAAAACCCGTACCGCCCTCGCAAATCGGGTTCGCCGTATCAATCGTGCGTACACCGGTCTCAAGCAACTTGAAAGGACGCGGCTTGCTCTTGTATGCCAGAATCGCCTTCTTCACTGGCCATTTCTGCACCATCGTCACGTTGTGGTCCACGCCCTCAGCGTCTGTCAGCACGGCAATCGTATCGTCTATGCGGTATTCGCCGGCAGCCACGATGCTCTTCACCGTATATTGCCCCTCGAACACAAACGGTACCATTATCTTGTGCGGCTGGTGGTTCTCGTCCACCTCGCCGAGCCATGCGGCAGCCTCCACCTTGTCGCCCACCTTGGCAATAGGCTCAAACTTCCACAGTTTCTCTTGGTCGAGCGGGAAGTTGTACTCGCCGCGCTTCAGGAACACGCCCGTCAGTTTGTTCAGGTCGTTCTGCAGACCGTCGTAGTTGCGGCTCAGCAAGCCGGGACCCAGTGTCACCTCCAGCATGTGTCCGGTGAACTCCACGTGGTTGCCCACTTTCAGTCCGCGCGTTGACTCGAACACCTGCACATACACGTTCTCGCCAACCACTTTGATGACCTCCGCCATCAGTCGCGTTTCGCCCACGCTGATATAGCAGATTTCGTTTTGCGATACAGGTCCATCAACCACCACCGTTACGAGGTTCGCGATGATACCTTTTACTTTTCCTGTTGTCATATCTTATTGTAATTTTATTCCTTTTTTCATGTCTGCCACCAACTCGCGGAACACCTGTTCGCCGTGTTCCACCGTCAGCAGCGACCAACGGTTCAGCATCTCCGCCTGCAGGTAGTACGCCAGCACGTTCTCCACCGAGAAGTCTATAAATAAGGTGTGCTCTTCCAACCACACAAGGCGCAGTGCGTCCATGCGTTTCTCGCGCTCCATCAGGTTGTCAATGTCCACCAATGACATCACCTCGTGCAGGTTGTCCATCGCACCGCCCAGACCGAAGTCCTTCTGTTGCAGGTTCTTACGCAGGATTTCCGCCACTTGGTTGTGTCCCACAATGGCTTTGCGCACGTCGTACCCGTGCTTGCGGCAGATGGTCGCCGTCAGCACATTGTTCATATCCTGGTTGAAATAGAACCACTCACGAACAAAGCGGTTCTTGCATTGCAAGCCCTTCTCGTACTTGAGTTGCGTACGCAAATCCGCCTCCGACAGCGTCTCGCGTGCCTCTTCCCACCACGACGGCTGCCCTATAATCGAGTCGTCGTACGCTGCCACTTGCTCCACTATCTCGGGAGCGTCCGCCGGCAATCGCAGCAGGTCAAGCAACTGTTTGTCCTTCTCGCTCAGCGTCTCCTCCAGCAATGCCAGCAACGCCTCCAGCGTCATCGGAGCCTCGCCGCCTGCCTTCAGTTCGGGCAAACCTGCCAATAAACATTCGTAACCCATCATTAATGTATTTTATCCTATTATTCCGTTCTGCAAAACTAAATTCTCCACCGA
Source organism: Bacteroidales bacterium UBA7569 (assembly GCA_002477945.1). GTDB lineage: Bacteria > Bacteroidota > Bacteroidia > Bacteroidales > Paludibacteraceae > Colicola. Next base: position 43,008 of record DLLF01000004.1, read on the forward strand.
ACACTCACCAAAATCCCGTCACTCCTTCATCGTGCCAATTCTCAAACCTCACCCCGTTTTTGCCGTTTCAAGCCCGAAACTTTCGGCTACAATTCAGCAAGGGATACGCAAGGGATGAGCAAGGGATACCGAAACCTTACTGGGAGAATGTCAAGACCTTTTCGCGGGTCTGTCGGGAGTCTGTCGCGGGTGTATCGCGGGTCTATGCCACTGCCGCGCCTTCACCTGTCTGCCCCCTCGCAAGCCTTGTAAAACGGTTAAATAATCTTAAAACAACATCTCCACCAACTGTGGACGGAGGAACTCCTTGAAGTACTCCACAAACTCCTTCTCCCCGAAGTTCAGTTTGTAACCGCCCTTCTCAGGTACAATGGCGAAATCAGTCTTGATACCCTTGACCTCCTCAATCTTCACGCCTTTGTCGAGCACAGCCTTGGCGTTGGCTTCAAAGTATTTCTTCAGAGCCTCGGCGTCTTTTGTCTCAATGGTCACCTCACCGTCCTTGGCCATTTCCTCAGCCAGTTTGGCGATGATGCCCTGCATGAACGCAGCATCTGCGGTAGCGGCCTTCACGCTGTCCGCAGCCACCTTGTTGGTCAGCAGGTTGGCTACCTCTGTGCGCAACGCACTCACGCTTTGCTCTGCAAACAGTTTCAACTCGGCACGTGTATTCTTATCCAACTCGGCAGCCTTAGTCTCCGCAGCAGCAACCTTGGCCTCAGCCTCTTTTTGTGCTTTGGCTACGATGGCAGCAGCCTCTTCTTGTGCTTTGGCTACAATCTGTTGAGCCTCCGCATTTCCTTTCTCCACGCCCTCCGCGTAGATTTTGTCGGTTATCTCTTGTAATGTACTCATATAATGATAATAACTTTAATTTCAGGAACTCTCTTCGTCCTTAAAAGGGACTACTAACACACGTTGCAAAGTTACAAAACTTATACCAAACGAACAAGAAGTTAAGGCATTGAAAATCCTTTCCCTTAATAGTCCATTTTTGTGGTCTATAAGTCTAAAAGAAAAGATATTCTGACAGTTCTTAAATACAAGTCTGCCACGATCATCATTGTATGGACAAATAGATTATAACATAAGAATAGGTATATTGTTTTTATTGCCTGCCTATGATTGCCTTATCATTATAGATAATTTATCATATAAAGAAGGATTATTTAGGGCTTCGCGACGAAGACGGCTGAGTTCTACGAACTCCTGCTCTTTCTCTATTCCTATAAATTTCCGTCCTAATAGGTTTGCCGCTATGCCTGTTGTACTACTCCCTGCAAACGGGTCAAGGATAGTATCCCCCTCGTCTGTAGAAGCCAAAATGATACGGTACAATAACCGTAGAGGTTTCTGTGTAGGGTGCTTGCCACAAGTCTTTTCCCATTTTCCGACAGCGGGCAAACGCCATACATCCGTCATTTGCCGACCTCCATTGAGTTGCTTCATTACCTCATAGTTGAACTTGTGAGGCACTTTCTCCGATTTGCGCGCCCATATAATAAATTCTGAGGAGAATGTAAAATACCTACAACTCAAGTTTGGCGGTGGGTCTGATTTCTGCCATGTAACAATGTTCAAAATCTTATACCCTAATTCTTTCAGGCAACGCTGTACTACAAAGATATTATGGTAAGTCCCAGACACCCATATTGTGCCATCTTCCGTCAGTTTACTTCGACACAAAGAGAGCCATTGATGATTAAACTCATATATATAATCGGGTGTACCACCTTTGTCCCAATTACCCTTATCCACACAGACCTGCTTGCCGCTCTGCACACTGATGCCACCATTGCTAAGGAAATATGGCGGGTCTGCAAAGATAGTTCGAACAGAGTTTTCTGATATATCTTCAAGGTGTTGTATACAGTCACCTTGAAGAATGAAAAAATCAGGGTAGGAACTATTTGGTATCATGATTCAAAGATTCTATTAACAATTTATACTCTTCCCATGACATAGAACGTCCTTCACCATTGGGATAATTAACATCTTCTTGTCCCCATATCCATTTATATGCTTTAATTAACTCTTCTGGTTTTTCTCCACATTTAAAGTTGAGGCTCTGAATTTCGCTAATAAACTCATTGGGTTCCTCACCATTAAAAGTACGTTCTAATAATAGAAGGAGTTGTAAACCCTGGTTGCTGTCTGTTTGGCACTTTTTTGTAACATCTTCTAAAATTTGCTTATGTGTGATTTGCCAAAGAGTGTTATCTTGAGGATTGAATATAAAAACCATTATGTCCTCTTTTTTAGGATGTCCATATGTAGTTTTTCCTCCTGGTTTTGTAATTACAATTTTTCTTCCATCTATACATGTTTCAACCTCATACCCACGATATGGTAAATCAATAATAGATTGTGCAAATTGAGTTCGGGGTGCATTTCGGATTGAAAGTTGAGTCAAGTCAATGGAATGTTGGTAAAGGTTTTTCAATGGCATGATTTTAGGATTTTTATGAATTGATGAATATTTGTGAGATTGTAGATGCTTGGAATTACAGAAAAGGCTTCCTGCAGTTTATTCTTAGCAGATTTCCATCCCTTTCCATCCGTTATCCAAACAAATTCAAAGCCTTGCAGACTATTTATCTTGGGAGCAATATCTGTGTAAGAACGTGCCACCTCATTCAGTTTGGAACCTCCTCCAGAGTAAAAATTAACCTCTATAAGGTATATCTTTGCATTGGTCTTAGTGACGAAATCAAATACTTTTTGATCCGCGCCTAATGCCTGCTCCACTTCGGGAAAGGTTTTAGACGAGACTTGACTCTGATACTCAATGCCTGCTTTATCAAACATAGAGACAACAAGGCTCTCTGTTATTTGTCCGCTTCTATTTTTGCGTGCATTTGTATCAAGTCCCGTTTCTACGCCAAATACATAATCCACAAGATTATGAACCTCGGGCTTTTGAAATACCTTATCTAAACCTGTCCCCTCAAGAAATTCCATCACTCCATCAACGCTGTTGAACAAAGAATGTATTTTCTTGCACTCACCCAATGCATTTAGGAATAATTTTCCATCGCTTTCACGAGTGGCAATCAATATGTCCAATACCTCAAACACACGGGAATCCCTACGCCACAAGTCCTCAACGGCAGTCCGTAAATCTGTCTTTCCGAGCAGGTAGTTGAGCGTATTCAGGCTAATGGCAATATCATTAACATTCCTACCTATTTTAGCAAAGTCACAATAGAAATCCAATGTGGTATTGGTTTCTTTCAGTTGGGACATGAATTGCGTGAATTGCTCTTGTGTATGTGCTGGCATGGTATTCATCATTCTAAAAGGTTAAACTGCGTAGTTGCGGACTAAAAGTTCGGTGAGTTTGCCGCGTTTGGCGGGGTTGGCGTTCACATTGCGTGAGGCAAAGACGCGGGCGATTTGGTATTGCAGATACAAGTCGTCGAAGAAACCATCCTGACAATCCGAGTTACTCAACATAAAATGATGCCCCGCCTCCTGAAGTCGGTCGCAAAAGGCTTTGAGACGCTGCTGGGCAAGGTCGTTGAAAGGCTCCTTGGCGTAGTCGTTGAAACTGCTGGTCGCGCTCAAAGGACGATATGGAGGGTCAAAATAGAAGAACGTATTGCCCTGCGCGTACTGCAAAGTCTGCGTGTAGTCGCCAGTGAGAATAGTAACATTCTGCAGCAAACGGCTGTCCGCATATATGGTGACGGGGTCGCAAATGGTCGGGGTTTCGTAGCGTCCGAAAGGCACATTGAACAGCCCCGACTTGTTCACACGGTAGAGACCGTTGAAGCATGTGCGGTTGAGGAAAAAGAAAAGCGTGGTGTTGCGCACGGGCGAGAGTTGCTTGGTGTTGAACTCTGCGCGGCGTTGCATATAGAAATCGCGTTTGGATTCCTCAGAATGGAGTGCGTAGTACTCCGCCTGTATCTGTTGGAGCGATGTGACCAGTGCATCGGGGGTGTCGCGGACGACCTGATAGCAGGTAGTGAGGTCTGCGTTGATGTCGTTGATGACAGCCGCCGTGATGTTCGGGTGCGTCTGCAACATGTGAAAGAGCATGGCTCCTCCACCTACAAAGGGCTCAATGTAAGTAACGTTCTCCCATTGATCAAAGTCAGCAGGAAGCAAGGCTTCGAGTTGGTCGATGAGTTGGCTTTTCCCGCCCACCCACTTGACAAATGGTTTTGCTTTCATTAGTTTATTGTGATTAGTTCGTTTGCAAAGGTAGTTATTTTTCTTCTGAATTCAATATCTCTTGTTTAGGACATATATTATTCCTTATTCTAAACAAAGTCTCTCCCTTATAAGAAGAGTTCTTATCGGGGAGAGAGTTGAGAGTTGAGAGTTGAGAGTTTAAGGTTTAAGGGCAGGGTAATAAGATAATGTGATGTAAGGTAAGATGAGGTGATGAGAGAGGAGGGAGAGGCGAGGGATTGAGGGTGGATTTCTTAGAGAACAACTTTGAGCAGTTCGCCGTCGGTTGCAATCAGGTAGAGCGCATGCGGGAGGTCGGGGAGAGATACTGTTGTGCCTTGTGCCTGCAATGTCTGCAGTTTTGCTCCGCCAGCCGAATAGATGGTTATCGTTCTATTTTTTGCAACAGGAAAGCAGAGCGAGTGCGTGGCAGGAGAATAGTAGAACGATTCTGCCATGGTTTGCCCAATGCCTGTTTCCGCAGGGTAGGGATCTTCCGCTTGGAAGTTTTCGCTCAGGAATGCAACACGTTGATGTATGTACGTCTTGAGATAGTCAACATATCCCTGATAGGTATCGTAGAGATTCACCTCACGATAAACCCGTGTGGAGAGTACGTTCCAGCACTCGTAGTTTTTTGTTTGCGAAGCGTTCAGCACGACAGCCATACTATCCACATACCGACACAGTTCCTCTTCTACACCGTTTTTAATCCATTGCCGGAGGCACATATTTGACGCATGGCGGAACCATTCGTCTTTCCAAAGTTGCTGAATCCATGTTTTTGGATTGTGGGCATCCTCACGCATTGTCTTCCTGGTGGCATCGCCCAAACGATTGTCGTTATTGAACGCAATGTCATAGTCCCATAGAGGACCGAAGAAGAGATGATTGTTGTCTTTTTTCTTGTAGATGAACGTACTCCAGAAAGCATCCGGATTGCCTACCAACTCAATGGCCACATACCACTTTATGAGAGACACGGTGTCCACTACGGCGCGATAGCCTTTCTCCGCATCTTTGAAGTTACTGCTGAAGAGTTTGGTCTCGAATCCTTGTACGAAACTCTGTATGTAGCGTGTCTGCTTGGACGAAATCTTCTCAGGGTAATGAATGGTAACCGGCATATCATGGTTGGTAGTGAAATAGTGCGGTTCGGAGGTAGCCCATCCGTCCACTTCCAAGAAGTAGCCGCCTGTGAGATTATCGGAAGTACTTGCGTCCTGCACCTCCACGGGGACACGGTCTGCCCCAATCTCCATGTGATCTGTGATATGGTAGTTTCCTATATACTTGTCGTTGAGATATACATCGGCAAAGGCTGTGGCAGGCGAGAACTCCAATCCAATCCATTCAGAGAGATGGAACGCAGTGGCACCGCGCAACATCGACTTGTCCGCATAGTTGGCAATAAACTCCCATGTGGAAGCATTGGCCGGGCAACCCAGGAAGTGAGAGGGAGTACCCAATTTGATGCTGTATGGTTTCTTGTCCATACGCCATGTGGAATTTCCTCGTCCGCGAATCTGCATAGGCTCATTCGTCATGCAGTTTTCGGGATGTGCAGCATCCATGACAGTAATCGTTCCACTTACGTAGGTGTCGTGGTCAATACTTGCTCCGTTGTCGGTATAGAGATACACCGAAGGCAGATTGGTCAGTTGGGTAGGAGTGGCTGCATCAGTCTTTGGCAGACACAGCAGAATGGTTGCCATAAGCGGCAAAAAAGACAGTTTATTCATATTGCATAAGTTCATTGCTGATGGCATCGATACGCTGTTGCAGAAAGTCAGCCATCAAGATTGTATAAGTTTCGTAGTTAATATGTTCCTGTCCCCAACGGATGGCGTTTTCCTCTTGCGAGTAGCGCAGGATTTCCGCTTGTCCGTAGATGAACTGGTCAAGATTCTGCAAACGGGGAACGTATTCTTTCCATTGTTGGGCATACAAATAGCGGAACACAGGATCTTTGAGGAACGATTCGAACAATTTGCTTCCCGCTCCATTTGTATTTCCTGCATGGAACAAGAGATTTTCCGGATAAGTGAAATAGTGGAAATTGCCTCCTGTGTAACCATACGCCCAATCGAAGTCCCAAGGCGGTCCGAAGTGCAGTAGGTCGTCTTTGTTTGCTCTATGTACAAAGACAGACTTGGGATGGCACACTTCACCGTTTTTGCATAGTTCGTTCAGCAGCATATAGCGTATAACGGATTCCACGTCCACGATCTGATAATAGTCTGCATACGAGAAGTTGGTTTTGCAGAGCGCCTTCTCCAAATCGTTCACCATTTCCATGACGTTGTTGAGTCCTTCCTGACTTTCCGGTGCTTTCATCATGATGGGCAGGGAGAACCGGCGTGAACGTGCTTTGTACAATTCATCGTAGTTGCTGTCAATCTCCGAGAGAAAGCCTCCTGCCAATGTATCTACATTCACTCTGTTTTTCTTGACTTGTACGGCTTCGGTCAGTACGTAAGAGCCACAATAGCGGTGGTTAATGAAGAGTTCCACCGGTTGTGTGTGGTTGACATAGGGGAAACCCATACGGTTTGCTATTTCCAAGGCAACGGTGTTGCAAAGCAGGGTAGGGTCGATGGCGTTAGCCAACAGAACCCATGCTTTTGCAGGCTGCATACCGAATAAGCCCGCTTTCTTTTCCAATTTCAGGCGATAAGGTTTCTTAGGATACCACCACGTGGAGTTTCCCCGCCCGCGTATACCCGCCCGCTGCTGCAAGCAAGGTTTGGCATCTCCAGGCGTGTAAATCGACACGGAAGACTCGCTGTATTCCGTTTTGCTTGTGATGTCTTTTCCGTTATCGGTCCGGATGTCCAATACCGGCAGTCCCGTGCTTTGCGGGCACCGGAACTCCACGGAATAGTTGTGTACAAAGTTCCCTTTCCTGATTTGGTAGGTGACAGGGCAAATGGAGAAGTCTTGCGGTGTTACACAAGGGATAACCTCCTTCCCTTTCACATAAGCATTTCCGTCGGCAAAAAAAGTGGGTATGAGCGCATGGACAGAGTCAACAAACTGCTGCGTGTGATAGTAGTAGGTTTGTGTAGCGGAGTCGAACTTGAACTCTATGTCATCATGGAGAAAGGGATTGTCCGCTTTACGAATTACGAAACTTGTGAGCAGTTGTTCTTCCGTCTCCATATAGTCCGGCTTCTGCTTTTCGAGTTGGCAAGCAGTAAGCAGCAAGATAATGGCAGTATAGAAGAAAAGACATCGCTTTTTCATATTCAGTAGCAACTTTTCAGTGTTATATAGAGACAAGTAAATTTCCCGATGTTCTCTCGATGAGGTGTCGTTCAGGTCTCGTTGAGGTGTCGTCGGAATCAATACTGCAAACCCCGCAAAGAAACCAATATGCAGCCTTCACAGAGATACCAAAGCGGAAACACTTCCGCTTCAGTATCTCTTTTGTGTTACAGAATCACGAACTCCACACGCCGGTTGTTCTGACGACCTTCTTCGGTGTCGTTGGTACCGATCGGTTCGGTTTGCCCTTTACCGACAGCCTCCACTCTTACGGGTTCTATACCCCGTGCGAGCAGTTCGTTCCGTACGGAGTTGGCACGACCTTCGGAGAGACGTTGGTTTGCCTCCGCCTTGCCTGTACTATCGGTATGACCTATGATTTGGATACGTACTTCAGGGTTCTGTTGCATGAATTGTGTCAGATCGTCCAATGCCTGTTCGGAGTCGGGTAAGATTTTGGTCTTGTTGGTTGCAAAGAACAAGTTCTTCAGTACCACTTTTGTTCCTTGTTTGGCAGGTTGCAGCAGCAGCCTGACCGTATCGCCCGAGAATACGAAATCTTCGGTATAAGGCAGATAGCCCGTGGATGTGATGTAGGCATTGTAGGTGTTTGGTATCAATTGTGTCTGGCAAGGAGCAGCCTCCGTGATTTGTTTCTGATAGAGCAGTTCGTCCGCTGCGGAGTATATTTCAACTGTTGCAGGAACAGGCTGCATTGTTTTGGCATCCAACACTACGAACACCATTTTCGGTTGCGGTGGTACGGGTTTTGGCTGCGGCTTTGGTTTGGGCCTGCTCTGTGGCTTGCTTTGCGGATGTGGAGCGGGTTTCTTTTTCTTCACAGGAGGTTGCACCTCATACTGAATGGTAAACTTGGCTCCTACAAACAGCGGGTTGAGTTTCGGACTTTGAGATGCTACAGCACTTGCAGGCATGGTGACATCTGTTCCTGTCTCGGCAAATGCCAACCATTGCCCGTCTGCTGGCTGATTTCTGTCGAATTGGTTGCTATTCAGAACTCCGTATTCGGCAAACAGGCTGGCGCGATAGTGCAGGCACTCTTTGAATGTCTTTCTTCTGTTGCGTTGCCCGCGTTTGCGTTTGGGCTTGTAGGCTAACCATTCGTCAAGATCCATGCCTACTTCAGCCACGAGTGATGTATTGAAGTTGTATGCCAATTTGCCTTTGTTTGCAGGTTGATAATCCGTGAGATGATGATTGGGCATATCCTCCATGGGATCAATGAACTCCACATCGTTTGCTACAATGGTGAGGTTTGCTTTGTCGCGATAGTTTCCAAAGACGGGGTAGGAGAACTTCGCACCCGCCAGGAAGAACACCTTGCCAAACTCTCCTCCAAACAGAATGGGAACAGACAGGTTGCCCATGTTCTGGATGTCGCGATAGCGTTGGAAGTTGTATTGATAGTCCATCGTGGTGTAAGGTTCCAACATAGGACGTACCACGGAGAAATCGTTCAAGCGTGTAGTGGAGTTGAGGAAATCGAAATCGAGTCCCGTGTTGAAGAGAAAACGTTTATATCGCAGTTCGTAGTTTAAGCCCAATCCTATACCATATCCGCCCAATAGTCGTGAATCGGGTGTATTATTCAAGATGGCAGCATAGCCAATCTTCGGGCTTATGCCTATTCGGTGGACGGGAACGGTCTTTTGCGGTTCGTTTTTCCCTTTTGTTTGCGCTGTAGCGGGTTGCAGAAAAACAACTGTTCCCAAGAAAGCCAGAATGTATATACCGATGTGTTTCATTAGTCAATGATTATCTTATGTGTTGTGTTGTTTTTTGTTGACTTCAGTTGCAGCAGATAGATGCCTTCCGCGGCAGGCATTGTGAGTTCGTTGTCGCTCGGTGTGAGCCGTTGCCAACTAATCAGATTGCCTTGCAGTGTGTAGAACGATGCAAGTGTCTCTTCCGTGAGTTCCATTCTCCATGTTGCCGCTGCGGGCATAAGCGATGGCATCATGCTTTTTTGCGGAATGACGGGAACGAAGTCGCAAGAGAAAAGCGTCACACCGTCATTGCGCGTAAGCAAACAAGAGTAGGCATCGTTGGGCGAGAGCGATGACTTATTCAGGTAGATGAACGATTGTGTCTCGCCAGGCAGAGGCTGCCCGTTCTTATACCATTGATATTCCGTGAACTCATAACCGCCGTTGTGAGCCGCATCATAGAGCGCAATCACATCATCCCACTTCTGTTTCATCACTTGGTCGGCATCATAGCGTATGCTGAAATCCTGTTCAATCAATTGCTCGCCTCCGCAATCACTATTGCCGAAGAACTGAAGTTTGAGTGAATAGTGGTTCGGGCGCACACCTTGCGGAATCGGTACAAACACTTCATTGTCAGAGAAGTTCAGACTTTCGTTGTTGCTGAAACCAGCACTCACGGATTTGTTGTCGAACTCCACAGACACATGACCTAACTGCCCTGCCAACACCTCATAAGGGATTGCCACCTCCGTCTGGTCTGCGCAGATAACGGGCAGTTCGTGCAACACGGTTGAGATTACCACTCCATCTTCCATCTCGATAACAGTGTCGCCCACGCAGGAAGTGTTCGGGTCGGTTACTTGGAGCCTATAGTTACCCGGTTTGGTAAATGTAACCGACGGATTACTGCTTATTGTATTCCCTTGTTCGTCTGTCCATAGATACGAGGAGAATACGTTGTCTGTCTGCACTGATGCTGTCCCGTTGCAGAGGTACGGATCTCCCGAAATCTTTGGTTTAGGCAATGGCAACACATTCACTTGCATAGTATCGGTTATATTGAAAAGGGGAGACATGCAGATGTCGTCAATGGCTATAAAAGAATTGTTTTCCGTGCCGGACACAGCGTGCAGCGAAAGTATCACTTTCTCCTTGCCTGTTCCCTGCCATAGTTGAGTGTATTCCGTCCATGTGGAGGAGGTCGGAGAAAAGGCTGTGCCGATCACTTGCCCGTCGATCTGAATGGCTAACTGTGCATTAGCACCGTTTTCGTGGGGATTGGCGTGCCATACTGACAGCATATAGGGCGTATCTTTCAATATGTTGAGTTCCTTGCTCCAAATGGTTATGCCTGCTTTGTCCGAACATTGGGCTACCAACAGCCTACCTTGTGCATTCCCGTAGGTATGGTCGGGCAAGTTTTTCAGTTGTGCATTGGCATCGTGTGCGTTTTGGACAAGAGCGAATTGTTCTGTTCCGTTCAGTTGTGCGGGTGTATTGACGTAACCTGATTGGAAGTTGAGTGTGTCATACTGGAAATCCCCGTTGAATACGATGGTATGACCTGCCTGACGACTTGTAGTCAAATAGCGTATGGTGTCTTTTGGACTCACTTTGATGGATTGTGTTGTGGCACTGCTCTGCGACCACGAGTAGGGCGCATGTCCGAAGTTGTTGGTGAGTTCTATTTCCTCGCCAGAGCAATTGGTGTATTTGTTTAGCGATGGGTTAAACACATTGGCAACAACCATCGAACCTCCCGAGAGCGTACAACCGTCCACATGATCGGCAGTCACATAATAGAACCCAGCATCACTTGGCTTCGGGTTTGGAATCTTCAATGAATCACCTTGGAATGTGGTGCCGTCAGGGCGGCTCCATATCACATTTGTGTAAGAATTGGCATCGTAGAGCGACAGTAAGAGCGTATCGCTACCCAAGTAGTATCCCTGCATGGAGGTTGCATTGAGTTCAGCACCCTTGAAGTCGGAGAAATAGGCTAATGAACTGGAGTTGCCTCGCATATCGTACATACCCAAGTGGAATACTCCCTTGGTGTTCTTCACGCGCAGCACGGCATTGGGAATAAACTCCTTTCTTGCATAGTACCACCGTTTCTGTGTGCCTGGTACAGTATCGAAATCGGCAGCCGTGAGTACATTGGGGTCGTTGTTCACCAAAAAACCGTCTACGTAGTCTGCTTTCACGATGATGTCAGCCCAAACATTGTCCAATACCGACTGAAATGCCACTTCTCGCGAGCCGGTACACTCCAATTGCGGAAGAATCGCCCCCGCAGGCTCTTCACCTGTCATTTGAAATACCACAATAGGCTTGTCCGATTCAATATATACCGCCTTGTATTTGGCATCAATCTTCTTTTGTGAGAACGTGTAGCGCGATACCTTTGCCCCAGCCTGACCCACATTCAGTGTATAGGTCTTCTCTACGGGTCCTTTTGACGAACCTGAATGTACGCTGATGTGAGTGTCGTCTTCCGTTGCGAAGAAGTAGAGGTATTCGGTCTGTCCTTCGTTCTTTATGGCAATATATTTGGTTCCCAACATATCCACCGGAAGTATCTGGTCTCCCATCAAATCTCCCGGTTCCACACCATCGTCAGTGCTGTTTACGGCAATGGGTTTGTTCGAATAGATGCGCGTATTATGCAAGTGCTTGCTGCCTGTGGTGCTTGACGATTGGATTGTGAATGTCCAACCCTTTTGCAGTGTGACGTGCAATTGATTGTTTGCGTCGGCATTCATTTGCTGCACCGTCACCCCCGGCATGAGTTGCACTGTCACGTCCGTATTGTCTTCCGTGGCGACCATTTCTATGTAATTGTGTCCTCCGTATGCATTTGTGTAATCATATTGCATAGGAATCACGAACTCCGTTCCTAAAGCGTTCTTGCCTTTCAGGGTATAGGCTTCGCAGTCGTCGCTGGTGTTGATGAAGTAAGCCATGATCTCCTGATCTGCAGTGATGTATAGTCCATAAGGTTTCACGCCGCCCATGTTGTCTTTGATATATCCCTTGTAGGGAGCCAAGTCAAACACAGTGAGTTGGTTGGGTTGCATCATGATAACCTGTGGTGGGAAATAGGAGAACGCTGTCGGATCGGCTGCAGGTTGTTCTATGCGAATCACGGTTGGTTCATCGTAGGAGATGAAACAGAGTTTCATGTGGTTGTCAGAGTGTGCGCCTCCTCCCTCAACGATATTGGGGCATGCAAACCAAAACTCCGTATCCTTCTGTGCAAACGCATACGGATAGAGTAGGTATAAGGTAAGCATAATAAGAAGTGTTCTCTTCATGGTGTCAATGTACAATCAGTTTGAATGTGGTTGGTTTTCTGTTGTTTTCTTTGTTCTCAATGTGTAGTAGGTAAATGCCAGTCTCGGCAGGGGCGTATAGAACGTTTTCGTCGGGAGTGAGCATTGTTGTGCTTACTACGGTGCCGAATATGTTGTAAACCGTGGCAAGTGCCTCCTGCTGAAGATTCTGGACGCGTATTTGCTCGCTTGGGGCTACATTGTTCGATGATCCCAATACGATTGGGTCATCTGCCTTTGGGTCTGCAATGGGCGAATAGTCACACGTGAAGAGTTGTGTGCCGTCCTCTCGGGTAAGCAGGCAGGTGTAAACGTCTGCCGTATTGAGTGTTCCTCCTGCTACATAGAGATACGACCGTGTCTCTCCTGCTATCGGTTCGTCGTTTTTGTACCACTGATAGGCGGTGAAGGTGTGACCTCCGTCGTTGTAGTCAGCGTTGCGAATACCTAATACATCGTTCCAACGTTGTACGATGGTCTCCCTGTAACGCACTGCAATCTCAATGGGTAGAGCCGAGGTGTCTTGGCATATCGGGTCAAGGAATGCAAGACGTGCATTATATACATCGGCAGGAGCGGTTGCAGGGATTCCTATCTTGAAATCTGTCCCGTTAGGTACTTGGTTGCGTACCTCCGCGAAACCTGCAGCCTGTGCCTGTGCATCAAAGAGAATATCGTACGATGCCAGCGAACCCGAACCTAACTGATAGGTAACTGTCAATGTGTCGTCCCCATGACAAATCTTCGGTAGCGGGTCAAGCACAATTGACAATGCAGCAGGATTAAAAATCTCCGCAAAACCTGTGCCATGACAATCATCTTTCGTTACTTTTACCCAAATATTACCAAAATTATTGTATGTGGTTGTTTTTTCGGTTGAACCGTTGCTCCATTGATAGGTGTCATAGTCACCGTCAACGCTCACAACGGCTTTGCCCGAACAAATATACTGATCACCGGTGATAGTGGGGATCAACGAGTCGCGGACGGTCACGAAGAACGAGTCCGTAACGGCATATACGGGAGCGAAAGAAAGATTTTTTGCTTCCACATAGGCTCCGGCAGGCGATGTCGTCTCTGCCATAATCTTCAGCGTTGCCGTGTTTGCATTGGGTGTCCACGCAAACTCTGCCAAGGTGCCGGTAGCGGAAGGAGTGAACGATTCTCCCACTTTCACATCATTGATGGTATAGTAGAGTCGCGGCGCGGTCAGCGTGTCAGGAGTGGTGAATATGCCCGAGATGGCATTCTCCACATCCGTTGTCACGTTGACAATCGTCTCTTGCCAAAGCACATCGCCTGGCTGGCTGTTCTCGTTCCTGAAAGCCGTATTGCTGATGCGGTTGACGCCCAACTTATGGCTTTCCACCACGTATATCCCGTCCTCTGTTGTATTGATAGGCACTTTCTTCTCATTGGGTAATGTCGTTGGAATCCACTTGTAAGGACCTACACCCTCAGCCTCTATCGAGTCGGTGTTTCCGTAGCATACACTTACGTAGTGGTTTCTCGGCTTGTAGATGCTCACACGCATAGTGTCCGGTGTGGTGCGGCAGCCTTCCTTGTGGCTTGCTGTAACTACGTAGGTCCCTGCATTGGCTTCCGTCACATCGCGGATAACGGGTGATGCTTCTGTCGAATGAAAACCGTTTGGTCCCCACCATTCAATGTCTGTGAACTCCTCGGGATTGGCGATACTCAAGTGTAGTTCGTTGCCGTCAAGGTAATACTGCTTGTCACTTCCTATACCAAGGGGAACGGTATTGAAGTTTGAGAAATAACCCAGCGAACATGTGGTACCTGGATTGTCAATCACGGCCATATGAAAAATCCCTTTGCTGTTCTTTACGCGCAGTATCTGCGAAGCATTGGGAGCCGGCTTGTAGGTGTACGACCATTCGGGAGCGGCGGGCACCGGAGTGAAATACTCTTTCGGCAGCAGGTAGGCTTGTCCGTTGATGGTGAATCCGTCCACATATTCCGTCTTGGTTACGATACTCAGTGAGGCACCCGATGATTGCGTAAACTTGTAAGCAATCTCGTCCGAACCCGTACACTCTATTGGAGGCAGAATCGCACTGCCGGGCTCTGTGCCGTTGCTGGTCACCTGAAGTACGATAATCGGGTTGTCTGCCGTGATGTAGGTCGCACCCGTGGGCAGGACAAATTTGGCCTTGCCGGCTTTTGTTACATCCGCATTGCCTGCAATGTAGTCAACCAACGTACCGTTGGCATAGATGTGTGTCGAGTCTTCTGTTGTGGGGAAGAAGTAGAGTTCTTCCACTTTTCCCGCATAGCGTACTGCTACATATTTCTGACCTGCCAACTCTATAGGTACCAGTTGATCACCGATGAGGTCAACACCCGGACTGGCTACGGAGTCGTCTGTGTAATTTACGGCAATGGGCTTGGTGGATTTGATGCGCGTGTTGAATAGATGCCCTAACGCAGTCATCGACTTCGCACGCAGAGCAAACGATTCTCCCCGATTCAGCGTTATGGTAAATGGCTTGTTGGCTGGATAACCCACGCACGCATGGCTCGGAGTGATGGTCACTTCTGTGCCGTCTTGGGTCGCAACGATCTCCACCGACGAGCTGCCGCCGTATTGGTCGCTGTTTTCATAACTGTATTGAGTCGGAATAACGAAATCCGTTCCCAATGCATTGCGCCCCTTCAGAGAGTATATCTCGCTGTTGTCTCGGTAGTTGGCATAATAGGCGGTTATATGGGAAGTCGATTGGATGAGCAAGCCTGTCTTGCGAACGGCACCCGGAGTCGTCTCCACTTTGTTCAGAAGACTTCCCAAGTCTATGTTTTTGTAACTGTTGGCAGGCACATTCTCCGTAATAACTGCAAACGAGGGATTCGCAGGCTGGCTGATGGTTACTGTGGCCGGCTGATCAAAGGTGGTCACACATAGGCGTATACTCGTCTCAAAGTGTATCGCTGATAAATCAGGGCAGGCAAACCAGAACTCTGTATCCACCTGTGCAAACGTCAGGCACGAAACGATAGCGGCTAAGAATAATGTAGTTAGTCTTTTCATAAGGTATTATTGCTGTTGTGCGTTGTGGTCTTGTTTGTCAAAGATGCTCAAGTCCCATTCGTCTTTCCATTCCAAGTAGGGGAGCCCGTCCTCAAACTGGATAGGAAGCCAAATATAAGTTCCTTCCGTATGGCATTCGGGTTTCCAACGGTCTGCCATGAATATGTAAGCATCTTTCTTGCCGTTCACGGGCAATACGTATGTACTCTGGCTGTGGAATGTCAGTTCTGCATCATCCCCTCTGCATGGGTTCGGCAGACGTTTCCATTCGCCCATAATCGAATCGGCTGTCAGCAGGCGTGCTGCATTGGGTGCCCAACCCGTGCAACCCGAGGTTATCATAAAGTATTTGCCGTCCTTCTTGAATAGAGTTGGTGCCTCATTGTGACCGCCGGCATCTATACGGATATAGCGTCCGTTGTGCATAAGGTAGTCGTCCGTCAGTTCGGCTATATGGAGTGTCAGATTTTCTTCGGAAGAATAGATGTGGTAGGCTTTGTCGTTGTCATCAACAAAGAGGGTCATGTCGCGCGACATTTGTCCTGTTTTCAGGTCGCGTTCTGTGAATAGACCTTTGCGTACGGCTTCGGTCCATTCCGGTGTCCACCATTCATACTCGCCTATGGGTTTCAAGGTGGAGTCTATGGTGAGATTCAAGGGCTGAACACCTGGGTTAGGTCTGTAGGAACGCAGAAATTTGTAAGGTCCTGCTACGTGTTGGCTCACGGCTATGCCTACGCGCGCTGCGCTGTAGCCTTGTCCGCGAAGTTCCAGATGGAAATACATCACAAACAGTCTGTTTGCTCTGTTGTAGATCACTTTCGGGCGTTCCAGTATGCAACCTCTTGCAATGTCGGAGGTCGGGTCGTCGGATACGCTCAGGGCGATGCCTTCATAGTTCCAGTTGTATAGGTCTTTCGAGGAGTAGCAACTTACACCTGTCATCGCTGCGCTCGTAGTATCCGATTTGTATTCGCCAAACCAATAATACGTGCCGTTGTATGGAAGAATACCGCCGCCGTGTGCGTTGATGAGTTGTTTATGGTTGTCATACCAGTATTGCCCAGGTGTAAAAGTCGTGCGCACTTCCTTGTGCTTGCAACTTGCTGCAGACAGGGCAAAAAGTAAAATCAGTGTGTAAGTAAATACGTTTTTCATTGCAGTTCGGAATCCTGTTTCCCGTGTTTTTGTAGTAATTAACGTTTGTTCTCTGTTCTGATGGGTTTATCCCTGAAAGTTTTCGTGTCGTTTTCTGTTAAATCTCCGGTTGTCAATCCCCTCGAAATTGCATCGAACCTTAAACTGGAAATCAGTAAGATGTTTTTTGTCCCTCCTTTGGAGGGGGTGGGGAGGTCTTATCGTCAATTTGTTAATTTCTTCGACCCCTCATCGAGACTTGGACGACCCCTCAACGACTTCTCACAGAGAGATTAAAAGCAATTCCTAGAACTTCTCGAATAACTAGGACGTCTATAAATACTCTTAATGAAATACTCCTTTCATAGAACAAACGCAAAATATAATTCACTTCTCTGTCTCCCGACGAGGCAGAGAAGTGAATTAATAGGATTGTTATTTAACGATGCACTTGAAGTTTCCTACAGTGTTTACGCGTACAATGTACAAGCCTTCAGCCAATTGGATAGGCTCGTTGTCTTTGACAACGCCTTCCATAACAGTCTTGCCTGTCAAGTCGCAGATAGATACCGGATTGTTCTCGGTGTTGTTGATGATGAGCCCGTTAACGGTGTTGATGATATCAATGTTGGTCTTGTCACCAAATGTGTTCTCCACACCGTTACCTTCTTCATCGCCGCTTTCACCGGCTTCCTGTACTTTCACGCCGTTGATAACCACTTCAGCGTTCTTTGCTGTCTCGGGCAGGTAGAAATAGAGTTTGCCTTCCTCATCGGTGTAAACGTCCTTGATACCGTAATCAGCACCCAACTTCATATCGCCGATATGACCTTCCGTTACGAGCGTCGCAGGGGCATCTGGCAAAACAAATGTGAACAATACCACGTCATCATTGTTGTTCGTAGGTTTGTAAAGTACACCGTCCATGGCACCCTTTTCGCCCTTGGCTATGATAGAACCGCCAAGAACAACTACGGACACGGTTCCGCTGTGAGTACCGTTACCTTTACCGATAGAACTGTTCTTGCAGTAGTACCCTGATTGTGCTTCCACCATACCACCGTTGATGGTGATAGTGGCTGTTCCCTTGCTTACGTAAGATGCACCGATAGCCGATGAATAAGCACCGCCTGTTGCTTTCACATAACCGCCGTTGATGGTGATGTCACCCAAACGGCCTGCGTTGCTTGCGCCGATACCTGCTGACTCGCTGCCTGCCTTGGCGGTGATATCACCGCCGTTGATGGTGATGCTGCCGGCTGCTGTGCTTTTGCCTGTTGTTCCGATGGCAGCGGAACGCCCTGAACCCGTGCAGGTCAGCAGGTTGTTCTCCGTACCGTTGATGACTAAGTCACCCATTGCCTCAATACCGCAACCGTTCTTGCCCTTGAGAATACTCTCTGTGTCTTCGCCGCCCAAGTTCACTACCACTACCGAGTTCTCGCCGATAACCAGGGCGCTTCCGTCCTCCTCGGGAACGATGTTAACGTCCTCCAAGGTGATGAACACGGTGTCTGCAATATCACTGCTTACCACGATAGGTACGTTGGTTTGTGCGAACAATTCGTTGTAAACACGGTAGTTTCCTGCCTCTGTGATGTTGATGACAGTTGCTTCGTCTGTGTTGAATTCAGCCTTGTACTCTGCCATAGCGGGAAGAGTAGCACATGCGGCTGCCAGCATAAGAAAATGTTTTTTCATAGATGTATTATTGTTATGTTATTGTGATGTTTCTTTAATCAAGCAGGGATGAAGTGACATCGCTGCCCCTCCATCTCTGCTTTGTTGTGTTTAGCGGATAACCACTTTGGCTGTACCGTTACCTACCTTCACAAGGTAGAAACCGCTGTTCAGTGCAATAGTTTCTTCTGCGCCGAGTTGCTGGCTTGCTACCAACTGACCGTTCAAGTCATATATGCAGAGAGCCTGTCCCGTCGCGCCCTCGATGCGGATAGCACCTGTCAGGGCATATACGTGAACATTGTTCTCTGTGTTGGCAATGCTTGTGCCGTGGTCGGGTTCCGTGGAGAGAACCACCTCTACGCCCTCTTCCTGTGCGGGAAGATAGAAGAACAACTTGCCTTCTGCATCGGTATAGACGTCGTTCATACCATAGTCCTTACCCAATTGGATGGTGCCTACGTGACCGCCGTAAATGCGTGTCATCGGTTGGTCTGCCAACTGTGCCTCAAAGAGTACTACTTCCTCGCCTTCCTCCAATGAATTAACCGGAGCAGGAGCAATAGCCTCACCGTAAGTATAGATGGAACCACCGGTGATAACAATCTTCATCTTGCTGGAAGAACCTTCACCGCGACCGATTGCGCCTTTGGAAGGATTGCCTTTCTTTGCTATGACTGTTCCGCCTGTTATGGTGATGATGGCATCTTCTGTGTCGTTGTTGGCACCCTTGGAGTAGATACCGCTGCCGATACCGGCACCATATACGGCTCCGGTTGCCTCAATGTAACCGCCGTTGATGGTGATGTTGCCCATATAAGTGCTGTTTCCTCCACCTATGCCGGCACACTCGTTGCCTGCTTTGGCGATAATCTCACCGCCGTTGATGGTGATGTTGCCCATGTGGGCTTTCGATACGGCACCAAGACCCGGTCCGTAGTCACCTTGGCAGTAGAGTGTACCCTCGCCGTCAATGGTCAGGTTGCCCAATACGTTGATACCTGCGGAACTGCTTCGTCCGTCGAAGCGGTTGTAGCCTTCCAAGTGGAGCAGTACGTTCGTGCCTGCACCGATGTTGAATGCGTTGCCCTTGCCTTCAGGTTTGATATATACGTTCTCAATGGTGATGTCCACATCGCCTTCCAAGTTCTCTGCCACGTTGATAGCGAAAGAAGTACGGTTCTGTGCACTGCTTCCGTCACCCTCGCCCACAATGCGGTACTTGCCTGCATCGGTGATGTTGATTGCCTCGGTCTCCTGTGTGTAGATAGTAACCAAAGTGTTGAACTCGGCTACAGCGTCTGCCGGAACCGGTGCGGGGATGTAAAGATATACATTGCCGTCTGCGCCGGTGTACATATCAACTACATTGTAAGAGGTCGCGAGGTCGAATTCATAGCCCGTGCCACGTACGTTACCGTTCATAATCTTCTTGCCTGCCAAGCCGTTGAAGTTGGCGGTGAACAATGCCAATGCCTTGTTCTCGCCGTTTACTGCATTCGTCCAGCCTGCAAGCGCACCTGCTGCATCGCGTGTCTCGATGCTGCCGCCGTTGACAACCGCTTTGCTCATGGTGTTCGCACCCTTGAAATAGTGTGTGCCGCCGTTGATGGTCATAACGCCTGTACCCGATACGTTGCCCGTTACCTTAATGGCTGCATCGTTGATTACCAACTCGCCGTTGCATACAACAGCACCGTTCAACTCCACGTTGTTGAGTATAAGAATTACTCTTGAGCCTGCGCCGATGTTCATTGCAGTTGCCGTCGTGATGTTCACGTTGGCCATGTTGAGATAGACATCACCCAAGTTGGCGGCTACGTTGATGCCGTTGCTTGTTGCTGCGCCTGTTCCCTCGACTGTGTAAGAACCTGCTTCCGTGATGTTGATGGCGTTGTTTAGGTCAATAACCTTGGTGTTGATGACAGCCTTTGCATCTTCGGGATACTCCGGCAGGAAGAACGTTACGGTTCCGTCTGCTTTCGTGTAAGCGTCCTTGATACCATAGTCCGTGCCGAGAACCACTGAATAGTCTGTTCCCGTGATTTGACCGTACTCAATACGTGTAGCCTCGCTCACGCCCTTCAGGGTGGTGGTGAATGCTTTCACCGCATTGCCGTTGGCGTCCACTGCTTTCGATGAGATAGTCCCTTTCTTCAGGCAATAGATAGCACCGCCGGTCACCACCATCTCTTCGATAGAGGAAGCGTACGCTTCGCCGATGTCTGCTACATATCCGCCGGAGGTTGCATAGATAGTACCTCCGTTGATGTAGATCTTGCCGCCAGCCTTAATGTTGTAGTTCGTACCGATAGCGGCAGGGTCGTTGGTTGTCGCTATCACGATACCTCCGTTGATGGTGATCGTTCCGAAACCTTTGCTGTTGCTTGTGCCGCAACCGATTGCACAACCCTTTGTATTGTTGTAGGCTTCCACATAACCTCCGTTGATAGTTACGGCAGACATATAGGAAGCACTTCCCGTGGCAGCACCGAGCGATGCACTGGCGCCCGTACCAAGGCAGTAGATTTTGCCTGAGTTGATCACGATGGCACCTACACTGTCGCTCTTCTGACCGCCGATACCGGCAGCATCGGAACCTTGTGTGTAGAGGGAGTCGGCTGCATTGCCGTTGCTTTCAATCGTCAGCGTACCAAGCACCTGAATACCTGCGCCGCCCGATTTTCCGCGGTAATAGTTTGTACCGTCCAATTTCAGAGTCACGTTCGTGCCTTTGCCGATAACCAATCCCGAGCCCTTCGAGGTCTCAGGATAAGCCTTTACGTTGGAAGAAAGCAGTGTAACGTCGCCGAGGTTCTCGGCAACAACGACTTTGTATTTGCTTTGTGAACCGTCACCGATCAGATGGTGTGTACCCGCTGTGGTGATCTGAATGTCTTCAGCAGTTGCTGAATTTACGTTGTAATCGGTAGCAAAGAGAGCAAGACTCAGGCTTGCCGCTACCATAGATAAGTAAACGCGTTTCATGGTGAAATAAAACAATAATAATCTCCCCGCCTGCCCGTGAGCAGGCAAGGAGATTGTTAGACTTTAGTTCTGAGGAGTGTACTTGCGGTCTGCGCAAAATTCAAAAGGCTTCGCTCCATTTTCCCATCCGAGATGACCTTTACAGTTCTTTATGGTGAAACTGCCATCTGATGGGTCATACCATGCTGTGCCAGGAGTGGATGTGTACCCATTCCATGCTACATAAGCAGCAGCATTTGTACTTAAAACTGTAACTTTCTTCATACCAGGATGCGCAGGGTCATCTTCATCGGTGAGCAACAATACTATAGCAGCATGTCCAAAGTCAAGAGTTCCTTCATATCCAAGTCCGGCACATACAAAGACATTATCATCGTCTATTGCCTCGAATAACTCTTTAATGTCGTCATTGTCGTATTTCAACCAATTATTAGCATGCCCAACATAGTCTCGTTTTGTACAAATAGGAGATGGATCGTAAGTTTTAGGACCTTTGTAATTAGCCCATGTGTTTCCCCATGCATCTCCTTGTTGACTCCACTCGTCTGATGTAGCCTCAATGGTGTACATAACAGAAGTGTTGATGTTGTTCGTACCCGATGCTGATACTTTCACTGCGATAGGCTTAGCCTTCTTAGCGGCGTCTTTCACGCTGATAGTTGTGCTTCCGCCTTTCACGCCGTGGATTGTAACGGTTGTCCCTGCGACGGTAGCCGTAGCCACTGTTTCGTCTGCGCTGATAACGATGTAACCACCATTACCGGAAGTGATTTCTACTTTAGCGTCTTCGCCTTGTCCCACGTTAACACTTGAAACGGAGAGTACCAAGTCATTGTTTCCGCTTGGGTTAGGTTCTACATTCGGATCATCAGGATTGTTGCCATTGCAACTAATCATAGCCACGCTCAAGAGCATAGCACTCAGGCAGCACCCTGCCTTCCAAAACATGTTCTTTTTCATGATTTTGTTGTTTTTTAATAGGGTTAGTTATGTAAAGTTATTTGTGTGTTGTCATTATTCCGGGAGACGTTGCTTCTGATATACCCGTACATAGTCCACGAGGTAGGTAGCAGGTAGCAGTGAGTCGTCGATTGTTCCACCGTTGTCTCCCCCCAATGCCAAGTTGAGCCAGATATAGTCGCCCCAACCTGCCTTGTGGTAGCGGAACGGGTTTTCCGTATTGCCTTTGTATCCGCCCTGGTTGTAGGTCTTGTTCAAGTCAATTTCGTTAAGCAGTTCATCATCCAGGAAGATTCGGATGTAGTCTTCGTCCCATTCAGTGACCCAGATATGGAACTCATTGCGCCAATTGGGGTTCTTCGCTTCAAAGTAACTCATCGGTTTGGAAGAGGAATCCCATATAGCCGTCCACTGCTTGCTGCTTCCCCATGCTGCGTTTGCCAGGATTTTCTCGCGGTAGTATTCCATGACGTCCAACTCTCCGTTGCTCGGCCAGTTGTAGTCGTTACCTACCATCCAGATAGCCGGCCACAGTCCGGATCCTGTCGGGATTTTGGCACGTACTTCCATTCTCCCGTAGCACCATACGAACGACTTGCTTGTGGTCATGCTGGCAGATGTATAGTTGTGTACCGTGCCATCGCTTCCCATGTGGTTTTTGCGTGCCACGATATGCAAGCAGCCGTCCTCCTGGTAGGCGTTTTCCACGCTCTTGCTATAGAACTGAGGCTCATGGTTACGGATATATTCTCCTTCTTCGAAACTCCAGATGTTGGGATCGGGTGCGCCAGTGCCATTGAACTCTTCGCTAAATACCAACTGATAGTCACCATCCACTACCACTTCGCCCGTGAATACGTCCAACGGATCGCTGTAGGTGAACGAGTCATTCCCTTCGACTTGTGCAAAGGCGGTCAATGTGTAGGTCTGATGTTTTTCCAAACCTGTGAGGGTGAACTCGGTTTCCTTTTCGCTGTTATCCACATAAACGATTTCAGGATCTCCTTTTGCACTCTTTTTCTTCCAAGTATATCCTTTAATATAGACTTCCATGGGTGTGTTTACCACCAGTTTGCAAGTAATGCTATTGTCGTTTTTGCTTACCAACTGCAAATCCACGGGGTCACCGGTTGTTACTTCTATGGTGTTGGAATAGACAAAACTATCCTGACCCACAATGTCGGCGAAAGCCATGATACGATAGGTTTTGCGCTTGCCCATATTGGTGATGTCCACGTAGTTTTCTCCAATGAGTTCGTCGGATGTGATGTATTTCTCGAACGATTCTTCGCTGTCCACCAAGGAATAACGCAAACCGGCAAAGTTCACTTCCTCGTCAGATTTAATAGTAACCAAGCACGAAACATTGTTGGTGCCGACAGCACTCAATTCCAGTGTAATCGTGGGATTTTCTTTTACTTCGTTGTTGGGATTGCATGCAACCACCCCAAGTGTTACCATAAGCAACACAAAGGCAGGCATGATAATAGACATAGGTTTTTTCATTTTGTTTTGCGATTTTCTCGGTCGCAAAATTAGACCCTGCCCATGACAGAAAAGTTGAAAATAATCCGAATAAGAGAATAAAGTAAGCCGCTTTACGGATAGAGCATTTTTTTTGCAAAAAATCAACTTTTTGTCTTTATATTCAGGAAATCAGTGATTTGGAAGACTTGGGCAGTGCGTTCTAAGAGTATTGGTTGGATTGGACGAATGAGCCGGATAGGACTAATAGGTCTCATAGGGGAATGTGTCTAATAGGACGAATAGGTCGAATAGGAAACCTGATGGAGTGTGCTTCAGGGGTCGATGAGGTCGGCTTGAGGGGTCGTAGGAATGCACAAACGGCTACTTGGCAGTCAGGCAAGTGCAAGGAAGATTACAGGAAGGATTGGACTAATTAGACTAATGAGCCGAATCAGCAGAATGCAGATACAATTAAAAATGATTGCTATCCCATTTATTTCGTCAAAGAGTAAGTATCCTATCAAAAGGCACAGGCATCAACCTCAAAAAGGTTGATGCCTGTGCCTTGCAGTTCTATGATTTCCTTTCTTACTGCTTTGCGGTGTTTATTGCTTGATGTACTGACACAATGCCGAAAGGAACAGATTCGCTAATCTACAAATTTGACTTCATTTCATCGATGCATTCATTGTATTTTGAGTTTCACGATTGACAGTGGCGGCAAATCCAATAGTATGCAGTCGCCATCTATGCGGTAGCCGCTGAACAGGGCGGGGCTTACGGCATCGGGTGCTGCAAAGGTGTTGTGTGCCTGCGGGTGCATGGCGTGCAATATCTCCGATTCCGCTACCTGTAACCCATTTTTGCCCACGTGCAGCCGCAGTGTTTGCGAGTTATAGAGGTCGGTGTTGCACGCATTTACCACAATGCTTCCATCGTCCAAGAGAGATGCCGTCGCATCGGTTTGCGGTACATCGGCAAGGATACCGTCCGCCTGCTGCAGAATGGTGTTGCTCTCTATCGTGATGGGGATATGCAGTGCCTCTTGGTGAGGCATATACATACGGAAGACGTGGTAGGTAGGTGTCAAGAACATACTATCCTCACGAGTCATTACCATGGCTTGCAACACGTTCACCACTTGTGCGATATTGGTCATGCCAATGCGGTTGGTGTATTGATGGAAGATGTTCAGCGAGAGGGCAGCCACCATAGCATCGCGCATGGTGTTCTGTTGATAGAGATGTCCGTCGATCGTGCCAGGTTCCTGTGCCCACCATGTACCCCATTCGTCCACAAAGAGACTGACACGGCGTTCGGGATCGTACTTATCCATGATGTCGCAGTGGCGTTTCAGTACGGGTTCGATACCGCGGCATTTGCCCAAGGTCCAATAATAGTCCTTGTCGGAGAACTGTGTGGCAGAACCTTTGTCACCATCCCATGTTTTGACGGTGTAGTAGTGGAGAGAAAGTGCGTTCATGCGTCTTCCCACTTTCTGCATAAGAGTCTCCGTCCATGCATAGTCGTAGTCGCTTGCCCCGCTTGCCACCTTGTAGAGGCGGTTTCCGCTATAGTTGCGTGCGAACTCGGCATAGCGGCGATAGAGGTCGCTGTAGTAGTCGGGTGTCATCTGTCCTCCGCACCCCCAACTTTCGTTTCCGATGCCGATATACTTAATCTTCCATGGTTTTTCACGCCCGTTCCGTTTGCGCAATTCCGTCAGTGGGGTCTGTGCATCGGAAGTCATATACTCCACCCAGTCGGACATTTCCGCCACGCTGCCACTGCCGACATTGGCACTCACATACGGCTCGCACCCGAGAAGTTCGCAGAGATTGAGAAACTCGTGGGTACCGAAGGAGTTGTCCTCTGTGGTTCCTCCCCAATAGGTGTTTACAATCTTCGGGCGCGAGGCGGGATCGTCTATTCCGTCGCGCCAATGGTAATCGTCGGCAAAGCAACCTCCAGGCCAACGCATGACGGGGATATGGAGGTCTTTGAGTGCTTGCAGGACATCGTTTCGGTAGCCGTTGGTATTAGGAATACTTGATTCTTTTCCAACCCATATTCCTCCGTAGATGCAGGAACCCAAATGCTCGGCGAACTGTCCGTAAATCTCTTTAGGAATACGCTGAGCGGCTTGTTCCGTGTGGAGATATACCTCCACGGTTTGTTCCGACAGATAGCGCACATACTCCGTTCCTGCCAGGAGGAATGCACCTACGCCAAAGTCGGCAGTAGAGGTGGCACTGAGAACCTGTCCGGGCAAGGCTCTGTCGCCGATAGGTTGTACATAGCCCACTGTTCCGTCCTTTTGCAAGGCATGGTGGAGCAAGTAATCGAAGCCTTTGCTGATGGCTACCTGGAAGTCTTCTTTCTTGAGCAGATTATGATTTACGCCCCATGTGATTCCATACAGGAAGAACGCTGTCCCGCTGGTCTCTTCGCCAGGGGCAAAGTCTGCGTCCTGCAGACTGCGGGTCCAATAGCCTTCGGCTTGCTGTAGGTCGCGCAGGGCATACGCCATCCGAGTGAAGCGGCTACGCAGAGTGGAGTAGAGCGGGTGGGTCTGAGGAATATCCTGCATCACTTTGGCAAAAGCGGCAATAGCCCAACCATTTCCCCTAGCCCAGAAGTCCTTCTTTCCGCTATCGGTTTTGTGTTGCGGATAGACATAGCGTGCATCCCTATAGTAGAGCGACTCTTCCGCATCAAAGAGCAAACTGTCGGTATAGAGGAAACACTCCTCCATCTTATCTATATAGCGAATGTCACCGGTCAGCACATAGAGTTGACTCATCTCGGGCATACCCATATAGAGGGCATCAATCCACCACCAATAGTCTTTCTCCTGATGGTCACGGATGTAATTAACCACCTCAAGGCTTCGTCCCAACCATTGCTGTCTTTGTTCTTTGTCGCCATAGATGTTGTAGAGGTCGATGTAGGTCTGAAAGCAAGTCTGCCAGTCGGCAAAGAGTACGTGCTGCTGATCTTCGCCATAGGTTTTGTATTGCCAAAGGGCCGTGTCTTTTTCGGTAGCCCCTTGCCATCGGTTATGCTCCGCCCATGATCGTGAATACTCCAAAAAAGCCTGTTCGCGGGAGAGGTGATAGAGAGCGATATTGCCTGTGTGGTAAGCAGCATTGTGCCAGAAGGCAGTTGCTTCCGGTGCGTGTGTCTGCTGCCAATGGCGGTTGACATAACAAAGTGTGTCGGTCAGAGTCTGCTGGTCTTGCAGACGTTCTGCTTTCCCTGCTTGCACGGTTCCCCATGCGAAGAAAGGAACAAGGAAAAGAAAGAATCGTTTCATTACCATTTGTCTTTAGTGATAATCGTATCAACGGCTACGTGATCCTTCGGGAAAGACATTCCGTTCCATGCTTTTTCCTGCGTGGTGGGTTCGGGCTTGTCCGTCCAAAAGGGGTGCTTGGCATCGAGTCCGAGCGGAAGAAGGATGAGCGAGGTCATGTAGAGACTTCCGTTGTTGGTGTACCAATCCGCCAATTCGGGTTGCGAACCGCAGAACCCCAGGGTGAGGTAGCCTGCTTTGTTGAAATTGTTTTGTTTGTCGAGCATACGGTGCATGACCTTACTCAGTGCGTGTCTGGTTTGTCCGTTGCTCAATGTTTCGGGCAGGGTCTGTTGCCATGCCATCATAGCCAAGGGCTGCATCACAGCCATACGGTAGGTGGCACTTCGACCAACAACAGGGAATGTGCCTTCGGGGGATATGAACCTCTCCAAGATACAGGAATAGCGCTGTGTGCGGCTCAGTTGCCGTTCGTAGTAGCGAGGATAGTCAAGACGGGTATTGATGCCAAGTTCCGACATGGTGGCAAGCGTTTCCAAGTACATGGGATGGAACACGTAACTGCTGTAATAGTCGAAGGCAAAGTGTTCTCCATCTGCAAACCAGCCATCGCCTACATACCACTCTTCCACTTTTCTGCAAGCGGTATTGATGCGGAAGACATCGAACTCAGCACCTGCTTTTGCCAGGAAACTTTCCACCACCGCAGAGAACAAAAACCAGTTGGTGTAGGGAGGGTCAATCTTCCGCAATTGCTGGAAATTGTGTATATACCGTGCTTTGGTCGTTTCGTCAAGAGGCTCCCACAGGGCATCGTAGGCACGCAGGAAACTCTCGGCGATGTAGGCTGCGTCCACAAGAATCTGTCCCTCTCCCTCCCATAGCAGGCAGTCGGGACTATCGGGATCCACAGCGTTGGCGTACGCACGCAATGCCCATTCCCTACATTGTTTGCGCTGTTGTCCTTCCTTACTATTATCATCAGGGAGATCAAGCCATGGGGCAATACCCGCCATCAGCCGCCCGAAACATTCCATATACACCACTTTCCGTTGTCTGTTGTCAAACGAAGGACTGAACTCTGTCAGCATAGTGGCTTGCAACTCCCCTTTGGAGAACGGTTCCAACACAGGCTGAGAGAGTCTATAGGCAAAGTCTGCCCAATATGTTCTCTCATCTGCGCAAGTGGCTACCTGCATCACGCAGATAGCCACCACACATAAACACAATCTTTTCATCATTTCTGATTATTCTGCATGGGACATATCAGGAATTCATACTCTTGCTCAGCGTTCTTCACACGCCAATCAGGCAGCGCTTCTGCAAAGCCGCTCCAACTATCAATACCGCCAATACCGGCATGTACACCGTCGATGCAAACCTCTGTATAGCCGCTTTCCTTGAGTTCGTAAGGGTGACGTTGTGCTTTCTGATCGCCTTCGCTCAGTTCCTCCAAGGTGTAGGGAAGAGCCGAAGCGGCAAAGGGTTGAGAGGACATAATCTTCAGACCGTTGCCAGTTGTCGAGTTGTAGATCTCCCACCAACGCAAATCACTCTTCAAGCCGGTCTCCTGCGGACGGACATACGAATGGAACTGTTCGCTGACACTTTGTGTATAGATGCCAATCGGTTGCGAGTGCAGACGGTCAGCATAGTTTTCGATAGGACCTCTGCCATAGTAGCGTATCTCATCCAGTTCCTTGTCCATCTGCCAACGCCATCCAATGCGTACCGGCACTACAATGCTGTCTGCCATCGGACTGAATTTCTCTCGGATAAGAAGACTCCCGTCCGTTCTTAATTCGTAGGTTATAGAGAGTTTGCAGTTTGTGTTAACTATGTCATATTCTGCGACAACCGTTCTTATGCCTTTCTTTTTTGCATCTTTCATTGAGATAAGTTTCATCTCCGGATTACGCCACATCTTCTTCTCTATCTGTAATCCTGCTCCCATGTCGTTGTCGGTTGGCGCACGCCAGAAGTTGGGACGCAATGCACCGGCTTTCTCTACATACTTCTTGCCATTTACTTCGTATCTGCTGATGAAGCCTGTTACCGGGTCGAATTCCAGAATTGCCTTTACTTTCATTGCTTTGTTAGGCAAAGTTTGGATACTCATTACGGTCGGGGTTATACTGAACTGCTGATGGCTTACGACATAGTCCTTCTCAAGCAGGGGTTCAGACTCTTTAAGGCAGAATTGTACATTCAGCAGACACTCTTTGTTTTTGTCCAAAGCCTCGTAAGAGTAGGGTAATGTCAATTGTATGGTTTCTTGCGGGTTTGCTTTCAAATTGCTCTCAATACCCTGCTGGGTTTCTGTTCCGTCCTCTGTGATACTCCAATGCAAATACACGTTCTTCAAGTCGCGGAAGAAGTACTCATTGTAGATGTTTATCTCACCTTTCTCAAAATTAGATACCGTCACCCAGATATTCTGGTACTGATAGCGTACCTCTTCGGCTTGAGGGTGCAATTCTCGATCAGAACTGATGATACCATTACAATTGAAGTTGTTGTCACTCGGGTCATAGTTGTTGTAATCGCCTCCATACGTGCAGATATGCTTGCACTCCGGATCATTTGGGTAGCGGTGAAGTGCTTGGTCAACGAAATCCCATATAAAACCACCTTGGTAATGAGGATATTTTCTGATTAAGTTCCAATATACTTCCAAACCTCCCGACGAATTCCCCATAGCATGGTTATATTCACATTGGATGAGGGGCTTGTTATGATAGTTGGGATTATTCAGATATGCCTCGCAAGAATCGGGGTGATAATACATCGGGCAGAAAATGTCGCTGTTGATACCTGTTTTGCCCGCTTGTTCAAAGTGGATGGGACGGCTTGAGTCCTGTCCCTTAATCCAGTTGTAAGCCGTCGTAAAGTTTGGGCCGTCTTTGGTCTCATTGCCCATCGACCAAATGATGATACTCGCATGATTACGGAATTGGCTCACATTGTGTTGGTTGCGTTCCAGTATCTGCTTGCCGAACATCGGAGTAAATGTCGGTGCGGAGTCTTCATAACCGAATCCGTGTGATTCGATGTTCGCTTCGGCGCATACATATAGTCCGTATTTGTCACATAGTTCATACCAATACGGGTCGTCAGGATAGTGACTCGTACGTACAGCATTCACGTTGAGTTGCTTCATGATTTGCACATCCTGAAGCATACGCTCGCGACTGACCTGATACCCACCGTCAGGGTCTATCTCATGACGGTTGACACCCTTAATCAAGATCGGTTTGCCGTTCACCAGCAACTGTCCGTCTTTGATTTCAACTCTGCGGAAGCCTATACGTTGCGCAACATACTGATCTCCGACTCTGAGTAACAACGTGTACAGTGTAGGAATTTCCGCTGACCACGCCTCTACCTTGGGCAGACGCATTTCCCATTCCGCTCTGCCGTTTTTGGGTTGTATGGTCTGAACCGCTTCCTCGCCTGTTGGAGCAATAAGTGTAGCATATACCGTTTCGTTTCCACGCAAATCCACAGTTACTGACAGGCATCCGCTGCCGTCATCTCCCAATGTTGCGCAGAGACGGATATCGTCAATCCCTTTGGTCTTGTTCTTCTGATAGAGATAGCAGTCGCGTGCTATGCCCGACAGACGCCAGAAGTCCTGGTCTTCCAGGTAACTGCCGTCGCACCAACGGAATACTTGCATTGCGATGAGATTGTCTCCTTTGTGTAAATAGGGCGTGATATCAAATTCTGCTGCAACTTTCGAGTCCTCCGTATAACCGGCGAATTGTCCGTTTACGTAGAGATAAAGATTGGACGTCGCGCTACCGAAGTGTGCGATGATTTCTTGCCCGTCCCAACTGTCCGGAATGGTAATTGTGCGGCGATAAGTGCCTACATGATTGTCTTTTGTCGGGGGATACGGATAGTTGTTGTCGAAATGACCGCGCCATGCAAAACCTATGTTTACATACTCAGGATCACCATATCCGTTCATCTCCCAGATTCCCGGTACTGGAATCGTTCCCCAGGCACTGTCGTCATAGTCTGTACCGAAACAGTTGGTGGGGCGTTCGTCTGCATTCTCCACCCACTTGAATTTCCAATCACCGTTCAGCGACAAGTACGTCTGTTCCGTTTCTTTTGAACGGTTGAGAGCAGCCTCCTTGCTGCCATATACGAAAAAGTCGGTATGCAATGGATACCTGTTTATCTCGTTAACACTCAAATCGTGCCATGCTGTTTCAGGCGATGGTGCCGTTTGAGCCGGTAAACCGAGAGAAGAAGTAAGAATCAGTGTGGACGCCAGTGTGATGCCACAGAAAGTGTTCTTCATATTACAGCAAAATTAAATGATTATTCTGCCGCAAATATACACTAATATATAGCACTTGATGGGGGGATATTTACCGATATTCCGCCGCAAAATGCAGTTTTCCTCCTTTTGAGGAAATGTTTCTACTTTTTCTGCATGCGCTGTGTAATGTCAGTGAGCCTTCCGTCGGCTATTTGATACAACCGCTGGTTGGTGGTCGGCGAATCCAATGGCCCGTACTCTGCCATATAAGGACCCACCTTCACATAATCGAAATGCTCCGCACAAAAGTTCTGAGGCAGTGCCTGTCGCCCTGAGTACCATGCCGCATGCTTACCATGTCTGCGGATATATTGTGCCATGGCATCTACCGCCTCTGTGTCTTCGTCTCCGCCCATCAGACTCACACACGTAATGCTGTTCCCGTATCGGCTCAGCAGATTGTCCATCGCATCGGTCGTGAGTTCTTCGCCGATGTCTTCACGCAGTTGCGGACTATGACACCCTTTGCAACGGTTCGGACACCTGCTCAGATTGATGGCAAGGGTCGTCTCGTCGGGTATCTCTCTGAAAACAATATCGTAGTCTGTGTATTTGAGCATAGGGGCGTATGCGAAAACAAACAGGGGGCTGGCTGTGGCCAACCCCCGATAAGTGAATCCTTCTGTTATTTTGCTTCCACAGAAGCAAATTGCTTCTCGTTCTGATTGTCATGCATATTGGCATAGTAGCGCGAAGCGGCCTCTTTCTGACGGGCTTCGGAGAAGTTGCTGACTCGCTTCAGGTAACCGATGATACGTGTCAGATAATCCACATTCTTGCTGTGGCACACGGGACACTCGTGCAGGTAGCGTTTGTCTATATGCCCGCAATCGTTGCAAACCGTATTGGGGATGTTGAAGGTAAAATAGTTGCAGCCTTCTTGTGCGGCGACACGTAGCAGATTCCGGTATTGTGCCTTTGAGAGATGTTCTTCCAAATTGCAATGTAGTGCCGAACCGCCTGTGAGATGTTCTATATAACGCTTGCCGTGAAGACGGAACTTGTCTATAACGTTCACCGACGTATCCTCTACAACATAGAAGTAACTATTGTAGCATGCACGCGGCACTTGGTAACCGTCTTCTTTGTCCCATTTTGCATGTTTCACGCCTACATTCTCTGCGGGTATCATCTCGCAGTTGAACATCACGTCTTTCGTGCGGTATTGCTTGTTCAGTTTCTCCACAATACCCAATACTTCCTGTACAAAGTGGGCGTACTCGTCATTGTCGCTGATTTTCATACCCAAAAACTCTGCTGCTTCCACCAATCCGTTCACGCCAATGGTCAGGTATTGTCTTCCTATGTTGATATATCCTGCGTCAAACAATGGAAGCATGCCTTTGGCTTGCAGGCTCTTCAGGTTCTCGTTGTAAGACAATTGAACCTTGTGCATCAAGTCAACTATCTCCTCGATATACTTCTGATAAGGTATATTGTTTCTCACTGCGTACTGCACGGCACGATTCAGGTTGATGGTAAGCACGCTCTTCGAACCGGTCGATACACCGCCTGCTCCCAATGTGTAACTGAATCCGTTGTCTGTAATCTCATTGCGCAGACGGCAACACGATGCCAAAGAATCCGCATTGTCACTGATGTATGTGAAGAATGAATGGCCTTCCGCATACATCTCCGCTGTCAGGTCTCCGTATTCCTTGTCTTTCACATCGCCGTTCTCTGCCAGCAAGGCCATGGTTTCAACGGGGAATGTCAGCACCGTCTTCGTACGCTCCTGATTAAACCAATGCATGAAGCGTCTCTGTAGCCAGTTCAGGGAGTCCCAGTGCGGTTGGCTTCCGTCTGGGAAGTAGAAGTTCCCGAACAGACTCTCGAAATAGTATCTGTCGTAGTAGGAGATGTTCCAGAACACGGCTTGGAAGTTGCGCGCACCGGTAGGCTGGTTGATTGAATATACCACCTGCTCGAAGCAATCCGTAATGATTTTGTCTATCGTACGGTGTTTCAGCGACAAATCAACCACCTCATCGGCGCGTTTGTAGTAGTCCTCGCCAAACTCCTGTTCTATGAAGTAGTTCATATACATCAAAAACTCCGGTGTAGCGCAGGCTCCCGACAGCATCGACGATACGATAAACACCATGTTGATGAAGCCGCCGCAGAACGATTTCAGATTCGTCGGAGGGGTCGAGTTGCCGCCGATGGAGATCGTGCCGCCGATTAGCCACGGATACATCGTGATACTCGCACAGTAGTTGGCAAGGCTCGTCTCGTCATTCTTGTAGATGAAGTGTTGGTTCAAGAGTGAGATGTATTTGTCTGCCAACTCCTTACCGTACATCGCCTTGATTCGGTCTGTCAGCAAACGGCGGTTCAGGCGGATGTAGTTCGACTTCGGAAGTTCACCTATCAGGGTGGCGATGTTCTTCCTTTCTACATTGGCGTTGGCGTCATATTTGCTGCCGGTCGCAGCGTTCGATGCATCGCAATAGTTGATCAGAAACTCCAACTTGTCGCGGGTCTCTCTGTCTTCTGTATGGCGGTTGCGATAGAGCATGTAGTTCTTCGCTACCTTGAAGTAACCTTCCTGCATCAACGCCAACTCCACTTGGTTCTGTATATCCTCCACGCTGATCCCGTTGTGGATGCGCAGGTGCCCCAAAACACTTGTCAGTATTTCCTGGGTGGCAAACGAATCGGACGCAATAAACGACTTCGCTATCGCATCCTTGATCTTCTCCAAGGTAAAGACCTCTTCCTTACCGTCACGTTTGATGATGTAGGTGTCCATGCTCGTAATTTATAAGGTTATATTTCTATGTGATAATCAATTGCAATACTACCCTTTTCAAGAGGGTGGATTGCCGCAAAGATAGAATAAACTTATTAACAAGCAACTCTTTTCCGCAAAAGTTTTCAACATGTCCCGTACACCTCAATGGATAAAGCACATGACGAGTGATCTTCCTATGCCGGCTGTTGTCAATTCCGTCTTTCAAGATGGCTGGAAGATGTATGGAAAGTCGCTTACGCCTACGACCCCTCAAGCCGACCTCAACGACCCCTCATCGAGAGATGAATAAAGTGTTGGCATTATTAGCCCCTTCTTTGGAGGGGTTGGGGAGGTTTCCTTTCCGGCATTGTGTCGGGTGTCTTCCTCCTCCCGACGCAAATAAACCAATGGATAGAGGTCGCTTATAGCCCCCTTATAGCCCCCTCTTTGAGGGGGTTGGGGGAGTCAAGCCCCTCTTCCGAAGGGCTTTGCGTTTTCTGTTCCTGTTATTCAATGCCTTATTCTTTCACTAAGCGTATGGCGTAGGCACCGCCTTTTGCAGCCTCTACCTGTGTCCCGCTGTCTGTTATGTGCAGAACCGTACCCTGTGCGGCTGCTCCGTTCTGCCTGTCGTCAATGAGGTAGTAGCCTTCCTGAAGTCTTGCAGTGGATGTGCCGTCCTCTTCAATGCACCCTGTGGCGGGCAGATAGAGTTTGCCGGAAAAACACCAGCCGAAAGTGTTGCCACAAATGGAGCCTTCCGAACGGACGGCAGATACTAATTTCTGCATTTCTGCAACCGAAGGCAACCGCCAACCTGTAGGCACAAGAGTGGTTGTGGCGGAAACTTTGTCGTTGCAATAGTCAGAAATAGGGTTTTCTTCGTGGTAGGGCATTCCTGTGAAATCGCCTGTTTTGTAGAGCAGTCCGAATGGCGATTGCAGTTCGTCATATCCTAAATTGACGGGCGCAAATGTCGTACCGTCAATCTCAATGGGAAGTCCTAAGGAAACAACACCCCGTGCATCCGTTATATAAGCGGCACCTGTCTCGTGTGTCGTTCCGAAATCAATGTCGTATGTATAGGTCTGCGATTTGGCAAAAGTCTTCCCCTCAAATGGGAATACGTGCAATGTGTTATGTCCGTTGCCTCCCGATGTGATGATTTCGGCGGATAGATTGCAGTCTTTGTACGATTCGGGAAACACACCCAAATAAAGTGTCGTCGTCCCGCTTTGGTTGTCCGCATCGTATGTGGTGAAGGCGGAACGCTGTATCGAAGTGTTGGGTTTCAATAGGTTGGTGGCAAAATTGTAAGTCGCTTCCTGGTAGAATAAATCCGATGAATAACCCTCTTTGGCAGTTAACCGCAACGTGGCGGACACAATCTGTTCGTCTTTGGGAAGATTGCTGAATGTCAATTGGATACGTGCAGTCATCATACGCATGGGGATAACGGCTTTTTCTCCCTCGTGAATACCATTGCCGCCTGTATAAAGGGCTTGTTTCGAGGGAGTCTGCACATCATTTTGGCGCAAAGTGACGACTTCTCCGTCATACTCTGTTTCTGCACTGTAAGGCCACACAATACGTACATTGCCTGTTATTTCGTTGCTTAATGCCTGCTTGGAACGGTATTCCAATTGTCCGTCCGCGTTTCTTCCGGAGAAAACGAATTCGGCATTATCCACTCCGTTCCCCCATACGCTGATACTGGGAAGATGGTCCGCTTCTTCCTGGAAGGAAGAAGGCATGGAGAGTGTGACAATGCGGATTTCTCCTTTGTCTTTGCATGAGAACAGACTGCATGCCAATAAACCGATAAATAAGAGTTTATGCTTCATGGTTCATGATGTTTGTTGAGATTATACGATATAATGTTTCCAAGGATGTGTCGTCTTGTAATAGTTGTATGTGCTTTTCCATCACGTTCGTGTCATGACGCCGTGCCGGACCTGTCTGCGCTTTGCGGGGGGCAATGGTCTCCACGCGGTGAGCCGTTTCCTGGATCAAAGGCAGTAAAATATCAAAAGGAAGTCCTGCTTTCTGAAGTTGCTCTTCCGCGATAGCGTACATGCAATTCGTGAAGTTGTTGGCAAACACGCCCGCCAGATGCAGTCGCTGACGGTGTTCCAAATCTGCTTTGTACACCTTCTCGGAAAGATTCCGTGCCGTTCTCGTGATAATTTCCTCAACGCCTTCGTCCGACCCCTCCACCAATATCGGAATTTGCGAAAAGTCAGCCAACTGTTCCTTGCTGAACGATTGGAAAGGGTAGAGTACCCCGTATCTCTTTTTGGTGGAGAAAACGTCCTTGTCTATCGAACCCGCCGTATGCAGATGTATGGCTTCCTTGTTCCCTATAGGCAGGCTTGCTATGTGCGGAAGAACCGAATCTGTGAGAGCATATATATATAGATCCGCATCTTTTGTAATGTTCTCCAAACAGTTTGTCCATGCGCAACCGAGCCGCTCTCCGAGTGCTTTTGCGGCTTCTTCGGTTCTGCTATAGACTTGTGTGATGGTGTAACCTGCCTTTTGTAAAGCAACGGAGAGATTGGTGGCTAATTTTCCCGCCCCCACAAACACTATTCGCTCCTGTGGTTTCACTTCTTGCATCCAAACGCCAACTGCTTGCCTTATTTATATCGTTTCTTGGCTTGTTCTTTGGCGTAAGCCTGTTGTTCGCGTTGCATCTTCTCCAACCGCGCAACAAACCCGCTTTTCTTCGGATTCTTGGCATTCTTTGCCTGTTTCGCTTCCATCTGGCGGAGCAGTTTCTCATCGTTGATCGACCAACGGAATATATATGTCTGTACGATGGTGATAAGCAGAGAAACAAAGTAATAGTAACTCAATCCTGCGGCATAGTCGTTGAATACGAACATAAAGAAGATGGGCATAAGATACATCATCCACTTCATCATCTTCATCTCGCTGCCTCCCGACTGGGTCTGCATGTTCAGATAAGTGTACACGATGTTCGTAATGGTCATCAGCAAACAGAACAATGAGATGTGGTTGCCGAACGTTCCCGATATGATGGGGATATAGGTATCCCACGATACGATGGCGTCGTAGGTCGATAAATCGTCTGCCCAGAAGAGCGATTGCCCGCGAAGTTCAATGGCGGTCGGGAAAAACCAGAACATTGCCATCAGCACGGGGAACTGGAACAGCATTGGCAAGCACCCTGCCATCGGGCTGACACCCGCTCTCTGATATAGTGCCATCGTGGCTTGCTGACGCTCCTGCATCTTTTCCGGCGGGAATTTCTCGTTGATTGCGTCCAACTGAGGCTTCAGCACACGCATCTTCGCCGACGAACGGTAAGACGTAAATGTGAATGGGAAGATGATCAACTTGATAACTATAGTCATCAGCAGAATGACTACACCGATATGCAATCCCCACGATGTGAACAGGTCAAACATCGGAATAACCAGTATCTTGTTGATCCATGCGACAATCTTCCAACCTAGAGGCACCAACTCCTGCAAATGCAGCCGGTCGGCTTTGTCCACGTCCTTGTCGTATGCCTTTAACGTGTGGTAGTGGTTGGGACCCAAGTATATACGCATGTCCGTCGTCTTGCTGCCCGTCGGGTCGAAGCCTATCACGGCTTTGGTGTCGTATTGTTTGATGTAGTCCGATGTTTTCGGCATCACTTTGCTTTCCAACTGAGCCGAGGTGAACGCATCGTCAGGGATGATAACGGTCGAGAAGAACTGGTCTTTGTAGGCAATCCATTGCAGCCTGTTGTTGATGGATTTCTGGTCATTCTTGCTCTCCGACAGGTTCTCGATGTCATTTCCTTTGAACATATACTGCAAGGTAGCGTAACGCTCCTCGAATTTACGCCCTTTCTCCTGCTGTCGGATCAGTTGGTGCCAATGCATCTCCATGCTCGTCATGTTCTGAGCCAGAATATCTTGCATACCCGCAGCGTGAATACTTGCCCGCAACATATAGTCGTCTTTGGGCAGACGGTATTCATAGTCTATGTACGATTCTTCGCTCACCGACAGGCGCATACGAAGCAACTGGGTACCGTCTGCTTCCGTTTCTATGGCGTTGGGGACAAAATACAGGTTCTCCGTGTGAAGCACGCGGTTGTTGTTGGTAACCAATGTGAAACTCAGTGCCTGTTCCTGCCCTTCAAACAGACAAAGGTAATTGACGGTGTCTTTGTAAGTCTTGTATTTCTTCAGTTCGGCTTTGTGAAGAAATCCGCCCTTGTTGGCAAAGGTCAGACGCACCAACTCGTTCTCGATGGTGGTGTATCCGTCTTTGCCCGTTGCCGCAGGGGCAAACTCTCCGTATGCCAACTCTATCTGTTTGTGAAGCAGAACGCTGTCTTCTGTCGTGGTCGGCTGAACCAGACTCTCTGCGGCTCGCACCGCTTTTGCTTCTTGTATGGCGGCTTCTCGCTCCAATTGTTGGGAAAAGGCCACCGAGTCCCTGT
Organism: Bacteroidales bacterium UBA7569; assembly: GCA_002477945.1. Lineage (GTDB taxonomy): Bacteria > Bacteroidota > Bacteroidia > Bacteroidales > Paludibacteraceae > Colicola. Next base: position 81,648 of record DLLF01000004.1, read on the forward strand.
AATGACGTTGTGCTTCCAGTTGTTCCTTGCTCGGACGATTGAACAAAGAGAATCCTACAAGGATAACGGCGATAAGTAGAAAGCCGATGAATGTATTCTTATTCATTGATAGATAAGTGTTTTCTGTTTAATAATGTTCTGTGCCTCCGTTCGCCTCATGCCTATGCAGGGAAAAGCGCAAACAAAGTGGCGCAAAGTTACAAAATACTTGCGACATACCCAAATACCTCCCGAATATCGCCCAAATGCCTCCCGAATATCACCCTGTGTATCACGGCAGCCGCTTGCCCCATCCACCCTCTCCGTCCCATTAGTCTTATTTGTCTTATTAACCCGTTGGCGGAATTAAATCAAACTATGCGTGCCAGCAGGTTTGTCACTTCCGGCATTGTGTCGGGTGTCAAAAATGGAGCGAGAATTTCGGTCCGCGGAGATACTGTTTGAGCGTAGCGAGTTGTGTCTCCGCCGAAATTCGAGTGACTTATATTTTTGGCAACGCCCGACACAAATCACTCTGTAGGTTAAGGCTGCTTATAGCCCCCT
>DLLF01000004.1:82229-88105 GCA_002477945.1 Bacteroidales bacterium UBA7569
TTGGTTTCTTTTCTTTTGGTCAGGCAAAAGAAAAGAAAAACTAATCATAAAATTTATTTGTGTGCTTCAAACAATGAGTGGAAAAGTGTACTTAATTCCGCCAACGGGTTTATTCGTCTTATTTGTTTAGTCCAATTAGCCTATTTGTCTGATTTGTCTAAGTTGTCTCATCATCCCTCGAACTTCTCGAACAACTGGGACGTCTGTCTGTTGGCGGAATTAGTTGGCAAAGCGAATGTCATCGTGTCAATTCCTTCATCCCTTGTGCAGGGTGTCAAAAATAGAGCGAAATCTTGACTCGCGGGAACATCTGCGGGATGTCCCCGCTCAGCACTTTTTGCGAAATAAATAACAAGACATTTTTTCTTGCAAAATGTTTGCTCAACCGGAAACTATGTGGTAACTTTGCAACCGTCAATGTAGAGATATGCTTGTTATGAGTATTTTTGCACAACGATTTGTCACACACAATGCAATAGGGCATTATAGAGTTTGGAACGAAACTTGTTGTGTTGGTGCGTGTTTCCCCCTCAAAAATCTCTCAGCGTCTCCTCTTTCCATGAATCCTTAACGCCACTTTTGATACGCTATGAATACCTGCCATGAAACACAATATCCTCACTTGATGAAACACCCGAATCTTCGTGTGTCTCGTTTTGCTGTGTGTGAAAAAGGTGGTTATGCTCATGGTGAAAGAAAGCAGCCTCTCATTTGTTTCAAGGAACGTTACTGTATGTCCATATTTCAGTAGTACCATGAACCACGAGCAGCAGATACAACTCTTTGAAGACCGCAAGGTCCGCACCGTATGGGACTCCGAGCAGGAGAAATGGTATTTCTCCATTGTGGATGTCATTCAAGTATTAACCGATAGCCACAATGCGCGCGAGTATTGGAGCGTATTGAAGACGCGCCTAAAGAAAGAAGGCTGCGAGTTGACTATAATTTGTAGTCAACTGAAATTACGTATTGCAGAATGGACGGAAAGCGTGACAAATTGTCACACTTTGGGATTACTTGTGGCAAATGAAAGCGTTACAACTTGTAACGCTTTGCTTGAATAATACCCACCAACGAATGATACAAATCATTATATAAAACAAACAATTAACTATTTAAACAAATTCATTATGAAAAGATTATCTATCTTTTTCGCCGCGCTATTAGTGAGCGTAGGTAGTATCTTTGCTCAAGAGGAAGTCTATAAGACTGCATTATTTGGCAAAGATTACAACTCAAAAGGAGTAAGTAGTTACTCCAATAGTTGGTCAAGCACAACTAATAAATTTGTTGTTGATATTGTTAACTTTAACAACAATAACAACGGTTGGGATTATATCAAATGTGGCAGTAAAAAGAATACTTCAGTAGCAACTATTACCACAAAAGCCGCTATTGACAAAGCCATCACAAAAGTGGTTGTTACTTTGGATAAAGTTACTGTTGCAAATTTGAACTCCACCACTTTGATAGTAGCATCAGATGCTGCTTTTACGCAAGATGTACAGACCATCACAGTTACTGCTGCTCAAGGCGCGCTACCGTATGTAGTAACAACCCCGACTAAGGATATGTTTTACAAACTGACTTACGATTGTAAGAAGAGTTCTAATGGTTTTGTACAGATTTCCAAGATTGAATACTATGCAAGTGCAGCCGAAATCCCCGCTACCGCCATTGCTTTGGACAAAGAGACCATTACTTTGGACAAGGGTGCTACCGAGCAACTGACTGCTACACTCACTCCTGCTGATGCCACTACGGCTGTCGTATGGACTACCGAAAATGCAGAGGTGGCTACCGTGGAGAAAGGCTTGGTTACCGCGGTAGGTGTAGGTACTACCAACATCGTGGCTACCGTTACCCCCGCAGAGGGCACTACCTACACGGCTAAGTGCGCCGTTACCGTAGTGGCTGCTCCTGACGCTCCTGTATTCACCGTTACCGACCCTGTATTCGAGGGCACGATGAACGTGGCTATCACCGCAGCAGAAGGTATGGCAATCTACTACACCACCGATGGTGCAGAACCGACTATCGAGTCCACCAAATACGAGGCTCCTTTTGCTATCACCGCTACCACTACCGTGAAGGCTATCGCTTACGATGCTACCATCAGCAAAGCCAGTGTGGCTGCCGAGATGACTTACATCAAGGCTATGACCTGCGCCGAAGCAAATGCCGCAGCCGACAAAGCAGAGATTATCCTGAATACGGTAACCGTTGTTTATGCCAATGGTGCTAATATCTATGTGGCAGACGCTACCGGTACCACGCTCGTTCACTCGTATGACCTCAAGGATAAGTTACAAGCAGGTCAGGTAGTAAAGGGTATCAAAGGTTCTATGAAAATCTTCAATGGACTTCCGGAGATAGAGCCGAGCGTTGCTCTTGCAGACCTCACCATCACCGAGGGTACCGTTCCTACTCCTGAGGTTATCACCGCAGTTCCCACAATGGCTGACATCAACAAGTACATCAAGATGGAAGGTGTGACTATGAATGCTGCTTCCTTCACCTCTGAAGGTAGGCAATCCGTAAAGGGTACTTTCGCTGAGACCGAACTTACATTCTACAACACATTCAAAATTGACCAAGAGTTTGAGGCTGCTGAATACAATATCATCGGTTTTGTTAGTGCTTACAAGACTATGCAGATTGCAGTGGTAAGTGCCGAAGGCATTATCAACTGGGAACTCAATGGCGGTAGAGTCGCAGCCGCTGTTCCGACCAATGCTGAACTTTGGGAGGCATTCAAGCCCTACTACAATGAGTTCTATTCTTTGAAACGTGCAGACCAACCTATTGACAAAGTATCTACATTTGCACCTGCATTTATGCAAAAGATTATGACCGATGAAACGTCTGAATATAAATGGCTGGGCGATTATATCTATGCTCAAGCAACTGAGCAAGGTTATACTCTAAGTACCGATATGGCTAATGCCACAGAAAGTCCTTGGCGTTGGAGTGCACATGCATTCTTCAATTGCTCGCCTGCAAATTCTCTTGCAGTAAAAGTTGCAGGATTTGAGACTGCGGGCAAGCCCGAGGCATGGGGTGCGGCTTATCAAGCAGTACACGATGCAGTATTGCCGACTACCGTCAGCGAGGAATACACGCTGCCGACTCCTACCAAAATGGGTGCTACATTCTTGGGCTGGTTCGACAATGAGAAGTGCGAGGGCGATGCTCTGACCACTATCCCCGCCAACTACGCCGGTACGCTCTACGCATCGTGGAAAGAGGTTGGCACCTCTGTGGATGACATCAACGCTAACAGCGCAACAGTAGAGAAGATTGTCCGCAACGGTCAGGTATTGATTATCCGCGATGGCAAGACCTACAACATGATGGGTCAAATCGTTGAGTAATACTAACCAACTCATAAGATGTTCCCAATCGTATGAGAACATCTTGCAAGCAAAGAGGGCTGCTCTGATGGAGCAGCCCTCTTCTTTGTCAATATATAATCTTCCATGTTACTATACTCCTAACCCGCTATAAAATGTAGGCTTGTTATTTGTTACCTTTTGTTTCTTGTTTGTCTTGTAAATCTCATGAAACCTGTGCGAATGGTTTTACGACCTCTCAAGCCGACCTCAAAGACTCCTCAACGACTCCTCATCAAGCGGTCAATAGGATTGGGAAAGGTCTTTCTTTCACTTCCTTCTGAGAAATGGGAGATGCCGGATATGTAATATCGTAAATTTTAGACATTCTTGACGGGGTATTATTGTGGAAATCTTGGGATACGTAGGAATCTGCTTTGCGGGGTTGAGTGGACGGATTCATGGGGCATGGGGATGTCATAGACTATGATACAATAAAAAACGGTTGCATACGAACCGTATGCAACCATAAAGGAACTGAATGGGCGAATCCGATTAGTGGATACTCTTGCCCATTGCGTAGGCCTTTTGGAGGGCGGGGTGTCCCTCTATCTCGCCCATGGCGGTGACACCGCCGGCGAAGACGTGTCCTGCCAGGTGTGCATGCTCGAAGCAGGCTATCCAACCGTTGAGGCCGTGCTCTGCGCCTTCGGGCGTCATCTCCTCGTCTTCGGATGCCGTGGTGAGCAGATAGATGTCGCGGAAGTGGTAGTCCGACGAGTAGAGCGGGTTGGCACGGTCAAGGAGCGTCTTCATCTGCCCGCTCATCTCGTAGTAGTAGATGGGGGTTGCGAAGACGATTGCGTCGGCATCGTGCATCTTGTCCACCATGGCGGGTGCATCGTCGCGAATGACACAACGCAGGGTCTTGGTACAGGCAAGGCACCCACGGCAGAACCGCAGGTCTTTGCCGCGTAAGGAGATGGTCTCCACCTCGTTGCCCGCCTCTTGTGCGCCACGTGCAAACTCCTTAGCCAATGCGTCCGAGTTGCTCTTAGGGCGCATACTGGTAGTGATAATCAATACTTTCATATCTTATGCTTCTGCTTTCAGTTACTGAAACAACGTGGCAAAGATACGCCTTTTCTTTGAGATATGCAAATGTATATGCCGTTGTTTCTTTAGGCTTTGCGCTTTAGCGGTTAATTTTACTATCCGATAGCAATGCAGTTTTTACTCTTTTCAGGACAGCGTTCCTAAAAGTAGTGCCGTCTGACAATCACGAAGGCTGTCAGATTGCGTTGGCTATCTTGCCGGGTTTGTATTTGCTGAAGTTGGCTATGGGCTAAATGCTGTGCACCTTCGATAGCACTAACCCGTTTTGCCATTTCCTTGAGTCTAATTGCGGTGCCGGCTACATAGTTTGCGGACTGTACTCCGTAAGCATTCGTGCTATACCGTTTCTTCTGAAATACCAATTTGTTCACTACACTGTCATAGAGTACATCAATACCACCTTTTGCTGTGTGACTAATGGTATGTTCAAAGGTGGCTTCCGACTCGGACGTATCTACGATTTTCTGTAGAGCCTTGAGCAAATCCGATTCCTCTGACATATCCAAGTATCCTAATGGCTTGGCGGAACCGTCCACCGGAGCAGTATTTACACCACTTGCGGCAGACATCAAAAACTCCTTCGTCAAGGCAGGCATTGTAGAAGTCGCGTTTGCCTCATGCTTTTGTCGTGTCTGTATCGGGACCTGCGTATAGGATAAGCAGAACATAAGCAGAACATAAGCAGATGATATGAATACTTTCGTAATACTTTAACCATACCCACAAGCCACCCTTACCGTACCCTGAAGCCGTTCATACCTCTATGAAAGCGTCAAAATATATTGTTGCTTAGCAGGGCAATAGTATTGCCCGCCCTATCTCTGCCCCCTCATCTCTAATAGCATTTGCATATTTGCCTAAAAACGTGTATCTTTGCAGGCGGAAATGTGTATGTACAAAGGTCGTACTTATATAGGTTATGAACTTCGAGATACTCAATTTTACTATCTTTTGCGTCAATAATGTGGCGTTGCGCCTCAACAGGAGCGCAAAAGAGGTGTATCACAATATGCAACGGGCGAATATCATCAACGGATATATCGTCCCTTGCTACGATGTGCTGCATACGTTCTCCAAAGAGTACATCGTGGATGATTTGGTCTCGTTCATGCAAAAGAAAGGCGTGCTGCAATGATAGTCTAAATGTTGTAACTATGCAAGCCAATCAGACCGTCTTACAAATGAAATACGCCCGCATTGTCAAACTCTTTGCGGAGCAAGCGGGCTTGTCTTACGAGGACGCATTGGGCAAATTTTATGACTCGACCACCTACGACCTTATCAGTAACGGTGTGGCGGATATGCATTGTTTCAGCGATGAGTATCTCGCCGACGAACTGCTGATAGAGTTCGGCTATAAACAGAAAAAATAATATATTAACCAAACATATAAACTGCTTATGTAAACCGGTGCCGGCAGGCGGCACA
>DLLF01000004.1:88153-88563 GCA_002477945.1 Bacteroidales bacterium UBA7569
ACATATTTAACAACAGCATTTGCTATTATTTCGCGTTCAAAGAAAAAAGCCTAGGAAACTGATTTCTCTGAAATCGGAATAGCATTAACGCTTCACGGAAAGTTCTTTTAGATTTCCTCCTACTCGTATTACACTACTTTGGGTGTAAACTTTTTGCGAGTAGGGCAGGTTTCTTCCTAGGCTTCCTGTGAACGCGAAGAAAAGTTTGCACCTTTCTTTTTGTCTATTTCGGTTGAGATTGATAGCATTGCACAAATCTATCAATCTATGGCAAGCAAGACATTGGCACGGGCTAAAAGTGCCAAAGAGGACGAGTTCTATACTCAACTCTCCGACATCAGCAACGAACTCCGCAACTACAAGCCTTATTTCAAAGACAAGGTCGTATTCTGCAACTGCGACGACCCGTA
>DLLF01000036.1:0-11208 GCA_002477945.1 Bacteroidales bacterium UBA7569
ATAACATCACGATTATTGGACATAAATGCCACTCTGATAATTAGTACAACTGATGTTAATAGAATAAATGGGGCGAATGAGTCCAATGAAGACGGATCTGATCAATAAAACGAACGGGGCGAGTAGGATATTATTCACATCCGTAACTTACCGGTCTTATCGTACAGAGCCCATAAGACCTGTCTCTCTCGCTCTGAGGAAAGGATATTATAGCCTTGAGTAGGGGGCGCCTTTTCCTCGCCGGAAGAGGTTGTATGTGGTTTCGTGTGAAGGAAACGACGATGTGACCAAAGCCACCGACTCGGATTTTGCAGGATATTATTTTCCAATTGTTCCGCAAAACGTTTGGTTATTTCGCCCTTCGGCAAATCAGGCTCCGTGTCGGGATCATAGATGAGGTGGAAATCAACCTCGTAGTGTCCACGTGCGGGTGACAGCATAGAAGCGTAATAAACAGGGTAGGCAAATTTTGTTGCCAACTGTTCGGTTCCGAGAAGCATATTAACTTCCTGCCCCATGAAAACCATTGGAATCTTGGCGGATTGCTTGCGTGGTCGTTGATCGGCAAGCATGGCATAGATAACAGTATGGTTACTATTCCTATTGCCAATCAAAGTGCGAAGGAGATGATCCATCTCAACCAGCGTTGCTCCTCTTTGGTTGCGTATATTCAGCATTAACTTGTTGAAGAACTTGTTACTGAGTTGCTTATAAATACAATCACATTCTATATTGTATTGTGCAATTTGACTGGCACAGTTCGCCGCCCATTCCCAATTGAGGAAATGTCCCAGCATCAAGAATCCTCCCCCATATTGCCGGCAGCGTGTAATGACCTCTTCCTTATGATGAACAAGAACCAATTCTTGCATCTCTTCAGGAGAGAAGCGGCGTCCAACAATAATCTCCATAATCATATCGGCAAAAGCGGCATAGAAAGCACGTTCTATATGCAATCGTTCTTTTGCAGACTTCTTCGGAAAGGCTATTTGCAGGTTTTCTCGAACCACTTTTTTGCGATAGCGAATCACATGATACAGTATAGGGTACAGAAGCCAACGGGAGACCCCATGAGCAATATGTAAGCGATATTTACAAGATATATGCGACATCAAGCGCAAAAGTAAGTAATTTATTTGTATTGCCAAAATTAAGCAGTACCTTTGTGGTCGTTTTGTCCGAATGCTTTATGATACGTTCTATTCTATATACTCGGTGGGTTGCCTATTTGCAGGTGTTTACTTTTTGGCTGCTGACAGCCTCGTTGCCGTTTCGTATTGCTCCCTTTCAACGTGTCATAATGATAGTTGCCGGCGTGTTTTTTCTGTTGGATTATGTGATAAACAAGCGTTGGCAAGGATGGGAATGGAACAACAACAAGTGGTTTTACGTTATTTTGATTGCCTATTACCTCCTAATCCCCATCTGGCACTTGGCTGATGATGTGTCAACGCCCCGTTTTGGTTTTGTGTTGCAAGAGCGTGTTCCTTTCTTACTGTGCGGTATCATCGGGTTATTGGGATTGAGCAAAGAAATCCGGCTCAAACCTATTGTGTATGTGATGTTGGCAACCTGTTTTGCCGCATCGATGTATGCAATACTGAGAGAGGCGGGTTTTTCGTATTTTCTTCTACCTTTATCGCAACAAACAGAGATTTTCCGATTGGCACGCATTAATTATGTGGCTTCACACATGCAGTTCAACCTCTACTTGAATGTGACGTTGGTATTTGTATTCTGGCTAGTATCAAAGAACAAACTGAAACGGGGTGAGAAGATTGCGGCAGGTTTGCTATCGCTATGGATTTTCTACCTGCTTTGCATTACGGAAGGCCGTGTAGGTCTGGGAACAGGTTTGTTGTTAGTTGCATTGTTTGTAGCTATTGTTTCATTCCGTTATGGTTGGAAAGTGTTTCTGCCCGTTGTGACGGTGTATGCCTGTTTGGCAGCATTGATATTGATGAACAACAATCGTTTGACGCCGGACAATCTGGAGCATGAACCCCGCTGGTTGATATGGGAGACCGATTTGCGACTTATTACAGAGAAACCTATTTTAGGGTATGGCGTATGTGATGCGAAAGAAGCGTTGATACGGGAAGCCAAAGAGGACGGAGAATTGAGTGAGTTTTACACAAGGCGTCTGACACAAGTCTATAACGGCAATTATCAGAAAGTGCAACCTCACAATGCGTTTTTTGAGGCATGGATGGAGTATGGTCTGACAGGACTTGCCATGTTGATATTGATATTTCTGTACCCTTTGCAGATGTTCCCTCGCAGGATCCGCCCTTATTGCTGCCTGATAGTTCTATGCTTTGTGATACAATCGTGTTTTGATTCGTTCTTTGCTCCTTTGCTCTATTGTCTTTCGATTCTATTACTTACTTCTCGAAGCGCGATTTCAGAGGGAAACGAGTCTCAAAAGCCTGCAAAATTGTAGAACGCATTGTCTGCATACGCTCGTCGGACATTTCAACGTCGTTGATGCATATAATGGAACGCCGGCACTGAAGTATCTCATTTGCAATCTTTTGTCCGCTATAAACCGCCATAGAACAATGCTTGGTGGAGATGGTTTGCAGGTGAACACGCCCGATGTGGTAGAGATAGTCGGTATAGAGATATTGATTGCAATTGTCTTTGCGACGCAGGGGAGTGATGTGCATACGGAGCAAAGGTTCCAATCTGCTATATACTTCTGCACAAACGCTTTGCAACATTGGTGTTATGGTGTGCTGCGGACGAATGAAAATAAGACTTCTATTGTGACCTGCAGCAATACGTGCCATACTATCGGAACGCTTTGTTTGCTGCTTGTATAGATTGGTGGCAAAGAGATGATGCGAGAAACGTGTCACTATTTTGTCCCCTCGAAAAAGGTCGCTTTCCTGCAACGGACTGACAGGGAAGAGGTCGTCGTTGAAATAAACAAACCGTTCGGACAAGCCGGGAATGCGATGCAAGAACAACTCAATAGTGGTGCTATTGAATGTGGGAAGATATTCTGAGGGGATGATGTCGGCATGCAGGACAACATGAACCGACTTGCGATTGACCCAATCGGGAACTTGACTTTCGGTGCTGACCAACAGAAAAATCTTGTCGATATAGGGCATATTTTGCTCAATACCTCGCAGGAGATAAGGAAGAAATCCCCAATCGCGATACCGTTTTTTCAAGACAGTCTGCGAGGTTGTCTGTGCATAGGCACGTTGCCATACAGGGTCGTTGCCATTGACGAAAGCGATGACGGCATCCATAAGGTTATCATTATAGTTATTTACAAATCAGTCGTTTGAAGTGTTCTGAATGTCTTCAAACAACCGGTGCCATGCACCAACGATGGTATCGGTTTGAAAACATTTTATCCGCTCGAGAGCCGCTGCGGACATGTTGTGTCGAAGAGATTTGTTGCTCATAAGTCTGTCAAGCGCTATTGCCATTTCCTTGGTATCTTTGGGCGGGACAAGAATACCCGTAACGCCCTCTTGAAGAATTTCTCTCACTCCTGCACCGCAATCGAAACAAACAGCGGGAAGCCCGACAGACATGGCCTCTGTCAGTACATTACCAAATGCTTCGGAACGCGAAGGCAAAACGAAAAGCGAGGCTTCTTGATAGAAAGGCAGGACGTTTGGGGTGGCAGGATAGAAAACAACATTGCGGAGTTGGTATTGCTCAGCCAACTCAAGCAGATGTTTGTGTTCTTTACCATCTCCCACAATATGTAGTTCCCAGTCGGTATGTTTTACCTGCCGCCAAGCATCTAACAAAAGATCAAAGCCCTTGACTGGCGTTTGTCTGCCAACAGCCACCACCACTTTGTTTTGAAGGGCTGATGGAGCAGGTTGGGAGAAAGTGAGCAGATTTGGTATTTTTCTCACGTACTCTGTATGCCAGTGTTTGCGATAGACATCGGCATCATAGTCAGAGAGAACAACCACAGCATCGGAATAGCGTGCTGTCAGGTGACGGGAAAAACAGGATGTGAGTTGAGAGCGATGCGAAACGGTGAAGTATTCTTTATGAACAACTTTATATCCCCGTGTGGATGGGATATTGACAAAAGCACGTGTGGTGCCAATGACGACAATGACATCGGGGCGGAGTTGGCGATAGAGTACACGCAGACGTTTGATACGTCTTATTTCTCGCACTATGACGGGATAAGGATCGTGTTGCGGTGCGAGATAGAACAAAGAAATACGGGAGTCAATACCGAAAAAAGGTTTGGTATTGCTTCCCGTAAAACTTATGATTACCACTTCATCTCCTTGAGCCACCAGAGCATTTGCCAACGATATAGTGGAACGCTCTGAGCCACCACCCAAGTTGATAGACTTAATGGTAAAGACTATTTTCATGCCTGTTTGTAAACGCGTACCCAATCTATGTCCATACGCCCTTCAGCCGGACGCTCGGTCTTTGGCAAGAAAGATGCAACGGATAAGTATAATGCCTGTGAAGGAATATGTTTGGTTGTACGGAATACTTCTATATTGTTGATATACCAAATCATCTCGGTTTTCGTCCAACGGAGTGTAAAGATATGGTAATCGGCCCAAGAAAGTCCCGAAACGGTTGTTCCCTCGAAACCTGCATCGGAAGTGCAACCTACATAAAGTTTCTTACCATTGTAGTTAAACAAGTGTATGAGCGGAGTCTTAGCCCTGCAACCGAGGGTGAATGTATGGTGGACTCTGCCTGTGCAACGAATTTTTGCCATAAAAATACCTTCCTCCTGCTCGAACGCATTGGCAGTTTGGATAACATCAGAGGTATAGCCAAAGTTTTGATTGACAAATCCTTTCTTGTCGTCCCATGCAGGAGCAACAATTGTTTCTTTATGTGTCAGAATGGTTAGAAAACCATTTATAGTCCCTGTATTATGACCTCCATTGTTGGCTTGGTGTTCTGCTGTAAACGAGTGTTGTTGCTTCAACTTGTCGCTCTTGTATGCGAAACCCGGTTGCCAAGCAGAATCTTGCATCTTCTTCCAATTGAAATCATCGGAGAAAGTGGTCTTGTAAGATTCAATCTTTCGGATTTGTTTCTCATCTTGCGCAAGGAAGAAACGAATATCATCCAATGCGGACAACTCTGCAAATCGGCACTCTTGTTTGTACTCCGGAGTTGTCAACCACCTGCGAGGATTCTCCCAGAAACGCTTCTCTTTCTTGAACGTTTCACTCTCTGTCTGCTCTTGCAGAGCCTTAAATTGCTGAGGAAGTTCGGAGGTGCTGTATTTCAGCCATGTTTTGTATGCGCGCGAGTGTTCAAACTTCTGCATACGACGCAAATCCGGCGAATGAGATACAGAGGCTTTGTCTGATAACTTTACATAATTCTCGGATTGACGGAACGACAAGTACTCCGCCAGAACTTTGCTTTCGTTGACATAAAAATATAATTGCAACTCCTTATTTTTCTCCATGCGGTGCAAATCCTGCAAAGTATGGTATGGGTCAGTGTCTTTGTACTTTGTCTGAGTTAAAGTGCGCTTCTTCTCTTTGAATTCGGGAGCCTCAATGACTTCCTTTAATTCTCTATATTCTTTGAGTTCTTGTGATGTTTCTATTTTGCGGTAACGGGTTATGTCATTTTTTACCTGCAAAATATGTGCTTCTAACTTCTCGCTACTTTGAAGTTGACCAATCAACTTTTTGAAGAAAAGATTCATGAGGGTATATGTTTTATTTGTTATTTTATCTTTTGAAGTTCAGTTATCAGTGCTTCAATATCGTCAACAAACATGGGTTTGTATGACTCTTCTTTTGGAATGAAATGCAAGTCTTTCATTCTTGCAATCTGCTCTTGCAAAGGCATGTAAAAACCATTATAATTGACTATATAGGTCGGTTTGTGGTGTTCTCCGATGGTACCTGCTGCAATCACGTCAAACATTTCATCAAGTGTTCCGTAACTTCCGGGAAGACAGATAAACACGTCTGAAATGTCGCGCATTTGCTGCTTGCGCATACTCATGGAATCCACTTTGATAATTTCAGTACACGCATTGGATAGACGCCCTGCTTGTATGATTCTTATAGGTATAACCCCAATAACATTGCCTCCTTTCCGAAAGACCGCCTCCGAAACTGCCGTCATCAATCCTCCCGTAGCACCTCCAAACACCAACGTATGTCCGGAATCCGCTATCCATTGTCCCAACTTTGTACCTAATGTCTTGTAATCATCAGGTATTTGGTCTTTTGCGCTGCAATATACGGCAATGTTCATAGGTTGTTATGCATCAATTTTGGCGTATGTCGCATGCTGTTCTATAAACTCACGACGGGGACCGACTTCCTCACCCATCAGCATGGCTATTGTTCTGTCTGCTTCGGCAGCATTCTCAATAGTAACTTTCTTCAATAGGCGTTTCGCCGGATTCATAGTAGTTTCCCACAACTGCTCGTCGGACATCTCACCGAGACCTTTGTATCGCTGGGTCTTAATCAGTTTCTCATCGCCGCCACCGTATTTCATGATGAAGTCGTGGCGTTGCTGGTCGTTCCAGCAGTACTCCTTGTAGTTGCCCTTCGAGCACATATACAGCGGTGCCATCGCGATATAGAGGTGCCCCTGCTCAATCACTTCTTTCATGTGGCGGAAGAACAGCGTCATAATCAGCGTGGCGATATGCGCACCATCGACATCGGCATCTGCCATAATGATTACTTTGTGGTAACGTATCTTGCTCAAGTTCAATGCCTTGGGGTCGTCTTCCGTACCGAAGGTAATGCCGAGTGCGGTGAAGATATTGCGCACCTCTTCGCTCTCGAACACCTTGTGCTCCATGGCTTTCTCCACATTCAGTATCTTACCGCGCAAGGGCAGGATAGCCTGGTGCTTGCGGTCGCGACCTGTCTTTGCCGTACCGCCTGCGGAGTCTCCCTCCACGAGGAACAACTCACATTCGGCAGGGTCTTTGCTCTCGCAGTCAGCCAACTTGCCCGGAAGTCCGCCTCCGCTGAGGGGCGATTTGCGCAGCACGCTCTGACGTGCGTTGCGGGCAGCGATACGCGCCTGTGCAGCCAGAATCACCTTCTCCACAATCTTCTTGGCATCATCGGGGTGCTCCTCCAGATAGTTGGAGAGTGCCTCGCTCACGGCGGCAGACACCATACCTGCCACCTCCGAGTTGCCCAACTTGGTCTTGGTCTGTCCCTCGAACTGCGGCTCTGCCACCTTCACGGAGATAACCGCCGTCAATCCCTCGCGGAAGTCATTGGGGTCGATGGTCGAGTTACCGTCCTTGTCTTTCAGTTTGGCTTTCTCTAATAGTTTGCTGTCCTCGGCGTACTTCTTCATCACACGTGTAAGCGCAGCGCGGAAGCCTGCCACGTGAGTACCGCCCTCTATTGTGTTGATATTGTTTACATACGAGTGTACGTTTTCGTTGAAATCGGTGTTGTAAATCATCGCCACCTCCACGGGCGTGCCGTACTTCTCGGTGCTGAGGTGAATGACCTCGGAGATAAGCGGCGTGCGGGTGCTGTCGATATAGCGCACAAACTCGCTCAAGCCCTTCTCCGAATAGAACACCTCGCCCTTGTAGCGTTTGCCGTCAGCGGCTACCACACCTGCCAAGTCAGCAGGCACTTCGCCTTCCGACAACGGCTTGGGCTCTGCGGTGATGGGGTGACGCTTGTCCGTCAGGGTTATCTTCACGCCTGCGTTCAGGTATGCCAACTCGCGCATACGGTTGGCGAGAATATCGTATTGGTAAACGGTCTCGGTGAAGATACTGCCGTCGGGCCAGAACTGCACGAATGTACCCGTGCCACGTTCGCTGCCGTAGGTGCCAATCTCATGCACGGGGCAGGTCGGCTTACCCTTGGCGTACTCCTGCATATAGATTTTGCCGTCGCGACAGACCTCCACGTGCATCTTGGTGGAGAGGGCGTTCACGCAACTCACACCCACCCCGTGCAGACCGCCGGACACCTTGTAACTGTCCTTGTTGAACTTACCGCCGGCGTGCAAAACGGTCATCACCACTTCCAACGCGCTCTTGTGCTCCTTGGGGTGCATATCCACAGGGATACCACGACCGTTGTCCTGCACCGAAATAGAGTTGTCCTCGTTGATAGTCACTTCTATGTGGTTGCAGAAGCCTGCCAACGCCTCATCGATAGAGTTGTCCACCACTTCATATACAAGATGGTGCAGACCTTTCTGCGAGATGTCGCCGATATACATGGCAGGGCGTTTGCGCACTGCCTCCAATCCCTCCAGCACCTGGATGGAATCGGCACCATATTGTTCTTTATTTTCTTCCATATCTGTAATAATCTTTTCTCTAAAAAATCTGTCACAAATTTCCTTGCAAAGGTAGTAATAAAATATCCGTTTTGCAAGAAAAATGCCGTTTATTTTTCAATCTCCCCGCAAATCGAAAATAAACGTCATTCTGAGGAATTGCGTTTGTCAGGGAACTTCTTTCTGAAAAACAAACTCCTCTTAAATCGTAAATAAAGCAGTCTTTTTGTATGTTCACCATGGATATTTTCTTTGCTTTGTGGATACTGTCTCGGCTTTGTGACTCCAAGGCAAGCGTACCAGACATTCGTGTTATAACGGATAATAACAAAAGCCAAACGACTATCCACTTCAGACAGCCACAGGATAAAGAAAAACAATGGTCTTACAGGTGTTCTGCTGAGAATAGGGAGGGCCGGTGCAATCTTAAAATTTGACACTTTTTTGCGGTAGCGAGGTGGTAGCGAGGTGGTAACGAGGTGGTAACGCTTTCCTAACGAGGTGGTAACGAATTTTATTTTACGGATATGCTACTGTCTATATGCTGTCCATCTTAACAATCGTACATTTTGGGGTTGTTGCGGAGTGCTTACGTTTGTCGGTTGGAGGGAAGGTCTCTCGTTTTTCGATGTATTTTCTTCGGAGATGGTTCGAAGGTGCTTCGGAGGTGGTTCGAAGGTGATTCGAAGGTGGTTCGAAAAATGTTCGGTTTTGTATGCCACTGATAAGCATCCGACAGGCTACAGATATGCTACTTTCGTTATGGTGAGATGAGCATGCGAGAGGTATGGTTTGTACCAAGACCGCTTTTGGGGCGATACACGCTTTTGGTGCGGTAGCCCTATTGTCATCATGATATGGTTGTAAAACAGGAAAACAATCTGTATCTTTGCAGCATGGAAGAATATATGGTTTGCATAATGCAACACCATAATGCAACAATGAAGAAGTGTAACTATAAAAACCAATAACAATGAAAAGAATTAGTCTGTCGTTTGTTTTTTCTCTGTTTTGTCTGTTGTCGCTCGTGGCGCAACCGCGCTATATCTTCTATTTTATAGGAGATGGCATGGGTCCCAACGAAGTGTTGCTGGCGGAGATGTACCGTGCCGAGTTGGATGGAAAAATAGGCCGTCAACCGCTTTGTATGACCCAATTCCCTTATTCAGGGCAGTTGGCGACATTCTCTTCCTCAAATGGTATTACCGATTCCTCTGCGGCGGGAACGGCATTGGCATCCGGTCAGAAAACCACCAATGGTATGTTGGGCGTCCTGCCGGATGGTTCCCCCTATAAGTCTATTGCTGAAATACTGCACAATTATGGTTGGGGCGTTGGTATAACAACTTCCGTCAGCATCGACCATGCTACCCCGGGTGCTTTCTATGCACATACGTCAAGCAGGTCGAACTATTATGAAATAGGTCGGCAACTGATTGAATCCGAGTACGATTTCTTTGCGGGTTCCACTTTCTTGCAGCCTATTGACAAAGCCAACCCCTTTGCCCCGTCGCTCTATCAGCAGGCACAGGATGCGGGTATCGCTGTTGCGCACGGCATGGGGGAGATGGAGAAACTGTCACAAAACGCAAAGCGGATTATTCTCATTCCGGAGTACGAGGGCAAAACGGACGACTACAAAGGGAAGGGCATGCTTCCCTATGCCATTGACAAAGACAAAGAAGGCATCACTCTGCCTCAGATTACCAAGGCGGCTATCGGTCATTTGAGCAACCGTAAGCAGTTCTTTCTGATGGTGGAAGGCGGAGCTATCGATTGGGCGTGCCATGGCAACGATGCAGCAACCGTCATCGGCGAAGTGCTTGAGTTTGATGAGGCGGTGGCGCAGGCATTCAAGTTCTATCGCGAACATCCCGAAGAAACGCTCATCGTTGTCACAGCCGACCATGAAACAGGTGGTTTGGCTCTTGGCAATTCCGATTATACGCTCAATCTCCAACTCTTGAAAAACCAACGCTGCAGTGCAGGAGAGTTGTCCCATGCTTTGAAAGAACTGCAAAAACAGTATGGCAAAAAACTGAAGTGGGAACAGGTAAAGGACTTGTTGCAAGAGAAAATGGGGTTCTACAAAGAGGTGGAAATAACCGGCGAAGAGGATGCCATGCTGCAACATATCTTCCAGGAAAGCAAAAACAAACGCCAGCAGGATGTAAAAACGCTCTATCAGCACCTCTCCAAACTGGCGGACACTTCTGTTGAGTTGCTCAACCGTAAGGCGAAGGTGGGGTGGACCACTCGTTCCCATTCTGCCGCTGCCGTGCCGGTGTTCGCCATTGGCGTGGGTGCTGAACGCTTCACGGGTTGGCACGACAATACGGAAGTGTCAAAAATCATGCTCGACTTGGTGGAGGGTAAATAATTTCCTGATTATTCGCATACTGCTCTCGTAGTCAAATCCGCGTGATGCGGCATAGCGAAGCAGTTTCATTTGCACTTTGTCGCCCGTTTCTCCTTTCAGAGAACGGGCTTTTTTTTGCAACAGAGATGCCAGTATGTCTTGATACTGTTCCTCTTCAATAGTTTCCAATGCCTCTTGTATGTCTTGTTTGGGGAGGTGTTTCTGCCGCAGCATCATTTCTATTTTCCGTTTGCCCCAGCCCTGATAGATAAGTTTGTCGTGTGCATAAGCACGGCAATAGCGTGTGGCGGATAGAAAATTGTTTTCCTCCAGATAAGTAATAATGGCGTTAATCGTTTCGCTGTCTTCCGCGCCCCATGCTGCGAGTTTATCCCGCACTTCCTGTTCACAATGCTCGGCACTTGCGCAGTAAGCGGATGCTTTTTGCCGCAGCGTGACATATTGTTCGTCTTTGTTATCCATAGTGTAATGATGTTTTTCCTATTCCGAAACCCGTTGGCGGAATTAGTCTGCAAAGCGAGTGTCAGCAGGTCAGTATCTTCCGGCATTGTGTCGGTGCG
>DLLF01000036.1:11293-27795 GCA_002477945.1 Bacteroidales bacterium UBA7569
TCTCCGCCGAAATTCGAGTGACTTATATTTTTGGCAACGCCCGACGCATAGCCGGTGACTTTTCTTTGGTTTCTTTTCTTTTGGTCAGGCAAAAGAAAAGAAAGAACTAATAAAATTAACTATAATGTTTATGTATTATGTACATCAAATAAGGAGTGGAACAAGTGTATCTAATTCCGCCAACGAGCATTCCGTAGCCTTCATCATACGTTCCTTGCCTTGCATGTCTTTCCTTGTCTCAATATGCAGATAGCCTTCCTTTTGCAGCATCTCTTTCATAGCCTGCGCTTGAAGCGGATTGATCTCAAAATAGAGCGTCCCTGCACGGTGTTGTCCGGCAAGTGCGCGGTAGAATAGCAATGGATCGGAGTCGGGGACAAACAAGGCGGTCTGTGGTTCGTAGTCAAGCACGTTCCGCTCCATTGCCGCCCGTTCCTTGTTCATGATGTAGGGCGGATTGGAAACCAGAATATCCGTGTGCAAGTCTTCAGGCAGATGCAGCATGTCTGCCTTTCTCCACCGGATATCCGTTCCTTGTGCTTCGCCGTTCTTCCGTGCTGTTTCTATGGCTTCTGAGGATAAGTCCAATGCCGTTATCTGCCATTTTGGCTGTTCTTTTTTCAGAGCAATGGCGATGCAGCCGCTTCCCGTGCCGGCGTCTGTCAGGGTGAGATGCTCTGCCGTGTTGTCTTCCAGTATCCAGTCCACCAGTTCCGATGTCTCCGGACGGGGAATCAGTACGGAAGGGTTTACTGCAAGTTCCATCCCCCGCCAGTAAGTATGCCCGAAGATGTATTGTACGGGTTCGTGCCTCTGTATCCTGCGCAATACGTCCGAAACCTCTGGTACAATCTTTGTACATTTGCCCGAGAGAATATCAGTGCGGCTCATACCCGTAGTTTCCTCTATTACCCAATAGGCGGTTGCCCGCAACTCACCTTCGGGTATGTAACCTCGCAACTGGTCTTCTGTTTGTTGGATAACCTCGTTCATACACGACGGCAAAGATAGGTAAAAAATGTCAGACGATGAAATCTATATGCACCGTTGCCTGCAGTTGGCAAAGTTAGGTGAGTACTATGTGGCACCCAATCCCATGGTGGGGGCGGTCTTGGTTCAGGATGGTCGGATCATTGGGGAAGGGTGGCATCATCGTTTCGGCGGACCGCATGCCGAGGTGGAGGCGTTCCGCAGTGTTGATCGTACCCGTTATCCCCGTTGTGCCGATGCTGTGCTTTATGTCTCGTTGGAGCCTTGCAGCCATTATGGCAAAACCCCTCCTTGCGTCAATCTTATCCTGCAGGAGGGCGTCCGCCGTGTGGTGGTCGGCTGTCTCGATCCCAATCCGTGTGTGTCGGGGCGGGGCGTTTCTATTCTTAGGGAAGCAGGCGTGGAGGTTGTTGTGGGCGTTCTGGAAGCGCAATGCCGTTCGCTCAACAGGCGTTTCCTGTGTCTGCATGAGAAACACCGTCCCTATGTCGTCCTGAAGTGGGCGCAAACAGCCGACGGATATATGGGCTATACCCCAGGACAGATTACGGAGCGGGGACAACGCTTGCAAATATCCAATCCCGTCACCAAACAAATCGTGCATAAGATGAGAGCCGAAAACATGGCTATCATGGTCGGTACCAATACGGCCCTGCAGGACAATCCGCGTCTGCTCACCACTCATTGGTCGGGACGCAACCCCGTACGTGTCGTCTTGGACAGGCATGGTCGTTTGCCGCTTGAGTCGCAACTCTTCTCTGACGATGCACCTACGCTGGTCTATCGCGAAAATACCGATTGGCGGTTTATTTTGCAGGATTTGGCAAGTAGGCAGATTCATAGTGTTATGGTAGAGGGGGGAAGAACGCTTCTGCAGACGATTATTGACACGGGTATCTACGATGAAGTCCATGTGGAGGTGGCTCCTTTCTGCGTGGGAGAAGGCATAAAGGCACCGGCTGTCGCTCTGCCCCTCCTTCCCGGGAGAAACATCGATGGCAACCTGCTCTATGAATGGACGCATACTGCCGCCTGCTGATATACCTCTAACCCCTAACCCCTAACCCCTAACCCCTAATCTCTAATTCCTAATCTCTTGGGGAAGTCCCCTCCGCCCCATTCGTCCCATTGGGCTTATCTTCTCTCAAAAACGGATACGCTTTTTTACCGATGTTGTATGATTTGTGAATTTTCTATATCTTTGCACCCGTAAACGATAAAATACAACAAACTGTAACCAACTCCGCCTATGGCATAACCGCGCATCGGTAAGGCGGTGCAACGACATATTTTGAGAAGCGTTATAAGCCAAATTTGGTATCTTGAAACCTGAACAATTTTAAGATATTCACTCAAACCAAAGCCTATAAACGCTCACGCTGACCGCGTGGGCTTTTGGTGCGTAAATTTGAGTGAATAAGGTAAGTTCAGGACCGCAAGATACCAAATGAATCGAACGAAAGTTCACGCTCTTTTGTGCCTGTAGGTGAACAATAATAAAATAAAAACAAAGCAAAGATAAGAAACGGAGAAAGTCGCCGGCCGAATAACAAAGTGGAGACAAACAAAGTAAATGAATATGAGAACAAAACTTATCTCATTGAGTATCGTCCTGCTGATGGGAGTGTCAGCGTGGGCGCAGAAACCGATAACGTTCCCAATCTATGACAATTGTAGCAAGAACGGCTATCAAGCAGGCTATGTTCCTGCCCCTGCTGACGTACAAGCCGTCGATTTAGGTTTGCCAAGCGGACTGAAATGGGCGTCATACAACATCGGTGCTACCACGCCCGAAGGCTACGGCAACTACTACGCTTGGGGCGAGACGGAAACCAAAGCCGACTACTCGTGGGCGACCTACAAGCATAATAATGGTGCCTACAACAAACTCACCAAGTACTGCACTAATACAAGTTACGGCGACAACTGCTTCACCGACGACAAGACGACCTTGGAGCCGGAGGATGATGCCGCTACCGTGAATTGGGGCGAAGAATGGCGTATGCCTACCGATGCCGAGTGGACGGAGTTGCGAGAACAATGCACGTGGACTTGGACTACACTGAACGGAGTGTATGGCTACCAAGTAGCAAGCAAGGTCAACAGCAACTCTATCTTTCTCCCCGCCGCAGGGTATCGCTACGGCACGGGCCTCGACGGTGCCGGCAGCCTCGGCGACTACTGGTCTTCGTCGCTCGGCGCGGACAGCCCGATCTGCGCGTGGAGCGTCTACTTCGGTTCGGGCGGCGTGTACGGGTACGGCAGCGGCCGCCTCGTCGGTCAGTCTGTTCGCCCCGTTTGCCCGTAGCATAAGAGCCCTCTCACACGGGCAAAGCAACCACTCCCAAACACTCGTTCCGTGGCTGCGGCGGTCGCACGCCTGCCGCAGCAGGCAAACCGGTGCGACCAGCGGAGACACGGAACGCAATGGAAAACTTTTTCTGACTGAATAAAAAAGCAATATGGCACAACTCAAAGATATATTGGCAATAGAGCAGCAGCGCACCGCTGATGCGGAATGTCGCAAAGTACACCTTTTCCAAGAAGGCACGTTTTACCGTGCCTACGAGCGGAGTGCGTGGCTGGTTATTACGTATATCAGTCCGCTCAAACCCACGCGGCGCAACGTGAAAGGGCAGGAGGACAGCATCGTCTTTTGCGGCTTCCCCGTAACCAGTCTGCCCAAATATACTCCGGACGGGTGTGCTGCCATTGTACAGGAAGACAAAAGTGTTCTGCTCTCTTTGCCCGAAACGCTCTATCCGCAGACAACGTCTGCCGAGGCGGAGCAGGAGAGGTTCAACAACTGGAAAAACAGCGTCCCTCTGACCGAAAGCAAAAAGGACGCACACAAAGAAAGCATTATCGATGCCGCCCGTGCGCCTATGCGTATGACGGAAATCATGCAGCAGATACTCGCATTCCCCATAGAGCAGAAAACGCCTGTGGAATCGATGCTCTTCTTGTCGGAAATAAAACAAAACTTGTCACATATCCTTTGAGAGGGTTCACAGGCAGTTCGTCATGGAGGCTTTGCCTTTGTGAAACAGACGTAAATGCAGTTTGGCTTCTTTTTGTACGGATTCCTTCCTGCACGAGTATCAGGCAACTGCCGACGCCGAGACATTCTCCCCGCCGCAGGGTATCGCAACGACACGAACCTCAACAATGCCGGCAACAACGGCAACTACTGGTCTTCGTCGCTCAACACGGACAACCCGAACAACGCGTGGAACGTCAACTTCAATTCGGACAACGTGAACAGGAACAACAACAACCGCAACAACGGTCAGTCTGTTCGCCCCGTTTGCCCGTAGCATAGCACCCGCCGAAGATATATTGTGATGAATAAAAACGGATGACACCTTATCGCTTGACATACGACCAACTGCTTGCCGACCTCTATCAGGCATACTATGATGCCCGGAGGCACAAGCGGCAAAAGGCTTACCAACTGCGCTTCGAGGCGGAGGCGGATACCCGTCTCCGTGCGCTGTGCAACGAGTTGTGGTCGCGCACCTACAAGGCACGTCCGTCGGCTTGTTTTATCATTACCGACCCGAAGAAACGCGAAGTGTTTGCGGCGGATTTCCGCGACCGCATCGTCCACCATCTCTATTACAACTATACGCATACCCTCTATGAGCGCACGTTCATAGAAGATACGTACAGTTGTATTCCGGGGCGTGGCACGCACTACGGCATCCGCCGTCTGCAACGGCATATATGCCGCGAGAGCCAAAACTACACGCTGCCGTGCTATGTGCTGAAAATGGATATACGGGGCTATTTTATGCATATCCGGCGGGAACGGTTGTTGTCGCTCTGTTTGGCGGCATTGGACAGGATGGCTTCGCATCGTATTCTCCGGCACGTGCCGACCACGTGGGCGGAACGTGTTGATATGGATTTTGTACGCTATCTGACGCAAGAGATTGTGCTGCTTGACCCTACGGAATACTGCTACGTGGTAGGCGATACGCACGATTGGGACGGCTTGCCTGTCAACAAGAGCCTGTTCCGCAGCCCGCAAGGTTGCGGTCTGCCTATCGGAAACCTGACCAGCCAGTTGTTCTCCAATGTCTATCTGAACGTGCTTGACCAATATATGAAACGCGTCTTGCATTGTGTGCATTATGGCAGGTATGTGGACGATTTCTTTGTGGTCAGTGCGGACAGGGATTGGCTCCATAGGCTGATAAGTCCGGTGCGCAGGTTTGCTATGCAGTCGCTGGGGCTTGCCTTGCACGAGGGCAAAACGCAAATCTGTGATGTGCGGTACGGCGTGGAGTTTCTCGGGGCAACCGTCAAGCCTTTCCGCAGTATAGTGAGCAAGCCGGCGTTGCGCAGAATGTGTCCGAAAATCCGGCAATGTATGCAGAATATACCGCTTTCAAACGAGTCGCTTGTCTCGTTTGGCGGTCTTTTATGTCATGGAAAAAATTATCATAAAATAAAACAATTGTTACAATGAAAACAAAACTTTTTTTGGGTGCTGTTGCTTTGGCGATAGCAGGTTGGTGCAATGCCGCCGACCGTGCAACACTCACACTCTACGCCGCCGGCTGTGAGAGTGCGAATACCATTATCTGTGATGCCGGGCAGCAGGTGAATATAGACCCTGTTCCCGAAAACGAACACCGCCATTTCGTGCGCTGGTCGGACGGCAACACCGACAACCCGCGCTTGGTAACGGTTATGCAGGATATGACCCTTACGGCAGAGTTTGCCTTTAATCAATATACCATTTCCACAGAGGTCAATGATGCCGAAAGGGGTAGTGTGAGTGATGGCACGACAGCCGTTTACTTGAGTGAGATAACTCTTACTGCCACTGCCAACTATGGCTATCATTTTGCCCGCTGGCAAGATGGAAATACCGACAACCCCCGCACGGTACAAATCATAGGCAACAAGACCTACACTGCTGTATTTGCGAAGAATACGTACACCATTACGGCGCAGTCGGCAAATACTGTACAGGGTTCTGTTGTGGGAGACCGGCAAGCAGAGTACTTGGACCAAATAACTCTCACGGCAAAACCCAATTTCGGCTATCATTTCACCCGTTGGACGGACGGCAACACCGACAACCCGCGCTTGCTGACAATCACGCAGGATACCACCTTTACGGCAGAGTTTGCACAGACGTTCTCGGGGCAATGCGGGGATAATCTCTATTGGCATTATCAAAATACGGAACTGACTATCTCCGGCACAGGGACAATGTATGACTACAGCGGGAACGATGTACCGTGGCTGCTCTTCAGGGACAGTGTCAAGTCGGTGGTTGTCGGACATGGTGCCACCTCTATCGGTCAGTATGCATTTGCCGATATTCCTAAGTTGGCTAAAGTAGTGATTGGCAGTGCTGTAGAAAACATCGGGACAAACGCATTTGCCAATTGCCGCCGCTTGTACGATATCTATTGTTATCCCACCTATCCGCCATTTGCGGAAGTAAACTCGTTTGCGAACTACAATGTCTATCTGAATGTACCGTGTGAGCAACTTCGGGACTATCAATTGGATGTGGTTTGGGGGAATTTCAAATTCATTCAGTGTCTCGGAGCAGAGAATACCACAACCGGTGAGGATGTTACGGTTACGCCGTCGAACGATGAGGCGACCTTTGTTTGGCGGGCAGACGGTTCGGCAGGCAGTTACACTCTCGAGATACGCAAAGACGGCGAAGTGTTCTGTACGCTGGTTTTCAATGCCAATGGGCAATTGAGCAGTATTGCTTTCGCGCCCTCGCGCAACGGACAGGTACACCGTGCCGCCGAGCAGACCGGTGCCGGTTTCCGCTTTACGGTTACGGGCTTGAGCGAATCCACCCGCTACACCTTCGGTATGACCGTCAAGGACGCGAACAACGCCACCTTGCAGACCTATACGGGCGAGTTCAACACGACAAGCGGTACCGCCACCTCTTTGGACAACGCAACAACCGGCACTGCCGTCCGCAAAGTCTTCCGCGACGGACAAGTGCTTATCCTCCGTGACGGCAAAACCTACACCACCACCGGCATAGAAGTGAAATAAGACCTCTCCAACCTCTTAAAGAGGAGACTCGTAAGTCCATGGGACTTGTGGAGAATCCCCACGACTGGAGAGGGTAACAGAAAAGAGGCTGCCTGACAACGTGCAGGCAGTCTCTTTTCTGTTCTGAAAGACCTCATTGCGTAGTATGAGCGGCAGCCACTTCTGTCCGCACTTGCTCATTGCCATAGGCACCCACACATCGGATATACTACTAACTTATCACCGATTTACACCATAATATCTGTAATATCTGTGCAAATCACAGAAAAAACGACTGAAACGGTACTTTCTCACTCCTCACAATTGGTACGTATTGGTATTCTTTGTACCTTTGCACAAATTTTAAGTACAACTTTAATTTTGTGCAGTCTTATGAATGGCTACATATACCGTCATCTGTCCGCAGAGATAACCGAGTGTCAGAAGTACTATCAGGTCATCACCATTACCGGACCGCGACAGGTGGGCAAAACCACTCTGTGCCGCAACCTGTTCCCCGACTATGCCTATTACAATTTGGAGGACATCAGTCTGCGGGAAGAGGTGGAGCGTGACCCGAAGAATTTCTTTGCCAACACAGGCAAACACGTGATTATTGACGAGGTACAAACTTTGCCTTCTCTTTTGTCTTATCTGATGGTGTATGTGGACGCCGATCCCGAATGGCGATTTGTACTGACGGGCAGTTGCAACATTACTTTGCTCAATACTATCTCTCAATCGCTCTGCGGGCGCACTGCAGTGCTTACACTGCTACCCCTGTCGCTGGATGAGGTGCCCGACTACAAGAACCACCCTACAGACGAAATACTATTCAACGGACTCTATCCTGCGTTATTCAGCAAGCATATCCCCGCCCGACGTATATTCAGCAACTACTACACTACGTATGTGGAGCGGGATGTTCGCCAACTGCTGAAGGTGAAAGACCTGAGTGCTTTTCAGACATTCATACGTCTTTGCGCAGGACGTGTGGGAGCGGAGTGTAACTTATCCGCACTTTCCAACGAGGTGGGGGTATCCTCCGTAACACTCAAAGAATGGTTGAGCATATTGGAAACATCCTATATTGTATATAGGCTCCAGCCTTATTATGCCAACATCAGCAAACGGTTGGTTAAAACTCCGAAACTCTATTTTTATGATACAGGGTTGCTTTGTTTTCTGTTGGGCATACAATCACCCGAACAACTCAGCATACATCCTTTACGTGGCGGCATATTTGAGAATTTGGTGGTTATGGAAATGTTGAAACGCCGCTACAATAAAGGCTTGGAAAGCAACCTGTTTTTCTATCGTGAGAGCCGTGGCACAGAGATAGATATCGTGGCACAAGAAAGCACCAACCTGCGGCTTTATGAGGTCAAATCTGCCAAAACATCCAATCCTGATTTCTATAAAAACATACGTTCCGTAGAGCAACTTTTTGCCGACCGTATCACCTCATCTTGTGTTATTTATGATGGTGATGTCAGCAATCCTGCGCCACACGAGGGGTTATACAACTTCCGCCAATTACCTGAATAATAATAACCCGTTGACGGAGTTAATTTGCAAAACTGCATGTCAGCGTGCCGGTATCTTCTGACATTGTGTCGGGTGTCTTCTCTTTAGCCCCTTCTATGGAGGGGTCGGGGAGGTCAGTCCATTCTCTTATAGCCCCCTCTATGAGGGGGCTGGGGGAGTCTGCCCCTTCTATGGAGTTGGGGGAGTCCCTTCCGTTCCATTCGCCCCATTCGTCCCATTTGCCCCATCCTCCTAGAACGTATAGATTACCTGGAACGTCTATAATACTCCCTCCCTGTTACTTGGAAACCAGTGACAAAGTGGTTTTGTCTTAGCAGACCTCAAGCCGACCTCAACGACCCCTGAAGCACCCCCTCAACGGAAGATAACCTCATTCGCCCCATCTGTCTCATCTGTCTCATCTGTCTCATCTGTCTCATTCACCCTACCCCCTACCCCCTACCCCCTACCCCCTACCCCCTACCATCTAATCCCTAATCCCTAATCCCTAATCCCTAATCTCTAACCCCTAACCCCTAACCCCTAACCCCTACCCCCTAACCTCTAACCTCCCCTCTTTGCTAACTACGGGAAAAGTTGTATCTTTGCCGCACATAACTAAAAGAGTTCCTTGTTTTGAATAACTTGTTGTTTATACTATTGGCAGTCTTGGTGGAGCAGCCTTCTGCGTCTGCTTATGTGGCTTTGGTGTTTGGATTGTTTCTCTTGTGTATATCCGCCTTTGTCTCATCGTCCGAAACGGCTTTCTTCTCGCTCTCGCCTGCCGAAAAAGAAGAACTGGATAATAGCACGCAAAAACGCGATGTGTGCATAAAAAAACTCTTGCAGCAGCCGCAGCGGCTCCTGGCAACCATTCTCATTGCGAACAATTTCGTAAACATCGTGATAACCTTGCTCTTCGCCTATGCCACGAGTGCCTTCTTCGATTTTGGAGGTTCTGCCCTTGTGGAGTTCCTGGTCGAAACGGTTATCATCACGTTCCTTCTGTTGTTGTTCGGAGAAATTACGCCCAAAGTCTATGCTACCACCCGTCCCTTGCGTATTGCACGTTTTGCCTGCCGCGGATTGCAGTTCCTCGGCAAAATACTCTATCCGTTCGCTATGCTCCTTGTCAAGTCCACTTCCATAGTCGAAACGCGTCTGGACAGACACTCGCATAGCAACATCTCCATGGAGGAACTCTCGCAGGCGGTCGAACTCACGGAGGTGGACACCGAGGCGGAGAAAGACATCTTGGAGGGGGTCACCAAGTTCGGAAACCGGCAGGTGTCCGACATCATGCGCTCGCGGATGGATATTGTGGACGTGGACATCAAGGCGGATTACAAACAACTGCTTTCCGTCATCATATCATCAGGCTATTCGCGTATCCCTGTCTATGCAGGTACCAACGACAACATAAAAGGGGTTATCTACTCCAAGGACATGATTCCGTATCTCGACAAACCGCGCAACTTCCGTTGGCAGACGCTGGTTCGGCCCGTCTATATCGTCCCCATGTCGAAACATCTGGACGATTTGCTGGCGGAGTTCCAGGAACATAAAGTCCATTTGGCGATAGTCGTGGACGAATACGGAGGCACGGCGGGGCTGGTTACGTTGGAAGATGTTTTGGAAGAAATCGTGGGCGAGATTTCCGATGAATACGACGAAGAGGAAAAGCAATATACACAAGTGGAAGACAATGTCTATCTGTTCGAAGGAAAAACATTGCTCAACGACTTCTATAAAATTGTCAATGCCGACGAAGAACAGTTCAGCCGCATATCTGCCGAGGTGGAAACCTTGGCGGGACTGCTGCTCGAACTGAAAGGCGATTTCCCCAAACGGGGCGAAAAGATTACCTACGAAAACTACGAGTTCGAGGTCATGGCAGTGGATAAACGCAGAATCAAGACAATAAAGATAACTATTCACGATGAGAAGAAAGAATAACCTCGTTCTTATAGGAACCGTATGGTTGCTCTGCCTTTTCTGCGGAGTGGGCTGCAAACAGCGGTATGTACCCAAACCGCGGGGCTACTATCGTATCGCTGTACCTGATACGTCCTACGTCCCTTTCCCGTTTGCTGACTATCCCTATGCGTTTGACCTGTCTGCCAACGCTCTGGCAAAACCGTTGGCTGACGAACCTTATTGGCTGGATATTGTTTACCCTGCGTTCAATGTGCGTATCCATTGCAGTTACAAACCTGTACACCGCAACCTGCGGGAGTTGTCCGACGATGCGCAGAGTTTCGTTTACAAACACGCAGGAATAGCAAGTGCCATCCCCGAACAGGGATTCTATAATCCCGATGCAAAGGTCTATGGCGTACTCTATACTCTGGAAGGCAACACGGCATCGCCCTGTCAGTTCTATCTCACCGACAGTCTGAACCACTTCTTCAGGGGAGCGGTCTATTTCAATTGCGTACCGCAACAGGATTCGCTGGCACCCGTAATCAACTATTTGGATAAAGATGTCAGACGCATAATCGAGAGTTTCTCATGGACAAGGTAAAACACATGGAACCCGAAGGCTTGGAGTGTTATCGTATGCCTGACGGAATAGAGATATATTCTCTTCCTCTGGCTGTGCTGCACGATAAGAAACGCACGGAACGGGAAGCCGAAGCGGAGACCGTGCTTGTCGCGTATGTGTTCGGACAAGAGGCAAAACTTGTTCATCGTGACACAGGGGAACCCTATGTGTTGAAAGAGGATGAAGAATGGAATATCAGTATATCCCATTCCCGTAACAGGTTGTGCCTGGCGCGGGCAACCAAACGGGTGGATGGAAACATTCGGAAAGTGGGAGTTGATGTGGAGAACGTGCAGGAACGCCTGTTCCGTCTGAAAGACAAGTTCCTTTCTCCTTTCGAGCAGTCTTCTCTCGAACTTGATGCACTGAATCTCGCCCTCTGCTGGTGCGCCAAAGAGGCTGTTTATAAAATTGTCGGCAGTGCTGCGGGCTATATGGGCGAAAATATCGTATTGCACACGGAGCAGATCTGTGGCAAGCAGCCTTTCCTCGCCTGGTGCAAGGGAACACGTTTCCGGATAATTCCTGTCAGGGTTACCGATGAAGAAGTGATGGTGGTGGCGGTCTCTTTGACTGATTATCACGATTGGTTCCTGCGGGAACACGATGCTCGTCATCATCATTTGGCAGTGCTGCTCGATCCGGATAAAACGGATGAAGAACACCTGCCGGCGCTTTGTGAATATATTCGAGAGGGACGCATCTCTTGTGTACTGGTGGGCGGAAGCGGCTATGAGGCGGATATAGCCCCTTTTGTGGAGACCCTCCAGACCTTCCTTCCCGAAATACCCGTTGTTTTGTTCCCCGGCAGTCCCTGCCAACTCACGGCAAAAGCCGATGCCATGCTCCTGCTCTCGCTGATTTCAGGAAGGGATCCCCGCTTCCTGATAGGGCAGCACATTGAGGCGGTGACGGACTTCCGCAGAGAAATTCTGGAGACGATACCCACGGGCTATATCCTTGTGGACGGGGGAAAACGGAGCAGTGCCGAGCGCGTGAGCGGAACAACCCCTCTTCGTGATGTGCAGCAGGTGGTGGATACCGCCTGTGCGGGGGCTTTGCTGGGGATGAAGTTGATATACTTGGAAGCAGGCAGCGGCGCTGCCGTGCCGGTGAGTCCCGATTGGATTAAAAGGGTGCGGCAGGAAATTGACCTCCCTCTCGTCGTGGGAGGAGGAATCCGTACTGTAGAACAGATGCACGCCGCTTTTCGCGCGGGAGCCGATGTCGTGGTGATAGGAAATCATTTTGAACAGCATCCCGAAGACATCGTTTCTTTTGGTCAGGCTGTGGATAAGGAATAAAACACAATATGACAACCGACGAACAATATATGCTGCTGGCGATAGAAGAGGCAAAAAAAGCATACGCGTGCGGTGAAGTGCCGGTAGGTTGTGTCATCGTTTCCGCCGGGCGCATAATAGGCAGAGGACATAACCTCACGGAAACGCTCCGCGACGTAACAGCACACGCCGAAATGCAGGCGCTGACGGCTGCCGGGCAGACCTTGGCAAGCAAGTACTTGTGCGAAGCAACCCTCTATGTCACCGTCGAACCCTGCGCCATGTGTGCAGGTGCCATCGGGTGGGCGCAAATCCGACGGCTTGTGTACGGTGCCTCCGACGAAAAAAGAGGCTATGCCATGCTCGCAAAGAATGTATTGCACCCCAAGTGCGAGGTGGTCAAGGGAGTCTTGGAAGGGGAGTGCAAGCAACTCATGCAGGCATTCTTTCGGGAACGGAGATAGAGAACGATAATCAACAGACTATGTACCGACAATTTATAGAACAATGAAAGATATACACCAAATAATCAACCGCCGTATCCTTATCGCAATAGGGCAAATCTCCATATTCTTTGCCGTGGTTGTCCTCTGCGCAATTATGTTTCCCCGTCGCTCGGAATACTTCAAATACTTCTATGAAGTGGGAAAACCCTGGGGCTACGAACTTCTTACAGCCGAAAAAGACTTCCCCGTTTACAAAACCGAACCGGCGTTGAAGGAAGAACGGGCGCAGGTACTCCGCAATTATGCTCCGTACTACAATATCGACCTCATGCTCTCGCAGCAATTTATCGGAGAGATTATGCAATCCGCACAAACCGACTCTCTTTCCGACGAGGCGAAAAACTATCTGCGGGGAAAACTTTCCGCCGTCTATGCAAAAGGAGTACTGGGACTGCCCGATGTGGAGAGGCTCGCACAAACAGGTCAAAACCGCATAACGATAGTCAACGACCGTCGCGTGGCGTCCACGGTGCTGGTTCGCGATTGTTATACGCCGCGAACAGCCTATTCCGCTGTCGTCGATATGGCACCGGCCTCTTTCCGGCATAAACTGAAGAACCTCGACTTGAACAACGACCTCCAACCCAATCTCGTATTCGATAGCATCACATCTTCGCAGGCAAAGCAAAGCCTTTTGGACGGAGTCTCGCTCACCGAAGGGATGGTGCAGGCGGGAGCAAAAATCATTGATCGGGGAGAGATCGTCACCGAAAGCACGGCTCAAGTCCTCAATTCCATGCGCATCGCCTACGAGGATGATGGCAATCACAGGCAGTCGGTCTTGTCCCGTGTGGGTGATGTCGCATTGCTTTGTCTTTTTCTGGCAATGCTGGTGGTCTATTTGGGTATGTTCCGTCGCAAGTGGCTGACCGATTTTAGGACACTTCTCTTCTTTGCTCTCCTCATTGTCCTGATGGTTGGACTCTCTTGCGCCACGCTCGGATATACCAAGTTTAGTATCTATCTCGTGCCGTTCGCATGGGTTCCCATAATGGTCTGCGTGTTCTACGACTCACGTACGGCGTTTGTTCTCCATCTCGTCACTGTACTCATTGTCTCCATCGTCGTACCCGCACCCTTCGATTTCCTGGTTGTCCAGATTACGGCAGGGATGGTGGCTGTATCAAGTCTCAAGGAAATGACGCAACGCGCCCAATTGGCACACACAGCAGGATGGATATTGCTGACCTGTGTCCTCGTCTATACCGCATTTACTCTTGCTGTCACGGGGGATGCAGCCATGCTTCGCTGGCAAATCTACCTCTGTTTCTTAATCAATGCCCTCCTGGTGGTCTTCGCCTACGGATTGGTCTATCTCTGTGAGAAAAGTTTCGGCTTTGTATCCTCTATCACATTGGTCGAACTCACCAATGTCAACAGTCACCTCATGATGGAGTTCGCAGAGAAAGCACCAGGTACTTTCCAACACTCGCTCCAGGTGAGCAATCTTGCCACCGAGGCGGCAAGAAAAGTGAATGCCAACGCGCTCCTCGTGCGCACGGGGGCGTTATATCATGACATCGGCAAAATGGCAAATCCGCAATACTTTACGGAGAACCAGTTGGATCATGTCAACCCTCTCAAAGACCTCCCATACGACCAAGCGGCGCAAATCATTATCTCGCACGTCTCCGAAGGTATCCGCATAGCACAGAAACACAAACTTCCTGCCGCCATCATACGCTTTATCGCTACGCATCATGGAACAAGCCGCACGGGCTATTTCTACAATAGTTATGTCAACGAACACCCCGGTGAGACAATCGATCCTGCTCCTTTCACCTATCCCGGACCACGTCCTACCACAAAGGAAGGGGGAATCCTTATGATGGCGGATGCGGTGGAAGCCTGCTCACGCTCTTTGTCTGAATATACACCAGAGAGCATATCCGAAATGGTTGAGAAAATTGTCGGAGCACAAGTGGCAAACGGACAACTCAAGGAGACACCGCTCAGTTTCAAAGATGTGGAAGATATCAAGGAAGTCTTCAAAGAGAAACTGACCAATATGTACCATCACCGCATTGCTTATCCCGAACTGAAGAAACAGTAAAGACTGCCATGACGCACTATCCGCTCTATCTTGCCCCTATGGAGGATGTCACCGATCCTGCTTTCCGGATGCTGTGTAAAAGTTTCGGAGCGGATAAGGTGTACACCGAGTTCGTCAGTGCGGAGGCTTTGGTGCGTAGCGTGCGCCGTACGGAGCAGAAACTGACCATTCACGATGCCGAACGTCCCGTGGCAATACAAATTTATGGTCGGGATGTGGACGCTATGGCGCAGGCGGCTCGTATCGTGGAAGAAGCGCAACCGGATAGTATAGACCTGAACTTCGGTTGTCCCGTCAAGAAAGTGGCAGGCAAGGGCGCCGGAGCGGGGATGTTGCGCGATGTCCCCAAGATGCTGGAAATCACGAGGGCAGTGGTTAAGGCGGTCTCTCTCCCTGTGTCGGTCAAAACTCGGCTCGGTTGGGACGATAACAGCAAGATTATAGTGGAACTGGCGGAGCAATTGCAGGATTGTGGTATCTCTGCCCTCACTATACATGGTCGCACGCGCCAGCAGATGTATCGGGGGGAGGCCGATTGGGAACTGATCGGACAGGTGAAAAACAATCCCCGTATGCATATTCCCATCATAGGTAATGGTGATGTCACCACGCCGCAGAGAGCCCGAGAGTGCTTCTTGCGCTATGGCGTCGATGCTGTGATGATAGGTCGTGCCACATTTGGTCATCCCTGGATATTCATGGAGATGAAGCATTATCTGCAAACAGGCGAACTCATGCCTGCTCCGTCTATGCAGTGGCAGATGGATATACTCAAAGAACATGTTGATAGCAGCATTGCTTGGCTGGGCGATGAGCGGAAAGGGATTGTCCATTCGCGCAGGCATTTTGCGGCATCGCCTGTGTTCAAGGGATTGCCCGATTTCAAGCAAACCCGTATTCAACTCCTTCGTACCGAAAACAGAGACGAACTGTTTGCTCTGATGGACGAAATTGTCGGTCGCTATTCTCAGACTTGATGAAGAGACGCAAGGGCATATTGTTTCTCGTGCTGGTTTGTCTCGTCTTGTGGCAGACTCTTCCCGCTGTATCTGTTCCTGCATCGTCTGCGGGCAATGGAGATTGTTCTTCGCAACCGGCACCTGTCGACTGCTGCTTCCGGGCTGCGCAAGCCGCCTTGCCCCCTGCACAGATAATGAAGGTGCTGCAGTTCAGCCTGCAATGCCCTGTCTGCAAAGTCCATACCTCCTCCTTTTTTACGGTCTATAGCAATGTGGCGAATGTTTGTCTGACTCGCTGCGAAAACGCTTACATATTGGCGGCGCAAACGTTTTTCCGTGGTTTGCCCGAATATGCGATAGCCTATCTGTTTATTGCTTTCTGGTAAAGGATATGCATAGGCTTTCCTGATACTGTAAAGATGTGCTGCTGAGGAAGGGTTAGCCTCTGCAATGCATCTTTTGCCGGTATATATTCTTTTTACCAAAGGTTCTCGACAAATGTTGAGAAGATTTTCTTAACCTGTCAAGGATTATAAATAACCACCTGTTGGCGGAATTATTTGGAAAAGCACGTGTCAGCGTGTCAGTTTCCGTCGGCATTGTGTCGGGTGTCAA
>DLLF01000036.1:27899-101488 GCA_002477945.1 Bacteroidales bacterium UBA7569
ATATTTTTGGCAACGCCCGACGCACAGCCGGTGACTTTTCTTTGGTTTCTTTTGGTCAGGCAAAAGAAAAGAAAGGAGTAGGCATGATATGATTGAGATTCTCATGTGTTTTAAATGATGAGTAAAATGAATGAACTTAATTTCGCTAACGGGTAAATAATAATAAAATTCTATATGGATACTACAACAACCTTGATTGCAGGGGTCATAGTATTACTCTGCATCTTACCTATATTTTTGATGAATGAATCGCGTCGTCGTCGTGAACGTCGTGGCAAAGCCGTTCTTTCGGAAATGGCAAACAAAGAAAATGCAACGCTTGCCGATTGTCGTATCGAGCAGCGTTTTCTGATTGGACTCAGTGCGGATAAGCATCTGCTTTTCTTTGCACGTCTGGTGGAAAAAGGAGAGTACTCTCACTCCGTATTCCGTTTGAAAAACTATACACGGTGCGTGGTGGAGCATGATGAACATCAAGAGGGTCCGAAATCCGATCGTTGTACGATGATTGACCAAGTCCGTCTGTGTCTTCTGCCTAAAGAAGGAAATGAGGTGGCAAATCTGATTTTCTACGATACCAATCTCGACCAGCAGGCTCATTCCGATGAGATGAAAATTGCGGAAGAGTGGCAACGCATCATTGCTGCTTGTTTGTAAATCGCTGACGTTCGGATATGACTCATATCCGAACGTCTTTTTTTGTATCTCTGTCATATCTTTGATGTAATGGCATATTATTTTCCGGCTGCCGTCTTTCGTCCTTGCCTTGTCAATCTTCTGACGGATTCTTTACGACCCCTCAACGACACCTGAAGCCGACCTCGACGAAACATCAATGAAAGGGCAATAACGTAAAATCGTACATCGTACATCGTCAAATCGTAAATCTCTTGACCCCTGAACGGGACTTTGAACTGCTCTGTCCGTAATCTTCTCCTGATTTTTTGCCGCTGTCAATGCAGTGTACAAACCATATACGTGTCTTTTTGGCTGTTCCCGAAAATAATTGTACCTTTGCAATCGGTGGAGTAGGGTGACTCTGCAACGCTAATTGGAAATTATTGATATTTAGGTATAATGGAACGTGAAAAATTAGAACAACTCATCGACTTGTGGTTCGCAGAAGACATCAGGGACGGGGATCACACATCTCTTTCCTGTATTCCTGCCGATGCAATGGGTTGTAGTCAACTTATCATTAAGGAGGATGGAATCCTTGCGGGAGTTGGTGTGGCGGAAGTGATATGCCACCGTTTTGACCCCGAATTGCGTATGGAGATTTTTTTGCGCGACGGGGCGGAAGTCCATCGGGGAGACATCGCTTTCCGTGTGTATGGACGTATTCTTTCTCTGCTGCAAGTCGAACGCACTATGCTCAACATCATGCAGCGTATGAGCGGAATCGCTACCACAACGCATCGCTATGTACGCCTTCTGGAAGGGACGCATACCCGTGTCCTGGACACCCGTAAAACGACTCCGGGACTTCGTCTCTTGGAAAAAGAAGCGGTCAAAATAGGAGGGGGAACCAATCATCGTATTGGTCTCTTCGATATGATACTGCTCAAGGATAACCATGTCGATTTCGCAGGCGGAATACCGCAAGCCATTTCCCGCGCAAAGAACTATTGCAAGGAAAAGGGAAAAGACTTGAAAATAGAAATAGAAGTCCGTAACTTCGATGAACTTCGGCAGGTGTTGGAAACAGGCGGTGTCGATCGGATAATGCTCGATAATTTCACTCCGGAAGACACGCGCCGTGCCGTGGAGATGATTGGAGGACGTTATGAGACGGAGTCGTCGGGAGGTATAACTCTTGACACCATTCGCAGTTATGCGGAATGTGGCGTCGATTTCGTCTCGGTAGGGGCTCTCACTCATTCCGTAAAGAGTCTTGATATGAGTTTCAAAGCAGTTAAACAATAGCAGTACAATGAATAGTATCAATCAGCGTATCAGTTCGTTGCGTCAATTGATGCGCGAATACAACTTGCAGGCGTATATTGTCCCCGGAACCGATCCGCACGCCTCGGAGTATATGGCGTCCCATTGGATGGAAACCACGTGGATTTCCGGCTTCAAAGGAGAAACAGGAACGGTGGTGGTCACTCTCGACCATGCCTTTCTTTGGACGGACAGCCGCTACTATCTGCAAGCCGAAAAAGAACTCGCAGGCTCGGAGGTCGGCTTGATGAAAGAAAGTGAGGTAGATACACCGTCTATTCCTGAGTGGCTCTGTTCCGTTCTTGCACAGGGTAGCAAGGTGGGCGTGAATGCGGAGATGTTCTCGCAGCAAGCCTACGTGGCGTTGGCTGATACAATGCGGGAGAAACAGATCGCTTTGGTGTCCGTGGATCTTATCCGTCCTCTGTGGGTGGAGAATCGTCCCGCTATTCCCGATGCACCCCTCTATCCCTACCTGCAAGAGTATGCGGGAGAGAGCGTCGAAAGCAAGTTCGCACGTGTCCGTGCCGGGATGCAACGCTATGGAGCAAGCGTCCTCGTCCTTTCTGCATTGGATGAGATTGCTTGGCTGCTCAATATACGGGGTACGGATGTGGAGTATAACCCTGTTGTGATTGGTTATGCCGTGCTTGAGATGGACAAGTGTACGCTCTTTGTCAATCCTCGGAAGGTTGACGCGGAGGCGGCAGCCTATTTGCAGGAGCATAACATCGCACGTCAGGACTATGACGCGGTGTACAACTATCTGCATACACTTACGGGAAAAACGGTTCTCTTCGATGGCACTCGTCTCAATCGCGCCTTGTGGGAGGCTATAGCAGACAATTGTCCTAAGGTGGACAAACAATCACCTGTTCTGCTCCTCAAAAGCAGAAAGAATGATGTGGAACTGCAAGGCGAACGCATCGCAATGCGCCGCGATGCCGTGGCACTCACGCGCTTCTTCCTGTGGTTGGAAAAGACTTTTGGAACACAGACACTGACGGAATACGACCTTATGCAGAAACTGCATGAGTTCCGTGCCGCGCAGGAACACTTCGTGGAGGAGAGTTTCTGCACCATCGCAGGATTCCGTGGCAATGGTGCCATTGTGCATTATCAGGCAACGGCAGACGATTGTGCCGAAGTTTCCGGCAAAGGGGTACTCCTTTTGGACTCGGGCGGACAGTATCTGGAGGGAACTACCGACATCACGCGTACGGTTTGGTTGGGCGAAATACCTCAGCCCGGTACTGCTGAGGAGACTTCGTTCCGACGTTTCTGCCACGACTTCACGCTGGTTCTTAAGGGACATATCGCTTTGGCATGCGCTCGTTTCCCACGGGGAACACGGGGAAATCAGGTGGATATTCTGGCCCGTCAGTATATGTGGCAGGAGGGCTTGTCTTTCGGACATGGCACGGGCCACGGGGTAGGGCACTTCCTTGGCTGCCACGAGGGACCGCAAAACATTCGCACCGACAACAATCCGACGTCCCTTGAGGAGGGGATGATCTGCTCCGATGAACCCGGACTCTACCGCAGTGGGGAGTATGGTATCCGTACCGAAAACCTCATAACGGTCGTTCCTGTCCAGAAGACCGACTTCGGAGAATTCCTCGGTTTTGAGGTGCTGACGCTCTGTTACTATGATACACGTCTCATCGAAAAGGAACTCCTCACACGCAAAGAAATTGCTTGGATTAATGCCTACCATCAGCGTGTGCTGCAAGAAATAACACCATTGCTCACTCCTGAGGAGGCACATTGGTTGCAAGCAAAATGTGAAACGATTTGAATAACGTCAGTAAGATAAAATGAGTATAGAAACGACATTGGCTCATCGTGTGCAAGAGGCGGTGAAGAACCTCTACGGCATCGAAGTGAGTGAACAGCAGGTGCAACTGCAGAAAACGCGTCCCGAGTTTGAGGGCGACATCACGCTGGTGGTGTTCCCGTTTGTGAAGGCGGCACGCAAAGCACCCGCACAAGTGGCGGCAGAGATGGGCGAGGCATTGCAGGGCGACCTCGTGGAGAAATTCAATGCTGTGCAAGGATTCCTCAATCTCAGCATTGCGCAAACCTATTGGCTTGAGCAGTTGCAAACCATTGCCAATACGGAGAACTACGGCTGTCATACCCGCACCAAAGAGGACGGTACGCAGCCGCTGATGATGGTGGAATATAGTTCGCCGAACACCAACAAGCCCCTTCATCTCGGGCATGTGCGCAACAACCTGTTGGGCTACTCAATTGCAAAGATACAGGAGGCAAACGGTTGGAAAGTGGTGAAAACCAACATTGTGAACGACCGCGGCATACATATCTGCAAGTCGATGCTGGCATGGCTGAAATTCGGCAACGGTGAGACCCCCGAGTCAAGTGGCAAGAAAGGTGACCACCTGATAGGCGACTACTATGTGCGCTTTGATGTGGAGTACAAGAAGCAAATCAAAGACCTGATGGCGCAGGGTATGGACGAGGAGACTGCCAAGAAAGAGGCACCGCTCATCAAAGAGGCGCAGGCAATGCTGCTCAAGTGGGAGCAGGGCGACCCCGAGGTGCGTGCGCTCTGGCAGAAGATGAACAGTTGGGTCTATGCCGGCTTCGACGAGACCTACAAGCAGATGGGTGTCAGTTTCGATAAGATTTACTATGAGTCGAATACCTATCTCGAGGGTAAGAAAGAGGTGGAACGCGGTCTGAAAGAGGGGCTGTTCTATCGTCGCGAGGACGGTTCCGTATGGGCAGACCTTACGCAAGACGGTTTGGACGAGAAACTGCTGCTCCGCTCCGACGGCACATCGGTCTATATGACGCAGGATATAGGTACTGCCAAACTGCGTTTCCAGGACTATCCCATCGACAAGATGGTCTATGTGGTGGGCAACGAACAGGAGTACCACTTCAAGGTGCTGTCTATCCTCCTCGACCGCCTCGGGTTCCCCTTCGGAAAGGAATTGGTGCATTTCAGTTACGGAATGGTGGAACTGCCCAACGGCAAGATGAAGAGCCGCGAGGGTACGGTGGTGGACGCCGATGATCTGATGGCGCAGATGATTGCCGATGCCCGTGAGATTTCCAAAGACAAAGTGAATACCCTGCCTGACATCACCGCCGACGAGGCAAACGAGATAGCGCGTATCGTGGGCCTGGGCGCATTGAAATACTTTATTCTCAAGGTGGATCCGCGCAAGAATATGCTCTTCAACCCCGCAGAGAGTATCGATTTCAACGGCAATACGGGACCATTTATCCAATATACTTACGCGCGTATCCAAAGCGTGCTGCGCAAGGCGGAGGCAGCCCACGACCTTAATGACTTCAACGATCTTAAAGTCCTTAACGGCAAAGAGTTGGCACTTATCCAACGCTTGGCGGATTATCCCGTTGTAGTGCGTCAAGCGGGCAACGATTTCTCGCCTGCCGTGATTGCAAACTATGCGTATGCGCTGGCGTGCGATTTCAACTCGTTCTACCACAACTACAGCATTCTCAACGAACCCGATACCACCGTCCGTGCCATGCGTCTGACGCTTTCTGCTACGGTGGCAAAGGTTATCCGCAGTGCAATGTCGCTGCTGGGTATTGAGGTGCCGGACAGGATGTAATCCTATGAAGATTGCTTTCACCAAGATGCAGGGTACAGGCAACGACTATATTTATATAGACGCTTGCCGCTGTCCCGTAGCAGAACCCGAGTCGTTGGCAAAACGACTCAGTGACAGGCATTTCTCTGTGGGAGCCGATGGGTTGGTGCTGATTCTTCCTTCCGATAAAGCCGATCTCCGTATGCGGATGTTCAATGCGGATGGTTCGGAGGCGCAGATGTGCGGCAATGCAGCCCGTTGTGTGGCACGCTATGCAGTGGATCATGGCTTGGTTGAGAACGATGATTTTACGTTGGAGACCATGGCAGGAATCAAACATCTGCACGTTAGTCGAAGTAATGGAATCGTCTCATCAGTCCGTGTGGATATGGGAGAACCTGTGATAAAAACAATGGACTCGACCGCTGATTGTCTGTTGGCGCAAAGTGGTGTCGTTCGGCTCTTTGCACATGATTTCACGTTGGTGGATATGGGCAATCCGCATGCAGTATGCTTTGTGAAAGATGTGGAATCTTTTCCTGTACACACGCTCGGAGCGCAAGTGGAGAATCATCCTTTGTTCCCTTTGCGGACCAATGTGGAATTCGTTGAGCTGGTTGATTCAGAACACTTGTGTATGCGTGTTTGGGAACGTGGAACGGGCGAAACCTTGGCATGCGGAACGGGGGCTTGTGCTTCCGCGGTTGCGGCAATATCGAAGGGGATGGCGCAACGGAATCTGTCTCTTCGGGTGCTTGGAGGAGAACTGCAAGTCTGCTGGGACAGTCAAACCCATCATGTCTTCCTGCAAGGACCTGCTAATTATTGTTTTGAAGGAACTGTACAACTATGAACATAAACGATAATTTCCTGCGATTGCAAAACAACTATCTCTTCACAGAGATTGTCAACCGCACAAGACAATATATTGCGGCGCACCCGCAAAATCAATTGATAAAATTGGGTGTAGGCGATGTTACGCGTCCTTTGCCGAAGGCCGTCATTGAGGCAATGCACAAGGCGGTGGATGAACAGGGCAATGCACGTACTTTCCACGGCTATGGTCTGGAAGAGGGCTATATGTTTCTGCGTGAGGCTATTGCCAACAATGAATATGCTCCCATCGGTGTACACTTCTCCGCTTCCGAGATATTCATATCCGAAGGTGCGGGAAGCGACCTTGGCAATGTCAGTGACATCTTCAGTTCCGGGAATCGTGTCGCCATTCAGGACCCTTCCTATCCTGCCTATATCGACACTACGGTCATGGCGGGGCGGGCTGGCACATGCCGTGATGGACGCTGGTCAAACATCGTCTATCTCCCTTTGCGTGCGGAGAACAATTTTATTCCCGAACTGCCCGAAACAGATGTGGATATTATCTACCTCTGCTATCCGAATAATCCTACGGGTACGGCTCTCAATCACGACCAGTTGCGCGTGTGGGTCAACTATGCTCTTGAACATAATGCAGTTATTATCTACGATGCTGCCTACAAGGCATTTATCCAAAGCCCCGATATACCCGCCAGTATCTATGAGATTCCCGATGCCAAACGGGTCGCCATTGAGATATGCAGTTATAGCAAAACGGCAGGGTTTACGGGGGTACGTTGTGGCTACACGGTTGTTCCCAATGAGTTGAAGGATCGGGAAGGACATTCTCTCAACCCGCTGTGGGATCGTCGTCAATGCACCAAGTATAACGGCACTTCCTACATCTCGCAACGTGCGGCAGAGGCTGTCTATACGCCGCAAGGACGAAAGCAGGTCAAGGAGAATATCGACTATTATATGGGAAATGCCCGTATGATTCGTGAACAACTGCGAAGCATCGGGTTGGAGGTGTATGGAGGTGAACATGCACCATATATATGGGTTCGCACGCCTCATGGTATGACCTCGTGGCAGTATTTCGACTTCCTGCTCAACGAGTGCGAAGTCGTCGCAACGCCGGGTGTAGGATTTGGACCGTCTGGCGAAGGTTATCTCCGATTGACGGCTTTCGGAACGCACGAGCAGACAACAGAAGCACTCCGCCGTATCGCAAAGCATTCTTAATCCGTATGGTTTCTTATACAAAGGTAACCTGTAATACGCTCATCAGGTAACCATAAACCTGTGAATCTTTGCTGATTTTATAGTTCGTTTCTTCTATCTTTGCAACATCTTTTTGAATCGACAGGCAGAGGTAACTGAATATAAATTATAAAATATCATGGAAAATGATTTAACTTCTCAAGGTATTGGCTTTCCGAGACCAAGATTGCAACATCAGAGATTGATTATGCAAACTATACATCGAATGTGTGATGAGATAATGGCGATACCTGGTTGGGAAGTATTGCCCGAAGCCACCGTAACCGATAATCCCTACGATCGTTATCCCGACATTGTTGTGTTCGATGAAAACCAAATACCTGTCATGACTTTTGAGTTCTGTCTTCATAAGCAAATTCCGTACAACAAACGCAAAGGTCGTATCTTGTTGGAACGCTTTCCGGATGCTTCATTTTTTATCTACGATTTTGAACGCCAAATACTTCTCGGAATGGACAGAGAACATCCTCAGTGGGTCGATAATAGGGAGGTTTCCCTATACTCTCCATACCTCAAATATCCCATTCTGGATTATATCTTAGGTACGCATTGGGTATATTGAGGCTGCTGATAGGCTTTGCCGAGACTCTTTCCGCCTGCAAAGAAATACTCTTTCCCTTTTTCCGCTTGTTTTTCTTGGGAGGTTTTGTCTGTCAATGCCGCTTTCTATGGAATCTGTATGTGGTGGCTCTCATTTACGATCCATCAAGCCGACCTGAAGCACACCTCAACGACCCCTGAACGAGGTCTGAACTGTCTTGCAACGAGTGGTCAATGAAACAATTCGGACATCATCCGCCGCCAAATCCGTTTCAAATGGTGTACACGGATAACTTCTCATTTTCATTTTATTTCTTACTTATTTGTACACATTGAAAATCGTTTGTACTTTTGTACTGCGTAATAAAAATCACATAGATTAACAATATGTTGATGTCAATGAAGAGACATTTATCCTTAATGCTTGTGGTGCTGGCAGGTATCACAGGCACAGCAAATGCGGCTTTTGCCCAAACGACGACAGTTCACACGGTACCCTTCTACGAGGACTTCGAGGGTACGCACACCCAAGGCGATGTTATCAACACATGGATGCAGCAAAGCGAAAAGAAAAGCGATGCGTGGGTATTCAACTCGGAAACGGATTATAACCGCGAACCCAATAGCGGGACATGGAACGCCACGCTCCTGTGGGGGAATATCGACTGGTTGTTTACACCCGTCCAATTGGAGGCAGGCAAGCCATACCGCGTTGCCATGTATGCACGCCAAGACGGTACCGAGACCAAAGATGCTATTTTGCAGGTTTATCTGTGCGCCGAGGCGGATATGAATGCCCGGAAGACAATGATTACGGAAACAAGGTTGACCAACGGCAACTATGAGTACATATACGAAGACTTCACCGTGGACAGCAGCGCTACATACGTATTGGGTATCCGCGGGGAGGTTGGTGGTGCTCCGATGTATATCTCGTTGGACGACATATCGGTGGTGGAGTACAAGATGTACAACATCAGCGTTACACCCACCGAGCATTGCAGCATTGTGCTTTTCCCTGCAGCAGAAGCCTACTATCCTAATAATAACATAGATGTGCGGGTTATGGTGGACAGGGGATACATCTTGGATTCGCTGACAACCAATACCCCGAATGCATCGTTGCAATGGTACGGAGAGGATAAGCATGGCTGGTTAACTATGCCGGGGGTAGATGTGGTGCTGACCCCTCATGTGCGCCCTGCCAAGTCGGGGATATTGGATCTTGTTGATATTCCCGACCATGTAAGCATCCGTACTATGGTGAACGGCGTGGAGACAGCGAACCACAGCACCATCTATGAGGGCGATACACTATGCGCAGAGTATATACCCGCAGCAGGATATACGGTAGATTATGACAACAGTTGCAGTGTGGTACCACCTTATTTCTTTGTCAATGACACTTGCCATTGGTCTGTACCATACGTTGAGGTAGTGTTTGTCGGCACAAAGGTGGGTGTGGAATGTACGGACAGCGCAACGGCGGTGGTAACGTGGAATGACCTTGGTTGCGAGTATGACGTCATCGTATCCGACCACGAGATACAGAACTTCCGCTACCAGAAGGGTATTCATCACACGTCGGACACGACCTATACTATGGAAGGACTGACTGCGGGAAAGACCTATTATGCCTACGTATGCGCACGCATGGAAGGTGCCGAGGAGGTATGGAACAAGGCGCAGTTTGTAGCGGGACAGAAGCAAGAAAGCGGCGGGGGCTGCGTGCTGACCATTGATTGCTACGACAAATACGACGACGGCTGGAACAGCGGCAAACTGCATTTTGTGGAGAACGGAGCAGAGACGGTTATCACAATGACGGACGGCGGAGAAGAGACCTTCACCTACA
Organism: Bacteroidales bacterium UBA7569; assembly: GCA_002477945.1. Taxonomy (GTDB): domain Bacteria; phylum Bacteroidota; class Bacteroidia; order Bacteroidales; family Paludibacteraceae; genus Colicola. Next base: position 37,929 of record DLLF01000036.1, read on the forward strand.
CCACTCACGGCGGCAAGGTGGACATCTATTGGGGCGAAGGTGCTTATGACGACGAAGTATCGTTCCGTATCACCAACGCCGACGGGGATATTGTATTGGATATGCCGGAAGGTTATATGACCAACACACCGGACGGGACATTGCTTTGGAGCGGCAACCCGTGCAGTCTGTGTCCGACACCCAAAGTAGTGGAGTTCGTTACAGACGGCACCGATATTACCATGCGCTGGCGCAAGACCGATGCGTCATCCTACTTGGTGGCACTATACAATGGTACAGCGACTGACGAGCATTTCGATACGGTTGCCATCCGCACCACTGACACCGTATATACGTTCCACAATATCGATACATGCCGCTACTATGCGGCTGCCATACAGGCGCAGTGCGACGAACAGTCGGCTTCGACGTGGGTTATTGCAGGCGAGCATACCCCGAGTGTGCCTGCTGTTATGCCATGGCAGCCTATCACCTTGGACTATCACGCCAAAGGCGACTATATGCGGGATATACGTTCCGACAATTACGGGTTCCCGCATCTCAACGGCTTGTACTACAGTCTGACTCTGTCCGAGACCACCACTATATTGCTTGCAGGCCGCATAGATAACGAAAGAGCATCCTTCACTGTAATGCCTCTCAATGACCGAGGGGAACCGTTAAATCAATGGAATGATGTGGACTCTATCACTCTTGAGGCAGGCAAATACGGTATTTCCTGCTGCAGCCGCTATGGTGATAAGGGGAGTTACGATGTGCATATATGCCGTGCCACTCCCGTGCATTACACACCTGTTACACTGCCGTATATGTCCGACACGCTGACCAACAGCGAGTGGTACACCACGGCAGGCGGTTTCTATCGCGGCTATGAGTTCACGCTCACCGAGACGACCTATACGGAGATACGTATGGAAACGGCTTGGGAGGACGATTACAGCACATGCATGCTCTTTGAGTACAAAGACGGCAAGGACACCAAGATATACAATGATGCACGCCATGTGGACAGTCTGCAGGCGGGAACGTATCACCTGATAACGCTCACCCAGGATATGGAGGCGAAATACGTGCTTTCTATCGGCACCCCTGCCACCTATCACTTTGAGCCGATAAGCACGGATACGGTGGTAAGCGGCACTATTACCGACGGGCTCTATCCGTTCAACAACATTATGGTGCCGGGCAAAGGCTATACCTTCACCGCCAATGCAGGGCAGGTGTACGGTGAGTCGCTCTATACCGACCAACCGGGCTTTGTCTTTGCACAGGTATATTACGACTCTCTGCTGACGCAGGAAGCGAAATCTATCGAGTCCCTAGGGGCAGACTCCACCTACTACGCAGTGTTCGGAGACACAGACACGATACCCCTCTATGTAGTGGTGTACAACTTCTCGCAAGAGCCTGAAGCCGGTTTTGTCTATGCGCAACACCCTGCGTGCGACCCCGACAGCCTACCTGTATCGGGTGTGTTGCCTGCTGGCGAGGTGCGCCATACTGCCATCAACAAACAGTCAAGGTTACTCCAGTTTGACGCCGATTACACAACATACACCGTCGGATATGAGGCATATAGCATTCATCTCGAGGCGGGCAAGATGTACCGGTTCTTTGCAGAAGCTGTGCAAGGCACCAATGACGGATGGCTGTATCTCATAGACCCGACCTTGAAACAAGGTGATTTACTCTATAACTCTATCGGGCATGGGACACTGGACCCCACTACCCGCGTGGCTACGTTCACTTATATAGCGTCCAAGGATATGGACTGCACCTTGATGTTCTGTTCGCAATTCTCCCGCAAGGACGACCGTGCCGACTATACCGTAGCCTACGAGGAGGCGGATCTATTTGAGATATTGCTCCAACAGGCACGACCTGCTACCCTGCCACTGCGCGAACAGGCAGAGTTTGGTGCCGCCAAGTATCTGTGGAGCCATACCTATCAGTGGTATGCCGATGCGAACGGCATCGCCTTTACCGATTTCGGGTTTTACTCCGCTGTGGCTTACACCGTGCAGGTGGCTGCGGGCGATACGCTTTTTGCCATGTTCTCTGCCGACGATGAGGCGGTGATACACTTCTATCATCTATATGCAAGCAGTACTCCCGTGATTATTGACGGCGTGCAAGGCTATCCATACATCGCCGAGCGAGGGTACTACCACAACGCATCCGACTCCGTAGAGACCATTACCGTCATTGCGTCTGTGGACAATCCGCGTCCGGGCAAGCACCGCTATGACATCGTGCTTTCCTCTTCGCGCCAAGACATCGCCCTGCGTACAGCCTCCGCCAAGGCTGACAAAGAGACTATCCTTGTGGAAATGATGGATATGGCTACCGTGCGTGATGCACTATCACGGCTGATACTCAGTGCGCTTGACGAACAGGGACAGACACTTTGTCATATCGAGAATGTGCCGTTCTACTGGGCTATAGACCTCAATGCCGGTACTGCCACCTACGAGGTTAACCAAGCCGACCTGCCCACGGGTTATGCCTTTGCCAAGGGAGTGGAATATATCAGCGTGGCACTAAAACAGACTATGACCGGCGCCGAAGAGACCCTTGTGCCGCAAGGCGATACGACAGCACGTTCCGCTGCCTGGCTCGTTCTTGAGCATGGTACGCTGTATGTCCTCACGCCGGATGGCACACGCTATACCATCACAGGGCAAAAAGCGAGATAGTACACAATAAGATATATACAAAAGAGAACCTTTGTATAGAGGTTCTCTTTTGTATATGGAATACTCACTATAAGAAGATTGTAACGGTAATTTAATTCTCCTTCTGCAATACCTCAAGCGGAAGAAATCTTGTACCTGATGGAAAGTCGCATTCTCTTTTCTGTCGGTATGTGAAGACATTGCTTGACCTTCACAAATTGTAAGCATCCCTCAACGACCCCTCATCGAGACCTCAACGAGACCTTATCGGAAGAAGAACGCAAAAACATAAGTCCTTACATGGGGAGTCTTCACCGGATCACAACCATTGTGGCACCAAAGCCGTATTGGGCAAAAGAAGCGTCATAGTATTCACACATTGGATAACGTTTGTTGAGAGCCGACGAGATGGCGGCTTTCAAAATACCCTCTCCTCGCCCGTGGATGAATACGATTTTCTTCCCTCTGTTGTGTATGTTCTCCTGCATGATGCGTTCAAACACTCGCAACTGATACTGCAGCATCTCATTGCGTTCCATTTGGGTAGAGTTGTCGCATAAAGCATTGATATGTAAATCCACCTCAAGAATATCTTCCTGTTTGGCTTCCTTCTTGCCCTTGGCTTTCCGCTCTTCCTTTGTGATTAAGTGTGCCGTCCCCTCGTCTTTTTCCCTGAGATCGGTCGCTGTCGGCGTATTTGCACAACGGCTATGGGCGGAACGGCTATTTGCTGTATTTGGTCTGCCAATAGGAACAATCTGGGCAAGTGGAGTAGGAATCTCAAAACCATCATGGTCTTCGACATACACCAATTTGCACTTCTCGTCAATCTTCCTTATAATGCCTCCGCCTACGGAGTCAAGAAATCTGATCTCATCCCCGATATGTATATCTTCCAATTGCATAATGCTGTTTGTTTGCTACGGCACTTAACCGTTTACACTGACAAAAGTACGACATTTTCTTGATATGGCAAATTCCTTGCGAGTATGGTAAATGGCAGATCGGTCGTGCCGAATAGGACGGATTGACAATTTTTGTGTAAAAATAAGATGACAAAATGGGGCGTATTGCTTAAGTGGGAAAATAGTAGTACCTTTGTGGGGCAATTGAGGAAGCCTTATATCCGATGTCTCAAAGTATTCAGCATGAAGGAATTGTTGTCTCTGTGGACTCCGACTGTGTGAAAGTCCGCATTGAACAGACGTCTGCCTGCAGGGAATGTCAGGCAAGTAGTATGTGTGCTGCTTCGGACAAGAAAGATAAATATATCGACTGCCAACCGCAGGAGCCTTTGCAAAAAGGGGATCGGGTGATGGTTACTGCAACGGGGAGAATGGGATTTTGGGCAGTGTTGTTGGCATTTGTGTTTCCCTTTTGTCTGTTGCTTGGGTTGGTTGCTATGCTTGATTTGTGGATTGAGGACGAAGGCATAGCAGGTACGGTTGCGTTGTGTTCACTGTTGCCTTATTATGTCGTGTTGGCACTTTGTAAACGGCGAATGAAGAAACATTTTGTGTTTTATGCACACAAAGTGTAGGTGCATGTTTCGTGAATATATAAGAATAATGATACAATGAACTTGATTTTAATTTCTCTTATTACATTGGGCGTAACGGGGCTTTTGGCTTCTGTTGTGCTCTATTTTGTGGCGCAGCGCTTCAAAGTGGACGAAGACCCGCGCATAGATGAAGTGACAGAGGTCTTGCCGGGGGCCAATTGCGGTGGTTGCGGCTTTGCGGGTTGCCGTGCATTGGCGGAGGCGTGCGTCAAAGCCGATACATTGGATGGGCTGTTGTGCCCTGTGGGTGGTCAGTCGGTAATGCAGAAAGTGGGCGACATACTGGGCAAAACGCCCGTTGTCGGAGAACCTATGGTGGCCGTGGTGCGTTGCAATGGAACATGTGAGGCACGCCCTCGGACAAGTCGCTATGATGGTGTACATACTTGTCAGATAATCAATGGGATCTATGTGGGTGAGACGGCTTGCGCTTTCGGTTGTTTGGGCTGCGGCGACTGTGTGAATGCTTGCGCTTTCGGAGCCATTAAGATGAACGAAGAAACAGGACTTCCCGAAGTGGACGATGAGAAATGTACTTCGTGTGGTGCCTGTGTGAAGGCTTGCCCGCGTCATATTATAGAACTGAGGAAAAAAGGGCCGAAATCCCGTCGGGTCTTTGTCAGTTGCGTGAGCAAGGACAAAGGCGCCGTGGCGCGAAAAACTTGTGCAAATGCTTGTATTGGTTGCGGTAAATGCCAGAAAGAATGTGCTTTCGATGCCATTACGGTGGAGAATAATTTGGCTTATATCGATTTCACGAAATGCCGTTTGTGCCGCAAATGTGAAGCCGCTTGCCCGACAGGGGCTATCCATACCGTCAATTTTCCGCCGCGTAAACCTGCCGCAGCCGTGGTGGAAACGCCAAAACAACCATCTCCTGTTGCAACGGAAGCATCTGCTCCCTCTGCTGTGGAGAATGAAACGAAAACAATAGAACAAACCAAGACCGCTGAATAATAGACTTATGAATACATTTCGTATAGGTGGTGTTCATCCACACGACAATAAGGAGTTCTCTGCACACAAACCCATTGTGGACGTTCCTGTTCCGGACAAAGTTGTCATTCCTCTGATACAGCACATTGGTGCTCCTGCCAAACCGGTTGTGGCAAAAGGGGACAAAGTGCAGGTCGGGCAACTGATTGCAGAAGCAGGTGGTTTCGTGAGTGCAAACATACATTCCCCCGTATCGGGAACCGTGAGCAAGGTTGATACCGCCGTGGATGCGTGGGGAGTTCGTGTACCCGCTATCTTCATTGACGTAGAAGGCGATGAATGGTTGCCGGAGATTGATCGTTCTGCGGACATCAATACAATCTGCAAATTGGAACCTCAGGAGATTATCCAAAAAATAAAAGATGCCGGTATCGTCGGCTTGGGTGGTGCATGTTTCCCTACTCATGTGAAACTGATGCCGCCCCCAGGCAAGAAAGCGGAGGTGCTGATTGTGAATGGAGTGGAATGTGAACCCTACTTGACGTGCGACCACCAACTTATGCTCGAACACGGAGAAGAGATAATCATGGGTGTTGTCATCCTTATGAAAGCACTGAAAATAAACAGAGCCATCATAGGGATAGAGAGAAACAAACAGGATGCTATTGATTATCTCACAAAGTTGGCTTCACGCCAATTGGGAATACAGGTCATGCCCTTGAAACTGAAATACCCGCAAGGCGGCGAGAAACAACTGATAGATGCTTGTATCGGGAAACAGGTCCCTTCTGGAGCATTGCCTATCGAGACGGGGGCTGTGGTTGACAATGTGGCAACCGTATACGCAGTTTATCAGGCTGTGCAGAAAAACCAACCTCTCATATCACGTGTAATGACCGTCACGGGTCCTGCAGTTAAGAATCCGGGTAACTACAACGTGCGCTTCGGAACTCCCTTGGCGGCCGTCCTTGAGATGGCAGGCGGAATTCCTGAAAACACGGGCAAGATTATTGGTGGTGGTCCTATGATGGGGCGCGCCATGAATAATATAGATATGCCTTGCAACAAACGGGTTTCAGGCTTGCTTTTGTTGCCCGAGGAGAAGTCGTTGCGTATGGAACCTGCCAACTGCATCCGCTGCGGAAAATGTGTACAGGCTTGCCCTATGGGATTGGAACCGTATTTGCTGGCAAAGCAGTGCGAATTGCAACGTTGGGACGATATGGAGCAGCACCACGTGATGGATTGTATTGAGTGTGGTTGTTGTCTGTACACATGCCCGAGTTATCGCCCGTTGCTTGACTATGTCCGCTTTGGTAAAGCCAAGGTCGGCGGAATCATACGCGCAAGGAACGCTAAATAAATACTGAACGATGAGGGAAATCGGCAATCCTTGGGTATGTATGGAGGGCTACAATTGTTTTGGTTGTAGTCCTGACAATCCTTTGGGACTGCACATGCGCTTCTATGAAGATGGTGATGATATCGTTTCCGTGTGGTGCCCTACGCAGAACCATCAGAGTTGGGTGAACACACTTCATGGCGGTGTGCAAGCCGTCTTGTTGGACGAAATTTGCGGCTGGGTCGTCTTTCGAAAGTTGCAGACATCTGGTGTCACGGGCAAGATGGAAATACGCTATCGCCATGCAATCAATACCACGGGCAAGTATCTCTTTCTTCGTGCGCGGTTGAAAGAACGACAGCATTGTCTTGCCGTTGTGGAAGCCGAGATACAAAACGCTGACGGTGTCGTGTGTGCAACGTGCGAATGTACCTATTTCACCTTCTCGGGAGATAAGGCGGAACAAATGGCTTTCCGTCCTGCTGAATGTATTGGAGACGAACTCACTTTGCAAGAAGTTGTAGAGCGTCGTGCTGTCGAACCTCATTATAAAAGAATAAACTAACATAAAGACTGATTATATGCAAAAACTGATTGTTTCACCCGCACCACATATCCATGCCAATGACTCGGTGCGGAAAAACATGCTGAATGTTATTATCGCCTTGTTGCCGGCCTACTGCGTTTCGCTGTTTGCGTTTGGTTTGGGCACACTCATCATGACGCTCGTTTCTGTGGGGTCATGTGTCCTCTTCGAATGGCTTATCTCCAAGTTTCTCTTGAAGCGTAAGGCTACGTTGGGCGATCTATCTGCTGTCGTAACGGGACTTCTCCTTGCGTTCAATGTGCCGAGCAATCTGCCTTGGTGGATTGTCATTATTGGGGCCTTGGTCGCTATCGGTGTGGCAAAGATGAGTTTTGGAGGACTCGGGCAGAATCTTTTCAATCCCGCACTGGTGGGTCGTGTATTCCTTCTTATTGCTTTCCCTGTGCAAATGACGACATGGCCTAAACCGTTGGGATGGGCTACGTCCTACGTGGATGCGCAAACGGCTGCAACTCCTCTCGCTCTTATGAAGCAGGCTGTCAAGTCCGGTGATGCAACGGTGCTTGATCAACTCCCCTCATTGTGGCATCTGCTCACGGGTTACATGGCTGGTTCGTTGGGTGAAATATCTGCTTTGGCGTTGCTTGCAGGTGGTGTATATTTGCTCTGTACACGCACTATCACATGGCATATACCGGTCTCCATCTTTGCTACGATAGCCGCTTTTGCTGGCATCCAGAACCTCTGCGGAATGGCAGGGGCGGCAAGTCCGCTGACGCATTTGCTGACGGGTGGCGTTATGTTGGGTGCTATTTTCATGGCAACCGATTATGTAACTTCGCCTATGACGGGTTTGGGACAGATTATCTATGGTGTCGGAATAGGATTGCTTGTCATGGTCATACGTACTTGGGGCGCCTATCCTGAGGGTATGTCGTTCGCTATTCTTATCATGAATGCGGTGACGCCGCTCATCAATATGTATGTGCGCCCGAAACGCTTTGGGGCTAAAACGGTTAAAGCCCAAAAGAAGGACTAACAACTCGGAATAATTCTTACAATTATGGAAAAACTGAAATCTTCCTTTCAAAATATGGTGCTGTCACTTACGCTCATTGCTTTGGTGGCGGCGGGAGCGTTGGGTGCAGTCTATTTGCTCACAAAAGAGCCTATAGCGCAGCAGCAGCAGGAAAAGCAGAATAGTGCTGTCGGCAGTGTCCTTCCCAATGTGGAGGGCAGGCTTATCGGCGATGCAAAAGAAGTAAATGGTTTTATGGTTCACGAAGCCTATGTGGCAGACTCGCTTATAGGGGTGGCAGTGGAGACCGAGGCAAATGGTTTTGGAGGTGCGATACGTCTGATGGTCGGCTTCGATGCCGAAGGCAATATCGTAAACTACGAAGTTCTGGAGCAGCAGGAAACGCCTGGTTTGGGTACGCATATCGTTGAGTGGTTCAAAACCGACAAGAACCGTCAGTCGGTGCTGGGGCTTAATCCCGATAAGGCTAATCTCACGGTAAGCAAAGACGGTGGCGATGTGGATGCTATCACGGCTGCTACCATATCTTCAAGAGCCTTCCTCAAAGCGGTTCAAGATGCATTCAATGCCTGTTTCACTCAAAAAAACACAGTGGAAGCAACATCGGGCGCTTCCTGCCTGAACGATTCAGTCTTGCAATCGCAAAGTGATACTATTGTTAATCCTGTAAATTCCGAAATCAATGAATAAGGCTTTGAAAACTCTCACCAATGGTATTGTGAGAGAAAACCCTACTTTCGCTTTGGTGCTGGGTATGTGTCCTACATTGGCCACCACCACCTCCGCATTGAATGGTATGTCAATGGGCTTGGCTACTACTTTCGTCTTGCTTTGCTCCAACGTGGTGATCTCTCTCTTGAAGAACCTCATTCCCGACAAGGTGCGTATCCCCGCCTTTATTGTGGTCATTGCTACATTTGTCACCATGGTGCAACTCTTGATGCAGGCGTATCTACCCGCTCTCTATGAGTCTTTGGGATTGTTCATTCCGCTCATTGTGGTCAATTGTATTGTCTTGGGGCGTGCAGAGGCGTTCGCTGCAAAAAACAGTGTGGGGCTGTCTGCACTCGATGGACTCGGAATGGGACTTGGCTTCACACTCTCGTTGAGCGTCATCGGCTGTATCCGCGAGTTGTTGGGAACGGGCAAAATCTTTGGTCTTTCCGTCTATCCCGATACCTACGGAATGCTCATCTTCGTCCTGGCTCCTGGCGCTTTCATTGTCTTGGCTTACTTGATGGGCTTGGTTCATAAACTTCGTAACTAACAGAAAGGAATAATTTATATGGCATACTTTCTTATATTCATTAGTGCGATCTTCGTTAATAATATCGTACTGAGTCAGTTCTTGGGAATTTGCCCTTTCCTTGGGGTAAGTAAAAAGATTGATACGGCGCTTGGTATGGGAGCGGCAGTTACGTTTGTACTGACCCTTTCCACTATTGTCACCTATCTCTTGCAGGTGTATGTGCTGAAACAATTTCATATCGAGTTCTTGCAGACCATCCTCTTTATCTTGGTTATTGCCGCTTTGGTGCAGATGATAGAGATTATCTTGAAAAAGATTTCTCCGTCTTTGTATCAGGCTCTGGGTGTGTTCTTGCCGCTTATTACTACCAACTGCTGTCTCCTGGGTGTGGCTATTTTGGTGGCTAACGGAACGAACAAATTGCCGATGGGGGCAGAGCACAATTTGCTCACAGGTACTTTGTTCGCTTTTGCTACGGCAATAGGCTTTGCGCTGGCATTGATTCTCTTTGCAGGTCTGCGCGAACAACTGTCTATGAACAAGGTGCCTAAGGCTTTGGAGGGCACTCCCATTGCCTTGCTTACCGCCGGTCTTCTGGCTATGGCATTCATGGGCTTCAGTGGCGTAGTGTGACAATATCGGTTACAGATTACAAAGCGGTTGCGTGCGGTGAATGTCGCATTCAACCGCTTCTTTTGTCTGTACTGTAATGGGTTGTGTTTTATCTTCGCTCGGTGTATAGCAGATGAGTATATCCTTCAAAATGGCAATAGGGTATCTGTCTCTTGCTTTTTGTTGTCAGGAGCGGATGAAGTCGTCGTTCGGAAAAGATAGAGAAGGTAACGACCCCTCAAGCCGACCTCAACGACCCCTGAAGCACCTCTCGTCGGGATATGACATCATTAGTCTGATTCGACCAATTCGTCAATGCTCCTAGAACTTCTCGATTAACTAAAATGTCTATAATGTCAGAAGAATGGAATAAGTAAATCCAATCTTGTTAACTTGTAGATAAAAATAAAATCTCACACATGCTCACCATTAGTCCTGTTGCAATAGCCCGCAATGCCTATCGTGGAAAGTTCGGAATACCTCGTCAGAGTGGTAGGGTGGAGGAAGTGGAAACACGTATAGTCTTTCTTCCTCCTTATGGGGTGAAGGAATCTTTGCGCGGCATAGAACAGTTTACCCATCTCTGGTTGTTGTGGGGCTTTTCTGCCAATCCCGTGCAGGAACAATTCTCCCCGACAGTTCGGCCACCCCGTCTCGGAGGCAATGTGCGTATGGGGGTGTTTGCCACGCGTTCCCCTTTCCGTCCGAATCCTGTCGGATTGTCCTCTGTGCGTCTGTTGCGCGTGGAAAACGATGCTGAGGAAGGCTGGAGACTGATTGTAGCAGGAGCCGACCTTATGGATGGTACGCCCATTTATGACATAAAACCGTATATCCCTTACACCGACTCTCATCCCGATGCCTCCAATGGGTTTGCTGGGGAATGGAAAGACTACCGGTTGCAAGTGGTTATACCTTCCGATATAAGGAAACGGTATGGAACGGACTTCTGCCATGTAGTGGAAGCCGTTCTTTCCGAAGACCCACGCCCTACATATCAGCACGATGAACAGCGTGTGTATGCCATGTCCTACGACCGGTACACACTCCGCTTTTCTGTGTCCGATGAGCAGCAGACGGTCACTTTGTTGGATGTCGTTGAGAACCGAAACCGCTGAATCCTTTCTGTAATCAACTTGCCATATTTCAATTTATTCGATACCTTTGCAGCATGAAACAGCGTACAATGGCGAAACATAAGACCACTTCTCTCGTCTGCCGCGATAATGATATGGAGTTGATGACTTTCTTGCTTGCCAAGATGGGAGGAATGAGCCGCAATAGTGTCAAGCAACTCTTGGCGCACCGGCAGGTGCAGGTCAATGGCAAGGTGGAAACTCGGTTCGATTACGTCTTGCATAGTAGTGATACGGTGCAGGTGACAAGTGGTGCACCCAAGCATGAACTGGTACACCCGCGCTTGCGGATGGTATATGAAGACGATTCCCTTATCGTGGTCGAAAAGGGGGTAGGGTTGCTTACGGTACCTACTTTTGCAGGCTCTAATGAGACCTCTGTATTTTCTTTGCTCAAACACTACGTCCGTCAGGATAATCCGCGTGCCGGTATCTATGTGGTTCACCGTTTGGATAGGGAAACATCAGGTCTGCTTGTGTTTGCAAAAACACCTGAACTGCAGGAATATATGCGTACCTATTGGCGGCAATTGGTCAGCAAACGTACTTACATCGCCCTTGCCGAAGGCATCATCACGCCTGCGGAAGGTAAAATCACCACCTGGCTCACGGAGGATAAGCGTACTACGCGCGTCTATTCGTCCAACGAAGACAACGGAGGAAAGATTGCAATCACCAACTATAAAGTGATACGCCGGACGGAACCTGAAACCGATGATGTGAACAATATCAAAAGGTCCTATTCATTGGTGGAACTCAATTTGGAAACGGGTCGTACAAACCAGATTCGTGTACATCTGAGTGGTATCGGACATCCCGTGGTCGGAGACAGAAAGTATGGTTCAGGGGCATCGCCCTCTTTGGACAGGTTGGCACTGCATGCCCGTATTCTGGAGTTTATCCATCCTGTTACCGAACAGACGCTCCGCTTCGAGACCCCCGTTCCTCGTGAGTTCCTCCACGTCTTCCATGGATAAATGTGTCCTGACCTCGTAACGGCAAATTGTGGAGCCACGCCCTGCATATCATAACAATTGACAACATCTCGAAATGTCGCTCGATGGAGTCTTAACAGAGAACTTTGTATGAAACGTTCCAAGCGTAGTATATGGAATAGGATAGGCGTATTCCTGCTGACTCTGGTGGCACTCTTCTTTCTTCTTACCATCGGTGAAGTGTTGCTGTATAAGTACCTCCCTGTCAGGCTTACGCCCCTTATGGTAATCCGTCAGGTGGAAGCGCATCGTGCAGGTACTCCGCTCGCCATTCGTAAACAATGGGTAACGTTGGATAATATCTCTCCTGAATTGGTTCGTGCTGTCATGGCGTCTGAGGACAATCTCTTTCTTGCACACAAAGGATTCTCGGAAAACGGATTGCGCAATGCCGTGCAGGAAAAAATCAATACGGGAGTTGTCCGGCACGGAGGAAGCACCATCTCGCAGCAGACGGCGAAGAATGTTTTCTGCACACCTCATCGAACTTATGTCAGAAAAGCCTTTGAGGCTTATTTCACGGTGCTGATAGAACTCTTCTGGGATAAACGGCGTATTATGGAAGTCTATTTGAATGTGATTGAGATGGGCAATGGCATCTTTGGGGCGGAAGCCGCTTCGCAGTACTATTTCCACCATACCGCTGCTCGGCTCAATCGCTCCGAGTCGGCATTGCTTGCTGTTTGCCTTCCAAACCCGAGACGTCTCTCTGTTGCACACCCGTCTGCTTACGTGCAGCGACGTCAGGCACAGATAATGGCACTTATGCCGAAACTGGGTAAAATCGATTTGAAACCTTAAAAACGAAATGATTATGGATATACATACCTATGTGGAAAATAATTTTCCGCGTTTCTTGCAGGAGTGGGATAGCCTGTTGCGTATTCCGAGTATCTCATGTCAGCCTGAACACAGGCAGGATATGATTCGGTGTGCAGAGCGTTGGCGTGAGCTGTTGTTGGAGGCGGGGGCAACTCGTGCTGAGGTGATGCCTTCTGCGGGCAATCCCATGGTTTATGCCGAGCGGATAGTCAGCCCTGCTGCCAAAACTGTATTGGTCTATGCGCATTACGATGTGATGCCTGCCGAACCTCTTGAACAATGGAAAACAGAGCCGTTCCGTGCAACAATTGTGGGCAACCGTCTCTATGCGCGGGGAGCCGACGATGACAAAGGGCAGGCTATGGTGCAGGTCAATGCGTTTGAGTATATGGTCAGGCACGTCTGGACGGAAGGACAGGGCGTTAACGTGAAATTCATTTTCGAAGGGGAAGAAGAAATAGGCTCCCCGTCTTTGGAACGTTTCTGTATAGAGCATAAAGACTTGCTGAAATCGGATATTATACTGGTGTCCGACACCAGTATGCTGGGTAAAGAAACGCCTTCCATTACGATAGGACTACGCGGTTTGGCATACTGGCAGATAGAAGTAACCGGTCCTAATCGGGATTTGCATAGCGGACACTTTGGAGGGGCTGTGGCAAATCCTCTCAACGTGCTATGCCAAATGTTGGCGAAGGTGGTCGATTCGGACGGGCGGATCACTATCCCGCATTTCTATGATGATGTGTTGCCCATACCTCAGGAAGAAAGGGAAATGATAGCCTCCATACCGTTCGATGAAGAAAAGTATAAACAGACGATTGGCGTAAAGCAACTCTTTGGAGAGAAAGGCTATTCCACTCTGGAACGCAATTCTTGCCGTCCGTCTTTTGATATATGCGGTATCTGGGGCGGTTATACGGGAGACGGAAGCAAGACGGTTCTGCCAAGCAAAGCCTTTGCAAAGGTTTCTTGCCGGTTGGTGGCAAACCAGGACCATGAGGTCATTTCCCGCTTGTTTGCCGAGTACATTCATTCTTTGGCACCCGATACGGTATCTGTTGTTGTTACGCCCATGCATGGAGGACAAGGTTATCTCTGCCCTCTCAACCTGCCTGCCTATAAGGCGGCTCGGATGGCGTTCCAAACAGCATTCGGGAAAACTCCGGTCGCAGCACGGCGTGGAGGGAGTATTCCTATTATTGCTACTTTTGAACGGGTATTGGGTGTTAAGACCATTCTTATGGGATTTGGTCTGGAAGCCGATGCCATTCATTCTCCCAACGAGAACTTCGATTTGGACATCTTCCGCAAAGGAATACATGCCGTCACCGAGTTCTACAAAAACTACGAACATATAGAAGACTGAAAATACCTGTTTCCTGTCCTTGCGCTTTTATGGAGGGCAATATCCTGTGAACAGGCGTTTTGGAGAATGCAAAAATAATGTTACCTTTGCAGTCTGTAAACAAAATGGTTAAATTGTAAAACGAAAAAGATATGATTAACTCTCAAGACGTTAAAAATGGTGTTTGTATCCGCATGGACGGACGCCTCTATTTTGTGATTGAATTCCTCCATGTGAAGCCTGGTAAAGGAAACACGATTATGCGTGTGAAGTTCAAAGATGTTGTTGATGGTCGTGTTTTGGAACGCCGTTTTAATATCGGTGAGAAACTCGAAGATGTTCGCGTGGAGCGTCGTCCTTACCAATATCTCTATCAGGAAGGGGAAGACTACATCTTCATGAACCAGGAAACCTATGAGCAGATTCCTATTGCGCACGATTTGATTACGGGTGTCGATTTCTTGAAAGAAGGAATGGTCGTGGACGTTGTATCCGATGCTTCAAGTGAAACGGTTTTGTTTGCCGAACTTCCCACAAAGGTGGAGTTGCAGGTGACTTATACAGAGCCTGGACTCAAGGGGGATACCGCTACCAATACGCTCAAACCCGCTAAGTTGGAGACGGGAGTTGAGATTCGTGTACCTCTCTTCATTAACGAAGGTGAGATTATTCGTGTAGATACGCGCGATGGTTCTTATTGCGAGCGTGTACGTTGATTATGTAGTCGTTAAACGGTAAACCTCTGTAGATTTACCGGTAATGTTCTCATGAATAATGCGGTTCGGACATGTTGTTTGTTCGAGCCGCATTGCGTATTGCAAGGAAGAAAGGTCATCGGATACTCTTAATTTTGTTTTGCTTGTCGTATTGTCAGGAAAATATTGTATCTTTGCGCTTGGTAGGGCGTGTGTGATTTGCGGTTTGGGTATAGTGGAATGATTATTGCAGTATTTCGCTTTGCTGATATGATAAATAATAACAGAGAATGAGTACATTTTGGATAAGGGCCCTTCAGTTGATTGCCTCTCTTTCTTTTTTGGTAATCATACACGAGTTGGGGCATTTCACTTTTGCGCGTATTTTCGGGGTAAGGGTAGAGAAGTTTTATATGTTCTTCAACCCTCGCTTTTCGTTGGTGCGTCTCAAGAAAGTTAATGGTAAATGGAAAATACGTTTCTTGGCACCGAATGTGGAACCTTCGGTGGTGGAACGTACCGACGAATTTGGAAATCCTGTCTTGGACAAGAAGGGGAATCCTCTCTATCGTCCTATGACGCAGGAAGAACTTGATGCCTTGCCGGAAGACGATTGGCGCCGCTATCCGGAGAATACGGAGTGGGGTATAGGCTGGATCCCATTGGGAGGCTATTGTTCCATTGCGGGAATGGTGGATGAAACCAAAGGTCCCGATGATCTCCCTACGAAACCGCAACCTTGGGAATATAGGGCTAAACCTACATGGCAACGACTGCCTATCATCATAGGTGGCGTATTGGTTAACTTTGTTGCCGCACTTGTCATCTATAGTGCTGTGCTTTTCCATTGGGGAAAGGAATACATCCCTCTTGAGAATGCTGCTTACGGGTTGCAATATGCTCCTGTCATGGTTGAGCAGGGTTTCAAACAAGGTGATAAGATTCTCCGTATAGGCGACCGCATTCCTGCAACAACCGCCGATGTGGTGGAATGGCTCGTTGTGGATGGCGTCAATGAAGTGACAGTTCTTCGTGGTGCCGACACGGTGTCGCTTTCCATGCCTGCGCATTTCGACCAGCAGGTACTTGCTTCAGGCAATACGGCTCTTGTCTCTTATCGCTTCCCCTTTGTGGTGGATGCAGTAGTGGAAAACAGTCCGGCATCTAAGGCTCTCTTGATGGCGGGAGATAGTATTATTGCAGTGGAAAATGATAGTGTATGGACTTATCAGGACGTAACGGCAGCCTTGCAAAACTATGCTTGTGATAGTGTGTTGCTGACATTTGTACGGCAAGGGGCAGTCATGCAAACCAAAGCCTATCTGGGGGATGAAGCGAAGTTGGGCGTTTATACGGTCAATCCGTATGGTCGCTATCTGCAGACGGAAAAAGAAGAATACTCCTTCCTCGCGTCCATTCCTGCCGGTGCAGCCTATGGTTGGGATGTGTTGGTAAGTTATGTCAAGCAGATGAAACTTGTCTTCACGAAGGAAGGAAGCAAGTCTCTTGGAGGATTTGGAGCAATCGGTAGTCTTTTCCCGCCTGCGTGGGATTGGCAGTCATTCTGGATGCTCACGGCGTTCCTCTCCATTATTCTCGCTTTCATGAATATCATTCCTATACCGGGATTGGATGGCGGACACACTCTGTTCCTGTTGTGGGAAATGATTACACGTAAGAAACCAAGTGACCGGTTCTTGGAAATTGTCAATACGATAGGATTTTGGTTGATTCTTCTCCTTGTGATATATGCCAATTTCAACGATATTCTGAAACTCTTTCTGTGATAATGGCTGATTATTTTGTACATGAGTCGTCCTACGTGGACGATGGGTGCCAAATAGGCAAAGGCACGAAGATATGGCATTTCTCCCATATCATGCAAGGGTGCGTCATCGGAGAAGATTGCAATATCGGGCAGAATGTGGTTGTATCGCCCGATGTGGTGCTGGGACGCAACGTGAAAATACAGAACAATGTCTCTGTATATACGGGCGTACATTGCGAGGATGATGTTTTTTTGGGTCCCAGTATGGTCTTTACAAACGTGATCAATCCCCGAAGTGCAGTATCTCGCAAGAACGAGTACCGCCCCACTGTTCTCCGTCGTGGTGCATCGGTCGGGGCAAACGCAACGATTGTTTGCGGTCATGAGATTGGTCAGTATGCTCTCATTGGTGCCGGCTCGGTGGTGACACACGATGTACCGGCCTTTGCTTTGATGGTTGGCAATCCTGCGAGACAGCGTGGCTGGGTGAGCCGGTATGGCGAGAAGTTGCATTTCAATGCTGAGGGGCGTGCCGTTTGTCCCGCAACGGGCGAAGTGTATAATTTGGTTAATGGTGAAGTTCAATTAGTATAACACAAATTTTAGAATAATGGTTCGTTTTGCAGTCATAGGGCAAGGGCATATAGGTAAACGCCATGCCGAGATGATTCGTCGCAATCCAGACGCGCAGTTGGTTGCTGTTTGTGATATCCTGCCCAAGGAAGAAACAGGATGCTCGGAGATAAAAGTCCCCTATTTCCGCTCTATAGATGAACTGCTTGCTGCAGGATTGGATATAGATGTTGTGAACATCTGTACGCCGAACGCTTTCCATGCACCCTATGCTGTCAAAGCCTTGGAAGCAGGAAAACATATTGTCATTGAGAAACCTGTGGCACTCACCAAGGCAGATGCCGAGAAAGTGTTGTTTAAGTCTCTGCAGATGTCCCGCTACGTGTGGTGCGTTATGCAAAACCGTTATTCGCCCCCGTCGGTATGGTTGAAGGAAGTCCTGCAAAAACGCTTGCTCGGAAATATCTATATGGTGAAATTGGATTGTTTCTGGAATCGGGATGAACGTTACTATAAAGCGGGTAATTGGCATGGAACAAAAGACTTGGATGGAGGAACACTCTTTACGCAATTCTCTCATTTCATTGACATCATGTATTGGCTCTTTGGAGATATATGCCACATCAAGGGAAACTTTGCGGACTTCAATCACCAGAAGACGACGGATTTTGAAGACTCCGGAGTCGTTTGTTTCGACTTTGTGAATGGCGGAATGGGCTGTCTCAACTATTCCACTGCCGTGTACGACACCAACTTGGAGTCTTCGATGACTATTGTTGGTGAACGTGGTACCATAAAGGTCGCAGGGCAATATATGAATGAGGTCGTCTATTGCCATATCAAAGATTATGAGATGCCCGTTCTGCCGCCTTGCAATCCTGCCAACGATTATGGTGCTTACAAGGGATCTGCACAGAATCATCACTATGTGATTCAAAATGTGGTTGAGACCTTGCAAAATGGTGGTACCATTACCACCAATCTTTTGGAGGGACTTAAAGTCGTGGATATAATCGAACGAATCTACGAAGTGCGTGATTCGCAGTGGAAAAAAGTGGGAGGTAAAGATAATACAATCGGTAAAAATGACTGATAAATAACCGAATCAATAGTGTGACTATGATACAACGTATTCAATCTTTGTGGCTTTTGTTGGTGGTGCTGTGTGGCGTTCTTCTCTGCTGTTTGCCCTCAATGCGGTTCTTTCCTGAACTGACTGCAGAGGCGCAAAATCTCTACGAGTTCCGTTTCGCAGGTATGTGGAATCTGTCTCAAGAACCCCGTCTGATGGTTATGCCGGTATGGGCGTTGGCTGTTCTGGAAGTTTCCATTCCGTTGTTGGCGCTGGTGACGATCTTTCTTTTCCGCCATCGTATTGTGCAAGCACGTCTCTGTGCCGTCAATATCTTGCTCATGGTGGGTTATTATGTAGCACTGGCTGTCTATACATGGGCGGCTTGTGCCAATTTTGCCGTAACATGGCACCCAACTGTTTGGACTTCTTTGTTCTTGGTGAGCATAGTGCTTTCTTTTATGGCAGTGCGGGCTATTTTGCGTGATGAGGCTCTTGTCCGTGCAGCGGATCGGTTACGTTGATAGATACACGCAAGAATAAGTGTCATGTAAAAACATTATCCTTAAAGCTAATCACAATATGAAAACGGAAACAATTATGCAGCAACTTGCTGCAAAGCACCCGGGCGAAGCAGAATACCTGCAGGCAGTCCAGGAAGTACTCGAGTCCATCGAGCCGGTGTACAACCAGCATCCTGAGTTTGAGAAAGCCAAAATCGTTGAGCGTATGGTAGAGCCGGATCGTATCTTCACGTTCCGTGTTACTTGGGTGGATGACAACGGCGAAGTACAGACCAACCTCGGCTATCGTGTACAGTTCAACTCGGCTATCGGCCCTTACAAAGGCGGACTCCGTTTCCACAAGGCTGTTACCCCGAGTATGCTGAAGTTCCTCGGCTTTGAGCAGACATTCAAAAACGCCCTCACCACATTGCCTATGGGTGGTGCAAAGGGTGGTTCCGACTTTGACCCCGTTGGCAAATCCGACGCTGAAATCATGCGCTTCTGCCAGGCATTCATGCTGGAGTTGTGGCGTTGCATCGGTCCCGACCAGGATATTCCTGCAGGTGACGTAGGCGTTGGCGGTCGTGAAATCGGCTTCCTCAACGGCATGTATCAGAAGTTGGCTCGCCAATACCACACAGGTGTCCTCACCGGCAAGGGTATGACGTGGGGTGGTTCTATCCTCCGTCCCGAGGCTACCGGTTTCGGTGCACTCTATTTCACACAGCACGTGCTCCACACCGCAGGTCACGACATCAAGGGCAAGACAGTGGCTCTCTCGGGCTTCGGCAACGTGGCATGGGGTGCTGCTATCAAGGCTAAGGAGTTGGGTGCCAAGGTGGTTGCTATCTCGGGTCCGGACGGCGTTTGCGCTATCCCTGAGGGTATCACCGACGAGATGATTGACTATATGCTCGTGATGCGTGCTTCCAACCGCAACAAGGTGCAGGATATGGCTGACAAGTTCCCCGCACAGGCTCACTTCACCGCAGGCAAGAAGGCTTGGTCGGTTAAGTGCGACATCGCTCTGCCTTGCGCATTCCAGAACGAACTCAGTGAAGACGACGCTAAGGAGTTGGTTGCTAACGGCACATGGTGCTGCTGCGAGGTAAGTAACATGGGTTGCCAACCCGGTGCTATTCACTTCTTCCAGGCACAACCGGGCTTCTTGTTTGCTCCGGGCAAGGCTGTGAACGCAGGTGGTGTGGCTACTTCGGGTCTCGAAATGACGCAGAATGCCGAGCACCTCAGTTGGACCGCAAAAGAGGTTGACGAGCGTCTCCACCACATCATGCAGTCTATCCACGAGCAGTGCGTTAAGTTCGGCACGCAACCCGACGGCAAGATTGACTATGTCAAGGGTGCTAACATCGCCGGCTTCATGAAGGTCGCTCAGGCTATGCTGGAGCAAGGGACTATCTAATCTATCTATAATATATAAGGTATGTACACCGAGTTTCAAAAGCACCTGCAGGCTACCTTGCAAGACATCAAGGACGCAGGGCTTTACAAAAACGAACGTATCATCATCACGCCGCAATCCTCCGCCATCAAGGTGGAGGGCGGCAAAGATGTGATTAACTTCTGCGCCAACAACTATCTGGGCTTGGCTGACAACCGCGAACTCATTCAGGCGGCTAAAGACCGCATGGACTCGCGCGGCTACGGCATGGCTTCGGTGCGTTTCATCTGCGGTACGCAGGACACCCACAAGCAACTCGAAAAGGCCATCTCTGATTTCTTCGGCACCGAGGACACCATCCTCTATGCGGCTTGTTTCGATGCCAACGGCGGTCTCTTCGAGCCCCTGCTCACCGACCAGGACGCTATCATCTCCGATGCCCTCAACCACGCCTCGATTATCGACGGTGTCCGTCTCTGCAAGGCTGTGCGCTATCGCTATGCCAATGGCGATATGGCTGACCTCGAGGAGCAACTCAAGAAGGCGCAGGCACAGCGTTTCCGCATCATCGCTACCGACGGTGTCTTCTCCATGGACGGCAATGTCTGCCCGCTGGACAAGATTTACGAGTTGGCACAGAAATACGATGCCATGGTCATGGTGGACGAGAGCCACTCGGCAGGTGTCGTAGGCAAGACGGGACACGGTGTTACCGAGCAGTTCAACCTCCGCGGCAAAATCGAGGTGCTCACGGGTACCCTCGGCAAAGCGTTTGGCGGCTCTGTAGGTGGTTTCACCACGGGGCGCAAGGAGATTATCGACCTTCTCCGTCAGCGCAGCCGTCCGTATCTGTTCTCCAACTCTATCCCGCCGATGATTGCGGCTGCAGGGTTGAAGACCTTCGAGATACTCACCCGCAGCAACGAACTGCAGGACCGCCTGCATGCCAACACCGACTACTTTGTCGGCAAGATGAAGGAAGCCGGCTTCGACATCAAGCCCACCCAGTCTGCCATCTGCGCAGTCATGCTCTACGACGCTCGCCTGAGCCAGGAGTTCGCTGCCGCTTTGCAGGACGAGGGCATCTATGTCACGGGCTTCTACTATCCTGTTGTGCCGCAAGGGCAGGCGCGTATCCGCGTCCAACTGTCGGCTGCGCACACGCGCGAGCAACTGGATAAGGGTGTTGCCGCTTTCGTCAAAGTGGGCAAAGCACTCGGCGTCCTGAAGTAGAGATTACCATGGGTAGAATGAGGTTGAAGCACGAGGTTCAGCATCTGTCACTTCCTGTTTTTCTAACAACGGAGTGGAGTAAGTGAACTCGGTTTTGTCAACGGAATAAAGATAACAAGAAAGGCTTCTATGATATATAGAAGCCTTTCTTGTTATCTGAATATGAGTCAGTCAGTTGAAGAATAACGATAGTCCTACCGAACAGGTAATTGACCCCGAAGGGCTTTGTATCTTTCTTTGTGCCATGGCGGCTTTGTCTATAAGGGTTGGCATAAGGTGTTGCGTATAGGCTATTTCTGCAAATACTCCGAAGTTACTGAAGATAAACCATTCTACACCTGCCGAGAAACGCAGGGTAGGGATGTATGACGTCCTGTCCGTGAGGCTGTAGTTCTCATCGCCGTTCGTTGTGACGTTTTTCACTATGGCGATATTGACACCGGGGTCAATGGCAGCAAAGAAGTCCCATGGATGAAAGTACGGCTTTTCATAGAACGCACGGATATCACGTACCAACGGAATACGGTAACCAGCACCTATGCTGATAGTATGATACCATACCTCACCCGATGAAACATTGGTCCCTTCTATAAGCAAATTGCTGTACGTACGGGAATGGGCATCGTAGGCAATGAAAGCGTATGCCCCATAGTTCTTGCGATGTCGCCAACCCAGTCGCATGGCGGAATTGAATGCCCCGCTTTCTGTGCCGTTGGGGCAAAAACTGCCGCCAACAACAGTAGGCAGGTCCAATGCGTCAAAGAAATCACCGAAAGTATATCGTTGTTTTGCTTTCTGAGAAACTGTTTCCGTCGAATCTTTTACAATATCTTCTCCAATGGGAATGTTTTCTGCCCTCATGATGCATGGAAAACGGAATAGACAGAGTAGCACAATGGTTTGAAAAAGGAACAATCTTTTCATTTTATCATGACAATTAGTCAGGCAAAGGTAGTGTTTTTTCGTCATAATGTTTGTGTATCTTTCTCAAAAGAGGTAATTTTGCGCAATAAACGTACTCTGCGTATGAAGGCTCTTGTGAAACGTTACCCCGAGAAGGGAATTTGGTTGGAAGAGGTTCCTGTGCCTAAGATAGGTATAAACGATGTACTCATTCGTGTGAAAAAAGCCGCTATATGTGGCACTGACCTCCACATGTACAAGTGGGACAAATGGTCGCAAACGCACTGCACTCCTCCCTATATCATGGGGCATGAATTTGTTGGCGAAGTGGTGGAAGTCGGTCAGGGTGTGCGCACGGTTCATGTCGGGGAGCGGGTCACTGCCGAGGGGCATATCGTGTGTGGTACGTGTCGTAATTGTCGCCGTGGTATGGGGCATGTGTGTGAACATAGTCTCTCTGTGGGCATCTTTGGTAAGGATGGGGCTTTTGCGGAATATGTAACAATTCCCGAGTCGAATATAGTTCACTTGCGTCCCGAGATTTCTGATGACTTTGCTGCCATCATGGATCCCTTTGGCAACGCCACGCACACCGCGCTGGCATTCCCGCTCTTGGGCGAGGACGTCCTCATCACGGGTGCAGGTCTCATTGGTACTATGGCTGCGGGTATCTGCCGTTACGCAGGTGCCAAACACGTGGTCGTAACCGACATCAACGAACTCCGTCTCGACATCGCCAAGAAGATGGGCGCAACGCTTACCGTCAACGGTGCGAAGGGCGAGACTATCCAAGGGGCGATGGAGCAACTCGGTATCCGAGGCTTCGACGTGGGACTCGAGATGTCCGGCGCACCCGCTGCGTTTAATGATATGATTTCCCACATGTACAAAGGTGCCAACATCGCACAACTCGGCATCCTCCCTGAGGATACAAAAGTTAATTGGTCAGATGTAATCTTCAACGCTCTGACTATCAAGGGTATCACCGGTCGCCGCATGTGGGAGACCTGGTACCAAATGGAGCAGATGCTGCTCGGAGGTCTTGACCTTAGTCCCGTCATTACGCATCATTTTCCCTTGGAGGAGTTCCAGAAAGGCTTCGATGTCATGGAATCTGGACAATGTGGAAAAGTAATATTGGAAATAGCAAAATAAAATAGTAACATTAAATTGATAAAGAATGAAGAAGATTTTTCTGAGTGTATTGCTGTCGGTTTTCGTGCTTGTGGCTAATGCGCAATTGCCGCAGGGGCTGACGCAATACAAGTTGGACAATGGTCTGACGGTCTATCTGTGGGAAGATCACGACCAACCCGATGTAACGGGCTATGTTGTGACGCGTGCCGGTTCTATTGATGAACCTAAGGAATATACGGGTCTTGCCCACTATCTTGAACACATGCTCTTCAAGGGGACGCAGGAGATTGGTGCCTTGGATTGGGAAAAAGAGAAACCGCTCTATGAGGAGATTATTCGTCTCTATGATGAATTCTCCGATGCCACCGATCCCGTGTTGCGTGACACCCTTACCAAGAAAATTAACCGTGTGTCTCGAGAAGCCGCAAAATATACGGCTACCGATGATTTCTCCAACCTCATCTCTGGTATGGGGGGCGAAGGACTCAATGCAGGAACAAGTTACGATCAGACGGTCTATTACAACAATTTCCCTGCCTACCAGATGGAAAAATGGCTCACCATCTATGCCGATCGTCTCATCAACCCTGTCTTCCGCTCTTTCCAGGCGGAGTTGGAAAATGTGTTCGAGGAATACAATATGTATCAGGACTATCCGCAGACACATGCTCAGGAGTTTATGTTCTCCCACCTCTATGCAGGTCACCCCTACGAGCGTGACATCATCGGTACGCCCGAGCACCTAAAGAATCCGCGTCTCTCTCGTCTGATTGAGTTCTACAATACCTGGTATGTGCCTAACAATATGGCACTTGTTCTTGTGGGTAACTTCAATACGGAGACTACCAAACCTTTGATAGAAAAGACCTTCAGCCGTCTGCAGGCAAAGCCTCTTCCCGAGCGTCCGCAATATCCTGAGGCTGACTTCACGGGCAACCCCAAGTATAGTACCAAGGCAGGCTATTATCCTCAGATCGTATGGGGCTACAAAGGTGTGAAAGTGGGGCATGAAGACGAAACTGCCCTCAGTTTCGTCGTGAGTCTGCTCTCCAACTCTATGAACACGGGCTTGCTGGACAAAATTACCCTCAATGGTGAAGTCTCCTACGCAGGTGCCGATCTCGACTCTCGCCGCGACCAGGGGCGTATCCTCGTTTCGGCTGTTCCCTATTTTGATGTGGAACAACGCCAATATGAGTCCAACCGTGCAACCGAACGAATCATCTTCAACGAGATCGACAAACTCAAAACGGGCAATATCGAAGATTGGCTGATTCAGTCCGTCAAGGAAATGTACAACCAACTCTATTCTGTTATGCTTGAGTCTGCATCGTCCAAAACGAATATCTTGGTCGGTTCATTCACCTATCAGACTCCGCTCGAAGAGGTCTTCACCGAATTGGATCGAATTAATGCCCTTACCAAAGACGATATCATCCGTGTGGCTAAGAAGTATTTCGATGCCGACTATATGACGCTTGCTGTCGAAGAAGGTACTCCTAAAAAGAATAAACTCAAGAAGCCGGAGATTCAGCCTCTCGATCCCCCAACGGGCGTGGAAACCGAGTATGCGAAAAACTTCAAGCAACTGCCGACCGGTACGGTGGAGGAAGTGTACAACAATTTTGCAGACGTACGCAAAGAAACAGTGTCAGAAGATGTGAATCTCTATTACACTCCCAATACGAAGAACAATATCTTCTCGCTTGTCCTCCGCTATGGCGTGGGGGCTCACGAGTTGCCTCTCCTTCCCTATGCAGTGTCTCTGCTCGAAACGGCTGGTGTCATGCCTTCCACCGATGCACAGCAGTTCCGCCGACAACTCTCTGAATTGGGCGGACGTTGCTCCTACGATGTGGACGACAACTATCTCTATATCTCTATCTCCGGTAAAGACGAAAACCTTGAGCAAATCTGCGAATTGGTTAACCGCCAGATGTTTATGCCTAAGTTGGATAAAAAACAGTTGGATAATATCAAGGGTTCGGAACTGTCTTCCCGTCTCACGGAGTCCAAGCAGTCTTCTGTATTGAGTAGTGCGCTCTATGCGTATGCGCTCTATGGAAAGAACTCTCCCTATATCGATCGTGTCAATTTCATGGACATCTATAAGTTGGGCATACCGGAGTTGCATGCTGTCTTCACGGCGGCAAAACAATATGCGCTTGATGCACACTATGTAGGTACCCGCTCCTTCGAAGATGTACGTAGCGTTTTGGCTCTCACGGAGGGTATTCAGGCTTCCAAGTCGCCTTATGTCCGCGATCGTGTCACCTACGACAAGAACACAATACTCTTCTTGCCCAATAACGAGATGCAGCAAGCCAAAATCTATTTCTATATCAACGGAAACCCCTACCAACTGAAGGATGACGTTTCGCGTATGGCGTTCGACCAGTACTTCTCGGGGGGCTTCTCAGGACTGGTGATGAACGAGATTCGTGAAAAACGCTCTATGGCATACACTGCCTATGGTTATGATGCAACGCCTGCCCTTATTGGCAAGGATGGTTATTTCATCGGTTATGTCGGAACCCAGTCCGACAAGGTGGCGGATGCTATCGACGTCTATATGGACTTGCTCAACAATATGCCTGAATATGCCGATCGGGTAGGGGACATCAAAACCTATCTCCGTCAGGCATCACTCACGGCGAAACCTTCGTTCCGCAACAAGAGCCTTGTCTTTGCAGAATGGCAGCGTCTGGGCTATACCGACGATCCCGCTCGTATCCACATGCCCGAGATTGATAACCTTACTTTCGATCAGATCCTTTCTTTCTATAAACAGAACATACAGGGACGACCCGTCACGATTGTCATTACCGGCGATCCCAAGTTGATCAATCTCAAGCAGATTCAGAAAAACCATGGCAAGATAACCAAAGTGTCCAAGGGACGGCTCTTTAGTGCATTGGATTTGGAATAATCGGTTTTTCTGAGGTTGCAGATAGCACCTCTTTGAAACTTGGCTGCATAGCAGGGAAACACGCATTCACACCGTGCTTCCCTGCTGTCATTATGCTCTTTGGGCTTGGCAATATAGCCGTAATGGTAGCAACAGGGAGAACGTAACGGAAACTACTGGTGTGCCTTGGCAGAGCGATAGCATCGCCCGCATCTGTTTTCCGCTTTCCTTTCTCCTACGACCCCTCAAGCCGACCTCAACGACCCCTCAACGACCCCTTATTGAGAAATGGAAATGAAGTCGGCAAAGCCAAATCGTACATTGTACATCGTCAAATCGTAAATCTGTTATTGTTTCCTATCGGACATACTATCCGTCCGCCCCATCCGTCCGATCCGCCTAACTCACCCTCATTTGCCTCATTCGTCCAATTAGTCTCATCCGCCCTATTCCCCTGCCACCTTCTTCCTGCATTGTGTCGGGTGTCTTTCCCTATCCCGACACACAACCGGTGATTTTTCTTTGGCTTCTTTTCTTTTGGTCAGGCAAAAGAAAAGAAAGGTATATATACTGTTTTGGGGCGGTTGCCCTGGATTTTATGGAGTCTCTTTGAGAATCCGATTAACGGACAATTGACGCTTATGAACGGAAATACCTGATCCGGTAAAGATCCTATTGGTCAATTTATGGATCTTGGTGGAGAACCTTTCAAAACGGTAATTCACGGAGTATGTGAGCGTCTGGTTATTCTGATAAAACAAAAGCGTACCGGTCTTCCGACCGGTACGCTTTCTTCATGCTTGATTACGTTTAGTTGCTGAAAGTTAGTTCGCCGTTTTTGGTATCCACCATTACAGGTTTCTGTTGGTTTATTTTGCCTGCAATGATCTCTTTGCTTAGGTTGTTAAGCAGCATCGTCTGCAATGCCCTCTTCACGGGCCGTGCACCGAATTGGGGATCATAGCCTTCATGGGCAATCAAACGGACGGCATCGTCTGTAACTCGTAAGTCTATGCCGTTCTTTTCGAGCATCTTGTGGATACCGGCAATCTGCAATCCCACAACTTGTTGTATCTCTTTCTCCGATAGAGGAGTGAAGATGATAGTTTCGTCAATACGGTTCAGAAACTCTGGCCGGAGGGTTTGTCTGAGCAAGTCCATGACTTGTTTTTCGGTCGTTTCTCTGCTGACTCCCTTTTCCTCGTTCTCTCTGATAAGAGAAGAACCTAAGTTACTCGTCATGATAATGATGGTGTTCTTGAAGTTTACGGTGCGTCCCTTGTTGTCGGTCAGCCGCCCGTCGTCCAATACTTGCAACAGCACGTTGAATACATCGGGGTGTGCCTTCTCAATCTCGTCAAAGAGTACCACACTGTAGGGCTTCCTCCGGATAGCCTCCGTCAGTTGTCCGCCTTCGTCATAACCCACGTATCCTGGAGGCGCACCGATAAGTCGGGTCGCCGAGAACTTCTCTTGATACTCCGACATATCTATACGCGTCATCATGTTCTCGTCGTTGAACAGGTAATCTGCCAATGCTTTGGCTAACTCTGTCTTGCCAACACCCGTCGTTCCTAAGAAGATGAAACTCCCGATAGGACGTTTCGGGTCTTGCAAACCTGCACGCGAACGCCTTATGGCATCGCTCACAGCACGTATCGCCTCGTCCTGACCGATCACCCGCTTGTGCAATTCCTCTTCCAAGTGAAGAAGTTTGTCACGTTCCGATTGCATCATCTTGGTAACAGGTATTCCTGTCCACCTGCTTACAACTTCGGCGATGTCGTCCGCGTCCACCTCTTCTTTTATCAGTGGTTTGCCGTTCTGCAGTTTGTGCAGGGCTTCTTGTGCCTGTTCAATGTTGGCAGTGGAGGCTTGCATCTTGCCGTAGCGTATCTCCGCTACTTTCCCGTAGTCGCCCTCGCGTTCTGCTACATCGGCTTCGTGGCGGAGTTGCTCCTGTTTTATCTTCTCCTGTTGGATGGTGTCGATATACTTTTTCTCCTCCTTCCAGTGAGAACGCATCTTCTCAGCCTCTGCTTTCAAGGTGCTTATCTCCTCCGTCAGATGAGCCAGTTTCGGCTGGTCGTCTTCACGCTTGATAGCCTCTTTCTCTATCTCCAACTGCTTGATGTTGCGCTCCAGCGTATCCAGTTCTTCCGGTACGGAATCCATTTCCAAACGCAAACGGGATGCTGCCTCGTCTACAAGGTCTATCGCTTTGTCCGGCAAAAACCTGTCGGAGATGTATCGTGTGGAGAGTTGCACGGCGGCAATGATTGCATCGTCTTTGATTCGTACTTTGTGGTGGTTCTCGTAACGTTCTTTCAGTCCTCTCAGAATACTGATTGTCGCAGCCTCGTCAGGTTCATCCACCATCACGATTTGGAACCGGCGCTCCAATGCCTTGTCTTTCTCGAAATACTTCTGATACTCGCTCAGAGTCGTTGCACCGATACAGCGCAACTCGCCTCGCGCAAGGGCAGGTTTCAGTATGTTGGCTGCGTCCATAGCACCCGACGACTGACCTGCACCCACCAAAGTGTGTATCTCGTCAATGAATAGAATGATCTCACCTTCCGAGCGTACCACTTCGCCGATTACGCCTTTCAGTCTCTCCTCAAACTCACCTTGATACTTAGCACCGGCTATCAGTGCGCCCATATCCAGAGAGTAAAGTTGTTTGCTCTTCAAGTTCTCAGGAACATCGCCCCGCACAATACGGTGAGCCAATCCTTCGGCGATTGCGGTCTTGCCCACACCCGGCTCACCTATCAGGATAGGGTTGTTCTTTGTTCGTCTGCTCAGTATCTGCAGCACACGCCTGATCTCTTCATCGCGTCCGATAACAGGGTCAAGTTTTCCTGCGCTCGCCCGCTCGTTGAGGTTAATGGCATACTTTGATAAATTTTCGTTGTTCATAATCTTATGTGTTGTTTGGTTCGTTATTCATAGTTCAGGTTGCGGCCTCGTGGCAACCGGAGTTTCAACCCTCTTTTTGCAAGAGATATACCAAATAAAAAGGGACTGCCAAAATGGCAGCCCCACGATCATCATAGTTAAGGTGTTCAATGCTTATAACGTCTCTGCTTCTACATCTTCTATGATGTTGCGCTTGATGTAGTTGTGCAAACTCTTCAAGCGGATACCTGTGGCGCACATACTGATACCGGCTATAATCAAACCGCAACCGACCATGGCTACCACGGCGGGTATTCCCAAACCGAATGGTTGGAACATGATCATCAATGCAAGCAGTAATAGCAATACACCGGAGGCTACTTGCCAACCTGCATTCGGTACACTGAAGGTGCGCATCTTGCTCCAAAAGTCTATCATCTGTATACTGCGCAGCAACAACCATATACCCAAGAGTATGGGGAGAAGGATGGCTGTTGCGGCTACATTGCAGCAGAGCATAATGCCTAATAATACGTCAAGGATACCGCCGACCAGACTTACTCCTGATCGGATAAAATAACTGCTCGATGAGCAGTAGAGGACAATCTCCAATATACCGCTCAGCAGCATCAGTACTCCAAATAGAATACTCAGTGTCAGGTACGCTTCACCGGGATAACAGAATACCACGACACCTACGGCAATACATGCAATACCGGCCACCAACAGCAGCCACCAGTTCTTTACTGCTTTTGTGGCGCGCTTTGTCAATTTTTGTAAAGGGTTCTCCATAACAATAAGTGTTTAATGTTAATAGTTTGTCTCCGGAATCTTGTCTCAACTCCGTTCCCTGTATGAGAGACAAAAGGCGTGCCAATTATTTTCTGTATGCTTCCTCGTTTTGGTCTGTTCTCCTGTAAGAATGGAGTTTTGATGCTCTTGCTTTTGTCATTGCTGTTTGTGGTAAAAGGGGAATATTTCCCTGATTTTCTCTCCGGCGGCGGTCTCTATGCAACTTGTTAAGTGGCTATGCTTGTATTGTTTTCGTAAAAGTGGTATCTTTGCGGTGATGAAGCACTTTTTCCTGATATTGTCTTTGTGTACTCTGCCTCTTGCAAGCATGGCAGAGATGGTGGTTTATACGGTTAATTCCCGCACATCCGTTCGTGCCGATGGTATGGAACCGGTGGGAGCCTATGCCTCTTATTCGCAATCCTCGGTGTCCGGACGGGTCGGACAAATGACGGAAGGCGGTAGCACTTCTCTTTCTCTTTATGGATTCAGTGGCCTTCGCATTCGTTCCGTCACTCTGATGATGCACTCCAATAAGGCGGCGGGTGCAGGGACTTTGGAAATGAATCTCAACGATTCCTGTGTCTGGTTCATCGACCCGGCCCCTTTCAGCGATGATTCATGGCATGGCTCGTACTCCACTTCTTTTGTCCCTGTTATGCATCGTTTCTCTCCTGCTTTGACAATTGCTGACGAACAAGTCATTTCCATCAATATAGATGCTCTTGTTTCTTCACTCTATGTGCAGTCTTATGCCATCGAGTACGACAAAATACCTTCTGCCCCTTGCCATGTGAGTTTCTCTGTGGCTGATGGTCAGATTCTCCCCATGCTGACGGAAACAAAAGCAGGAACAGGCATTATCCTCCCATCATGCCCTGCCGCCGATTCTGTTTGGTGCTTTTGGGGGTGGTTGGAACAACCTCTCACGTCCGCCACGGAACATTGCCCTTCCTATTATGAACAGGGCGCACGCTATTTTCCTTCTGGTGACATCTGTCTCTATGCATTGTATGCAGATGTGGAACCTGATTCCCAAAAACAGATTGTTCAAGACACAACCTGTTCCTCAGGCGACTATCTTATCGTGGACAAACTGTTCCGTGCAATGGCAGTGGGCGGAATGAATTCCAATAAACGTGTTCCCGCCCGCCGCTTGGACTCATTGCACAAAAATCAGGACTCTCTTTATTGTCTTCCTCTTGCGACTGTGACGCCGTCCGCAGTCTATCATATTGATTTCCTCCCCGATTCTTTGGCTACAATCTACAATGTTTCGGAGCAAACCTATATATCTTTCCCTGGCACAAGTACCCCGACTCTTGTCAAAACCAAAAAGGAATGGAACTACCGACGTGCCGAAGAAGGTATGTTGGTTTTCTATCATAACTATACTTCCACTTCGTGGCGGGAATTGCGTGCAACCACGGGTTCCACATTGGAAACAATTGACTCTCTTTGGTTCGAAAACTCCATTTCGCATTCCGTTTCCTACGCCAATATCCTTTTTCCTGCACCCCCTCAGGATGTTCTTTCGCCCGTATGCCATTATACAACCGACCCTTTCTCAACCTCGCTGAAAGATCTTGCATACTCCGATGGAATCTTCATTGAGAATAGGGAAATCCTCAATCCGCAACATTGCCTCCTGCAAATCTTTTCTTTGCAAGGAATTTTGGTCGATGCTTCTTCGGAAGAGCACATTTCGCTGGCAACTCTCCCACCGGGTATCTACATCCTACGAACAAAGTACCAAACGCATAAAATGCTGATAAAATGATTACTATGAAACGCAATTTATTCTTTTTCCTCCTGCTTTCGTCTCTTTCTCTGCATGCCGACCTCCTCTCCGACATAGTTTCCGGAGTCTATCGCCCGACCACGCTGTCGGAATTCGTTTTTATGAACGACGGAGAACGCTATGCCTCATTGGAGGATAACAAGGTTTGCACATATAGTTGTCGGACGGGCAAACAGTTGGATACACTGTTTTCTGCTGACAACACCAAATTGCTGCAAATAGATACAGTGGAAGGTTTCCTCTTGTCGCCGGACGAACGTTATCTTCTTGTGTACAGGGACAAACAACAACGTTTCCGCCGTTCTTTCAACGCACGCTACTATCTTTATGACACCGAACGCAGGGAATTGACGGCATTAGCAGAGGACAGCCTTATATCTTCGCCCCTGTTTTCACCCGATGGTAAGTATATTGCATACTCCCGCAACAATAATCTCTATTTGCACAAGTTGGCCTTTGGAACGGATGTCGCCGTCACTACCGATGGCGAAATAGGCAAAGTCATCAACGGCACCACCGATTGGCTTTACGAGGAGGAGTTCTCTGCAACATCTTTGTTTGCCTTTTCTCCTGATAGTAAGCAACTCGCTTTTGTGCGTTTCGATGAAACCAACGTACCTCAATTCCGTTGGCAGGAGATGCTCTCCAAGGGCTATCCTCAAGACCGTTCTTTGAAATATACGCGTGCAGGAGAAACCAATTCGTCTGTTTCCGTAGTGGTCTATGATACTTACTATAAGTCATTGAAGACGATGCAGATAAATACAGACGATGCTTACATCCCTCGTCTTCGGTGGATTGATAACACCAATTTGGCAGTCTTTCGGCTCAATCGAAATCAAAACAGGTTGGAGATGTTCTATGCCAACCCGAAATCAACGGTTGCAAAACGTTATTATATCGAGGAGTACAAACAAGGCTATGTCAATTATGAACTTATAGATTCGTGGCAATTTCTTGCTGATGGGTCATTCATCGCCCTCAATGAAACGGATGGTTGGCAGCATGCGTGGCTCTATTCGGCATCTGGTCAGCGTCTTCGTCTCCTTACGGATGATGAGTCGGATGTGATGCAGATCTATGGTTACGATGAGTCTTCGCAGACATTGTTCTATCAGTTGGCAAACACGCCCATGCAGCGGAAGGTTTATGCCTTCAATCTCAAGAAAGGTAAAAAACTTTGCCTGACACCCGCTGACGGCACCCATTCCGCACAGTTCTCCAACGATTGCCGCTACTTTATTGACAACTTCTCTTCGGTGCAGTGTCCTAATACCTATACACTTCGCGATAAGCAGGGAAAAGTGGTGCGCCTCCTGCAGGATAACACAGAACTCTTGGACCGCTTCTCTGCTCTCAATCTCCCTCAAAAACGATTCTTCTCTTTCCGTACGGAGCGTGGCGACAGCCTCAATGGTTGGATGCTTATGCCGAAAGATTTTAGTGAACAAAAACAGTATCCCGTATTGCAAGTTCAGTATTCAGGTCCTGCTTCGCAGATGGTGTTGGATCGTTGGAAGATTGATTGGGAATACTTTCTTTCGGAACAAGGCATAATCGTTGTCTGTGTTGACGGGCGTGGAACGGATGCACGAGGCAGACAATGGCGGCAGCAGCACTATATGCACCTTGGTACGGTGGAACCTGAAGACCAGATTTCCGTGGCTCATTATATGCAGTCGCTTCCCTGTGTCCGTCCCGATAGGATAGGCATTTGGGGCTGGAGTTTTGGAGGATATATGACCCTCCTTTCCATGTCTCAACCATCATCGCCTTTCTGCTGTGGCATCTCTGTAGCACCTGTCACCGATTTCCGTTACTATGACTCTGCTTATACCGAACGGTTTATGCAACGACCGCAAACCAATGAAAATGGTTATGATGTATCTTCGCTGCTCAATAAGGCGGACCAATTGCAGGGGCGTCTCCTTCTTGTACATGGTTTGGCTGACGATAACGTCCATTGTCAACAAACGTGGAACTACATTGACGCACTCGTTAGGGCGGGCAAACAGTTCGATATGCAAATCTATCCCGATGACAACCATTTCCTCAAGAAACGCAATAACTACCAACATCTCTATCAACGCAAGTGGGATTTCTTGCAACGCTATCTATTGGACAGATAACAAACTATACTTAATAATTAAACAACACACATCTATGACAAAACAAAAAAATGGAAATGTTCTCCCTATAGTGGTGATGTTCCTCCTCTTTTTCATGATTGCCTTTGTTACCAACTTGTGTAACCCTATGGCAGTCATAGTGAAGCATAATTTCTCTATGTCCAATTTTGCTTCGCAGTTAGGTAATGCAGCCAATTTTATCGCTTATGCCGTGATGGGTATTCCCGCAGGTATGCTTCTCAAAAAGATTGGCTATCGTAAAACGGCGCTTGTGGCTATCCTTGTTGGTTTCATTGGCGTTTTCCTGCAGTATATGTCGGGTTGGGAGTCTGTACAAAGTTTTTGGGTATATCTTATCGGTGCTTTCGTTGCAGGTTTCTGTATGTGTATGCTCAATACAGTGGTCAATCCCATGCTGAATACTTTGGGTGGTGGCGGCAATCGGGGTAACCAACTTGTGCAGTTCGGCGGTGTTTGCAATTCCCTTGCAGCCGTTCTTGTCACCATCATCATGGGTAGTCTTATTGCCGATGCTACCAAGGCTAAGATCTCCGACGCCACTCCTGCTCTTATGATTGCTTTGGCTGTCTTCGCTTTTGCTTTCATTGTGCTTCTTCTGGTGAAAATTCCCGAACCGATGCTCGGAATGGAACAGAATGTTCAACCTGCCACCGATGGCAAACGCTACTCTGCATTCTCTTTCCGCCATTTCAACTTGGGCATCTTGGCTATTTTCCTTTACATGGGTATTGAGGTAGGTGTTCCAACCTATGTCCTTCAGTATCTCACTACATCGCCTGCTGAATCAACCCCGGGTTTTGGTATTGATGCCAACATCGCAGGTATGATTGTCGCTGTCTATTGGTTGCTCATGCTGGTAGGTCGTCTTTTGGGCGGTATGATTGGTGGTAAGGTGTCCAGCCGTGTTCAGATCTCTGTCGTATCGGCTTTGTCTATTGTACTCGTCCTTCTGGGGATGTTCTTGCCTTCTGATGTGATGGTAACCTTGTTTGGTATCAAATGGGAGACTCTTTCTGTTATGAAAGCCTCTGTCCCTGTGGGAATCTTGCCGCTTATCTTGGTGGGACTCTGCACATCTGTCATGTGGGGAGGTATCTTCAATATGGCTGTCGAAGGTCTTGGAAAATATACTTCCATTGCTTCGGGTGCTTTCATGACTATGGTTTGCGGTGCAGGTATCCTTATTCCTTTGCAGGGAAAATTGGCGGATGTCTTCGGCAACTTCCAGATGAGTTATTGGGTCGTATTGGTTTGTGCTGCCTATATCCTCTTCTATGCGCTCTTCGGTAGCAGAAATGTAAATAAAGACATCCCCACTGCATAAATCGTATCGAAAGATAATTCTCGGTAAAGTGCAAAGTCTCTTGTCGTTTTGGAGAAATATCCATGTTGCGGCACAGTGCTCAAAAGCATTGTGCCGCTTTTTTTATGGCTGGTATACTCCATATTACATTCTTCTTTCCGGTATCCTTAAGCATGGTTTCGTAGTCCCTGCTATCTACGACCCCTCAAGCCGACCTGAAGCACCCCTCATCAACTCCTCAATGGGAGATTAATAAAGTGTTGGCATTATTATCCCCTCCTTTGGAGGGGTTGGGGAGGTCTTATTTAAAAACAAATACCCCATACATCGCAGATGTATGGGGTACTGAATACGATAGAACAAACCTTATTTCTTCTTGCCTTTTTCCAACATCAAAGTGTGGGTTGGTTGGTCACAAACCTCCGATGGACCGTAGTATTGGATAGGTCCGGGGTAGATGTAACTCAGTTCGGCGTTTGCCCATTCTGCCCTGTGCGCTGCAAAGTAGCGGAATGGTGCTCCGTCCAAATCTACCAATGCCTTTTGTATAACGGGTTTCAGTTTGCCGTTCCGGCGTTCCATGTTCATCATCATCGTAATAGGCACTCCGCCTGCTTTCCATTCGCTGGCGGGAGCGGTAAGGTTCTTCACCAATGCCATGTAGCCGGTTTTTCCTTCTGCTATCAGCATCGTCGCCGTCATACCAAGCGAGTAGCAGTAGTCTGCATCGAAGTTCGAAGGTATTGCACAACGTCCTTCATAGCCGAAGAAGTGGTTCAATGCCGAGAATTTGCCTTTGTAAGTTCCCTCTGCTTTCATCGTGGCAAGTTTCTTGGCTACCATTTCAATCAACATCTTCTCGGTCTCAATCAGCGATACTTGTACGTTGCCGTGAGGATCTCTGTCCATGGTCAATTGTCTTGCAATGCCCTTTGGAAGGTCACGATATACCTCGCGGCTCTCGGGAGATAATTTGCCCTTTACGAACTGGCGCTTCTCATCGTCTGTGTCCATGGAGAGGAAGTCCTCGTTGCCTGCAAGCAGGTCGTTCAACTCCTGAATTAGACGCTTCATGGCGGGAATAAATTCGATCAGTCCTTCAGGAATAAGTACGGTTCCGAAGTTCAGTCCTGCATTGGCACGGTCAACGATGGCACTCACTATCTGATCCACAATGTCGTTCAATGTCATGTTCTTAGCCTCAACCTCCTCGGAAATCAGACACAGGTTAGGTTGCGATTGCAGGGCGCATTCCAAGGCTATATGGCTTGCGGAGCGTCCCATCAGACGGATAAAGTGCCAGTATTTCTTGGCGGAGTTGGCATCGCGCTGGATGTTACCGATGAGTTCGGAATACACTTTGCAGGCGGTATCGAAACCGAACGATGTCTCAATCTCGCTGTTTTTCAAGTCTCCGTCAATCGTTTTCGGACAACCTATCACTTGTATTCCGCAACCTTTTTGCAGATAGTATTCTGCTAGCACGCAGGCATTCGTGTTGGAGTCGTCACCGCCAATGATAACGATCGCGCTTATTCCCAACTCTTTGCAAATCTCGATGCCCTTGTCAAACTGCCATGGCTCCTCTAATTTCGTTCTGCCCGAGCCGATGATGTCAAAACCTCCTGTATTGCGGTAGTCGTCAATGATATCCCCTGTCAGTTCCGTGTAGTTGTGCTCAATCAAACCGGAAGGACCGCCCAAAAAACCGTATAAACGGTTGTTGGGGTTCAACTTCTTCAAACCGTCATACAGACCGGCTATCACATTGTGTCCGCCGGGGGCTTGTCCGCCCGACAGAATAACGCCTACTGCAATGGCAGGATATTCTTTCTTCTCGCCTGGTTCCAGGTGCAAGGTGGGAAGACCGTATGTGTTTGGAAAGAGAGCCTTTATCTCTTCCTGATCTCTGACCGACTGGGTCGGCGCACCTTCCATAAGATGCCCGTTCCCGCGCAGGGCGGTAGGTATCTTCGGTTGGTAACTGCTGCGTGCAATTTGTAATGGACTTTTTTGCATAGTATAAGTTATGTTGTTGTGTATAGTTCCTTTCTTCCGACTTGCAAAAGTAGCAAAAACTTTCCACCTGCACAAGTCGTCTGCATGCTCCGTGACTGTTATGGACGGACGTCGTTTTGGTCATTGCGGATAAAT
The DNA here is from genome assembly GCA_002477945.1 of Bacteroidales bacterium UBA7569. Taxonomy (GTDB): domain Bacteria; phylum Bacteroidota; class Bacteroidia; order Bacteroidales; family Paludibacteraceae; genus Colicola. The sequence goes on from DLLF01000036.1 coordinate 75,489, forward strand.
GCCAGTAGTTGCTGGGTGGCTTCTTCCTGTGCAATGTTTTTCAAGATACATTCTTTGCCTTTGTATAAGGAAACTTTGCCTCTTCCTGCTCCGACATAACCGTAATCTGCATCGGCCATCTCCCCTGGACCGTTCACAATGCAGCCCATTACGGCTATCTTGCAATGGGAAAGTCCTTTTTCCTTGGCAAAGGTTTCTTTTATGTCTGCTACGGTTTTCTCAAGGTCGAACATTGTCCTTCCGCACCCGGGGCATGAGATGAATTCTGTCTTGTATCTCTTTATTCCTGCCGCTTGCAGTATGTCTTTGCCCAATCGTGTGAGGGCCTCTTCCGTAAAATGAGGATTATGCAACGCTAATTGGCTGTAACCTGTGTCCCATAGTGCTTTCCCGCATTCAGCGGCTGCATGTAGCGAAAAGAGGTTCCAGTCATTCTCGTCGCTGCTCAATTGCACGCATTTCTGCTCTTCATCGGTCAATAATACAACACGTCCGCTGTAGCGGATGGAATCTTCTTGGGTGAAATAGTCCCGTAGAGCCTTTGCTACGGGAATTTCTTGCTCGGGTGCTTCACTCAGACTCACGCGTATGGTATCGCCTATGCCGTCTGCCAGCAAGGCACCGATTCCTACTGCCGACTTTATTCGTCCGTCTTCGCCCTCGCCCGCTTCTGTTACACCCAAATGAATCGGGAATGACATACCTTCTTTTGCCATTTGCTTCGTCAGCAAACGGACGGTCGTGACCATGATTCTTGTATTGCTTGCCTTGATGGAAATGACGATATTTTGAAAATCTTCGTCCACGGCAATGCGCAGAAATTCCATGACACTTTCCACCATACCTTCAGGAGTATCGCCGTAGCGCGACATGATGCGGTCGGACAGACTGCCGTGATTTACACCCAATCGGATCGCACAATGATGTTCTTTGCAGATCAACAATAGGTGGCGGAACCGTTCTCGTAAGCGTTCCAACTCCTTGCGGTAACTCTCGTCCGTGTACTCTATATGCTGGAATTTGCGGGCAGGATCTATGTAGTTGCCGGGGTTGATGCGTACTTTTTCTACCACGGTGGCTGCGGCTTCTGCCACCGCTGCTTGAAAATGTACGTCTGCAACCAGAGGTATGGAATGAACCGCTTCATGGATTTTTCGGAGTGATTCCACTTCCCGTATCCCTTGTGTGGTGAAACGCAGCAGTTCTGCGCCTGCTTCTATGCAGCGTTTGGCTTGGGCAATGGAACCGTCAATGTCATTGGTGGAAGTGTTTGCCATCGTCTGTATGCGGATAGGGTACTCGCTCCCTATGCCGATGCCGCCCGCTTGTGTGCTGCTTGTCTTTCGGCGGTTGTATGTCAATGGAATAATCATGATGTTTTTGTTATTGTAAGAACTTTTTCTTGTAAAGTAATATGCCTATGTTTACGCCTATGTTCCAATTCTTCCGTGGTACGGAGTAATAGTTGGCATAAAGAGAGGCTGAACCGTGTTGGAAAGTGTAAACCATACTCCCTTCGGCAATGAAGTGTACATCTGAGAACGGAGTGGAGTAGTAGGGGGTGTTGTCAGTGTTTCTCCGTATGGTTTGTATCGGGGCAAAAGCGTAACCTTCCAAACGTACCTGCCAGTTGTCGGTAATAAGAAATATAGGTTTTATGCCGGCGGCTAAGTATTGGTTGGCACTGAAATCTATGTTCCTGACGGCTTTGCTGTGAGGAGTCGGGGCAAATTGGGGGGCTTGTAGCATGGTCGCAGTGTAGTTGCTCAGTAACGGACGGATGGAATAGCAGGCTTCTGCCTCCATTCCTAATGAGAAGTGTTTGGCAAACCGCACGTAACCGTCATAATGTCCGCTTGCCTGCATCCAAAGTGCAAACTCGTCCTTTGTGTTGGTGTAGGCATATTGTTGGGATACCGAATTCTCCACACCGCCTGGCATCATCAAACCAACGTTCCACCGGTGTCCCTCCGTCGGGTAGGTCTGATGATTCAGTGAATTGCCTTCCAACTGGATGTATGTGTTAAACAAAGAATATCTGCTGTTGTCACGTACTGTATCGCTTAAGGCCAAATACTGCTCCAACCGGTATTTGTCTTGCATTCCTCCCCCTCCTATTCCTATTTCCATGCGGGCTTTCATGGTCAATGGTATGCCTACCGAGAGTTTCCCGTATATCTCCATTTGCTGGAATGTCAATGGACGGTTCTCAAACGAGAAAAACCGTACGTCATTCGTATAGTTGAATCGGTGGGCGACAAACTCTCCCTTGAGGTAACATCTTGGAGTGAAATCCAAGCGGGTGGAAGTGCTTGCTGCCATATAGGTTCTGCCGACTTGTGCATCAAGCGATACTTCTATGGGGAAACGTTTCAAGTCATGGTACCCTATGCCTATATAAAACTGGGTGGGGGTAGAGGTCGATATGTTTCCGCCTATGCCTATTTGCAGTTGGTCGCGGATTCTTACGTCAAGGAGCAACCGGAAACCTGATAAGGTCGTGTCATATTCGGCATGAGGAATAACCTCTGAAATTACCTCGTCCGATATGAGACAATAGTAGTTGCTCAGAAAATCTTCATAAGTGAAATAGGTGCTTTTGGTCTTGCCTAAAAACACTTGTTTGAGGTAGTTCTCCTGCTCTTTGTCAATCCCCGTGAAATGTACGGCCTTGAATATAAGAGGGGGAATCTTCTTGCGGAATGTCTGTCGTCTCTGTGCCAGTTCTTCTTGGCTCTGCCTCCGCTTTACGCTCTGCTTGATCTCGTCAATATGTGCCATGGTGGAGTCATAGCCCAATTGCACCAACGTACTCACTTGCGAGAAGTCCCAACTGTTGATCTTGTCCCAACTGAAGTTGAGGAGTAGCCCGTCTTCCACCGAGTAGTCTGTGTCATGAACAATCATCTTTTCCAGCAAGGCAATGAGGTTGCGTTTGTCCGGACGACCGCTGTTGTGGCTTACGTTGCTACCTATTATATAGGCCGGACTGAATTCTTCTTGGGCCACATCTACGGGAAAGTTGTTGTATATGCCGCCGTCATATAGAATGGTGCCGTTGTAATCCACGGGTCGGAACATAAATGGAAACGACATACTGGCTCGGATGGCATCTCCCAGATCGCCGCCAGAGAATACGACAGGTCGTTTTTCATAGATGTCGGACGCAACGCATCGGAATGGTATCATCAGTTTGTTGAAATCCCCTCCTGTCGCTCCGTTCGTGGCACCGCACATCTCCAAAACGGCAATGTTCATCAATTGGGGATTCGATATGTTGGTCGGTAAAAAATAAGGGGTGAAAGTGGTTCGGCTATCCGTGTCGTCACGCTGACCCTGTGTCTTGAATTTGCCCATGGCAGTGACTCCGTAAGGAGAATCTTCTTTGTGGATCTTTGCGCTTATACCGAACCATGCAGGCGTCTGTTCACTCTGTCTGTAGTAGAATCTGTTTTTGGTATCCACATCTCCCAAAAACCATTGTCTGAATTTTTCCGACCCGATAAGTGATGCAATCTCATCAGTTGTCCAACCGCTTGCATACAATCCGCCTACAATGGCTCCCATCGAAGTACCTGCTATGTAGTCAATGGGAATGTCATTTTCTTCCAAAGCCTTGATAACACCGATATGAGTGATACCTCTTGCCGAACCGCCGCTGAGTACCAAGGCTACGCCTCCGCTCGTTTGGCAAAAGCCTGCGGATAAAAAACAGCATACAAATGCGATGATAAAAGATAGTCTTTGCATAGTGTCGTTAGGTCTCTTGTTTTCTTCGGTCTTGTCTTGATTGTGCTTCCCGTGGTAGGCAGAATGGATACAATCCTGCATAATCCGGCTTTGTCAGAACAGCACAACTCCTCCGATACCCGCCAGAAACGTCACTGTCAGTCCCAATAGGTAGCCTCCGGTAACTTCTGTTTCAGCATGTTCGTTTAGGTATAGTCTTGCCCACATAACAATCCAACTTGCAATCAGTATGCCTGTCCATACCATATAGGGGAAAATATTCATGTACAAACAGTAGGCTAACACCCCGCCAAGCAATACTCCCATCATCGTCAGGTGGGCGCTTATTTTCCACCGGTAGTTTATGAGAAATATGCATAGCAAACTTATGGTGGCACCTGTGGCGATCATATTGATGATTCGGGGCATTCCTAATACGAAACGTAAGAACAAACACCACGATATGGCAGAAACTGTTCCGTAAACATAAGGGATACGTCTGCTTTCCTTGTCGTGCATATAGGCTTTTTTGATGTCTCCGCCCCAAAGCAGAAGCAGAGCGGAGAAAGGAATAAGACAAGTCAGGACAAACGTTCCTGTCACCACGGTCACGTACCATCTGCTTGGAATAACCCCTCCCTGCAACTGGGCTATATAAATGCATAGCAACAACATGGCGTAGGTCGGTACAAGCATCGGGTGCAGCAAAATACTTACTATTTGGGCAATTCGTCTGATAATGCAGGGTGTTTGTCTGGTTTCTGAAGTTTGCTTTTTATATGACGATACGCAGTCTTGCAACGGGAATATGAAGTTGTTTTCTGTATTTGGCAACGGTTCTGCGGGCAATGGTAAAACCTTTTTCCCGCAGTGCTTCCACCAATTCGTCGTCGTTGAGCGGGTTTTGTTTGTCCTCTTTGTCTATGATGTCAAGCAGTGCATTCTTGATGGCGCGGGTCGCAACCTCTTCCCCGCTTTCGTTGGTCATCGACTCGGAGAAGAAAAACTTGAGAGGCAACACACCGTAAGGGGTCTGTACATATTTGGAATTCGATACCCTGGAGATAGTTGATATGTCGTATCCCGTCTTGTCCGCAACATCTTTCAGAATCATCGGCTTGAGCAGATTCTCGTCCCCTTCCAAGAAATAGTCTCGCTGCAATTGCACAATGGCGGTCATCGTGCGGGTCAATGTCTCATTCCGTTGACGCACTGCGTCTATAAACCAACGCGCCGAATCTATTCTGTCCTTGATGAAAGAGATAGCCTCTTTCTCTTCTCTCGTATGGGTACTCTGACGCTGGTAGTTCTGTAAAATTTGGTTGAACTCACTGTTTACATGCAATTCCGGAATGTTCCCATTGTTCAGGGAAATGGTAATGTTGTTTCCGTTTACCTCTACAATGAAGTCTGGAATGATTGTATGACCAGTGTATAGATCCTGTTGCAACGCATTGCCCGGTTTGGGAGTGAGATGGCGGATCTCTGTCTCAGCTTCTCTGAGTTGCTGGTCGGTAATTCCTAAACGGTCTATAATCTTCTGATAATGATGTGTGGCAAACTCTTTGTAGTATTTTTCAAGAATCTTGGTCGCCAATACCACGCTTGGACTTTGTTGCCGGCGTTGCAATTGTAATAGAAGACACTCTTGCAAGTTCCTGGCACACACGCCGGCAGGCTCAAAATTGTATTGTATGGTGTGGATTATATCCATCATCTCCTTGTCGCTTATGTCTATGTTGGCATGAAATGCCAAGTCATCGGCCAGGGCTTCGGGTGATCTGCTCAGGTAACCGTTCTCATCTATGTTACCTAATATATATTGTGCCACCTTTCGTTTATCTTCACTCAAGGGCAACAACCCTAATTGTCCTGACAGGTATTCTTGGAAACTCTCCCCTACCGAAAAGGGAATGTCTTCTTGCTTGTCATCGGGCGAAGAATTGTTGCTGTGGAGCATATAGTCGGGTGTGTCGTCATCCGATATGTAGTCACTTAGGTCAAATTCATCATTCTGCAGGGCGTCTTCCCCTTCATTGTCATTGTCGAACTCTTCGTTGAGCGATTCTTCTTTTGCATCGTCCCCGCGTTCCAGCCCTGGATTTTCTTCCAATTCTCTGTCGATACGCTGTTCTAATTCCAACGTGGTATATTCCAGCACCCGAACTTCCTGTATCTGCATAGGAGTAAGAGTGGTACGTTGTTTTAGAGCCGTTTCTTGTGTCAGGGATGCTTTGGTGGACATACGCAAAAGTCTTACAATGTTAATTCATTCACTGCACGGATGATATAGTTCTGCTGTTCTTCGCTTAATTCGGTATGCATTGGCAGACTAAGTACACACCGAGCCAATTTCTCCGCTACGGGAAAGTCGCCCTCGTGGTAACGTGGGTCTTGGTATGCTTTCTGCAAATGCAGAGGTACTGGGTAATATACCATGGCAGGGATTCCTCTTTCAGCCAGTCCCTCTTTGAGCGCATCGCGGGAACATCCCTCTTTTATGCGGAGGGTGTACTGGTGAAAAACGTGTGTCGAATAAGGTGCTCTGGAGGGCGTCAATACGTTGGGGTTCTCTGCAAATCCTTTGTCGTAGTATTCGGCGGCCTTTTGTCTTTTTTCTGTATATTCATCAAGGTGAGGTAGTTTGGCATTCAACACTGCGGCTTGGATACTGTCAAGACGGGAATTCACGCCAATCATGTCATGATGATAACGTACCACCATACCATGGTTGGCTATGGCACGTAGTTTTTCCGCCAGTTCATCGTTGTTTGTAAAGATTGCACCGCCGTCACCATAGCAACCTAAATTCTTGGAGGGGAAGAACGAAGTACAACCTGCATCTCCCATACAGCCGGCTTTCATGGCTGTTCCGTCTTGGAATATGCAGGTGGCGTTGATGGCCTGACAAGCGTCCTCTACGACATATAGGTTATGTTCTTTCGCAATTTGCAATATCTCTTCCATGTTGGCACATTGTCCGAACAAGTGAACGGGGACAATGGCTTTGGTCTTTGGCGTGATGGCGCGACGGATTGCCTCTGTTGAGATGTTGAAAGTATCCCAATCCACATCCACTACCACCGGCGTCAAGTGTAGTAATGCCGCCACCTCTGCCGTGGCAATAAAAGTAAATGTAGGTGTTATTACCTCGTCTCCGGGTTGCAATCCTAATCCCATCAAGGCAATCTGCAAGGCATCCGTTCCGTTTCCTACGGGGATGACATGTCGCACCCCTAAGAAGTTTTCCAAGTTGGTTTGGAAAGTTGTCACCTGCTTCCCTCTGATGAAAGAGGAGGTGTCAAGCACTTCCTGAATACCCGCATCCACTTCTTGTTTGATCGCCAAGTACTGCGATTGAAGATCCACCATCTGTATCTTTCTCATCTCTTTTCCTTTCTGTTAATGCTCAATGATGTATTCCACTTCCTGTGGGCTTACTCGACAACTTAGTACGTATGGGTTCTGTGTAACCACTTGTACAGAGAGCAAACTGCCGTTTCCCTGAGGAAACGGACATTGCACCTTCAAATCTTGCGCTTGTATATCACCGAAATGAGATATCCCGACCCTCACCACAACCTCCGCTATGGCAGGAAATGTTCTCAAATGTAAACCTTGAGGTACTTCTTGGGGGACAATTGGTAGGTTGAAAACCTTCTCCGTATATTGTTCCGCAAAAGCATACAGATTCACGTGCGCATTTCCCAAACGCGCTCCTTGGGGGACGATAAGCGGAACTCGCGCATTCATGCTGTCCTTGATGTCATTGAATACAATGTTCTCTGTATAAACACATTGAATGGTGTCTAACACCTCTTTCGGAGCATAGATGGTAACCATGGTTGGATCCACCTTGGGCTCTGCTGCCAACAAGTATTGCGTGGCGGATAGCACCTGTCCGGTGAACACCACTTTCACCTTCTTGTGCTTTTGTTTCTGGAACTCTCTGACAATAGTCTCCGGTAAAATGCGTTGCAACTTGGCTGTGCCTTGCAGTTGGTCTGTGACGCGCTGCCTGATTTGCTCCGAATAGATGGTTATCTGACCCGACTCTCCCGATAATTGGCTGGATAGATCAAATTGTATGGCAGAGAAACTTGTTTGCCTGTATGCACGCAAACGTTTTCCTTGGTCTCGGATTACTATTTGGATGCTTTGAGGCAACGGTTCGCTGAATACCACATCCTCCGACACCCCTGCATACTCAACGGGTATATCCAATGTTCGTTCGCGTACCGAATTCAGTGAATGACCAAACCACAATATGGTGGCAAAAAGCAGAAACAGACAAAACGTTCCCAAGTTCCGGTCTTGGAAGAATGTCTCCATTTTCCGCAGGATCTGATATACTTTTTGCTTGCGGGTAGTCATGTTTGTCTCCGATTTGTGTATTGCTTTTTTTGCCGATTCGGCGGAATGTCAGCCCTGTGCGAACAATTCACACGCTCGTTGTTGAGCCTTTATGCCTTCTCGCTCGTAGCCTTTTCAGCATCCTCTGCACTTACATACACGGAAGCCTTGTCCACTTTGATAGTGATGTCCTTTGCAATTTCCACGATGAATGTGGTCTCGTTCACTTCCTTTATGATACCGTATATACCACCTGCTGTCACCACTCTGTCTCCTTTCTTGAGAGCATCACGCTGTTTCTGCAACTCCTTTTGACGCTTGGTTTGCGGACGGATCATAAAGAAATAAAAGACTACAAAGATGAGAAGCATCATGATAAGGAACGACCATGTACTTTGTCCTCCCTGCTGTTGTTCTTGTAGAAGAATGTAACTGAGCATACTTTTTATTGTTTTAATAAGTGTTTATGTTATGGTTTATAGAATTCCTTTCGATTGCAGCCCATGCGATTTCTATTCAGCAGAAACCGCCTTGAGCAACTTGTTTTCTCGTTTCAACGTCGCAACGGCTTCTTCCAAAATACCATTGATGAACATCGGACTGTTTTCCGATGAATACTCCTTGGCAATATCTATATATTCGTTCATGGATACTTGTAGCATAATGTCTGGGAAAGTGGTAATTTCTGCCAATGCCACCTTGAGTATTATCATATCCATATACGACAAACGCTCTTTGTCCCAGTTCTTCAAGCAGGAAACAATGAGATTCTCATACTCTTCGGAATTCTTTACTACGCTGTCTAACAATCGTTCGCCAAACTTGCACTCTTTGTTCTTGTTGCCGGTTCCTGCCCAAGCGTTTTTGTCTTCCTGAAACATTTCCAAGAGCAACTGATTGGCTCCGTTGTCTTCTTTGAAGCGCTTGATGGTTTTTACAACATAACTGATAACCATATCCGCCTCCACAGTCCAATCCCGTCCGTCCAATGCGATCTCTAATTCTTCAAGAGCATTTTCCATTTCGGTATTGTCGGTCAGCAGATTGTTGAATATCTTCCTCCATATAGCCTTGTCATCATCGTATGAACAATCTTCTTTGCTCATATACTCTTCATAGAAAGAAGAATCCGCTATTTGCTTGTATAGTGTTCCTAACGATTCGTGAGCGGCATCCCAACCCAAACGCCTTTCTTCTATGGCTGAACGTAAGGTCTTGTTTTCAAAGAGTTGTTGGGCAAACCGGTTGTTTGCGAAACGCCAATTTGCCTCAAAAGGTGTATGCATTATTTTTGCACGCTCTTGGGCGTCTTCCATGCGCTGCTGGGCATAGCGGGTCAGTTCATACACCAAGTCCAATAGCAATAAGTATAGGTTGTACGTGTCCTCGTAGGATTTCTCCAATTGCTTGCGGGCATCGCATAAAGTCTGTGCTTTCTGTTTTGTCCCGTCCTCTCCGCTCTCAGGTAGCCCTTCTCCTTCGTTCTGGTAATAGGCAAAGACAACTTGCAGAACTTTTATTCTCACTAATGTTCTGTTGATTAATGTTCTGTTTTGTCCTTGGGGGGTCTCTGCGAAATTGTCATTCATATCCGTTTTTGCTGTCTGTTCTTTGCGTATAATCGTTGTGCAAAGTTACACTATTTTTGCGACCTGGCAAACGGTTAAATGGGTATTTTTATTTTTATGTAATTTGTTTGCAAGGGAAAAACAAATGTCGTACCTTTGTCGGTCGAAAAGGTGCTGCATGGGCTATTGCAGAATGTGGCAATATAATGATTAATCAGATGGAAAATCGTAGATTTGAAGACAAAAAAGAACCGGAGATCGTTTATTCTCGTTCGGTAAAGGCTGGCAAACGTATCTATTACTTGGATGTAAAGAAAGCGCGCAACGAAGATCTGTATCTTTGCATTACGGAGAGCAAGCGCAAGTCAGGGGCGGAAGAAGAAACTCCCGTCTTCGAAAAGCATAAAGTGTTCCTCTATAAAGAGGATTTTGCTCATTTCGTGGAAGGGCTCAATGACGTGATTGGTTATGTGGAGAAGCAATTGGGGCAGATAGAGGAACGTCAGGCATGGAATCCTGAGGAAAACAACGATGCTGCTGCAGACACAGAGGAGAAAGACTCCGATGAACCAAAAAAACGAAAGGGGCTGTTCGGACGTTTGTCGAAAAAAGACTGAGCCGTTTCTGGGACAAATCGCTTGCCGCATAGCGGTTGCATTGTGGATAGCGGGAGGATGATTGTTCATCTTCTCGCTTGTTTGTTGTGCTATGTCTTTGGTCTGATGTCTTTCGTCGTGAAATGAAAAGTCTTTCTGTGGTAAGGACTCAATCCAAATTCCATAACGGCTTTCCTGTGTTGTAGGGTGGGATAACCTTTGTTCTTGTCCCAACCGTACTGCGGATATTCTTCATGCAGGCGGAGCATATAATCATCCCTGTATGTTTTGGCCAATACGGATGCTGCTGCAATCGACATATAGGTCGCATCACCGTGTACGATGGTTCTGTGTGGGATAAAATGGTAAGGTTTGAACCTGTTCCCGTCCACCAGGATGTGTTTCGGGCGGATGGACAGCAGATCCAATGCACGGTGCATGGCCAATATGGAAGCATTGAGTATATTTATTCTGTCAATCTCTTCTGCCGTTACCTCTCCTATGCTCCAAGCCAATGCCTCTTTTTCAATGACAGGACGTAGCGCATATCGCTGTTGCTCTGTCAGTTGCTTGGAATCATTCAACAACTCGTTGCAAAAGGAGGAGGGCAGGATAACCGCTGCTGCAAACACTGGACCGCACAGACAGCCTCTGCCCGCTTCGTCACAACCCGCTTCCGGAATATCTCTTATCATATAGGGCTTGAGCATGGATGTTCAGAATGGATAACCTATGGCGAAATGGAATGTCATATCATCTTTCCAACCCAACCCGTTGCGTACGGTGCGCCATTGCGTCTGATCCGTGTATAGTCTTGACGGGTCGTATAGTTTTACACCGAAGTCAACGCGGAAAACAAAGAAACTGAAATCCAAACGCAAACCTATTCCGTAACTCCAGGCAATCTGTTTGTAGAATTCGTCTGTTTTGAATTGCCCGTGTGGCTGCGATTCGTAGTCCCGTATGGTCCAGATGTTTCCTGCATCGGTGAATAGTGCCAACTCAAGAAACTTGAAGAACTTGAACCGGTATTCCAGATTCAGATCCAGTTTGATATCGCCCGTTTGGTTGTTGTAGTCTATCCTGCTTCCTGTTCCGCTGTAACCCCCCGGACCTAATGTCCGTACCGACCAGCCTCGCACGCTGTTGGCACCTCCGGAGAAATATCGTTTCTCAAACGGAATGGACGATGCATTTCCGTAAGGCACTGCTACGCCCAATGCGGCATGATATACCAAACGGTGCGATTTGTTGAATATCTGGTAATAGGTGAAATCCGCATCAGCCTTGGCATATTGGGCATATCGTATGTTGAATATCTTGTATATCCCGTCATCCCCTTTTGGAAGATGACACGCCGCACTGATGCCGTATAGCAGATTCCCTGCTGTCTCTATCGAATAGTGAATCGTGGTGTAGTTGCGTAGTGGTTGCTGTGTCCGCTGGGATGTGTAACTTCCTGCGTATGCCCAACTGGTAATGAAGTGATCTTCGTAGGAATAACGTAGCAGGTTGCTGCTTTGCAGGAAATAACTCCTGAATTCTTCCGATATCCATGGAAGATAAACATAACTTATATCCACGATGTTGAAGTAATGCTTCAGCCGTTTGTTCTTTCCAGTCAATGTATACTGGATATTGGCATTGGCAATGGTTCTGGTGTATTCCTCCGGACGGTTCTGATAATGGTAGGACACACTCAGTTTCGTAGAGGAAGGAAACCTGAGAGATGCCTCCGCTTTGCCTTCTATGGCACGTCCTCCCGTTTGTCTCCATTCGTAACTTCCTCTTCCGTTAAGGGAAAACTCTTCTCCGCCTCTGAAAATATTCCTGTTGGTGTAGCCCGCACCGGCCGCTATGCCCCAGTCGCCGGCAGAGTAGGTTCCCTCCACTTCTGCCGAAACGGTATGCGTCTTTCCTCTCGATAGCACAATGTAGCAGCATAGTTCGTCACAGCCCGTTTGCTCGAATTGGATGCTTACGTATTTAACGGGACCTAAAGCGTTGAGAGCCGTGTATGTCTTTTCTACGTCACGTTCATCATAAATCTTTCCCGGCACAATGGCGCATTCTCGGATAAGTGTCCTTTGACGCAGCATCGGGCGGCCTGCGTAGGTAAATGTGTACCCGCCTTTTTGTTCGCGTATTTCCTCTGTTTTTGTGTATTGTTCCCTGTCATATTCTGTTACGAAATTTACGGAAACAATCTTGAAACGTGTAAACAATTGAGCCTGTACCGAATCGGGAGCCTCTTGGATGTAGTCTTGCAAACTGAGTTCAAGATCCGCTTCGTTCGAGCGGAAAGCACTGTCTGCCGTATATTGCAGGTAGTCTTTGTCAAACAGATAGTATCCTTCAATGCGCATGCGTCTTGTAATGCGCTGGCGTTCTTCGTCCAGTTTGTCGGCATCCAGCAGCATACCCTTTGTGATGACGGAGTGTCTGTTGGTGGCAATCTGCTTCAGCGTGGGTTGGCTCACTCGCACTCTGTAGTCTCTCACGGTGTATGGAGTGCCTGCCGTGATGGTGTAGGTGAGGTCGAGTTTCCGTTTTTCGATGCGGATCGTTGTATCCACTTGGGCATTGAAGTAGCCTTTGTTTTCCATAGCCCGCTGCAATTGCTGCATACTTGACTGAGTCAGCGATTCATCATATATCTCGGGTGCCTCGCCTATTTTCAGCAACTGCCGGTTGATCCATTTGGTAGTGTCTCTGCCGGCCAGGTTGTAAACGTCCAACTGAAGTTTCCAGAATCCGAAAACCTCGCTGTTTGGCGTTTGTCTCAGGTATGCTTTCATCTCGTCACCTGTAACTTCTTTCGTGTCGGTGATGTGCAGTTTGGTCTTGTTCAGAAGATATTTGTCGGCTGGCACAAACTTGGTGGTCTGGCAACTGTATAAACCAAACAACAAGAGCAATGTCAGTATGTGCCTGCACCGGTTTCTCATCGGGGAAAAGTCGTTTAATCTCGCAAAGATACCATTTCTTTTTTTGTTATCCAACTAATTTCGCTAACTTTGCAAAAATCATTTGACAATGCATATCACAAAATCGCAAATAAAACTTTTCAGAAGCCTGCGACAAAAGAAATTCCGTGAAGAATCGCACCTTTTCCTTGCAGAGGGGAGAAAGTGCGTGGAGTCCCTCTTTGCTCGGTTCCATCGGGGCTATCTCATCCTAAAAGAAGGGGTGATAATGAAGAATGTCCCACAGGAAATCCGGCTCTTGGAGGCTTCGGAGAAAGAAATGTCGCAAATCTCTCAGTTGCAGACCCCTCCCGATGTATTGGCGGTATTCGCTGTTCCTGATGAACAAATATCCGTTGCTCAATGCTTGGTGCTTGCAAAAAGCGAACTGGTTCTTGTCTTGGATGAAGTGCAAGACCCCGGTAATCTCGGCACAATTATCCGTACTGCCGATTGGTTCGGTGTCCGTCACATCGTGTGTTCTTCCGCAACAGCGGATGTCTTTAATGGGAAAGTGGTGCAGGCTACTATGGGCTCCTTGGCAAGAGTACAGGTGCATTATACCGACTTGGAGCCGTTCCTCCGCGATGCGGTTCGCTCTTCGATTCCAGTCTATGGCACATTGCTTGACGGGGAAAATATCTACTCTCGCCCATTGTCCTCTTCGGGCATTCTCATGATGGGCAATGAAGGGAAAGGTATCTCGGACTCGCTGCGCAGGTATATCACTGATTCCTTGCTGATACCGTCTTTCCCTACCGGCAGTCCGACAGCGGAGTCTCTCAATGTGGCAGTCGCCACGGCTGTAGTCCTGGCAGAGTTCCGCCGGCGGATGTAAAGGGTTGTCTTGTGTAGTGAGTGGGTGTTTTTGCAGTCTTTTTTCTGTTTGTTAGATTGTGCTTTGAGAGTTGTGAAAAGTAAGGTGCTACTGGTATAATGCGAAGGCTGTGGGAATGGGGCGTTGGTTGTGTATTGTCGTTTCTCCGCTTGGAAAATCGCAAACCTGTAAGATGTTTTCAACGACCCCTCAACGACCCCTCAACGAGGCCTCAACGACCCTTCGTGAGGAAAATATACTCCGAAATAGAACGGATAATGTCTGTTTTCCGTCAAATGTATTGTAATTCTGGCGCGATTGTTGTACTTTTGTTCAGAATGGAATATCTTTGTGTGAAAATTGAAACGAAAACAAGATGGTTTGTATGTTGAGGAAATATAGTACTATGATTCTCTTTTTGCTGTGTGCTGCAGCGGCTTTTGCCGAAGTGTCTCCCGAGACGTTGGCAAAACGGGCGAAGAGAAAAAATCTTACAATCAAGGAATGGAATACGGACGCCAAGGCGAAAACACGCTGGCTGGATCATATCACCGTCTATGATGCGGAGGGACGGAAAATAGAGGAAACAGAGTATGCTACCTACGGACAGGTCCAGCGGGTGACCACGGAATACAATGAAGAAGGTTTTGTTTCGCGGGAGGTCGTTTACAATGATAAAAACAGACCTGTAAGAATCCGAAAATATGAATATAATGAGAATGGAACACGTTGCAAGCAGTACAACTATCTCCCTAACGGCAAATTGTATTCCGTAAAAGTCTTCGAATACATATTCGGTGATTAGTGATCAACTGATGGATATGACTCCGATTGCGCTTGACGAGATGTCGCAAGTGAAATTGATGAACCGTGTAGATACAAAATACGTGGTGCCGTTGCGTATGCTACCTCTGATTCTTGAAAAGGCGAAAAACGAATACCGTGTACAGGAGATCGAGGGGAAACGCATTACCGACTATGATACGCTCTATTATGATACATCGTCACTTGATATGTATCTTATGCATCACAACCGCCGTCTGCACCGACAGAAAGTGCGTGTGCGTACGTATGTGGATTCCTCTCTCACTTTCTTGGAGATAAAAAACAAAAACAATAAGGGACGGACTAAGAAAAAACGTATTCAGGTGCCGCCATCTACGCCTCCTGCAGATGAATCGGAGACCGTGCAGAACTTTATGTCCCGCTATTGTTGGTACGAACCGCATACTCTTTGTCCCGTTCTTTATACTCGTTTTCGCCGCATCACATTGGTGAATAAGGCGATGACAGAACGTCTTACCATAGATATGGATGTGCAGTGGAAGAATGTACGGACGGGGGGGCAATGTCCGTTGGGGAAGGTGGCGGTTTTGGAAATCAAACGGAATGGGAATGTTCCGTCACCCATGACGGTAATCCTGCGTGAACTGAGGCTGAATCCGCTGAAGGTAAGCAAGTATTGCATGGGAATCGTTTGTACCGATCCCGCGGTGAAGAACAACAGGTTCTTGCCGAAAAAACGAATGATAAACAAAATAGAAAAACTATGATACAAGTTGATGGAATGATGGATGTTGAAACCGCAGGCAGGATTTCTACCGATACATTGATCAATGTTCCTGCCTACGATCCCGCTATTGAGGCGGAGTTTAATCTGCCCCTTCGCTCGGTGGCGACTTTCTTGGATGTACCTCTTTTCGACGGAACAGGGTTGCTCAATCTTTTGGTACGCTTTCTCCTGAACTTTCTGGTCGCATGGGTGTTGGTGCATTTCCTTTACTACAGGAAAAGCAAACGAATGGACTACTATGTCACTTTCATGCTCTTTTCCTCCACCATGTTCCTCCTCCTCGCAATGTTGGATAACGTGAAGTTGCAGATTGGCTTTGCGCTCGGACTATTTGCTATCTTCGGTATGATACGCTATCGGACCGAAACGGTACCTATACGGGAAATGACCTATCTCTTTGTGCTTATCGGATTGAGCATCATCAACGGCTTGGCAATGTCTGTCAGTTGGAGCGAGATGCTGCTTCTTAACCTCCTTTTGCTGGGAATGGCGTTCTTCTTCGAAAACTGGAGAGGATTGCCTCAACGCTCTGCAAAGATTGTACTTTATGACAAAATAGACAATATCCGACCCGAACGGCACGAAGAACTTGTCCGCGACTTGGAACAGCGGCTGGGACGAAAGATAGAGAGCGTCGAGATAGGACATGTCGACTTCCTTCGGGATGTAGCATATATAAAGGTCTATTATATGCTCCGCAAAAACGAAACAAATACCATTGACTCAATTGTAAAACTGCGTTAAGATGAACTGTAGAAAACTGATCTTTGCTCTTTTGGCCATGACGGCATCTTCTTTGGCTGCACAAGAATTGAAATCCGATGACTATCAGGTAAAACACAAAGCGGAGTTTCGTATTAAGGCGGAATTCAATAAGACTTGGTTCGACAAATTGTCCCTCGGTATCGATGAGGAGGTACGTACGGTACTCGGAGGCTCAGGTTCTTTGTCGGAAACGTCTTACTCAGGAGGAAAACCTTCACCGTCCTCTTCTCTGTTGGAAAAAAAGGATATACCGGCTGCTTTCTCAAAATCCTATACTACGGTAAGTCTTACATATCGTCCTCTTGATTATCTTGCTCTGGGTGGAGGTTATACCCTCAAACTCTATGGAGACAAAGGATGGAACGATCCGAAAGAGTTCCTCAGGCACAGGCTGTTCTTCTTCTTGACACCGCAAGTCAAAATCAACCAATGGAAAATATCACTGCGCGAACGCCTGGACATTGATTTCCGTGCCGACTCTGTCAACCTCAATGAGAAGAAAAAAACGGAATTTGCTCTTCGTTCCCGTCTGCGTGTGGATTACACAATGCCCGATAAACCGTTGCGCTTTCACATCGGAACCGAAATCGTCAATACTCTCAATGTGCCGACGGGCTATCTTAATCAATATGCAACAACTGCCGATATACCGCACTATGGACAATATATCAGTTATGTTCGACCCGAAGTCGGTATCCGTTGGCGACTTGATCGTACCAACTACCTCCATTTCTACTACCGGTTTGACTACCACTATTCACGTGATGTGAACATCACACATAAGGGAGCAAATGTCGAACTTACCCACAACTCTACCTATAAACACATAATAGGCATCGCCTACGAGTTCGGAATGTAGCCTGACCGCATGGAACACTTGTTTGTACCTGTTCTAAATAATGGAAAAATAAGAAAAAAGGCTTCGCTCTTGATAAATAGGAACTGCTAAATCAATTGCGGGGAGATTATGTGGAGCATTTTCTTTTCCCGTCTCGTTCTTAAACCGACTGTTTATAAGTGATTTATAAACAGTCTGCATTTCTTGTCCTCTGATTCTTAGGTGCTTGCGCATAACCTGTTGAAAGCGAAAGAAATAGATTTTCTGTCGAATGGGGTGTCTCCTCGCGGGCTTGTATAATCGGAAAAAAAGTCTGAAATTTGCACCGCAAACCAAAGGAAAGGTTGCTGTTTGCTTTTCCTGATGACTGGGTGGAGCAAACATAAGAAGAAAGGCCGAACGCCAACGAAGGTTGTTAGTGAGGCAATTTTTTTGCACTGTACTTGTCAAGGACAACTGATTAACAAAGAACAAACATCTCGAGCAATGAACGCTTGTCTGACACAATGGAATGAGTGCCTTCAGATTCTTGAAGACAACCTGTCCAAGTCTGCTTTCAAGACTTGGTTCGCACCCATTGTGCCGTTGCAGTATGAGAACGGAGTGTTGGTTTTGCAAGTTAAAAGTCAGTTTATTGCCGAGTATATCGAGGAGAACTTTATTGATTTGCTCCGCAAGACTATATTCCGTGTTTTCGGAAACAATACACGGTTGGAATATCGGGTCTTGATTGACAGTCACTCGGGGGCAGGTCCTGTTATTCCCAGTCAGGGAGCGGTCGAAGTCGGGAAGCCGGTTCATCGTGAAACGAGGAATGTTCCGTATGCAGCGCAGCGTCGGATGCCCGACCTTGATCCGCAACTCAATCCTGCATACACCTTCCAGACATTTGTGAAAGGAGAGTGCAACAAGTTGGCTTACACGGCGGGTTCCACCATCTCAGTGGATCCTGGAAGGAATATCTTCAATCCCCTCTTCATCTTTGGAGGAAGCGGAGTGGGGAAGACGCACTTGGCAAATGCCATCGGCAACCAAGTTAAGCAACTCTATCCCGAAAAGCGTGTGTTGTATGTCTCGGCAAACACATTCCAAGTGCAGTACATGGATGCTGTGGTGGGAAATACGATCAACGACTTCATTAATTTCTACCAGACCATTGATGTCCTCATTGTTGATGACATTCAGTATTGGGCGGATAAGAAAGGAACGCAGAATACATTCTTCTTTATCTTCAACCATCTGCATCAGATGGGCAAGCAACTGATCCTTACATCCGACAGGGCACCGGTCGAACTCAAGGGATTGGAAGACCGTCTCATTACGCGTTTCAAGTGGGGCGTGACTGCGGAGATGGCACGACCCGATTTCCAATTGCGCAAGGATATCCTCAAGAACCGGATCTATCGCGACGGTTTGGAAATTACACCGGATGTGGTTGATTATGTGGCGGAGAACGTACGTGACAATGTCCGTGATTTGGAAGGAGTGCTGGCTTCTTTGCTGGCTTATTCCACTCTCACCGATGCACAGGTGGATATGGCGTTGGCAGAACAAGTGGTCGGGCGTATTGTACAAGTCAAAGAACATGCTGTCGAGTTCGAGACAATCACTTCGCAAGTCTGCAACCATTTCAATATATCCGAGAAAGTCGTTTATTCCAAGTCCCGCAAGAGAGAAATCGCACAAGCACGCCAGGTGGCTATGTATCTGGCAAAGCAACTGACCGACCGTTCCCTCTCCGAAATTGGTGCTGCAATGGGAAACCGCAACCATGCCACGGTTCTGCATTCCATACGCAACGTAGCCGACCAGATGGAATACGACTCTTTCTTGCGCCGCTCGGTAAAACAAATCGAAAACGCACTGAAAAAGTAGTGCTGCGCTTGCTACGATGTGGTGGATGGGCTGTGTAGTCTGCTGTATTCTGATTGCTCTGTCTTCAGAACTCGTTTCTATCGTCTTGTAGGAAGGGCGTTTTTCTTTCCTCGTTTGGATATTCCGGAAAGAAATCTTACCTTTGTGATCTATCTTTTGATTGTATGGAAAACTATATTGTATCCGCAAGGAAGTACCGTCCTACGACTTTTGAGTCCGTTGTCGGCCAGACGAATCTTACTCAAACACTCCGTAATGCAATTGCCACCAACCATCTGGCGCAGGCTTACCTCTTTTGTGGACCGCGTGGTGTGGGAAAGACGACATGTGCAAGAATCTTTGCTAAAACAATCAACTGCCTTCACCCGACACCGGAGAAAGAAGCGTGCAATGAATGTGAATCCTGCAGGGCATTCAATGAACAACGTTCCTTTAATATCCACGAGTTGGATGCCGCATCCAACAACTCGGTGGATAACATACGTACACTTATAGAGCAGGTGCGGATTCCGCCCCAAGTCGGAAAATACTCGGTCTTTATCATTGATGAGGTGCACATGCTCTCGAAAGATGCTTTCAATGCACTGCTCAAGACGCTGGAAGAACCGCCATCGTATGCCATTTTTATTCTGGCTACCACCGAAAAAAACAAGGTGATTCCAACTATCTTGTCCCGCTGTCAGGTTTACGATTTCTCGCGCATTACGGTCAATGATATCATACGCCATTTGCAGAATATAGCCCGTAAGGAAGGCGTGAACGCTTCCGAAGAGGCACTCAATGTGGTGGCGCAAAAAGCCGATGGAGGTATGCGCGATGCCCTGTCTATTTTCGACCAGTTGGTGAGTTTCTGTGGAGCGGACATCACCTACGAACGGACCATCGATATCCTGAACGTCCTGGATGCTGACTACTATTTCAAGGTGGTAAACAAGGCATTGGAGAATAAGGTCGGAGATGTATTGCTCCTGTTTAATGAAATCCTTGTGAAGGGCTTTGATGCTCTTAATTTTGTGATCGGCTTGGGCTCGCATCTGCGTAATGTCTTGGTGAGCAAGAATCCGGAAACAACCGTACTGCTTGAAACAAGCGATGCAGTGAAACAAAACTATGTGGAGCAGGCACGTTCTTGTACCGTCGCTTTTCTCTTCAAAGCATTGGATATCATCAATGAGTGTGACATTGCCTACCGGCAATCCAAGAATAAACGCCTGACGGTCGAGTTGGCACTGATCAAATTGTGCAGGTTGTCGGCTCCCCAAGAACAGGTGCAGCCTGTTGCTTCAATGTCTCAGCCTGCACCCGTTGCAGTGGCATCTGTACAAGCCAAACCTGTGCCGCCAAATGCCGCTCAACCTGTACAATCATCGCAGACCATGCCTTCGAAAACGCAACCGGCGGTCACTTCTGTAACCTCGGCAAATTCCTCTGCGAAACCTGTGGTGGGTATACAACCGCATATATCCATTCGCTCAACGGTGAATACCTCCGGAGCGCCTGATGCAAATAAATCGTCTTCTTTTGCTTCAATTGCAAAAGCGCAACCAGGGGCGGAACGGAATAACTCTTTCACGGAAAAGGACTTTGACAAAGTCTGGCTCACGCTGCCTTCCAACTTCCCCCGTGAGGAACGCTTGAAGGCCATGCTCCTCAATGCCCGCTATCGTGTGCAGAATACAACCGTTTCTGTCGCTCTTGCCAACCAATTGCAGGCGGAAGAATTTGAAACATGGAAGCCGAAGATTGTTGCCTGTCTTGCTGATGCACTGAACAACGATGCAATCTCTCTGCAAATCCATGTGGAGGAGCAAACCGCAACAGGTGCCGCCTTCACTGCAACCGAAAAATACCGGCATCTTGTGGAACGTAACCAGGAGTTGGATAACCTTAGAAATATGCTTGGAATGCACTTGGAATAATATCATGAAAATCAATTCCTGTAGAATACTTTGTCTTTTGCTCGCGATCGCTTGCTCTTCTGCCCATTTGTTCGCATTCCGGTTTGCCTTGTTGACGGATGTGCATATTTCCCCGACCAATCCTGTTCCATTGGAGGATTTGCAGGCGTCTGTCTCTGAAATCAACGCCATGGATAGTATTGCCTTCGTAATTGTTTCTGGTGACATCACGGAAGCGGGAGACAAGGCTTCTATGCAGCAGGCAAAAGAACAGTTCGATCGTTTGCATATGCCTTGCTATGTTACTTCCGGTAACCATGAAACAAAGTGGTCAGAGTCTGGTTGCACCGACTTCGCCCGTGTGTTTGGAGACGATAAGTTTGCTTTCCGTTATGGTGGCTGTTTTTTCATAGGTTTCAACTCAGGTCCCGTTATAAAGATGGCGGATGGTCATGTCGCTCCGCAAGACTTGATATGGTTGGAAGAACAATTGAAAAAACAACCTCAAGGAACGTTTGTCATTCCCGTAACGCACTATCCTTTGCAACCGGGCGACGTTGATAACTGGTACCAAGTGACGGATATCCTTCGTCAATATCCTGTTCAGACTGTCTTGGGAGGACATTACCATCGTAATATGTTGCTTGGTTGCGATGGTTTGCCCGATGTGTTGTGCCGCTCCAATTTGCGTGCCGATCAGCCTGTCGGAGGATGGTCACTCATTCAAGTGGATCCCGATTCCGTCCGTTTCTATGAAAAAAGGATAGGTCAAGGTCCTCTGCACTGGCTGTCGCTACCTTTCGGAAACCATAAGTACGGGCAACCCGACTTGTCTCTCCGCCCTGATACCTCTGTTAATAACCTCTATCCGCAGGTCACTGTCCGATGGCAAACCGACATCAAGGTCGGAATCTACTCCGCTCCTGCCGTTTCCGATGGCTTTGTTTATATTGGCGATGATGAGGGGCAGTTCTATTGCTTGGATATTGCAGATGGAACCGTTCGTTGGACGTATCCGACGCAAGGGCGTATAATCTCCACAGCGGCTGTGGCTGGACACAAAGTCGTCTTTGGCTCTACCGATGGTAATATCTATTGTTTGGATACTTCAAAAGGAAATCTGTGTTGGGACTTCTCTACCGATGCCGCTGTCATGGGCTGCCCTGTTATTTCCGGCGACACGGTCTTCATAGGTGGCTCCGATGGTTGTTTCCGTGCGTTGCGGTTGCGTGATGGACATGAATTTTGGTCGTTTTGCGAACTCCAAGGCTATGTGGAGACAAAACCGTGTCTTTATAATGGCAATATCTACTTTGGAGCGTGGGATTGCAATCTCTATGCGTTGAGTCGTGCCGATGGTCATCTCCTTTGGAAGTGGAATAACGGACGTTCCAACGACAAATTCTCCCCTGCTGCCGTATGGCCTGTGGCAACGGCAGGAAAGGTCTTTATCACTGCTCCCGATCGCTTCCTGACGGCACTTGATGCACAGACGGGGAATGTCGTGTGGCGTACAGCGGCGCACAAAGTGCGGGAGACAATCGGGCTTTCTCACGATGGCAAAACTGTCTTCTCGCGCTGTATGAACGATTCGGTGCTTGCCATGGATGCTCAAGCCGATGTTCCCGCCACTCTGTGGAAAACGAATGCACACTATGGCTACGACCACAACCCCTCTATGCTGATAGAAAACAACGGCATCATTGTCTTTGGTACGAAAAACGGGCTGCTCCATGCGCTGGATGCCTCTTCCGGTGAAGTGCTGTGGCGCTATAAGATAGGCAATTCTGTTATCAATACAGTGACCATGCTTTCTGAGAAAGATATATGTGTCACGTCTTCCGAAGGAACAATCACACGGCTGTTTATAGAGGATATAGCGACAAAACAATAAAGGCTCAATGCTGACAGACTTTCTTCCGACAACCAAAAAAGAGGTGGAACTCAGAGGCTGGGATTATTTGGATGTAATCTTGTTCTCGGGAGATGCTTATATCGACCATCCCTCGTTTGGGGCGGCGGTTATCGGGAGAACGCTCGAAGCAATGGGTTTGCGTGTGGCTGTTGTCCCGCAACCCGATTGGCATGGCGACTTTCGGGACTTTACCAAACTGGGTGTTCCTCGTCTCTTCTTTGCTGTTACGGCAGGGAGTATGGATTCCATGGTCAATCACTATACCGCCAACCGCCGCCGTCGCTCTGATGATGCCTATACGCCCGATGGCCGTGCGGGTATGCGGCCTGATTATTGTACTGTCACTTATTCCAACCTGCTGAAACGCCTGTATCCCGATACCCCAGTCGTAATAGGGGGAATAGAGGCGTCTATGCGCCGTCTCACGCACTACGACTATTGGTCAGATTCCCTCAAACCGGGCATTCTCGTGGATTCCAAGGCGGATCTGCTCATCTATGGTATGGGGGAACAGCCTCTGCGGGCAATAGCGGATAGAATGAAGAAGGGCGGAGTGGTGCCGACTGATATACCGCAAACCGCCGTAATATCTTCTTCATATCCTGCAGATGCTGTGCTGTTGCATTCTCATGAACAATGTTTGCGCGACAAACGTTGTCAGGCGGAGAACTTCCGTAGGATAGAAGAACAATCCAATTCCATGACCTCTTCCTGTTTGGCGCAAGGGGTGGGCGATAGGT
This sequence comes from Bacteroidales bacterium UBA7569, assembly GCA_002477945.1. Classification (GTDB taxonomy): domain Bacteria; phylum Bacteroidota; class Bacteroidia; order Bacteroidales; family Paludibacteraceae; genus Colicola. The sequence goes on from DLLF01000036.1 coordinate 99,122, forward strand.
TTGTGGTGGTCAATCCTCCGTTCCCGACTATGACAACGGAAGAACTGGATGCTTCTTTCGATCTTCCTTACACGTACCTTCCTCACCCCAAGTACAAAGGAAAGACCATTCCTGCCTATGAGATGATTCGCTTCTCTGTCAATCTCCATCGTGGTTGCTTCGGTGGATGCGCTTTTTGTACTATTTCAGCCCATCAGGGAAAGCACGTGGTCTCTCGCAGCAAACGTTCTATTATGAATGAGATTGACAGAATCAGTCGTTTGCCTGGTTTCAAAGGCTATCTGAGCGACTTGGGGGGACCTTCCGCCAATATGTATGCCATGCATGGCAACGACTTGGAATTGTGCAAGAAATGCAAACGTCCTTCTTGTATCCAGCCTAACCGTTGCCGGAATCTCAATGCCGACTTTGCTCCCTTGTTGGATATCTATCGTTCCGTGGATGCCCTTCCTTATATCAAGAAATCTTTTGTCGGTAGTGGGGTCCGTTTCGATTTGCTTACCGATGAGTATGCTCGGGAACTGATTTGCAATCATGTATCGGGACGGTTGAAAGTCGCGCCTGAACACACTTCGCCGCAAGTCTTGAAGTTGATGCGGAAGCCTCCCTTTGAATGTTTCCGGCGCTTCAACGCTTTCTTCGAAAAAGTAAACAAGGAACACAATCTGAACCAGCAACTCATTCCCTACTTCATATCTTCTCATCCGGGATGTACCCTTGAGGATATGGCTATGTTGGCGGTGGAAACAAAGAAAATGCACTTTCAGTTGGAGCAGGTGCAGGATTTTACCCCTACTCCCATGACGCTCGCCACGGAAATGTACTATACGGGAATCAACCCGTACACAATGGAGCCTGTCTATGTGGCAAAAACAAAGGAGGACAAGTTGGCGCAGAGGCAGTTCTTCTTCTGGTATAAACCTGAGTATCAAAACGAAATACGAAAGACCCTCTTGCGTATGAAGCGACCCGATTTGGTACAACTTTTGCTGCAAAAACCACGCGGATTCTCTCATCAAGAAGCCTTGCATAAACAGAATAAAGGACGGAAACAGAAGTAATGTAGTCTTGTCAACCATACAGATATGAAGAAGAAATACCACGTAAATCCCGAAACTCTCACCATGGAACGTATCGACCATACTTTTTGGTATGTCGTGCGGCGGGGTTTGACCTATGTTCTATTGGGTATTCTCTTTGGGATCGTTTTCTTCTTCCTCTTCTTCTCATTCTTTCCGTCACCGCGTGAAAAGCAGGTCGTGCGTGAAAGGGATGCACTCAATACGCAATATACCATGCTCTCTCGCCAACTCGACCAGATGCAACTCGTCTTGTCCGATTTGCAACAGCGCGACGATAATCTCTATCGGGTGCTATTTCAGGCGGAGCCGATTCCTTTGTCTGTCCGGTTAGGTGCCTCCTATTCTATTGATTATTACGATTCTATCATACAGATGACCAACTCCGAACTGGCAACCGAGATAACCCGTAAAGCCGACTTGATAGAAAAAGAGTTGTATGTGCAGGCTAAATCCTACGAAGACATCTTGGAGTTGGCAAAGACACGTGAGATCCGTATGGAGAACCTGCCGGCCATTCAGCCTGTCTTGAACAAAGACCTCAAGCGTGTGGCAAGTGGTTATGGCTACCGCATGGATCCTGTCTATCACACTCCTCGTTTCCATTCGGGAATGGACTTCACAGCACCTGTCGGTACCGATGTATACGCCACGGGAAACGGGCAAATCGTTTTTGTGGGCTGGAAGCAGGGCTATGGTAATACGGTCGTGCTTTCACATGGTTTCGATTATACCACCTTGTATGCACACCTCTCCAAACCGCTTGTGAAGGTCGGACAGCGTGTCAAAAGAGGGGACATCATCGCCTTGGTGGGCAATACGGGAAAATCCACGGGACCGCACCTCCACTACGAGGTTCGTCTTCGAGACAAACCCGTTGACCCGCGAAACTTCTATTTCCAAGACCTTTCTCCCGAAGACTACGACCGTATGGTGCAACTCTCCAACAACTTTGGTTATCTGCTTGATTGAGGTGGTCTGCTCCGATAGAAGTAAACCTATAACATGGCAAACACATCGGATTCATCCCATCCGCCTCATCCGTCCCACACCCCCAATTCGTCCAATTGGTCTGATTCGTCCCGTTCGCCCAATCCGCTTCATTCATCCTACCTCCCTCGAACTTCTCGTTCAAATAGAACGTCTATTATAATCAATAACATTAGAGCGCGTGTCAGCGTGTCAGTTCCTTCCGGCATTGGGTCGGTGCGTCAAAAATGGAGCGAGAATTTCGATAAGCGGAGATACTGTCTGAGCGTAGCGAGTTGTGTCTCCGCCGAAATTCGAG
>DLLF01000036.1:101533-172037 GCA_002477945.1 Bacteroidales bacterium UBA7569
TTATATTTTTGGCAACGCCCGATGCAAATCACTCCGTAGGTTAAGGCTGCTTATAGCCAACTCTTTGAGGGGGTTGGGGGAGTCCCATTGGTTTCTTTTCTTTTGGTCATGCAAAAGAAAAGAAAGGAGTAACTACTCGTTGGCGGATTCTTTGTCCTCCCTATAATCTTCCTCGCAAAATCGTACATCGTACATTGTCAAATCGTAAATCTCACGACCCCTCAAGCACCCCTCAACGACTCCTCAACGAGATGTCAATAATACAGATGTTAGCCCCTCCTTTGGAGGGGATGGGGAGGTCTACATCGTCAAATCGTAAATATCTTGCCCCCTCAACGGAATTCATGTAAGCCTCTTTGGGACGTGGCTGTTGCACACCTTGAAAACAAATCTTACCTTTGCGCCCCGAAATAATAACGATTCCGTGAATATGGAAAATCTTCCGAATGAGCCTGTGATGCTTCTCAGCGTCATCAATATGAAACTGCGTGACAAGTATTCTTCGTTGGACGACTTGTGTGAAGACATGAATATCAGCAAGTCTGAACTGACAAACCGACTTTCCGCCGCAGGCTTTGAATACAATCCCGAGACCAACAAATTCTGGTGAAAACCTTTGCAGAGATCCTGTTCTTTCTTTCCGCTATATAGTCGGTTCATCTCCTTGACGGCTTCTTTTATGTCTCCCTGTTTGCTGCGATCTGCAATCATCTCTTCTTGCAGGCTCACTAAGGGTGCAATAAAAAGGCATACTGCCAACAGCCGTCCTGTCGGCGCATTTTCTCTTCCGGATTACGGCACAATGGTTGCTTTTGTTCGGCACTGAGAAAAAAAGTTGCTTCAAAACTTGTATTCCGTCAAAAATAAATCTACCTTTGTCTCTAATTGGATGGGTGGCATGAATGGCGCGAATGTTGCTGATTGCGTGCCGCTTGCTCCAATCTTGTAAATGTTTGTGGAGATGAGTGTATGGGAAGTTTCAAAAACGGATAATAACTAATTAACTATCATATACGATTATGGCAGAAGAAAAAGGACAACCGTCGGCGGATAAACTGAAAGCCTTGCAGTTGGCAATGGCTAAAATAGAGAAAGACCATGGTAAGGGTACTATCATGAAAATGGGAGATGACAAGGTCGAAGACATACCGGTCATCTCAACAGGTTCGGTGGGGCTGAACCTTGCTTTGGGAGTAGGAGGCTATCCGCGTGGACGGGTCATTGAAATCTATGGTCCCGAATCATCGGGTAAAACCACGCTTGCTATCCATGCCATTGCCGAAGCGCAAAAGCAGGGAGGTATTGCGGCTATTATTGATGCCGAGCATGCCTTCGACCGTTTCTATGCCGAGAAGTTGGGCGTGGATACCGATAATCTGCTTATCTCGCAGCCTGACTCGGGCGAACAGGCACTTGAGGTGGCGGACGAACTGATACGATCCAGTGCCATCGATCTGATTGTTATCGACTCTGTCGCAGCACTCACCCCTAAGGCGGAACTGGATGGCGATATGGGAGACAACAAGGTCGGTTTGCAGGCACGGTTGATGTCGCAGGCGTTGCGCAAACTGACGGCTACGATCAATAAAACAAATACATGCTGTATCTTTATCAACCAGTTGCGTGAGAAGATAGGTGTTATGTTTGGCAATCCCGAGACAACAACGGGTGGTAATGCGCTGAAGTTCTATGCTTCCGTACGACTTGATATCCGGCGTATCTCGCAAATCAAAGATGGGGACGAAGTGATTGGCAACCAGACACGCGTCAAAGTGGTGAAAAACAAGGTGGCACCTCCTTTCCGTAAAGCGGAATTCGATATCATGTTCGGTGAAGGTATATCCCGTGTCGGCGAGATTGTTGACTTGGGCGTGGATTATGGTATCATCAAGAAGAGCGGCTCGTGGTTCAGTTATGGCGATACCCGTTTGGCACAAGGACGCGATGCCGTCAAAACACTTCTGAAAGACAACCCCGACTTGGCTGCCGAGATAGAAGGTAAGATAATGGAGGCCGTCAAAGAAAAGAAAGATTAGTCTGCTCCTGTCGGTTTATGGATAACGTACAACTGACTCTTACTCCTGCCGAGGCGGCTCGGCAGGAGTCGGTTAAAAAGGCATTGGCAAAGCAGTTGCGAGTGCCTTTTCAGTCTCTGTTGGGCTATCGGATAATTCGGCAGAGTGTGGATGCAAGGCAGAGGCAACTGAAAGTCCTTCTCACGGTGCAGCCTTTCTTCTCCGAGAAGGAAAAGAAGTTGCCGGCTTATCCCGAACCTGTGTACAAAGACGTGCATAACGCAGGCAGGCAGGTTATCATTGTCGGAGGAGGACCTGCAGGATTGTTTGCTGCCCTCACGCTCCTGGAACATGGCATACGCCCTGTCATCTTGGAGCGGGGAAAAGAAGTCTCGCAACGTAAAATCGACATTGCACTGCTTAATCGCAACCTCGGACTGAACCCCGACTCAAACTATTGCTTCGGAGAAGGGGGAGCCGGTACATTCTCCGATGGTAAACTCTTTTCCCGTAGCAAGAAACGGGGCAATATGCAGCGCGTGATGGAACTATTCCATTATTTCGGGGCGGAGGACACTGTCCTGTATGAAGCGCACCCGCATATAGGGAGCGATGTTCTTCCTCGTATCATTAGGGCAATGCGTGCCACAATCCTCCGGCAGGGTGGGGAAGTGCATTTCTGTACGAAGGTGACGGAACTCTTGTTCCGTCCGTCGCCTGTATCACGCTCTGTATGCGGAGTGCGTACCGCCGATGGAAAGGAGTGGCTGGCGGATGCTGTCTTTTTGGCTATCGGGCACTCTGCACATGACACCTATAATATGCTCTATCGGCAAGACGTCCGTTTGGAACCGAAAGGCTTTGCTTTGGGCGTGCGGGTGGAACATCCTCAGTCGCTTATCGACCGTCTGATGTATCACGGTCAGCCGCGTGGAGAGTTCCTGCCGGCGGCTTCTTATTCTTTGGTAACGCAGGTGCAGGGTAGGGGAGTCTATTCTTTCTGTATGTGTCCGGGGGGACATATTGTGCCTGCGGGGAGTGGAGACCAACATTGTGTCGTCAATGGCATGTCTGCCAGCCGTCGCAATTCCCCCTACGCCAACTCGGGAATGGTCGTGGAAGTGCGTCCTGAAGATATTAATGCAATGAGCGGGTTTATTCCGTCGGATACGTCTTCTGCTTTGCGGGGGCTGGTGTTGCAGCAGGCTGTGGAACATCTGGCATACATTCATGGAGAACCGCCTTCTAAAGCACCGGCACAATGTCTGCGCGATTTTGTCGATGGACGCTTTTCTTCCGATCTCCCGGCGTGTTCTTATCTTCCGGGTATTGTCCCGTCGCGGTTGGATGAGTGGCTTCCTCCGTTTGTGGCTTTGCGTTTGCAGCAAGGTTTCCGCGATTTCGACCGGCACTACCATGGCTTCTTGACCAACAGTGCCGTTCTCCTTGGCGTGGAGTCACGCTCCAGCAGTGCCGTGCGCATTCCGCGCGATCCTCTTACTCGCGAACATATTGAGATTTGTGGACTGTATCCTTGTGGAGAAGGAGCGGGATATGCAGGAGGTATCACCTCTTCTGCACTCGACGGCATCAGTGCGGCACTCCGATTTGCTGCCGCCTCGGAAACCTTCTGAAGTCTTCCTGAAAACATTCTTAAGTCTTTCTACTATACAGAATCTGTGAAACAGGTTGGGATTCCCGCCTTTTATGTTGATAGGAAGAAATCGCTTCTGTGATAAAATCGCAGGCATGGTGCAACAGGATAACGCGCTCCCTTTTTTGCTTTGTGCGATGAGTGTTCGGGCTACCATGGAGTGGTCACCATAAAAAAGAGCGGATTGCGTAATCTTGTTCAGTTCTGGCAACTCTATATCCAAAGAGTGATCACCATAAAAAAGAGCAAATCGCACAATCAAGTGAAGTGTATGGAGAAAAGACTCTCCGGAATGATTGCCATAAAAAAGAGCAGGTCGCCATTATGCGACCTGCTCTTTTCGTTCGTATATAAGTTGGATTATCTGCGGACTTCTGCACCAAGAGCGTTGTAGTAAACGCCGTCACGGATGATGTAGAGTTGGCCGTTGATGATTTCCTTGCGGCTTTGTGCTTTTGCATCCTCTGCCAAGTTCTCAACGCCTGCTTTGACACCTATCTTGATAGCCTTGATAATATAACCACCGACTGTCTCGCGAATCGTGATGGTATTGGCAATGGCTTGCACTTGGATATCGTAGGTCGCACCAGCTTCTTTTGTTTTGCCGGGGAGAGCGGTTCCTATACCTGCTGCAGTGGGGTCGGCTGCAACACATCCTGTGAATGCGGTACCTTTGGCGTTATCTGCAAACTGTGCCCCTGTATCACCTTTGGAGCAAACAGTTAAAGTAACATAATCACCGACAGTCAAACCGCTGATAGTTACATCACGTTGATTGCCATCCAACTGGATCTTGCCGTTTCCGCTCTTGCCTTCTTCATTGTAATACACTTTGAAAGCGGTCTTTTCAGCACTGTTCTTGTAGGAGAACTTGATGTTTGGCAATTGCTTGATGCTCATTTCTACAGTTTCACCGGCTGTATTCTTTACTACGAAATAGGCATTGGCGGCATCATTTGTAATGGTTCCGTTAACAACGGTAATGTCTGCTTCTGCTATGTCCATAGCAGTCAAATCATAAGTTTGTGCATTGATGGTCAATGCGGCTACGAGAGTTGTAGCCATTAAGAGTAGTTTTTTCATAATAGTTTTTGTTTATTAGTTGAGATTATTGTTTTGTCTTGGTATGGTAGTAATTGTTTCTTCTTCGTCCTTGCACAGCCGGCATAATCGGAGTTTGTCCGCTTGTCGGTCTCTGCCCAAAGACTTCTCTGTTATTCCTTCTTTGTCCCTTTTCCCTGCGCTTTCTTTCTTGTTTGCCGGTTTATAGTCTCCTTGTGGTCATTCATATCCGTTTTCCGAGAGAACAAAACCGCCATGGAAAGGCTCTGACATCACATCGTCCTATGTTTCTTGTCCCTCAATCGTCTGACGTTTTTCCGACAACTTCTTGGACGCTGCAAAATTATGGAATAACCGCTATTCTGTCAAACACAAATTGACGCAATATGTGCATTTATCGGTAAAATACTTCTCGTGCTATTCCACTTGTGGATCCTTGCCGTTGTATAGGATATTCTTTGACTTCTGAATGTCAAACTCATACCCCTGTCGGGAACGTATGGTACAACCTGTGAACAGGAAATTCTCACAGTATTTCAGCACCACACCCTCTTTCGCATTCAATATGGTCACGTCCTCAAAGCGGATATCATGGATGGGCTTGCCCTTTATGCCGGTTGCGCTGACTGCCGTCTTGGCACCTACGCAAGTGATATTTCGGAAACAGAAGTTGCTCCAATCGGGAAAATAGGCCTGCTTGTTATCCTTGTCCGTTGCACTCACACCCGCTCCTCTGTCTGCATAACCCGACTCAAAATAGATGGCGGACTTCCGGATGTCTTTCATAACAATATCCGTGCAGTAGATGTCTTCGCACCAACCGCCGCGCCCTGGAGCCGATTTCATACGCAAACCTATATCTGTTCCGTCAAACATACAGTCTTTCACTACAATCCGTTGCATACCGCCCGAAAACTCCGAACCTATCACAAAACCGCCGTGAGCATGATATACGGTATCCCTCATGATGAGAAAATCACGTTGGGGACCCGCTTTCACGCCTTTGTCACCCACACCGCCTTTCATGCAGATGCCGTCATCGCCGCAGGCAATGTTGCAGTTCACGATGAGTGCCACCTGAACATTGCCCGGATCCATCGCATCACCGTTTTGCGCCCAATGGGGGCAACGTATGTGCACACCGTCCACTATCAGGTTCTCAACGCGCGTCGGTACCAAGTGGAACTTGGGGGAATTGAGCAGATGAACATCTTCTATGAGTACATTCTTTGCATCTGTGATGTTTATCAAGTGCGGACGCATCTTTTCTTGCGTCACGGCGTCGGAGGCTATATTCGGTATGCCCGACTCTTTCTTGAGATTGAAGGGATACCAAATCTTGTTCTTGCCGTTGGCAACAACCACACCGCCCATCGTCTGAATCTCATCCCATTGCTCTTTCGATACCTTTTCCGACTTCACGGGACGCCAGTATATCCCCTGACCGTCTATGGTTCCGCTGCCTGTTATCGACACATTCTCGCAATGCGAACCGTAAATCAATGCATAGCACTTCTTGCTTCCGTCTCTCAATGTGTCGTTCTTCTGCACATATAGTTCTTTGTTGGGCGAAAAACGGAGAGTCGCCCCGCTTGCAAGGTGCAGGTCTATGTTGCTCCTCAGGCGGATCGGACCGCTCAACCAAACACCGTCCGGCACGATAAGATGTCCTCCTCCTTTGTCTGTTAAATGCTTGATGGCGGTTTTGAATGCCTCCGTGCAGAGTTTTTCCCCGCCTTCTTCTGCCCCGAATTCCGTAATGCTGACGCTGTATTCGGGTATCACAACGGGACGCACCTGCTCCACAGGGCATGGCAGGTTCAGATAGTAACCCGAATAGTCTTTTGCCCCAAGCAGATGGACTGAGGTAATGCTGCTTATGATAACGATGCTTGCAAAAATTCTTTTCATGCTCTTTTTGTGATATTCTATCAGTTTAGTAAAGATGTTCAACGAGACTGTTCAGATAAATTTCCACATTCGTATATTCCGTACTCAGGGTGTACTTGCTCCCGTCCCACACGTCGTTGGGATTCAATCCGTGTGCCGTCTCCCATTCGTCAGGCATCCCGTCATGGTCTGTGTCTGTCTGTGGAACTTCTGTCTGGTAGGTCGGATAGCCTCCTGCGTCCGCGGGGGTGTCAATCAAGCCGCCCGTGCTGCCTTTCGAACCTTTGCAGGTGTACGTCCCTTGCCGTACTTCTTCTGCTATACGTTCGTCAATGACATCCCTTCTGAGAGAACAACCCGCTTTCCCAAGCACGGTCTCAAACGCTTCTTGGGCGGTTTCTTCGTGACTCAGGAGTGTCATTCCGCTTGTCCAACGGGTGTCCGTCCTGACATCTTCCGTTTGTACAGTCGAACCCGACCAGTTGTCTGCCGTAACTTTGTCCGAACAGGACATATAGTTCCCTTGCAGGAAGAACTTCCCTGGAATAAGCGACCCTAACTCGCTGCAGTACGAACAACGGATAGTCGGGTCTAACAGCCGCTCTTTCTTTCCCGACGACGTCGCAGGACCGGGCTTGTAGTAGTTGCCCACCATGTTTATTTTCCGTGCTTCGCCTATGCCTTCCCCGCCGTAAGTGGAATTTCCACCCCAATTATACACCACGTTGTTCACATAGTCAACCGGTCCCAAGCACTTGTTGTCCTTCACATAAGAGTGATCGAAGCGCGGATTCCTTGAATCATGGTGTGCTAGTAAATTATGATGGAAAGTCGCATTCCGTCCGCCCCAGATGCCCCCGTAACCATGTCTGTCTTTCGAATGTACCGACTGTCTGAGCGATTCTGTGATGAAGCAGTACTGAAGCGTGAAATCTGTATTGCCGTAACACGACACGCACTCGTCTGTACTCCACGAGAATGAACAATGGTCTATAAGAATATCGCTTTTCCCTACGCAGGTCAATGCATCACCCTCCACGCCCTTGCTGTCCCCCACACGAAACCGTATAAAGCGGATAATGACATTGGATGCCTTGATCACTACGGGATAGCCGGCAATGCATATCCCGTCCCCTGGAGCGGTCTGACCGGCTATTGTCACGGCTCCCTCGGTAATATCCAACTCCCGCTCCAACCAAATGGTGCCGCTCACATCAAACACAATAATCTTCTTCCCTGGCAGTCTGAGAATATAGCGGAGCGACCCTGCATCTTCAACCTTATCCTCTGTGGTCGTCACGTGATAAACCATACCGCCGCGTCCTCCTGTTGCATATCTGCCACCGCCTTCCGCTTCTGGAAAAGCGGGAACCTTCTCATCTGTTGAACCTCCGTTTATCGTGTTCGGCGAGCATAGACACAAGACTGTCATCAAACCGATGCAAAAGGCTCGGCTGAGAAATTCCGCAATCCTGCGAATACAACTATGGCAATCCGTCCTGTTCATACCGAAAGGCAAACAATCTAATCCGCTGCGAATATACGAATATAATTTGATTTAGTAGCCGTAGTCGTTCCAAAGTGTACCGTTCGATGCATTGATGTCCACGTCAAAAATCGGCCAATAATGCCTCATGTCCACATCAACTCCCTCTGCATAGAGGTAGAATGTTTCGGGAGATAATACACGTGCTCCCTCGTCTTCGTAAATGCTCTTGCTGATCCAACCCTGTTTCTTGTCGAATCCCGCAGGACGTTTGTCTCCTTTCCTCAGACCGATTAACTGGTCAAATATGTACGTTGTATCTGAGGTCTGCGTCAGATCCTCGTCACTTGTCTTGTAGGTGAAATACACAGAGTCGCATCGTCCTGCAAACTCGCCCGTACCCGCATCCATATTGGCAAGACGATCCATGGTCAGTTTCAGTTGCGATCCCAATTTGTTCCAGCGCATCAAGTCATACTTACGTATGTTCTCTCCGCAAAATTCATAGGCACGTTCTGCCATCAGGTTTTCCATGTTCAGTGGTTTTGATGACAATCCCGCTCTCTCGCGTATCTTGTCAAATTGTTCTTGCGGGTTCAGTCCGTAGAGGTTCGTGGGTGCATTCCCCTCCATGCTCCCGATGGCTGCTTCGGCATACATCAACACCACATCGGCATATCTCAATACCGGCATGTCTATTCCGTCTTCGTTGGCACTGTAACTTCGTTTCATCCATTCTACACGATATTTCCCCAAATACCAATCCTTGGCTTTCCCGAACTTCTGATACAACTTGTTTTTCTGAAGTGTACTGCCTGGAAATGCCGATGGATCGGAAGATTGCCCGGAACCATTGTCATATTCCCACTGAAATGGACATACAGTCACAGCCATACGTTTGTCATTATCTTCAAAGTCCCACAAAAAAGTGGGAACAATACGTATCATCGCCTGTACTTTCGTATCATTCTTGCCATCTCCATAGTATACCGTATTGATCATTTTCCCTGCAACAGTTGTACTGTTTATTTTCAAACCGCACAAAGATAATACCTGCCCGCGGGCTCCGTCCAAATAGGGAATGGCCCATATAAACTCTGACTTGGAGTAGTCTGTCTCATCGGCGCAAAGTTTACGCCATATATCTTCAAAAGACGGTTCCAATTTATCTTCGTGCATGATAATTTCCGAGCAAGCCCACACTGCCTCTTGATAGACCGCCTGTCTTTCTGCCGCATCTTTGATGTTGTATTGCACCGAGCAGTCGCTTGTCCCGCCTATTGTGAAGGTGTTGGGGCGCAATGCCATGCCTGCATACATCAAGTCCATTCTTGCAAGCAAACCCAAGGCAGCGGCGCGCGAAGGACGACCGGTGTAGTTCTTGGCTTTGCCTGGACATTCTTCGCTCCATGGCATCAACTCGGCGGCTCTCCGCAAGTCTTTACGCAACTGCTCAAATATGACATTTCTGTCGGTCTTATATACATACAAATCATTCAGATCCTTTCCGTCAAATGATTTGAAGCATGCCGGCACATCGCCCCATAACTTCACTAATTCTAAATAACAATAACTTCGTAGGGTCAGTGCCTCTCCCAATAGATAACGTATAGTTGCATCTGTGGTGTCGCTATATTCCTCAATGCCGTCTATGGCTACATTGGCACGTTCTACGGCTGCATTCAAGTAACTCCATGGATCCTTGTGTGTCGCATCGGAAACACTACCGGTTCCTTTGCTCACGTTATATGTTGCGAGACTTCCCTTTTCTCCGGTCTGACCATTCCACTCGATGTCTGTATTCATGGCTACATAGCCGCCCACTAATCTCGCACGGTAGTTCTGCTCCCCGAATATGTTATATATTCCGCCTATGGTTTGTTCCACCATATCGGCCGACTTGAACACAGATACGTCCATTGCCGAGGGAGAGTCTGTGTCAAAAAAGTCTTTCTCACACGATGCCAGTATCACAGCAATTGCTGCAATAACAAGTTTGTATTTATAGATGTTTGCTTTCATTGTTAATTGCGATTAAGTGAATTAGAATTGTATATTCAGACCGACATTGATGCCTCTCGACTTCGGATAAGCGGAGAAGTCAACGCCTGGAGTAAGCGGGTTTTTCGAAGAACGGGTGTCCACTTCGGGATCCAAGCCTGTGTACTTCGTGGCGCAGAACAGATTGGTTCCTTGTACAAACACACGGATTTGATTCAGGTGTACTTTCTGTAACCATACTTTGGGGAGTGTATAACCTATGGTCAGGTTCTGTAAACGGAGGAAAGAACCGTCTTCTACATCCCTGTCTGTCACTAAGTAATGCGAACGTATAGGTGAAGCATATTTTGCGCCTTTGGCGGCGTTGCTTTCGTCAAGCGCATTCGCCATGGCGGTATAGTCATCCCCGAACAAGAGGGCCTTGCCTGCAGAGAGGGATGAAGGCATATAGGTGCCGTCGGCTGCAAACAGCGAATAACGATTGGCAAAATCCATTTCGCTGATGAGATTGCGCATACGCGATTTCTCTGTCACGGTTGTATATTCCATGTGACTGAGGTTAAGTATCTTGTTGCCCCATGAGAACGTAAAGTTCGCTGTTAAATCAAAACGACCCCATTTGTCACCGCCTACGTAGGCACTGATGTTGAAACCGCCGTTCAGTACGGGAACTGTATTCCCTAAAATAACCTTGTCTTCTTCTGTAATTTTACCATCTCCGTTTTGGTCTTTTACTTTGATGGTTCCTGGACGAATGGTAGTAGTCCAAAGATCTGGATCATATTTGACAACATCTTCTTTGAGACCCCATGAATCAGAAGAAGGAACGTATGAAACAAAATCAGATGCCGTGTAATACCCGTCTGTCTCGTATCCTAAGACATTACCGACTGGTTGTCCCACTTCCACGAGAAATTCTGCTAATGTAAGGTATTCCGAACTGCCGAAACAATTGGTTTGAGCGGACAGCGAAGTCGCATTGCCCAAATCCACCACCATGTTCTTGTTGTAGGCAAGGTTGGCATCTACGGTCAATCCGTAACTCAGTGCTTTCGACTGATGATCCAATATCACACCTTTTACGGAAAACTCCACACCCTTGTTCTCTGTCGAACCGATATTTTGATATTGAGCACTGTAACGGGCGGGCAAACTCTGTAAAATAATCAAGTCGCGGGTGGTGTTCCAATATAAATCAACCGTCCCTGTTAGCCGCTCATTGAAGAATCCGAAATCCAAACCCAAATCGCGCGTAATGGTCGTCTCCCATTTCAGATGAGGGTTTTGGGCTATCTTGCCCGAACCGCCCACTATCAAGATATTGCTTGTCCCCTCGCCCATATCAATATAGGTCATCTGTTGTGAAAGGAAATCGGCATGCAAGTAACCCAAATCAACATTGTTGTTGCCTGCCATACCGTAAGACAAACGCCATTTCATGTTGCTCAGCCAGGAAGATGCACCCTGCATCCAACTCTCGTCCGACATACGCCATGCTGCGGCAACCGATGGGAAATAACCCCATTGGTTCTCTTTCTCAAAACGGGTGGAACAGTCGGCACGGAAAGTGGCGGTCAGGTAATATCTTCCCAAGTAGTCGTAGTTTGCGCGCGCAAAGAAACTCAATTGGTTGTCCTTCGGATTGATGTAGTTCGATATTTCGGAGTATTGAGCCTGTCCCAGATAGTTGAATATCTCACCATTGACAACATCATAGTCCCCCTTGTAACCGAATCCCCATTCGGTGTTGGTCTCGCCCTTGCGCAGAATCGTTTCTTCGCCTACCAATAGCGATACTTGGTGCTTCTTGTTGAACTTTTGTTTCCATTCCAGGGTATTGGCATTCCGCAAACGGCTTTCTCTTTCCTGCAACACTTGCAATTGGGCAGAACCGCCTGCTATGTTCGGACGACCCGTGTTCTTTGCAAAATAGGTTGTCGGACCATAGTAACGGTTGGTCTCTATCTGGCGTGAATCATAACCCAGTTCCACTTTTGCAGTGAAATGTTTGGCAAACTTATACGAGGCGTACCCGTTCATCGTCCACTTGTTATCGCCTTTGAACTTGTAGTTGTCTTTGATTGTGGTCAGCGGGTCATAGAGCGAACCGAAGGTCTCGTCCGCATCGTCGCTTATGTCTGTTCCCTTGCTCAGCAGATTCGTAGGAGTATATACAACCGCATTCCGCAAACGGCTCTCTGTCGCTGTTCCGGCATCTTTCATGGCATTCGAACCGGCACCTAACACGTCTGTACTGGTGTAGCGGGCAGTAAAGCCTAATGTAAAATTCTTGAAAGGCTTGAACTTCGCTTTCAACGACAGATTGTTGCGGGCGTAGTTCGATTGCTCCATAATAGCCTTGTCGTCCACTCGGTTGTACGACAAGGTGAAGTTCGCATTCTTGTTTCCACCGCTCACGCTCACCGACTGGTTCGAGTTGAATCCCGTCCTGCCGAATGTGGCGTCTTGCCAGTCCTGGAACGGGTGCAATTCAGGATTCGCATACTCTTCAAGTAATGTGGCTATAGGGGTCGTCATGATTTCCTCTTCCGTGGCGGCATATTTCGTCCGGTTGTAGAGAGGATCAAAATAGGCGTTGAAGTCGCTGCGAATCTTCTTTTGTTCTTTGATGTTTTTCAGGTAGGCATACTCATATTGCATCAAGGTGAAATCCTCCACACCCATCACATCATATTTCTTGGCAATCTTTTTCCAACCCACATACCCGCTGTAGTCCACATGGAATGTCATCTTCTCCGAGTCGGTATCCGAGTCCTTTGTAGTGATGATGATAACGCCGTTCGCACCCTGCGCACCATAGATAGCCGTGGCGGCAGCGTCTTTCAGTACGTCCATCGAGGCAATGTCGCTCGGCGCAATATCCGATATACTCGAAACGGGAAAACCGTCCACAATATAAAGAGGGTCACTCGACTGAGTCAGAGAGGTTCCGCCGCGCACACGGATCTTCACGTCCGCATCTGGACTGCCCTCCGTGGTCGTTACGCTCACGCCTGCCAACTTCCCTTGCAGGGCTTCCGAAGCGGACGTAACGGGAATATCCTTCAGTTGGTCTGCCGATACCGAGGCAACGGCTGTCACCAAGTCCCGTTTCTTCGTGGTTCCGTAACCCGTTACCACCACCTCGTCCAATAACTCCGTATTCTCTTTCAGTACAACATTGATGTTGTCACTTGTAATGGCAACTTCCTGTGTCACCAGACCAATGTACGAAAAGACAAGTGTCTTTGCATCGTCAGGCACTTCCAACGTGTAATTCCCGTCAAAATCGGTAACGGTACCCAATGTAGTACCCTTCACCATAACCGACGCGGAAATAATGGTTTCTCCGGTCCCGTCATGCACGGTACCGCGAATGGTTCTTGCTTCTGCACCGGATGTCGCGAAAAATAATATCGCCGTCAAAAAGATTGTGAATCTGTTTTGCATGTGTATTAAATTTGTTTGTTCTGTAGTTTAAGTAAAGAGAGGGCAGTGCCAATCCTATGGACACATTTCTCACGCTGCAAATTTAGACAACAAATCAACCCCCTGTGTGCATATTTTGACACAATCTGTGGATTTTGTTGCATGTCGTGTTGGTGTCATCAATCCTGTACTTCTTCCCATGCTCTTACCATCTGAAACTATCCTTGCGCAAAGTATGGATAGGAGCCGTAAAGCAGAGCAATATCCCGTGCTGCGAATCGTATTAGTGCTTGTTCAGTGCTATCTTTCGGTTCTCTTGTGAGTGGCTTATAGTTAATAGACCGTTTCTCTCTTCCTACGACCCCTCATCGACCCCTGACCGACCCCTGACCGACCTCTCACTGGGGACGCGTACGCCCCGTCCGCGGTTTTTCATGGCTCTTTCATGGACTTTAATGGAGACAAAAGCAGTCCCTTAACGGAGAAAATTAACGGTCAATTATATGGTAATTAACGGAGAACAAGGAGTAACGATGTGCTTTTTACGGCTAATTATACGGTAATTAACGGCGAATAAAGTGGTAATTGGCGGCATCCCAACGTCTCGGCAACAGCGTTTGACGGCGTAAAAGCAATATCGGTTGGCAGAAACCGCAAATCGGATCGGAACAAACTCTTTCCTGTTCCGTGAAAATATACTACCTTTGTACTATGATTGTTTGTATAGCGGAAAAACCTTCTGTCGGGCGCGATATAGCCAAAGTCTTGGGCGCAAACACGGCGCGCGACGGATATATGGAAGGAAACGGGTATTATGTAACGTGGACTTTCGGGCATCTCTGTGCCCTATTTGATCCTGACGAATACGATGAGCGGTGGAAGCAGTGGAACCTGTCCTCGCTGCCCATGATTCCGCAGCGTTTTGCCATTAAGGTCACCGACGACAAAGGCATCCAAAAACAGTTCAACACCATCCGGCAACTCATAGCACAGGCGGACGAGGTGATCAATTGCGGGGATGCGGGGCAGGAAGGAGAACTCATACAGCGTTGGGTGCAGCAGAAAGCGGGATGCAAATGTCCGGTGCGCCGTCTTTGGATATCGTCCCTTACCACGGAGGCGATACAGGAAGGTTTCCGGCAGTTGAAACCGCAGTCCGACTACCGGCATCTCTACGAGGCAGGACTTATGCGGGCAATTGGCGATTGGTTGCTTGGTATGAATGCAACGCGTGCCTATACATTGCGCTATCGGAGCGAAAATAGGCAGGTACTTTCCATCGGGCGGGTGCAAACGCCCACTTTGGCACTTATCGTCAACCGGCAGAGACAGATAGAGCATTTTGTACCGAAAACCTATTGGGAACTGAAGACAAATTACCGCAACACCCTCTTTTCTGCCATAGTCCGTAAGACGGATGAAGAACTGGCGGAGATGTTGGATAAACTCAAGCAACAGCAGCAGAAAAAACAGAAAGCAACCTCTCTTCCGACTATGGAGGACCTGCAACGGAAAAATGTAGGTATAGAGGCGGTAGCAAGTGCCGTGCAAGGAGAACAATGGGTAAAGCGGCTGACGGGACAGCCTTTCACGGTCAAGACCGTCGAGAAAAAGAAATCCAATGAGGCGGCGCCGCGGCTCTTCGACCTGACAAGTCTGCAGGTGGAATGTAACAAGCGTTTCTCCTGTTCTGCCGACGAAACGCTCCGTCTGGTGCAATCCCTCTATGAGAAAAAGGTCACTACCTATCCCCGTGTTGATACCACCTTCCTGAGTGAAGACATCTACCCCAAGTGCGGGAGCATCCTCAAAGGTATCGAACCTTACTTCAAGGCACAAATCGATCCTTTGCACGGGAAACCGCTGCGCAAATCCAAGAAAGTGTTCGACAATGGCAAGGTCACCGACCACCATGCCATAATTCCGACAGGGCAGGCTCCGAACAATCTCACGGAGCAGGAAAGAAAAGTGTTTGAGTGTATCGCGCTACGGTTTATAGCGTCTTTCTATCCCGAGTGCGAGGTCTCCACAACTACGGTAACAGGTGTCGTCTTGGCTTCGGATAATGGAGAGGAAGTCCTCTTCCGTACAACCGGCAGGCAAATAATTTCTCCGGGTTGGCGCTCCGTATTCGGAAAAGAACGTACCGGTGCAGTCTCAACTGTCGGAGAGGATGGAAACGGTGAGGAGACGGAAAACAAAGGGGAAGACACGGCGTCTTTGCCCGACTTCACGAAAGGGGAGAGTGGGGAGCAGCAGCCGAGTCTCACCGAAAAACAAACCGCTCCGCCTAAGTATTTCACGGAGGCTACTT
Source organism: Bacteroidales bacterium UBA7569 (assembly GCA_002477945.1). Classification (GTDB taxonomy): domain Bacteria; phylum Bacteroidota; class Bacteroidia; order Bacteroidales; family Paludibacteraceae; genus Colicola. Next base: position 117,385 of record DLLF01000036.1, read on the forward strand.
TGCTGCGCGCAATGGAGACGGCAGGCAAAACGGTGGACGATGACGAATTGCGCGATGCACTCAAGGATAATGGTATCGGACGCCCGAGTACACGTGCCGCCATTATCGAGAAACTTTTCCAACGGCGGTATATAGTCCGTTCGGGGAAAAGCATCAAAGCGACACCTGTAGGAGTCTCGTTGATTCAGACTATCCATTTCCCCCTGCTCAAGAGTGCGGAACTTACCGGACAATGGGAGAAAAAACTCCGTCAGATAGAACGGGGTGACTACGAAGCACCGCTCTTCTTGGACGAACTGAAACAACTGACTACGGAGATCGTACGCGAAGTCAAAGCCGACAAGGCGGGGATGCTCTGTCCCGCTTGCAGGAAGGGAACAATCATTCGCGGAAAAACCGCCTATGGATGCTCACGCTGGCGCGAAGGGTGCAACTACCGCGAACCTCTCAACCAATTAGCCTGATCCGTCCCATTAGTCCCATTCGTCTAATTAGTCTCATCCGCCCTATGAGTCAAAGCCCCCCATAGAACGTATAGATCCCCTCGAACGTCTATAATCAGAGTAAAATCCGCATATCAGTGCAGGTCACTTTCTGCCGGTTGTTCCTACACCCCGTATCCGTAGCCTGCGCCCGCCGCTTTCACACCGTTCAGTACACACATCATATCGGGAAGCCTGTGTTCCTCATAAACGGAGTTGATGAAGTCCGCCATATCTCGAGTCGTGTAGTCGGCGCGAGATACATACAGGGTCATGTCGGCGATGTGCGCCAGTAGAAATGTATCGCTCACCATGGAAACAGGCGCCGAATCAATGAATATGTAGTCGTAATGAGTGCGTAAATATCCCATTAACTCATCCAAACGGTTGCTCTGTAAAAGTTCGTTCGGATTAGGAGGAACGATGCCTGCCGGCACAACATCCAAGTTAGGGTGAATACCCGAGGCGAAAATGGTGTCTTCTGCTCTGCAGCCCTCCTCCGCCAAATAAGATGTCAGACAGCCTTTCTGCGAAAGACCTGAGTATTGCGCTAACGCCGGCTTCCGGAGGTCTAATCCCACTAAGGCTACACGCTTGCCTGTCTGGGCAAACGAAAGAGCCGTGTTCAGAGCAATATACGACTTTCCTTCGCCGTCAATGCTGGAAGTGACAAGTATAACCTCACCTTCCGTCTTGTCCTTGTCGTGACGCATAAAGCGTATGTTGCTGCGGAGCAGACGGAATAGTTCGGCTGCCGTGCTGTTGGAGTTCTCGGTCATGGCAATGGGCTGCTTGTCTTTGTCGAGAGCCAACTGACCGATGAAGGGGGCTTTCACAAGTTTCTGATACTCTCTGCTCCCTCTGATCTTGTTGTCCAGCAGTTTCCATATCTCTATGATTCCGACAGGAATACAGCAACCCAAAATGAGAGCCAGAAGAAGAACAATCTTTTTCCTCGGGGCAACAGCGTTGGTAGATGCTTGCGGACGGTCTATCACGCGGGCAGGCATAATGGTCGTTGCCAACGTCAAGGCGTTCTCCTCGCACTTTTGGGATAAGAAGATATAGACGTTTTGCTTTATCTCCTGTTGTCTGCGAAGGGCAATGTACGAACGTTCCTGCTCGGGTATCTCCTGAATACGTACATTGAATTGCTCCTGCTGGCGGATAAGGTCGTTCTTTCTGATGGTCAGTGTGTTGCGGACGGTCTCTATGCTTGCCAGCAGGTTCTTGCGCATCGCGGAAATCTGGGCGTCCAACTGCACTACCATCGGGTTGCTTTCGGTGGCACTCCGCTCCATCTTCATTTGACGGAGCACCAGACTGTTGTAGGAGTTGGTCAACCCTGCCAGACCCTCATCTGCTATGCCCAGGTTGGAGGGAATAAGACTGTGCCGGTTCCTCTCTTCCGTCAGAAAATCACGTACGTACGCCGTCAGGTTCAGTTGGGTCTCGGTGCTTGCCAATGCTTTTTGGTAGTCACCTGCGCTTTCAAGGTAAATCTTGGCCTCCTCGCTCAAACTTGTTATGGAGTTCTCCCGCTTGTAATGCTCCACTGCCAACTCCACGGAGTCCAACTCGTGCGAGATAACTGCCAGACGCTCCTCTATGAAACCTTTCGTATTGGAGGCCGTCGTGTTCTTGTCAACGATGGCATCAAAGTTGTACAACTCGGTCAAACGGCGGATCAGGCTGATGCTGCGTTGAGGCATATCCGTAATTGATGATACGCAAACCACATTCGATTCTTTCTTTACCTGTTTCACATTTATGTTGGTACGGTAGATGTCCACCAAAACAGGCATAGGCATAGTCTTGATGTGTATCCTGTCACCCCTTTCCATAGGCATGTTTTCGTGCAACTCTATCCTGCCTATGCAGGTCTCTATCGGATCATTGAGCGAAAGCAATGCGTGTTTGCTCTTGAGGTGCTTCCGCCCTATTTGCATATCCACCGTCAACTTGTAACCGTGTTTTATGCGTTTCAGGTCCATCTTTACGATATGCGTCAAAGTGTCGCAAAAATGCTGAGGATACCTCACCACCACATCCTGATACGGATACTGACCAACCCACCGCATTTTGTCCTTCTTCCGGTACTCTGTCTGCAGGTCAAGGTCTTTGATCGCCTGCTCCATCAGAGAACGTGAAGTGTATATCTCCAGTTCGTCAACAACCAGTTTGTTGCTCCCCATTCCCACCATCTGCAGTACGTTCGATTCTATCGACATATTTTCCTCGCCTGTATTTCGGATGGCAAATTTGGACGTCACGTCGAACGATGGGGTGGTGGTCAATATATACAATACCGCTCCGCCTGCGCATAGCACGATGGATAGCAGAAACCAGTACCATTTTTTCAGATAACCGAGAAGAAGTTCACGTATGTTGATTTCGTTTTGAGTATTTGTTTGTTGAGAAGTAGGCATAACGGTATGCTGTCTTATTCTTTGAGTGATACAACCGATACTATCACTGTGGCAAGGGAACCAAGCGTAGTAACCATGGAAAGATAGAGGGAAATGTTCTGCGAATTGAGGGCGCGGACACTGTTTGGCTCCACATACAACACGTCGTTCTGCTGCAAATAAAAGTAGGGCGACGAGAACAAATTGGCATCGTTCAGGTTGATGCGGGCGAACTCCAACTTCCCGTTGTTCTCGCGGGTCAACAGCATATTCTCACGCTTCCCGTAGGGAGTCAGGTCGCCGGCTTTTGCCAATGCGTCCAATATCGAGATTCGTTCCGTACTTACTCCGTATTGCCCGGGACGGTTCACCTCCCCCATAACGGTTACCATAAAGTTCATGAAACGGATGTTGACGATGGGGTCACGGAGCGACACGCTGATTTTGTCTGTCAGTAACCGGACTGCCTCACTCTTGCTCATGCCCGCTATATGGATTTTCCCCAATACGGGGAACTGTATATCACCGTCCTTGTCCACTATGTACGATTGCTGTGTGGGAGTCGTCTGCGCCAAATCCGAAGAAGGCGCAATGTAACTCGTCACGGGCAGATTGAACGGGGCTGCCGCATCTGCGTCAAGAGCGTTTACGGTAATGAACAACTGATCCCCCACATGAATCACAGGCTCACTGACTTTTGTCCGCTGCATATTGATCGAATCAACCGGCACTTCGTCTAAATTGTGGAAATAAGCCAACTTCTGTTGCGTCACGCAAGACGAAAGCGAAGCAACCGAAAGCAGCAGCAACAAGACTCTTTTGATACGTATTGTCATGGTTCTGTTAGTCTGCAATTACCAGAAAATAATCTTTCTTGCCTTTCTGCACGAGGACATATTTTCCCTGCAAAAGTCTCTCTGTGCTGATCACTGCATTCGGGTCGGTCACTTTTTCCTTGTTGATGGACAGACCGTTGCCCTGTATCATCTTCCTTGCCTCTCCCTTGCTCGGGAATACGTCGGTCTCTACTGCCAGAAAATCCAACACGGGAACGCCTTCTTCCAATCGGCTCCTTCCTATGTGGCGTTGGGGAACACCGTCAAAAACCTGCAACAGAATGTCTTCAGGAATACTGCGCAACCTGTCGGCTGTGGCTTTCCCGAACAATATCTCGCTCGCGTCAACGGCGGCTTGATAATCCTCTTCCGAGTGAACCATGCAGGTAACTTCCTTGGCGAGCCTCTTCTGCAGCAGACGCAGATGAGGAGCCTGCTGATGTTCTGCCACGAGGGCTTCTATCTCCTCGCGTTCCAAAGAGGTGAATATCTTGATGTAACGCTCTGCATCGCTGTCACTCACATTGAGCCAGAACTGATAGAACTTGTAAGGCGAAGTGTACCTTCTGTCAAGCCAGATGTTGCCGCTCTCCGTCTTGCCGAACTTGCCGCCGTCTGCTTTGGTGATCAGCGGGCAGGTAAGAGCAAATGCATCACCGCCGCCCATTCGGCGGATAAGTTCCGTACCGGTGGTGATATTGCCCCATTGGTCGCTCCCGCCCATCTGCAACTTGCAGTCCTTGTGCTTGTTCAGATAAACATAATCATACCCCTGCAGCAACTGGTAGGTGAACTCCGTGAACGACATTCCCTGCGAGTACTCTCCGTTGAAACGTTTCTTCACCGAGTCTTTCGCCATCATGTAGTTGACGGTTATCAGTTTCCCGATGTCTCTCGCAAAATCAAGGAACTTGTAGTCTTTCATCCAGTCGTAGTTGTTCACCAACTCCGCGGCATTCTCTCCGTGGCCGAAGTCAAGAAACTTCTCCAACTGTTTCTGTATGCACGCTTGGTTATGGCGCAATGTCTCCTCGTCAAGCAGGTTGCGTTCCGCCGATTTTCCGCTCGGGTCGCCGATCATACCCGTAGCACCTCCTATCAACGCTATGGGCTTGTGTCCGCAACGCTGGAAATGCCGCAGCATCATGATGCCGCACAAATGTCCTATGTGCAGCGAATCGGCTGTCGGATCTATGCCCACATAAGCAGTCGTCGGCTCTTTCATCAACTGCTCTTCTGTGCCGGGCATGATATCCTGGAGCATTCCGCGCCATCTCAGTTCTTCTACAAAATTCTTCATCTGACCTTATTTCGCATTTATATCAAACAATAGACTTCCTTGATCGGGGCAATCCCCTTCAGCCTGCAAAGATACAACAAAATATCCACTGTCCCAAATCCCTCTCAGTGTACTGCTCCGATAAAAGCAAATCTCCGAATAAAGAAAGCATGTCGGCTTCCTGTCGTTAGCCTTGTCTTTCCTGCTGTCTTCCCTGCAAAATCGTACAGGGTAAATTGTCCAATCGTAAATACAACGACCCCTCAAGCCGACCTCAACGACCCCTCAACGAGACATGAAGCAGACCTTGATGAAACATCAATAAAAGGGCGATAACATGAAAATCGTACATGGTAAATCGTCAAATCGTAAACACAACGACCCCTCAATGGGAAGTCAAATCGTAAACGGGTTATTGTCCCTTATCGGGCGATATTATCGCCCGCCCCATTCGCTCGATCTGTCTAATTGGTTCAATTCCCCCCTATCCGCCCCATCTCCCACCATGTAAAGCGGATTTTCATCTTTTGGTGAAGATTTTGCAATATAGTGTTGTCAGTTCCATAATAATTGCATACCTTTGTGGCGAATTGTTGGGGTGTAGAAGGTCTGCGTTGGGGAAGTGGACCAAGTAGAGGGTAGAGGGTAGAGGATAGAGGATAGAGGGTAGAGGGTAGAGGGGACTGTCGTGGTTGCGTGATTAGAATGTAGCACTTGTAGCAAAACAATATGTATATGGTTCAACAATGGATACAGAGACTGCTGGAGAGGACGAATGCTCTCAGGCGGTCTTTCGTCTTTTCCGCTCATGGTGAACCTTTGCAGCGGGTGAGGTCCCTCTCTTGAGCCGGACAAGGTTGTCAAAGGTAGGGTCTCTGCCCATGATATGCTGCAAAAACGAGGTCTTTGAAGTACTGGTATGATGACAACCTTGCTCTAACTCCCAACCTCTATCTGTCCGAATTAGCCCTATTAGTCTCATTAGTCCCATTGCCCCATTAGTCCTATAGTACTCGTCGGTGGTATTAAAACTATGCATATCAGTGGGTCGGTTTCTTTTGCATCGTGTCGCTACGTCCTCTCTTTGCCCCCTCTTGAGGGGGTGGGGAGTTTGTTCATCCTTTGGAGGGGTCGGGGAGGTCTTCCCTCTCTTTGTCCGCCTGTCATCATATCCGTCCTTCTGTCTCCTCTTGTTTGATTGCTGAAGCCGCAAGCATTACAATATAGTAAACTAAAAACACCAACATAATGAAACAATTTAGACTACTTTTCACCATCCTCACCCTACTGGCAGTAGGGAGTATGAATACTTGGGCGGAGACTCTGACTATATCCGGAGCCTCGTCCGGACATAATGCCCCATGGAGCACTTCTTATGAAAATGGAAATGGTACTTCCATAACAAGCGGAGGTTCATCCATTGGCATAACATATACGAATACAGCACGTATGTCAACAGCCATACAAATCAAAAAAGGAGCCTCCAATGGTTTCTATAGTACTACCTTCCCTGCTAATAGCGTCATTACAAGTATAGCCATTACTTCAAAGACAAATAGTGTAACACTATACATTAGCAAAGATGGAAAAAGTTGGGGAACAGGCGCAACTATCAATAAAACAACCACTAAGACATATACTGCCGCTGATGGTTACTTGTATTTCAAAGTTAATGCAACTTCTTCATATGCACAGATAACATCTATAGTCGTTACCTACGAGGCTGCTGCAACCTGCACCACACCGATGTTTACGATAGCCGACAAGACTATTTCGCTGTCTGAAGCCTCAACGGCAGACTATGATATGTCCACCAACCTAACCATCAACAAAGGCGGTTCTACTGGCGCAATTACGTACGCTTGCGATGATGAAAAGGTAATTATAGAGGGAAATACTTTCTATGCAGAAACAGCCGGCACCTACACTATCAATGCTACTATGGCGGCAGACGCTACCTACTGCGAAGCCACCACATCATTCACTATGACCGTTCAGTCTGCACCTTGTACCGCTTTAACAACACCCACCGGACTGAACACATCCAATATCACGGCTACCACTGCAGACCTGTCGTGGACGGCAGTTCCCAACGCTACAGAATACAAAATCACGTATGGCGATGCAGAGAACCCCGGAACAAAGCAGGCAACCGCCACCGGTACTACCTATACACTCACTAACCTCACACCCCAAACGGGCTATATCTGGGCAGTGAAAGCCATAGGCGACGGGGCTACCTACTGCGACAGCGAAGACAGCCAATCAGGCGACTTCACCACTGCTGCCCCACCCCAATACACCATCACTTGGTCAGTGAATGGCACTACTACCACTACGCAAGTTACCGAGGGTGATGCGATTGGTACATTGCCTGCAGACCCGTCCGCACCGAGTGGCTGTTCGGACAAAGTGTTTGTAGGTTGGACTATCACCAATATCGGTGCAACACCTACCAACGATAAGCCCGAATTCATCACTGCCAACACCATACCCACAGGCAACACCACCTACTATGCTGTATTTGCAACAAAAGCAAATACAAGCGGGAGTCAAGACATTGTATTTAATGTTGGGGATATTGCTGCAGAGAATAACTGGAATAATGGCACACAATACTCCAGTTATACCATTGCACCAATTACCATTACGTATTCAGGTGGTGTCAATGATGGTAAGTATTATTCTGACGATTCTTGGCGCAGTTACAAAAACGGTAGTGTTGTGGTAAGTGGAAGTACTATTTCTGAAGTAATCTCGTCTCCAGAGAAGACCTTTACGAAGCAAACAGATGGAACATGGAAATATACAGGGACGGCAACAGTTAAATTTACTAAATTTACCATTAAAACTACGGCTGCTGGTTCCTCCTATACCGATTATATCACTGAATGTGTAGATTGTACCGCCCCTGCAGAAGCATTGGCACTGACCCTGTCGCAGAAGACAGCCAACTTAGGTCAGGACGGCAACGCTGTAGTAACCTTTAGTACCACAGGAGGTAATGGTACAGCAGTTGCATACGCTGTTACACCCACTACAGGTGCAACATTGAGCGGCACCACTATCACATTCACCCAAGAGGGTACATACACGCTGACTGCCTCGCAATCATATACAACGACCAATGGTACCACCTATTGCGGCGGAACAGACAGCAAGACCATTACCATTGCGCCCGCCGAGTACACGCTCACACTCAACGACCGCGGTAGCAAGAGTACGGCAGGCAACTGCTATGCAGGTGCGAAAGTACTGCAACCCGCAGACCCGACAGGCGTATGCACCGAACCTATCAACTATGTCTTCGACGGCTGGGCAACCGCCGAAGTGGCAGAAGGCAGCACTACCTACACCAAAGTGTCATTCCCATATACCATGCCCAATGCCAACACCACCCTCTATGCGGTGTATAAGTACGTTGATGGAAACAGCGCAGAAACAGGAGCATCTCCTGTCTCTGCTGCTAGCATTGTAGATGGTGGTCAGTACTACATCACCGCTACTGCTAAAGACGGTAAAGCATATATGTTGAAAGCAGGTTCGTTTAGTGCCGGCAATTCCGGCGATAATACGGCAGTTTTTGATGCTGCAACCGTAACCTCAGACAAAGCATGGACTTTTGTCAAGAACACAGGCGGCGAAGGTTGGTTTGTAAAATATGGAGAGAATAAGTTAGGTACAACGAATGGCAATAATGAACTTTCCTGCTCTTCATCCAATACCGGCTTATGGACTTGCAATGCAACAACATCAGGTAGTTCCACAGTCATACTGACTTATGCGTCTTATAGCCGTAAGTTAGCACTATACGCAAGCACTCCCAACTGGAGAACATATACCACTGCTAACGGTGCTCAAACCATCCAACTCTATAGCCCTGTCTCCTATCTTTACACCACCTCCCCCGTCTGCGGACCCTATGTGCGTATCACTTCGGGCAAAGAACTCTATGTTACAGCCGGTAACGCAGGAGGAACCCGTAGTACCGTCCAAGTACAAGATACGGTCAAGTTCGAAGCGGGCAACCTGCAAGGGAGCAATGGTAACGAGCCGAAAGTCAAGATTCCTGCTGCCGACATAACCTGCAATGGTGCTGCAACCACTAAAGTCACGGCTGCTCTTGAACAGACAGCCACGGATAATGGAGATGGAACTTATAGTATCAAGGGTACTGTCATTCTTACCTACAAACCTACAGACTTTGATGTCCGCGAGGACATCACGCTGCAACTCCGTGCCGAGTACAACACGGGCGACAATGTAACGCTGGATGCCGTTACGCTCCATGCACGCTCACTGCCCGAGAAGTTTGTCATCGTGGCGAATAGCACCGACTGGTATGCCCTCAATGCCGATATGTCAGGCAGTTCTGCCCAACCCGCCAATAGTCATGTGACGGTGGATGAAACTGCTGATGCTGCCAAAGCACCATGCAACACCCTATATACCTTCGATGGTATGCCTAATGGTGGCGACAAACGTTATGTACGCTTTGTGGGTGCCTCTGGCAAGTATCTTTGGGCAGCGTCTGCCGACAATGTAGGCGTTCAGAACTATGCCGGCAACACACCCGCTGCTACTAATGACTCTTACAATTGGTTGCTCACAACCTCCGACAATGTAACCTACACATTCAGCAATCCGCAGAACAGCAGAACGCTCCGCCTCAATGACTCCAAGTTCGCCATGTATGTGTCCGGTGTGCAAGAGTTCCGTATCTTGCCTGTGACCGACACGTGTGTCTTCAACTATGCACCTGCCAACTTCCGTACGGAAACCGTCAAGAGTACTTCCGTAACGCTTGCTTGGGACGCTGTCGCGGGAGCAACAATGTACCAACTCAGCACCGATGGCACTACTTGGACTGATGTCACGGGTGCTACCTTCTATATAGTAAACGGGTTGGCTTCTACCACTGAATATACGTATCATCTCCGCGCTCGTCATGGTGATGGCACCGACATCTGTTCCGATGTAACCTCCCTCACATTCACCACCTCCGACTGCGACGATGTGCCCTACAACCTTGCCTATGTATCCAAACTCACCTCCGTCATTCTCTCGTGGAAAGCCACAGCCGCTACGGCTACCGTCCGTGTCTATACCGATGCGGATTGTAAGGCTCTGTTCGGTACGGAGCATACCAATGTATCTTCTCCGTTCACAATTGAGGGCTTGGAGAAAGCGTCCACCTATTATGTCAAAGTCTTTGCAGGTGGTACGTGCGTTTCTGAAGTTCTGGAGGTGCACACCGATGCCCCGCAAATGGATGTCGTGGAGTGGGCGCCCGATCACATGGATGTCTCTATTAATACCGATGAGAAAATCTCCGTCCTCTTGGAAAATCAAGTGACAAAAGGAAGTGGAACTGGCATGATTGCTGACGAACTCTTCTTCTCTAAGTATTTTGAGGCTACGGGCAATGTCAAGTTGGTTGCCGTGTACAATGGTACGGGCAAGGAGGTGGATATCACTGATTACAAAATCAAGTATGGTAAAAATCAGTGGGAATCGGCAAATAGTGCTGACAAATATATACCCATTGGCGAGTTTAGTGAAACACCGAATGTCATGGCTCCTGCTGAAGAAATAATCTTGTATTCCACAGGATCGGCATCAAACGATGTCGAAATTATGAATTGTTTGGATAATACATTTATAGATGCTCCATGGAAAGAAGTGACAGCAAAAAACAATACAGGAGGAGGACTCTTGTCATTTGCCGGTAATAAAACAATTGCCTTGTTCAAAGGTGATGAAGCCATTGACGTAATAGGCGGTATTGATGATTCCGGTAATCCTATTTCTACGGGAACTTCAATGTACGAACCTTCATGGGGCGATGATCCGGGTTGGACTTGTGAAACGGGTACATCGATCAAGGATGGCTCTGTGATAGGTATCTCAACCAACCGTTGTCTGCTTGTTCGTAAAAACACGGTGCGTTCAGGGGCAGAGGCTATAGCGAAGAATAAGTCCGATTTTGTCACGTTGTGTGACGAATGGACGGGGGAACATGTACCGGATAATGTTGAAGATAAAGGCGTACAGGCTACTTGTGAGAATTTCGGATATGTAGGTGATTTCGACTATTCGGGCTATTATACCACCTACGAAGAATTGTCTTCCACCACTTTCGAGGCTTCTGCTCGCAATGCTGATGGCACAATCACAGTCTCTGTTCCCCGTATGGACACATTGGCTTGCAAAGGACTCAAAATTGTCGTTTCCGACAAAGATGGCAAAATCATAACGCAAAGAGAGTACAAAGTTCCTATTCTTGTGAATCAAAACGCAAACACGGACGATGCTTATCTCTTCCGTTTCACGGCTGACACGTGCAAAACCTGCGATGTCGTCGTTCGCGACAACGCAACCCTCTCCGTAGTGGATGGCGGCAAGAACACCGTGCGCGATGTGATGGTTTACCAAGGTTCTGCGCTTTCCGTGCCGCAAGGAAATGAATACGCTGCCAACTCCCTCTCGTTCCGTCGTCGTGAGTCAGGTACAGGCGACCAGGTGGCTTCACTTGACTATCAAGGGACGCTCAACCTCACACACAGCAGCGAAAAAGCGGTTTACCTCGATCTTCTTATCAGTGCGAACAATTGGCATTTCCTCTCTCTGCCTTATGATTGCGACATCGCCGATGTCGCATTCTCCAACGGACAACCGGCTGCCTATGGCACCGACTGGTTCCTTATGTACTACGATGGCGAACGTCGTGCCTCCACGCAGCAGACGGGTTCCAACTGGCGGCAATACCACGGCACCACCATCGAAGCGGGTAAAGGTTATGTAGTCGGTATCAAGGGAAATACCGCAAAGCCCGATTATATCTACGAACTCCGTTTCCCCATGGCAAAAGAGGTGCTGGCGCAGGAAAGTACCGATAAGATGGTATCCGTAAATGCCTATGGTGCTGCCACCGACATCCGTCCCAACCACAAAGGTTGGAACCTCGTAGGTAATCCTTACCTCAACTACTATAAGAAAGAAGGTACGGCTTCCTTCCAAGGTCTTGTGTCCGGTCTCCTTGTCTACGATCCTGTCACGGGCTATTGGAGTCTTGATGATGAAGGTGAACGCAACCATCCCTATATCACCATTCCGCAGAACTTCGGTTGGACGGCCTACAACCAGGTATTGGCGTCCGAAACTCCCCTCTCGCCGTTCACGTGCTATTTCCTCCAAGTGACAGGTGCTACCGATGGTGAAGAGCGCGCTATTGCCTTCTCGCATGCTCAGCGTGGACGGGCTGCCATGCCGATGCTTACTCGTCAGACTGCCGACGAACCTGTCATCGTGGATGTTGTCTTGCGCAATGCGGCAGGCGAGCAGGACCATACGGCACTGGTGATTGACGACCGCTTTACCGACGACTATGAGATGGATGCCGACTTCTTCAAGTGGTTTGGCGACTACTACCGTCGCTATACGCAACCTGTCATCTACACCCTTGGTACCGACGGTGGCAAGCGCGCCTTCAACGCTGTCAGCGAACAAACGGCTGCCCAACCTGTATCAGTGGGCTATTTCGCTTCACACGCAGGGGAATACACCTTCTCCCTCAATCGCACAAGCGACTTGGCACGTCTTGCGGAGGTTTGGCTCTTCGATGTACAAACGGGGACTTACACCAACCTCTTGCAACAGGACTATACTTTCACCACTTCGCCCACGGATGGTGCTGGACGCTTCTCTGTTAATGTGCGCTTGCTGCCTAAGGTTACCACCGGTGTGGACAACCTGGATGCCGGCAATCTGCGTATCTCGTCTTCTTGTCGCATGATTACTGTCAGCGGATTGCCCTCTTCGGCTTCTCTCTGGCTCTATGATGCTGCGGGCAAACTGATTTCCTCTGAGCGTACTTCCACTTGGCAACGCACCTACACCGTACCGCAGTCAGGCACCTATTTCATTAGGGTGGAGACAATGCAAGGGGCTAATACACTCAGCACGGTCGTTGAATAGTCTATACTGAAGTAAGTATAAAATATAGAACAATATCACAACATACTATAATGATACGAAAACTTATTCTTGGTGTTTTGGCTGCATCGGTTCTCACGTCGATTAGTGCTGCGGATCTCAGTGAATATCCTGTCAAAGGCGAGGCACAACAGCCTGCAACGGATGTGGCTATGGCAGAAGTCTCAACCGGTTTGTCGGCATTGCCCGCTGCAACGTCATCCCGTGTGCAGGTGAAGCATATAGTGCCGGCACAGGTCGCATCCTGCAGCGAAACCTCCTATTCCGCTACGCCCCTTCACTCTACGGCAACTGCGCAGCAAAATTCCAATGCAGGAGGATGTGCTGCGGAAACGTCTGCTTCCTGGCGGTCTGCGGTGTCCTCGTCTGTCGGGCAATCCGCGTATTCGGTTTCAGTGCCCGCTGTTCACCGGAAAAACGCTGCAGGTAACAAGGCTGTCACGGAAGTCTCCTCTTCTGCCGGTTCTGGAGAAAGAGTTTCTGGACAAGTGGGGAATGTCTCCTTGCCGCAGTCCTCTTTCACTTCCACATCTGCTTTTCTTAGCGATAAAGACCAACCCTCTTTGTCACGCATCGGCAACAGCGGCACTCCTGTCCGCCGTGTCGATTGGGGAGATGGTGAAAACAATGGTGGAGGACTGAAGGAACCCGACCCCGATCCGGTCGGCGAACTTCCTTTCTGCTTCATGGCATTGCTCCTCGCAGCGTTCGTCCTCTATAGAAAACATTCGGTATCAAGAGGGTAAAACGTACGCAATGCGTGGGTAAAATAGACTATATTTTGGAAAGAGGCTGTCTGACAAGTGCAGGCAGCCTCTTTGATTATCTACTTTGCCGGTTGGTGTGGAGACAATGCCTCACTGGGGACGCGGACGCCCTCGTCCGCGGAATTCAGCCGTCCTATCCGTCCTATCCGTCCAATCTGTCTAATTCGTCTCATTCATCCTTCTTCATAGGACGTCTCGAACACCTGGAACGTCTATAATCAGCAAAGCAAACTACACGTATCACCGTGTCTGCTCCTCCATGCATAGTTCCGCTTACTCTGCCGCCAATGGTCTTCCTGTTTGCAGGAACAGTTGTTTTTTTGTACCTTTGCACAGTCAGACGGCGTTTCCCATATCTTTATCGAAACATCGCTGGACTATATTGACCTGACTAAATTCGATCACATGAAAAAACATTATTCTCTGTGTGCCTGGTTGGTAGTGCTCCTGTTATGTGCGGCTTCTGGTGTGTATGCCGGTTCGTGGCAATTGCCTGCGGATGCCGCCTCCTGGAAAGCGGGCGATGAGCCTTCGCTCCAATATACATTTGTCTATCAAGGCTATTCGGGGGCAACCACTCGCTGTGAGGGAGGCAAATTGTATAAGGAAGGCGAGAACGTTGCTCTATCGTCCGTTGTCCCCGCTCGTGAAAACAGCACATTTCTTGGCTGGCAATATGGAGGGCTCGTCTATCAGCCCGGAGATGTGTTCATTATGCCGGCTGCTGATGTGGTGTTGGTGCCGTTGTGGAAACAGACGGCAACGCGTGTGGAGAATGTGGAAGAGCAACAAGCCGTGCAGAAAATAGTACGTGATGGCTCTGTTTATATTATCAAGGACGGCAACACCTATGACGTGATAGGCCGCAGACAATAACCCGTAAAGGAGTAAACTGCAATGAAAACAAAACTTGTCATACTGATAGCATCTCTGTTTGCTGCCCTGTCTGTCATGGCTGTCCCTGCCTACCCGGGGTGGCAAATCAAAACACAACCCGACGGAACGCAGATCGAAGTCCGCTTGCATGGAGACGAAATCTGTCATTACTGGACAAACCGCGAAGGGAAAGAAGTCAAAGTAGATGACAAAGGCTTTTGGAACGTAGTGGGGGAGCAACCCGCACCCGACGCCCTGGCGGAAAGGCGCAAAAAGTCTCCGAGGTTTGTCAACCGCCCGAATCGGGTGGGGGCTGTGAATCTTGCTCCGCGAGGATTGGTCATATTGGCTGATTTCGCAGATGTAGCCTATCTGCCCTCCAATTCGCAGGAGGAGATGAACAAGATGATGAACGCCGGTTCCTATACACACAATGGTGCCTATGGCTCGGCACGAAAATACTTCTCCGACCAGTCCGGTGGGGCGTATGTTCCCTCTTTCGATGTGGTCGGACCTGTAACGCTACCCAAAAATTGCGCCTACTATGGAGAAAATAATAGCAAAGGAAACGATAAATATCCGGGTGACATGGTGGTCGAAGCCTGTAAACTCGCGAAAGCGGAGTGGAATGTGGATTTTACGCAATATGACAACAATAACGATGGGTATGTCGATTTTGTCTATATCCTCTATGCAGGCAAAGGTGAGGCGGATGGAGGAGCGGCTACCACTGTCTGGCCGCACAATTGGGACCTCGAATCGGCTGCTTATTGGGGAAATTGCACCTACAGCAAATCCGAACGCAAAATAGATGGACTCTATATCAATGACTATGCCTGCTCTGCCGAACTGGCTGGATATACAGGCGAACGGAACGGCATCGGGACACTGTGCCATGAATTCGGCCATGTCTTGGGACTGCCCGACTATTATGATACCGGCCAAGGAAGCAACCTTACGGAAAGCCGTACCCCGGGGGCTTGGGATGTCATGGATATTGGTAACTATAATGGCAACGGAAATTATCCGCCCAACTATAGCATTCACGAGAAGTATTTCTTTGGCTGGCAGACGCCTGTCAATCTGGGGGCGGTTCCGAATGCATTGAATATCAAAGCCGTTGGCGGGGAAAATGCGGTGGCATACCAAATCAATACGTCCAATAAACTGTTACCCGCAACAGAGGAAACAGCGCAGTATTATATCGAAAACCGGCAACAAACAGGTTGGGATCTCCATCTCCCGGGACATGGTCTCATCGTGTGGTATGTGGATTTCAAGGAGGATAAATGGCGGAACAATGAACCCAATAGTTTGGCGGGTTCTCCCAGTTATACGGTTGTTTCTGCCACGGGAAACCGTACCGGTTTAGGTACGGCTGCCGACCCTTTCCCGGGTACACGAAATGTCAACCGGTGTATGGTTGCAGGAAAAAACCTGACGGAAATCAAGGAAGAAAACGGAATAATCTCTCTTATCTACATAAAAGACCCGAATTCTTTGGTCTGGAACTATGAAATTCTTTACGAAAACGCAACGGTTTCCTCCGAAAGCGGTACTGTCGCAAAAGAAACGGCATTGGCAATCACGGTTACCCCCGATGATGGCTATATAATAAATTCGGCTGACCATATAGAAATCACAATGGGAGGGGTTACGCTTACCTATGGTGTTGATTTCACCTATGTGGACAATATCCTTACCATTCCATCCGTTACAGGGGATGTCGAAATGTATATCATGCCCGTAGTGGCACCTGTCAAACCCTATAAGATTACATGGGTCGCCGATGGGGTGGTGATTGACGAACAGGGCTACGATGAAAACGAATTGCTTCGCCTTCCTTCTGCCGAAGTGGTTGCCTGTGAAGGTATGCAGTTCGTGGGATGGACGGAGCAGGCCGGCTTCTACGACCCGTTCGCTTTGCCTGACGATCTGTTCTCTGAAGTCAATAACCTGACAGTCAATCGGAATTGCACATTCTATGCCGTTTACAAAGACTGATGCTCCTGCTTGGAATCTATAAGACGGATATAGAGTAAGAGAGGCTTGACGCTTGCCACAATGGCAATACGGAACCGGCTTTCTTTCGGCTGTTGTCTTCTTCGCCCTGCTCGTGGAGTGGAGTAGGGTACATCCACGACCCCTCAACGACCCCTGAACGACCCCTCAAGCACCCCTTGTCGGAAACGCAATGAGAGATGGTAAAGCAAAATCGTACATCGTACATTGAAAAATCGTAAATAGTTTGCCCCTTCGACGGGAAATGGATGATATACCCTGCGTGAAGGATAGAGAACTCTCGGGGGAAATAAAGAATAAAATATCGGCAATATAGACCAATCTTGTCGGTTGTATGGCAAACCTTTTGCCGCACAACCTCTCGGAAAAGGTTATTGATTCTGAAATTTATATATGTTATTTGATATGAAAAAGCAAATGTTTTATCTTGCCGCGATTTGCATAGTAATGGCATCGTGTGCAGACACCGCAGATGTGCGTGATGCCAAGGGCGGTTATCGTTTCAAGACAACAGGCAAAGTAACCCTGCAGATGCCCGACGCAAGTAATCCGAAAGCCACCGTTTCACAGGTTGTCAACCTGACAAACGAGACCGGTTCGTTTGAGTTGGTAAGCCTAAAAGACAACGACAAAGTGCTGCTCACTTTCGACCAACTGAACGGCGATGTATATCACACCAAAGGCACATTGTCGGGCGACGAACTGAGTTTTGATGCTTTCACCCGCACACTTGATTTGCCGATAACCACCGAATACAGCGATACGCTTCATATCCCCTATTTGGATATTTTTGGGCAAAGCAAATTCCGCGACTCCATTATCACCTATACCGAGACGGAAACCGAAGTATTCGACATCACGGTAACGGGCAATGCCAAGACCTACGAGAACAACATCATATTCTCGCTCAACTACAAGGGGCAATCGCAAGAAGACAAACAACGCACGGTTGAAGGCTCGGATATTCAGATGCTTTGCAAGAAAAATTAAAATTCCGACTCCCCCTACCCCCTCAGAGAGGGGGGATACAGGAACTGCATTGTAAACTTACATATGAAACGAACATTATTTTATATTATAGGTTTGTTGCTTGCCGCACTGCCCGCCATGGCGCAGATGCTGACGCTTGACGACTGCCGTGGGTATGCGCTCAAAGCCGCTTCTACCCAAGCAGGCGACGAGTTGCGCCAAGCCGCAGACTATAACCGCCAAGCCGCCCTTGCTGCAATGTTCCCGAAGATTACCGCCAATGCGGCATATACATGGAACTCGCAGCACGCCGTCCTGCTGCCCAACCAAATGGACTTTTCTTTCGGTACGGCTACGGTGGGGAAAGATGGTTCGGCTTCGTTCCAATGGAGCGAGGGCTCGGCCATGAACCAACTGGCACAACAATCACAGCAGTTGCCCGAAGTAGGCAAACAAGTGCTGGCATTGCAAAACGAGTCCGGACAAATGCTCGCTGATGCCTATCAGCAACTCTATCAGGCACTTGATCTCGATATGACACACCTGTTTGTCGGGCAAGTAGGTATAACACAACCTATCTATGTGGGCGGTCGCCTGCGCGAGTTGTACCGCATAGCCAAAGCCACTGAGGAAACGGTGAACATTGAGGCTGACAGCAAGCGCGATGACATCATTGTATCGGTGGACGAAGCCTATTGGCGCGTTATATCGGTGGAAAAGAAATTGGAACTTGCCACCAAGTACTACAATCTGCTCATTACATTGGAGGACAATGTAACCACTCTCGTGAACGAAGGTATGGCTACTCAGTCCGACTTGCTGAAGGTAAAACAGAAACGCGGTGAGGCGGAACTGAAAAAACTGCAAGCCGAGAACGGATTGGTACTCAGCAAGATGGCACTATGCCAGATATGCGGACTGCCTCTCAACCAAGATATTATATTGGATGATTCGCATATCGGCGAAGTGGTTTTGCATGATTCTATTTCGGACTATTCGTCTATCATTGACTCACGTTCCGAAATAAAGATGCTTGAACAGGCACAGAAGATTGCCGAATCGAATGCTAAGATAATGGCAGCAGGGCTGCAACCGAACATCGTGGCATCCGCCAACTATATCTACACCAATCCGAATGTGGAAAACGGGTTCAGCAACGACTGGAAAGGACACGGTTTCTTCTCGGCAGGCGTAGTGGTAAATGTGCCGATTGCACACGCCGATGATATTCTTCGTCTCAAAGCTGCCAAGCACCAGGCACGCGCCGTGGCTCTCAAAAAAGAGGATGCCCGCGAAATGCTTGAATTGCAAATCACGCAAGCCAACCAGAAAGTGTTGGAAGCCAACCAAAAAGTAGTGATGACCGAACTCGGAGTGAAGAATGCCGAGGAGGTGCTGCGTTTTGCCGACGAGTCGTTCCAGGCAGGTATGGCAACCGCCACCGACCTGATGCAGGCGCAGACTGCTTGGCTCTCCGCCTCGAGCGACAAAATAGATGCCGACATCGAGGCGCAGATTTGCGAAACCTACTTCAAGAAGTATACGTCAACGCTAAGATACTAGAATCACTAGAACATCTAGAAAACCTAGAAAAAACAAACAACAATGAGAAAAGAGAAAAAAGGCAGTCTGCTGCTCGGTTTGGCAGCGATGTTGATAGTAGTTGTCATCGTTGCCCTTGTGGGAGTGTTTGCTCTTCAACCCGAGGAAATACTGATTACCGGTGAGGCGGAAGCCACCGAATACCGTGTTTCGGGCAAAGTGCCGGGACGTATTGAGATGTACCTTGCCGAGGAAGGCGACCACGTAAAGAAAGGCGATACCCTTGTGATCATCAACTCGCCCGAAGTGGAGGCAAAGATGGCACAGGCAATGGCTGCCCGTGCTGCTGCCGAGGCCATTAATGAAAAGGCACAAAATGGCGCACAGCGCGAACAGATTGTGGGAGCCTACGAACTTTGGCAGAAAGCCAAAGCAGGTGAAGAAATCTACCGCAAGAGTTACGAGCGTGTACAACGCCTGTACGAAAAAGGGGTGGTTTCCGAGCAGAAACGCGATGAGGTAGAGGCACAATACAAAGCCGCTTCCGCGACCGTCAAAGCCGCTAAGAGCCAATACGATATGGCTACTGCGGGTGCCCGTGTGGAAGACAAAGCCGCTGCCGCTGCACAAGTAGCGCGGGTGGACGGAATCATCCAAGAGGTAGAGGCTGCCCGCGCCGAGCGTTACCTGACATCCCCTATTGATGGCGAGGTGTCGGAGCGTTTTCCTAAGACTGGCGAACTGGTCGGACAAGGAAGTCCCGTGATGGCAATTGTGGATCTGAATGATATGTGGTTTACTTTTGCCGTGCGCGAGGATATGCTCCGTGGCATCACTCCCGGCACCCACTTGCAGGTACGTATCCCGGCCCTCGGCGACGACCTACACGAGGTGGCTGTTACCTACGTGAAAGCCATGGGAACCTACGCCACATGGCGCAGCACACAAGCCAACGGGCAATATGATGTCCGCACGTTTGATGTCAAAGCAAAACCGCTCACGAGTATTCCGAACCTACGTCCGGGTATGACCGCTATCGTGGTCAAATAATCTCCCTGTTGTTTCCCTGATGATACCCTTTCCTTGTTGCTTACAGGAGTGGGTGATTAGTGGGTGATTAGTGGGTGATTCCTATGAGGATATTGTGCTATTGCCCATACCTGTATATTAATTGTTAATTGTTAATTCTTACTTGTTAATTGAACCAACGTGAGAACGTTTTTCTCATCTATATGGCGTGTGATGAAGCGCGAACTGAGTCGGATGTTCGTGCGTCCGCTTTACATATTCGCTTCGGTGGGAGTAATGGTACTTAGTACCTTTTTCTTCCTGTCGATTATGCGGAGCGGGGCACCAGAGAATATACCCATCGCTGTTGTTGATGCCGATCAAACCAGTATCTCCCGCCGTCTGTGCCACGAGATGCAAGCAACTTCAGCGGTGAACATCGTGCTTATCACGCCTGACTATGCCGAGGCGCGGCGTGCTATGCAGCGGGGCGAAATATTCGGTATATTGGTCATTCCCGACCATTTCTATTCCGACCTCGTTGCTTTCAAGCGTCCGCAACTCTCTTTCTATACCAACAATGCCTATACCGTCGGTGCCAGTACAGCCTACAAACAACTGCTCACCATGTGTAACCTCACCTCGGGTGCATTCCAGCGTGAAGTATTGCGCAAGAAAGGACTGCCCGACGACCTCATAATGAAGCGCATACAGCCTGTTACTATTGAGGCGCATATGGTGGCGAACCCGTGGAGCAATTATGCGGTCTATCTTGTCTCGACCATTCTGCCGGGTATATTGTCTTTGGTGGTACTGATGCTTACTATCTTTGCAATCGGTTTTGAACTCAAATGCCGTACGTGCCACGATTGGCTGCGTGCCGCAGGTGGCAACTACACCATTGCAATGATCGGCAAACTCATTCCCTACACCATATTATATATAGTGTTGGGTATCGGTTGTGAAGTCATTCTCTTTAAGTTTATGCATTTCCCTGTCAATGGCTCGCTTACCCGTCTGATGCTTGCCATGGTACTGCTTATCTTTGCAATGGAGTCTATGGCAATCTGTATCATCGGCGCACTCCCCACTCTGCGTGATGCTGTGTCTATCGGGGCCTTGTACGGTATGTTGGGTTTCTCGCTCTCGGGCTTCACCTATCCTGTCATGAATATGCTCCCTGCTATTCAAGCGTGGACATATCTCGTGCCGCTGCGTTATTTCTATCGTATCTACGTTAATGAGGCACTGATGGCAGCCCCTGTCATCAACTCCATTCCGCTCTGCCTGGGGCTGTGTGCATTCTTTATTATGCCGCTGATTGTTTCTCCGCGTCTCTACAAAGCAATGCTCTACCAAAACTACCCGCTGAAATAGGCAATTTGTAAATGGGTCAATTTGTAAATGGCAGCGTATATTAATTGTTAATTTTTAATTGTTAATTCAAAATGGGTACTTTCCGTTTTCTCTATACACAGTGGCTGAAGTTCAAGGAGGCTGGGTTTGTCTTCGTGGACGAGTTGCGCCGTGTCTTTCGCGACCCCGGTGTGCTGGTCATTTTTATCCTTGCGGGTATCGCCTACCCTATCCTCTACAATTGTATCTATTGGAAAGACAATGTGGAGAATGTGCCTGTGGCTGTAGTGGATATGAGTTGCTCGCCCGAGAGCCGTGAATTTCTCCATCGCTGGAACGCCTGCCCCGACATCACCATCGCCTATTCCTGTGCGTCTATGCAAGAGGCAGAGATGCTGATGCGCGACCAGAAAGTACACGGGATCATCTATTTCCCCACCGACTACGCTGCTGCTATCAACTCGGGGTTGGAGCAGGCACATATCTCACTATACTGCGATATGTCGTCGTTTCTCTATATGAAAGCCGTCTATCTGAGTTGCAACCAGGTAATGCTTGAGAGTATGCGCAATATCCAGATTGACCGCTATGAGGCAATGGGCTACAACGAAGAGTTTGCATGGTCGCTTGTGCAGGACGCACCCTATACCGAGACTGCGCTTTTCTGCCCGTCGGGTGGTTATGCATCATTCCTGATTCCCGCCGTGCTGATGCTTATCCTCCACCAGACTCTGTTCTTTGGTATCTGTATGCTGGGCGGTACGGCACGTGAGGAGAACCGGCAACTGTTCCTGCTGCCGGGTGCAAGACGTTCTGCCAGCGTACTGCGTATCACGCTCGGGCGTTCGATGGCGTATTTTCTCATCTATATGGCACTTGGCGCAATCGACCTGTTGCTTATTCCGCGTATCTTCAACCTCCCCCATATCGGCAACCCGATAGATGTGATGAAGTTCTATGTGCCGTTCCTCTTGGCTACCATCTATTTCTCTATGTCGGTGTCGGTCTTTATCCGCAACCGCGAGAGCGGTATGGTACTGCTCATCTCCTCCACGCTGATATTTCTCTTTATTGCGGGTGTTTCGTGGCCGCAACAGATGTTGCCCAAAGCATGGTTGTATCTGAGTTATATCTTCCCCTATACGTGGGGAGCGCACGGCTTTATCCATATCAACTCGATGGGTGCCACGTTGGCGCAGACAAGCCGCGAATATATTGCCCTGTGGATACTCGCAGGCGGATATTTCTGTATCAATTGCCTGTTGCTCTTTGTATTAGGTAAGATACACGACCACAAAGCCGCCAAAGGTACTTTGGAGATGGAGGAGGTTGATCCTGTTTCGCAAGTCTCTCATCACGAGATTCATGTTGCAGACTGACAATTTTGGCATACTTCCTGACAACAAAAGCACCGGCTTGACGTATATTAAACCGGTGCTTTTGTTTTGATGATAGTGCAAATCGGTAGATGTTCTCACAATCTGTCGAATCTTCCATGAATCATAATTTCCTCATAAAACGACCTTTCTGAAAATCTCTTTCCTGTGCGGATTTCGGATGTTTTTCCTGTTTCTAAAAGGTAAAATGGAAGTCGCATTCCGTCTGTCTGTATCAAGCCGACCTCAACGACCCCTGAAGCACCCCTCAACGAGAGAATGAGAGGAATCAGGCTTTCTTAGTCTTGGATTTCGTAATCCACGGCAGCACGTCCCGAGCGGCATTTGCCTATATAGGATGCCACTTTCAGGTGCTCGGGGTGGTTCTGATAGGTATCCACATCCTCCCACGTACGGAATGTGCATTGCAAACAAATATCATAATCCGTTTTTTTCGCATTGGGAATGTTGATTCCTACCTCTTCGCTGACCAATACGTCAATCTTGTCCCGAAGTGATAATAACCCCTCTCGGATGATTTGTGCATTCTCTGCTTTCGTGTGTCCTTCTGCTTCGTCTAAGAGACGGAAAAATACTACATGGTGTATCATAACTGTATCTGGTGTGGTTTGTAAAACTTTTTTCTGTGCGTTGCCTGTATGCAATCGCAGGGCAAAAATACTATAATTCTGTTGTCTGTGCAACGTTAAACTTTTGAAATCCGACAAACGCTCCTCTGCCATATTTGCGTAAACCTGTGTATTGGTATGGTTCTTGTCCCTTTCTCTCTGAACATGGTAGAGCGGAATCGTTTAGGCACAGGCGTGTGCGCTGTCTTTCGCTCGCGTATGTTTGCCTTATTATTAACTGTTAAACCCCTAAATTATGATTTCTAAACGCTTGCAGGACGCTATCAACGCCCAAATCAATGCCGAGATGTGGTCGGCTTATCTCTATCTCAGTATGTCTTCTTATTGCCAGAACGAAGGCTATGTAGGAATGGCAAACTGGTTCGCTATCCAGTTCAAAGAGGAACAGGATCATGCACAAATCTTTATCAACTATCTCCAGAGCCGAGGAGGTCGTGTCCTGCTTAAGGCTATTGATGCAGTGGATACAGAGTGGAATTCTCCCTTGGCAGCATTTGAACATACATTGAAACATGAGGAAAAAGTAACGTCTCTCATCAACAACTTGATGGCTGCTGCGGTCGAAGAAAAAGACTTCGCTTTGCAGAGCCGTCTGCAATGGTTTATTGATGAGCAGGTGGAGGAGGAGGAAAATGCTGCCGACATCATCAGAAAATTGCGTCTCCTCAATGGAAACGGATATGGTATGTATCAGTTGGATCAGGAATTGGCGGCGCGTGTTTATACGCAGGCGGCACCTTTGGCAACTGCCAATTGATCTTGTCTGTATCTGCTGCAGCAAAATGAAAGGCATCGGGTGGACTCGTTTCTGCTCAATGCCTTTTCCTTTGTGAACAATGCTCGTCTGATTAACTGATTTTTGCCGGTTAATGCCGTCTCAAAATGTGGGGAATGACTTGTGAGGTTCATTTTCTTTTCGTACTTTTGCCAACAGAATGGCACTCTTGAGTGTAAATATCAATAAGGTCGCTACTTTGCGCAATGCACGGGGCGGAAATGTTCCCGATGTAGAACAGTTCGCCTTGGATTGCGAGCACTTCGGGGCGGATGGAATCACGGTGCATCCTCGTCCGGACGAGAGACATATACGCCGCTCCGATGTCTTGAAACTGAAAAAGATTCTTACGAAAGAGTTTAATATCGAAGGAAATCCCACTGCGGATTTTTGCGATTTGGTCTGTGCTGTCTGTCCTGCGCAAGTGACCCTTGTACCAGATGATCCGGAGCAACTGACCAGTAACCATGGTTGGAATACATTGCAGCATTTCGGCTACCTGAAAAAACTTGTGGAAGTATTCCATCAGAGAAATATCAGAGTCTCACTCTTTGTTGATCCCGATCCTGAGATGGTTTTTCATGCCGCACGCATGGGAAGCGACAGAGTGGAACTTTATACCGGTCCCTATGACGAGTTGTACCGGCAAAATCCACATCATGCTCTGGAAAAATACGCACCGGCAGCCTGCAAAGCAAAAGAGTTGGGCATCGGCTTGAATGCGGGGCACGACTTGAATTTGCAGAACTTGCGTGCCTTGGTGGAAGCCTTTCCTTGGATAGACGAAGTAAGCATCGGACACGCTTTGATTGCCGATGCTTTGTATTTGGGAATCAGAGAAACAATCCTGCGCTACAAAGAACTGACGCACGTGTAAAATGAATATAACAGAATAAAAAACAATAGAATATGCTTTTTCAAATTGACACAGCACAATTGGTGGCGAACCCTGTCATGGAGCAGGCAGAACCTATGAACCTTTGGCAAATGGCAACCTATGGAGGTTGGATTATGATAGTTCTTGCCGTATTGTTGGCGTTGGCGGTTTACTTGTTTATTGAACGTCTCGTCGTTATCAATGCCGCAAAAAAAGAAGATAAATCGTTTATGGACCGCATAAAGGATTATATCCACGAGGGTAAGATTGATTCGGCATTGAATCTGTGCAGGAAAACCGATACTCCGTCTGCCCGTATGGTTGAGAAGGGTATATCCCGTATCGGACGCCCTATGAACGATGTGCAGGTGGCGATAGAGAATGTGGGCAACTTGGAGGTGGCAAACTTGGAGAAAAACCTGGTTATCTTGGCGACAATATCCGCAGGTGCACCTATGTTGGGTTTCTTGGGAACGGTCATCGGTATGGTGCAGACTTTCTACAACATGGCAGGCAGTGCCTCGGGTGTGATTGAATTGTCCGCACTTAGCGAAGGTATGTATCAGGCAATGGTCACCACGATAGGCGGTCTCATTGTGGGTATATTGGTCATCTTTGCCTACAACTATCTCGTCTCCCGCATTGATTCTGTTGTCCGCTTGCTGGAAGGACGCACAATGGAATTTATGGATTTGCTCAACGAACCCGCATAATTTGGTGGTATGGCACTCAAAAGAAGAAATAAAGTGGAAGCGGGTTTTTCAATGTCCTCTATGACGGACTTGATCTTCCTGCTCTTGCTGTTCTTTGTGATGGCAAGCACTATGTCATCGCCAAACGATATCAAGATTAACTTGCCGCAAAGTCGTGCAAAAACCAATACCAAACAGGTGGTGGCGAAAGTGAATATCGATGAGTTGGGGAACTATTCTGTGGCTGTCGGAAAGCAAAAACCTGTCCCTGTTCAACCTGAGGATTTGGAGGCTTGCTTGATGGGTATCCAAGCCAACGATTCTTCTACCTACATCGCTCTCCATGCCGACCAGGATATTGCCTACAAAGAAGTGGTGCGTGTTCTGGACATCGCTAACAAGAACAAAATGAAGGTGGTTATCGCCACAAGGAATGTTAAATAATGCGTGCTAAGTCTCACATAATAGCCTTGGTGGGAACTCTGGTGTTCATGCTGTTGCTCTTCTTGTTGCTTTGGGTCGTGTATATTGATCGCCCGGAGAGCAGGGAAGAGGAAGGCATTATGGTCTCGTTTGGAGATTCTGACATGGGAGAAGGCAGTATGCAGGAATCTGTTGTGAATGCTGTGCAGGAAGTCGTTACTCCCCCTGCACCGCCTCAACAGCCTTCTTCCAATGATCTTCTGACGCAGCAGACCGACGAATCGTTGGTGCTGGCAGAGCAACGCAGGAAAGAGGAACGGAAACAACAGGAGGAGCAGGAGCGGATTCGTCGTCAAAAAGAAGCAGACGAGAAAGCGCGTATAGAGGCGGAACGTATCGCAAAAGAAAAGGCGGCTGCCGAAGAACGGGCGAAGCAACAGGCTGCGGTGGAGAAAGCGCAGAAATTGATGGGCGGAGCCTTTTCGTCCAATGTGTCTTCTTCCTCGGGTTCCGGCAATTCGCAAGGCAATACAATGCAGGGAAACCCTGTCGGTCAAGGCTCTTCTGCAGGGCATAGTTGGTCGCTCCGCGGACGTTCTCTCCAAGGACGTTTGTCCACTCCGAAGGCTTCCGGTGTGCAGGAAGGTAGGGTGGTGGTGGCGATACGTGTGAATGCTGCGGGTAAAGTCGTTTCCGCAACGCAGGGAGTAGGGACAACTATCTCGGAGAAAACTACAATACAGGCTTGTATTGATGCCAGTTATAAGGCGGTTTTCTCCGCCGGAGATAATGATGTGATTGGAACTATCACTTACAAATTTATGAACAAGTAGTAACCAATACCATAACATTTATGAATTACATCTTTCTTGACAAGGGCTTTGAAGAAATAGAAGCCGTTACAACCATTGATTTGTTGCGCCGTGCGGAAATTCCTTTGGTTGTAGTCTCGTTAATTGGGAAAACACTTGTGGAAGGGGCGCACTCCGTAGTTGTACAGGCGGATATGCTCTTCGAAGATGTTGATTTTGCTGATGCAGGGATGCTGATTCTTCCCGGAGGGGCAACCCGTCTTGGAGAACATCAGGGGCTTGTCAAACTTTTGCTCTCCCACAATGAACAGAACAAACTGATTGCGGCAATTTGTGCGGCTCCCTCTGTTTTGGGAACGTTGGGAATTTTGAAAGGGAAACAAGCCACTTGCTATCCTGGCTTTGAATCCTGTCTCGGAGAAAGTTATGTGGGGGGATTGGTCGTGGAGTCTAAGAATATTATCACGGCAAAAGGTCCCGGATTGAGTGCGGACTTTGCATTCTGTATCATCGAGAAACTAAAAGGAACGGAAGTCGCAGACAGCGTTTATGATATAGCGCAGTACTGATTTGTTCCTCTCTGTAGCCCGACTGTGACAGAGTAGGAGAGACTATGGACGGAATTCGGGAATGTGGTGTATAGTGGAGGGATTTTTTCTTGGAATGTATGTTCTGGGCAGATGACTTGTCATCTGCCTTTTGCTTGTGGAATAAATGGAAGTAACTGTCCTTACCCTGATTCCGTTTCAATCAGGGGATTGTCCGGTCAGAATCTGTAACGTGCCTTCCTGTTCTTGAAGAGGGATAATGAGAGTCCTTGCAGAATCTTGGATCGGATCTGTAAAGTACCGGAATACCGGACAATGGCTGCCGTAATGCGCCTGCCGTCTCTGTATCATGGAGGAGAAGTTGTTGCTGTTTGGGTATTTTGGAGAGTTTTTGTTCCTGTATGCAGAGAATTATGCTGCCTGCTGTTTGTTGCTCGGATAGGTCTTTCCAACAACGGGTGTGAATGAGTAGGAAAATGGAAAGAGAATGTGGTGCGCCTGCTGAACGGCAAAAAAAACGAGAGACTCACCACCCAATGAGTCTCTCTTCTAATCAACAATCAAATTTCTCACCTTTCCCACTCGTGAACCAGCTGGGGCTCGAACCCAGGACCCCATCCTTAAAAGGGATGTGCTCTACCTGCTGAGCTACTGATTCCCGCCTTTCCTAAAAGCGACTGCAAAGGTACACCATATTTTTTATATGTGCAAGAGGGTACGTCGTTTTTTTTTGAAAAAGAATAGTGCGGGTTTCCTCTTGACAGAACCGGAAAAAATGATTATCTTTGCAAAATGATGTGTATATAGTAAATTGGCATGATAACGATAGAACAACTTAAAGATCTTCAGAGTAGAGCGGAGAAATTATGCCGCTACCTGGCAATTGACGAGAAAAAAGTACAGTTGGAAGAGGAAGAGTTGCATACGCAGACGCCCGAGTTTTGGGACGACCCTAAGGCGGCGGAAGCACAGATGCGCAAGGTGAAGACCTTGAAAAATTGGATTGATGGGTATGAAGGAGTGCGCAAGGCAATCGGGGAACTGACGCTGGCATTCGATTTCTATAAGGACGAGGTGGCTTCGGAACAGGAAGTGGATGATGCGTACGCGAAAGCCTTGCAGGAGGTGGAAAACCTGGAAATGAAGAATATGCTGTCGCATGAGGAAGACCAAATGTCCGCCGTTCTCAAAATAGTGGCAGGGGCAGGAGGAACCGAGGCGCAGGACTGGGCGGATATGCTTTTCCGTATGTATATGCGCTATTGCGAAAAGCACAACTA
Organism: Bacteroidales bacterium UBA7569; assembly: GCA_002477945.1. Classification (GTDB taxonomy): domain Bacteria; phylum Bacteroidota; class Bacteroidia; order Bacteroidales; family Paludibacteraceae; genus Colicola. The sequence continues at coordinate 146,358 of DLLF01000036.1, forward strand.
TAAGACGGAAATTAGCAACCTTCAGGAAGGCGAAGAGGCGGGAATAAAAACCGTTACTTTTAAGGTGGAAGGGGATATGGCTTATGGATACCTGAAAAGCGAAAATGGTGTACATCGATTGGTGCGGGTATCACCCTACAATGCACAAGGCAAACGGATGACATCGTTCTCCTCCGTCTTTGTCGTGCCATTGATAGATGATACCATTGAGATTGAAGTGAATCCGGCAGGTATCAGTTGGGATACGTTCCGCAGTTCGGGAGCAGGCGGGCAGAATGTGAACAAGGTGGAGTCGGGAGTCCGCTTGCACTATAAGTTCAAGAATCCGCTGACAGGACTGGACGATGAGATAGTGATTGAGAATACGGAAACCCGTGACCAACCCAAAAACCGTGAGAATGCTTTGCGCTTGTTGAGAAGCCAACTCTATGAACTCGAATTGGAAAAACGGCGTCAGGCACAAGCCAAAGTGGAGGCAGGAAAGAAGAAGATAGAGTGGGGAAGTCAGATTCGTAGTTATGTCTTCGATGACCGGCGCGTAAAAGACCATCGGACCAACTACCAGACAAGCAATGTGGGTGCCGTTATGGATGGCGATATAGACGGGTTCATAAAGGCGTACTTGATGGAATTTCCTGATTAAACGGTTAAGATATATGTGTATGAAAAAGATAATTGTTGTATTGAGTGCTGTGCTGGTATCTGTGAATATATCAGCGCAAGGTGCCGATAGTCTGCAGAGCCGCCTTGATAGCGGGTTCGTCTTCACAACGGTTTGCGAGAACCCGATCACATCGGTGAAAAACCAATTCAGGAGTTCCACGTGCTGGTGCTTCTCTTCGCTGAGTTTCCTTGAGTCGGAGTTGCTTCGCATGGGGAAGGGTGAATATGACTTGAGCGAAATGTTTGTGGTGCATCATACAATGCAGGATCGTGCCAAAAACTATGTCCGCTATCACGGGGAGTCTTCTTTCTCGCCTGGTGGTAGTTTTTCGGACGTGTTGTATTGTCTGAAGCACTATGGGTTGGTGCCTCAGGAGGCAATGCAGGGAATAATGTATGGCGACACACTGCCAAATCATAATGAGTTGGATGCCGTGGCAGGGGCTGTTGTAGGTGCTATTGCCAAAGGCAATTGGAAAAAGTTGTCACCGGTGTGGGCGCAAGCGGTGGAAGCCGTTTATGATGTGTACCTGGGTAAGTGTCCTGCTACGTTTGTTTACGAAGGAAAGGAATACACTCCCCTCTCTTTTGCCGAGATGCTTGGACTGAATGCCGACGATTACGTTTCACTCACGTCATACACGCATCATCCTTTTTATACCGCTTTCCCGATAGAAGTTCCTGATAATTGGAGACAGTCTCTAAGTTACAATCTTCCACTTGACGAACTGATGCAAGTGTTTGATTACGCAATTAAGAAGGGCTTTACGCTTGCTTGGGGAGCCGATGTTAGCGAAATAGGGTTTAATAGAAAAGGTGTAGGCGTTATGCCTGATGTCGAACAGGGAGCCGACCTTATCGGGTCGGATATGGCGCATTGGTTGGGCTTGAGTGATGCCGACAAACGTACCGAACTGACCAAAAAACCTTTGCCGGAAGTGCAAGTGACGCAAGCAATGCGCCAACAGGCGTATGACAACTGGGAAACAACCGATGATCATGGAATGTTGATATATGGTATTGCTGCCGACCAAACCGGTAAACAGTATTACATGGTGAAGAACTCGTGGGGAACGCAGAAAAACGATTACAAGGGAATTTGGTATGTGAGCAGAGCCTATGCCGAGTACAAAACGATGAATATCGTTCTTCATAAGGATGCCATTCCGAAAGAAATCCGTAAAAAACTGGGTATAAAATGAAGAAAATGTCGGCAACAATCAAGCAAATGTTCTATTTGCCGTGGTGGTTCGTCCGTGCCAGATTCTTCGGCAGAAAAACACCGCTACAGACTGTTCTGTTTATCACGGATAGGTGCAATCTTCGTTGCAAACACTGTTCGGTCTATCAAACAGAGAATAATCACGTGATGACATTTGCACAAGTCTGTGACCAATTGCGTTACGCCTACCGGCTTGGTTCTCGTTTTGTGGATATAGAGGGTGGCGAAACAACGTTGTGGAGCGATGGCGACAAACACGTAAATGACATTATCCGTGCTGCTCATTCCATAGGTTTCTATTCGGTTACCGTAACAACCAACGCACAGCAGGATATTTCATGGGTTCGTGCCGACAGCCTTTGGGTCAGTATGGATGGTGTCGGTAAGTTCCATGATGCCATTCGTGGAGAAGGCACTTTTGCCCGTTTGGAAAAAAATATCCGTGATTCCCATTTGCCGCACCTTAGTGTGAATATGGTGGTCAATGTTATCAACTATACTGGGTTGGATGAAGCCATGGAGTATGTGAAATCAAATCCGTATATAGAGCAGATCTCTATCAATTTTCACACTCCTTTCCCCGGGACGGAGTCTCTTGCTTTGAATGAAGAAACCCGAAACCAATGTATAGACAAGGTGCTGTCATATAAGAAAAAAGGGTATCCCGTCATGAACTCATGTTCGGGGCTGCGTAAGATGAAAAACATTAAACGCTTGAAGAAACGTTGCTGGGTTACCAATTTTATTTACGCTGATGGGTCAAGAGGTTATTGTGCAGCAATGAATTCTGATATATGCAACCGCTGTGGCCTGTGTATGTCGGGAGAAATGGCTTCTGTGTTCAACTTGTGTCCTGATACTATCCTTGCAGGGCTGAAACTGAGAAAATAATTCGTAAATATCTATATAGTAGAATATGAACTTCACGCACTTACATGTTCACTCCCACTATTCCACCTTGGATGGAATGTCCAAGGTCCCTGCTTTGGTTGATAAATGCCAACGATGCGGAATGCATAGTATGGCACTCACCGACCATGGCAATATGTACGGCATCAAAGAGTTCTTGGATTATAGTAAGAAGGTGAATGGTGCCCCGAAGAAAGCCGTAAAGGAATGTCAGGAGAATATACAAAAGTGTGAAGAGCAGATAGCAAAGATGCCGGAGTGGAAGAAGGCATTGGAAACAGAAACCGATGAACACGAGAAACGTACTCTGGAGGTTAAGATAAAAGATGCTCAGGAGGCTGTAAAAAACTTGCCTTTGTATCAAAAGCAACTCACGTCCTTGCAAGAGAAAGCCGATAATTTTATTCCTTTTAAGCCTATTGTAGGTGTGGAAGCCTATTGCGCTCGCCGCCATCGGTTGAAAAAGGACAAAACGGTCAAAGAAGTAACAGGCGAAGGGCGAGAACATATAGTTGACCGTAGCGGGTGGCACCTTATCTTGCTTGCCAAGAACAAAACAGGCTATAAGAACCTCTGTAAGATGATAAGTTATTCTTTCATCGAAGGCTTCTATGACCGTCCGCGTATTGATAAAGAGTTGTTGGAGAAATATCACGAAGGTGTCATCGTCTCTTCGGCTTGTTTGGGCGGTGAATTGCCCCAATTGATTTTGCAGGGAAGAATAGACGAGGCGGAAGAATCCATTCGTTGGTTCAAATCTGTCTTTGGTGACGACTATTACATTGAATTGCAACGGCATAAAACCGACAAACCCTTTGGAGACCGGAATGTTTACCAACGGCAAATGGAGGTCAATCCCGTTCTCGTTGAACTCGCACGCAAAACCGATACGAAGATAATCTGTACCAACGACGTACACTTTGTGGAGGAGGAACATGGTGAAGCACACGACCGTCTCATCTGTGTTTCTACAGGTAAGGATTATTCCGATCCCAATCGAATGCACTATACAAAGCAGGAATGGTTGAAAACACCCCAGGAAATGGAGGCTGTTTTCAGCGATCTGCCTGAGGCTTTGCAAAATACGCAGGAGATTGTGGATAAAGTAGAGGTTTATAGCATTGACTCTGCACCCATTATGCCGAAGTTCGCTATTCCCGAGTCTTTTGGTACGGAGGAAGAGTATCGCCGTAAGTTTACTCACAAAGACTTGTTCGATGAGTTCACCCAAAACGAACATCACGAGGTGGTGCTTTCTCAGGAGGCTGCGGAGAAGAAAATCGAACTATTGGGCGGATATGATAGTTTGTATCGTATCAAATTGGAGGCCGACTATCTCGCTTTCCTTGCTTGGAAAGGTGCGCATGAACGCTATGGGGAGCAACTGACGGAGGAGCAGACCGAACGGATCACTTTTGAACTGCATATCATGAAGACCATGGGTTTCCCCGGCTATTTCCTCATTGTGATGGACTATATCAAAGCCGCACGCGAGGAATTGGATGTCTCGGTCGGACCGGGGCGTGGTAGTGCAGCCGGTAGTGTGGTCGCCTATTGTCTGCGTATTACGGATGTAGATCCCCTTAAATACGACCTCCTGTTTGAGCGTTTTCTTAATCCCGACCGTATATCATTGCCCGATATAGATGTTGATTTCGATGATGCAGGTCGCGCACGTGTCTTTGATTGGGTGATAAAGAAATATGGGGCAACCCATGTGGCGCATATTATTACCTATAACACAATGGCTACCAAAGCGGTTATAGCCGATATGGGACGCGTGCAGGGAGTGCCTCTGAGTACGGTCAATGCCATAAAGAACCTTATTCCTGACAAGTTCCCCGATACTGTAAAAGACGAAAAAGGAAAGACGCCTTCTGTCAACCTCCACAATTGCTATAAGTATGTGGATCAACTCCGCGCCATGCTCAATAGCGATGATAAAAAAGTGGCTGATACACTGCATTTCGCAGAAGAACTTGAGGACACCATTCGTGGCGTGGGAGTCCATGCCTGCGGTTTGATTATTGGGGCTGATGATCTCACCGAGTTCGCGCCGCTGGCTACGGTTAAAGACCCTAAGACAGGACAAGACCAATTGGTAACGGAATACGACGGACACGTGGTCGAGTCTGTCGGACTGATTAAGATGGACTTCTTGGGGCTGAAGACGCTTACTATCATAAAAGAGACCCTTGCCAATATCAAAAAGTCCAAGGGAGAAATCATCGATATTGATCATATTCCTCTCGATGATGAACTGACCTATAAGTTGTTTCAGGAAGGAAAAACCATTGCTATATTCCAGTTCGAGTCTCCGGGTATGCAGAAGAACCTGCGGGAACTGAAGCCTACGGTGATTGGCGACCTCATAGCCATGAATGCCCTGTACCGTCCCGGACCAATGGACTATATCCCCCAGTTTATTCGCCGTAAACAAGGAAAAGAACCCATTACCTATGACCTCCCCTGCATGGAGAAGTACCTCAAGGAAACCTATGGTGTTACGGTCTATCAGGAGCAGGTCATGCTTCTCTCGCGTCTTATTGCGGGCTTCACTCGTGGAGAGAGCGATCAGTTGCGTAAGGCTATGGGCAAGAAGTTGATAGCGCTCTTGTCTTCTCTTTATCCCAAGTTTATTGAGGGCGGGAAAAAGAATGGGCATGATCCGGTTATTCTCGACAAAATTTGGAAAGACTGGCTGGCTTTTGCCAAGTATGCTTTCAATAAGTCTCATGCTACATGCTACGCATGGGTTGCTTATCAGACTGCTTATCTCAAAGCGCACTATCCTGCCGAGTTTATGGCGGCCAACCTTACCATCTCAAAGGATAATATCACCGATGTCACCAAGTTTATGGATGAGTGCAAGATGCTTGGCATAAGTGTCTTGGAACCTGATGTGAATGAATCGGAACTTAACTTTACCGTGAATACGCATGGTGACATCCGTTTCGGTTTGGGAGGTATCAAGGGAGTTGGGGAAAGCGCCGTGGAGCAGATTATCTCCGAACGAAACAGAGGGGGAAAGTATAAGAACTTGTTCGATTTCTTGGAACGTGTCAATCTGCAGGCTTGCAACCGCAAAACGGTTGAAAACTTGGCTCTTTCAGGTGCTTTCGATTGCTTTGAAGGATTGTATCGGGAGCAACTCATGACGGTCAATAGCAAAGGCGAAAACGTGCTGGATACCCTCATCCGGTATGGAAACAACTACCAAGCCGCCAAAGAACGGAACACTGTCTCGCTATTCGGAGACTTGGGCGATGCCGATGCCATTGAAATCAAACACCCCGAAATTCCTGAAGTGGAACGCGCCACTGTCATCGAACGGCTCAATATCGAAAAACAACTTATCGGAATATGCCTGTCTGCCCATCCTTTGGAAGACTATGAGTTCGAGATCAAGGAACTCTGTAATATCACGGCGGAAGAACTGAACTATTTCAGCCGTTTCCGTGAACCGGGGGCAAGAGCCGCTTTCGAAACACCGGAGGATAAACTCTCTCCTTCGGAATGGTTGAAGCAATATCTTGGTAACACCTTCACTATGGGAGGAATCATTACGCAGGCGGCAGAACTCTTTTCTCAGAAAAGCAATCGTGCTTACGGACGTTATACATTGGAGGACTATACCGGTTCCTATGAATTTTTCTTGTTTGGTGACACTTTCGAGCGGGTCGGAAAGCGGCTCTCCCTGAATGCCTATGTGGTTCTCACGGGACGCATACAGCAGAGAGGGGAAGGGCGGCGTTATTTCAAACCGAAACCGGAAGAAGAAGCCGAGTATGAATATCTGATAACTGATGTGGAATATCTCAATAAAATGCAGGAAAAATTCCTCCAATCTATTGAAATTCATATCCCTATTGAGCATATCACACCCGCCTTCTCAAATCAATTTGTTGAGTTGTGCAAAGCACACCAAGGCAATGTTCCTGTACAACTTTCTATCTTTGATGAAGTCCGCCGCAATGTCGTGAATCTTACGGGCGGACATGCACGCATAACAATGACAAAGCAGTTCTATAAACAACTCAATGAGTGGAAGAGAGACGAACTCTTGAACTATTTCTTTGTAAGGGGAACGTCACAACAATAAACAGAAGACATTCATCGTTCTGTCAAACATGGCTGATTGCTTGTTGAACGTGAGTTAGTGCCTGATTTTAAGGTAGCCGGAATCTTGTAGAGGATTATTGGCTTAGTGTTAAGTCTCCTGCAAAATTCGTATGGTTTTGCAGGAGACTTTTACGTTCCGGCAAGCACCCCTCAACGACCCCTGAACGACCCCTCAACGAGAGAATTAGGCTACCAAATCGCAAATCCGTAAAATACTGAATGAGCCACTTCTTTGAAGGTTTGAAGGAAACCATGGATCTCTGCCCATCCTTTGGAGAGTCTTGAGGAGACCTGATTTTCCACATCGTAAACCTCATCAACTTTTTTGCTTGTGCTTAAATAGGTAAATCTTCCGACTTGTAAACAAAAAGTCCATTGCTTTGGAACATCTGTATGGCTATAGTCTGTAATTTCCGTCTTGTGCGATTGACAGATATTTCCTATCTTTGCAAACTTACGAGGATAGCGAAATGAAACAAAATTTTCTGAGAAAGATATCATTGCTATGTGCCTGCCTGTTGCCTTTCTTGACGCCGGTCGAAGCGCAGGTTCTGTTGAGCCCTGATGCGCAGACTTCTTTGCTGACTTGCACGCCGGGTACGGAAGCCTATAGCAAGTTCGGGCACTCCGCAATCCGTATTACGGATACGGCACAAGGTATAGATTGGGTCTTTAATTACGGATTGTTTAATTTCGGTGCCGACCATTTCTACTGGCGTTTCATTAAGGGTGAAACCGACTATCAGTTGGGAGTGGAGGATATGCAGTGGTTCTTGGCTGGAAATGCATCCATTGGTCGGAAAACCTACGAGCAGGTGCTGGATTTGTCTCAGGCGCAGCAGCAACTCTTGTTGGATAAACTCTTGGACAACTATCGTCCGGAAAATCGTTTCTATCGTTATAATTTTGTCTTCGACAATTGTGCCACCCGTCCTTATCGGTTGCTCAAGCAAGTAATTGGTTTCGGAGATGCCGGCACTGTGGCAATGGAAAAAACAGATTTTACCTACCGCCGGATCATTTCTTATTATGCGGGGCATTGGTCATGGCTAAGTTATGGCATCAACCTTATCTTCGGAAAAGATGCCGACAAAACAATGACTTTGGAGCAGTCGTTTTTTCTTCCTGAACAACTGATGGATCATGTCGCACAGGTTCGGAAACAAGATGGTACGCCGTTGTGTATCAGTGATTCTACAGCCCCCTTTGTCGTTGATGCCCATTCGTGGTGGGTGTCTCCCGAATGGACTACGCTTCTTCTGTGTCTTCTGATTCTTCTGGTTACTTTCCGTGACCTCGCTCGCAAAAAGATTTCCTGGTGGTTGGATGCTTTTCTCTTCTTGGTATATGGATTGTTGGGGTGCATCTGTTGCTTCCTTACGTTCTTTTCTTTGCATCCGTTGGTGGGACACAATTGGAACATTCTCTTCCTTTCTCCCGTTTTCTTTTTGCCTTTTGTGCTTGTTTTGTTCCCTGGTGGGCGGAAATATCTCCTTCGTGCACACCTTTGGATAGGACTGTATTTCTATATTGCACTGATTATCCGTTTGTGTGTCGGGCAAACTTGGCACCCGTTCCTCTTTGTTCCTGTTGCACATTTCCTGCACATTCGTTGTTGCTGGTATCGCAATGTCTTCATTCTGGGAAAGAGTATTCCTGATTGTCGGATTACAACGAAGGCGTGTTTCTTTTGGATTTTCTTGGGGATAGGCGTGTTTTCTTCGCCTCTGTCCGCAACTCCTCGATTGACGGTTGTGGTGGCAGTGGACGGACTGAATCGTTCTTGTATTGCCGATATGCGTCCTTTTATGCCGCAAGGCGGACTGCGTATATTGGACGAAGAAGCATTGGAAATGCCCATCTGTTTCTCCCATGCGCTCTATGGCGGCTGTGAATCGCTCGCAACGCTCCTCATGGGTGTTAATCCGTCCGAACATGGAATAACGGCAGATACCTATTATTCACGCTCCGACCGGAACATACACACTGTATTGGAAGACAAGTCTTCTGACGGTATTGGTACTGACTTGTCGTTGTCCCCTGCAAACATTCTCGCACCCACGTTGTCCGATTGCTTCCGGATGGCAAACAACTCGGAACAGAGTAAAATTTATGCCGTAGGCATTCATGCCAATCCTGTTATCCTCATGGCGGGGCATGCGGCTAACGCTTGTGCTTGGCTCAATGGAGAGGAAATGCGCTGGGCTACTACTTCCTTCTATCCCGAAGGGCTTCCCGAAGAAGCCGACAAAATGAATGTGAATGGTCGTTTTGCCGAGATTGCTGCACGGCAATGGACTCCTCGGATGGATATGCAATCCTACCTGAACCCTACGGAACAGGAGAAAAAGCAGCAGAAGTTCCAATATACTATGCCGGACGACCTGAATTCTTCTCCCGTTGCCAACGATTTGGTGTTGGAGTTGGCACTGGATATACAGCAAGGACAGAAATTGGGAAAGGATATTGCTCCCGACCTCCTGTTGCTGGAAATGACGGTTGTGGCACCCCGTCAAAACTCGGATATGCTCTCTTGCGCTGCGCAGGAAGATATGTACTTGAACCTCAATCAGAATTTGGGCTTTCTCATTGAACAACTTAATAAGAGAGTCGGCAGAGAACACTACGAGTTGGTGCTGGTCGGTTTCCCGCGGTATGGATTGGGAACCTCACGCTACCGGAGTGCTAACTTGGAAATCAAGCAGTTCAATGTGGATAGGGCTGCGGCATTGTGTAATACCTATCTCATGGCTATGTATGGTCATGAGCGTTGGGTGGATGGCGGATACTTGAATTCCATCTACCTGAACCGCACACTGATTGAACAGAGGCAAATGTCTGTCGCACTCTTGCAGCAGCAGGTAAGTGACTTCTTGATGGAGTTCGAAGGAGTACAATTAGCGTTCCCCTCCAACCAAATACCATGTTTGCAGGAGAAAGGTGCAGCCTCTCTTTTACGTAATAGTTACAACAAGAAGTGCGGTGGAGATATCTTGTTCACCTTGCAACCATTGTGGGGACTGGAATCACAAGCCTTTCCGTCTTCTGATGCAGAGTCGGTTTGTTTCTTTTGGACAAAAAGCAACCGGATTATGAAAAGGGAACAGGCGGATGCCACAGAAGTGAAAAATATGATATTGTCAACATTATAAAATAGTTACTTATGGAATTCTACGAATGTAAAGTCAAGTATCAGCGCGAAGTTGCTGATGGGAAAATACAAACGCTCAATGACATCTATCTGGTGGAAGGAGTGTCTTTTGGCGATGCCGAACAGCATGTGCTGGAAGAAGTCAAACCTTTTATCCTCCCGGGACAGGAAGTCGAAATGAAGAGTATCCGCAAAGTGAATATCACCGAACTCCTTCCCAACGATAACGGACACTTCTGGTACAAGGCGAAAATCAGCCTCATAACGGTTGACGAAAATGCAGGGAAGGAAAAGAAAGTGACCACTACGGTTTTGGTGCAGGATGTCGATATGGAAAGTGCTTATAAAGCGGTCAACGAGATGATGAAAAACTCTATCACCGATTACAGCATCAAAACCCTGCAGGAAACGGGAATCGTGGATGTCCTCCGTGTGTAATACCGATGTCCTCTTCTAATACCGATATTCAGGAGTCTTTCCTTGCGCTTAGTCGTTCTTTGCCTGCGGGGGTACAGTTGCTGTGTGTCAGCAAGTACCATCCCTCTTGTGCTGTTCTTGCGGCGTATGAAGCGGGAGCACGTTGTTTTGGCGAAAGCAGAGTGCAGGAGTTGGTGGAGAAAGCGCAGACTTTGCCAAAAGATATTCAATGGCATTTCATAGGACATCTTCAGACCAACAAGATTCGGAAATTGCTTCCCTTTGTATCATTGATTCACGGGGTCGATTCGTGGCATCTTTTGGAGAAAATCAACGAAGTGGCAAGCGTAGAAACACTCGTGGTCAATGTGCTGTTGGAAGTCAAAATATCCCGTGATGAGATGAAGTCGGGTTTCTTTGACTATGGTTTGCTTGATATGCTTCGTGATGGTAAATGGCGTACCCTGCATAATGTACGTATCTGTGGATTGATGGGAGTCGCAACGAACACTGGTGATACTGCTCTTATCAGGCAGGAGTTCTCTGGTTTGCATACATTGTTCGAAACGCTTAAACGGGACTTTTTTGCGGACGACTCCAACTTCACAATCCTTTCAATGGGTATGACGCACGATTGGAAAATTGCTGTGGAAGAGGGTAGTACAATGATCCGAATAGGATCAGGCATCTTTGGCGAGAGAGAAATAACGTAATTGAAAGTATATCGCGATATAGTATTGTTCTTTGGGCTTCTCGCTTGTTTGGGAGTGAGAGCGAATTCGGTACGTGTTTACGGCTATGTTTTGGATGCGGAAAATCAAAGTGTCGAGTTTGCCAATGTATGGGTTGAGGATGCTACCATCGGTTGCACAACCAATAATCATGGTTATTACGACCTGAAATTGGATATCCGTGATAGTGCCACGCTCGTTTTTTCAATGGTTGGTTATCAACCTGTCAAACGGACATTATATGCGTCTCAGTCTCTTGTGCAGATAAATGTGGTTCTTTTTGCCGATGTCGAGTCGCTCCAGGAAGTGGAGGTGAAGGGCTTGCGCAAACAGTTGGACAACTTTGATCACATAAGTGCGCTCAACACTCGGTTAATGCCTGACGCTTCAGGGGGAAGCATTGAAAGTCTCCTCATTACGTTCACGGGAGTCAGTCAGAACAATGAACTCTCTACACAATACAACGTACGAGGCGGCAGTTTCGACGAAAACGCTGTGTACGTCAACGGTGTGGAAGTCTTTCGACCTCTTTTGCTGCGCTCGGGGCAACAGGAAGGACTCTCTTTTGTCAATCCCGAAATGGTTGAGCGGGTCAATTTCTCGGCAGGAGGTTATAGCGCGCAATATGGCGATAAGATGTCGTCCGTTCTGGATGTAACCTACAAGAGACCGACTGCATTCCAAACAACGCTCAATCTCAGCCTTCTTGGCGCAAGTGCTTATGTGGCGGCAGGCGATAGTTCCTACTCTATGATGCATGGCATCCGTTACAAAACATCACAATATCTCCTCGGGACGTTGGCTACAAAAGGAAAATATCAACCCAATTTCGTGGACTATCAAACTTATATGACGTGGAAACTGGGACAACGCAAACATCACAATTCGCGATGGGAGATGAGTTTTCTTGGCAATTTCTCGCAAAACTCCTACAAATTTCAGCCGGAAGAACTGGCGCAAACGTTCGGTACCTATGCAACGGCACGTAGTCTCACGGTTGCTTACGAAGGTGTCGAAAAAGACTTGTTTCGCACTGCCTTTGCCAATCTCGGATTGATATGGTCTGCCAATAAAGATTTGCGCATAGGGTTCAATCTGGGCGGATTCTATAGCAACGAACGGGAAAACTACGATATCACGGCGGAATACATACTTCGGGTGAAACCTGTTTCCGAAACCGACGATGCTAAGGACGAAGAATCCGATGAGGTTTTGGGTACGGGAATCTATCATGAACATGCTCGCAATCGCTTGCAAATGGGAATTGCTACTGCCTCTCATTTCGGGGAATGGAAGAGTGGTATGAATACGTTGCAGTGGGGATTGTCCGCTCAAGCCGAATTTGTGAAGGATCAACTTCTGGAATGGGAATGGCGCGACTCGATGGGATACTCCATTCCTACACAGGCGGATGCCATGGAATTATACTATAATCTGAGGGGTACAAGTAGCCTGAACACGGTTCGTCTCCAGGGTTATGTACAAGATACCTACAAATGGAACACAGATCGCGGCATGGTATTTTTGAATGGCGGATTGCGTATGCAATGGTGGAACTATAATCGTGAGTTTTTGTGTAGTCCGAGAATGTCTGTTTCTTATGCCCCCAAGTGGAGGCACGACTTTGTCTTTAGAGTGGCCACTGGCTTGTACTACCAGTCCCCGTTCTATAAGGAATTGCGGGATACACTGACTGACGCTGTGGGTGTCACGCGAGTTACTCTCAACCGTAATATCAAAGCCCAGCGCTCAGTGCATGTCGTGTCAGGTATGGACTACTATTTCCGTGCTTGGGGGCGACCTTTCAAGTTTACCGCGGAGGCGTACTATAAATATATGGATCGGGTCGTCAGTTACACTATGGATAATGTCCGTATTCGCTATTCGGGAAAGAATGATGCTGTTGCTTATACAACAGGTCTTGACCTTAAACTCTATGGTGAGTTGGTGCCTGGAGCGGAATCTTGGATCAACTTCTCATTGATGCGCTCTCGGGAAAACTTGTTGAACGACAATCGTGGTTGGATTCCTGGTCCCAACGAACAACGGTATAGTTTCAGTATGCTCTTTCAGGACTATATACCCAAATATCCGCAATATAAACTCCACCTGCGTTTTATCTGGAGTGATGGCCTTCCCTATGGATCCCCACGGAATTTGCAAACTCGGGCGATGTTGCGTTCCACACCATACCGGCGTCTCGACATCGGAGCATCAAGGGTTATCGGGCAGAAAAGCGACAAATGGTTCAAAACAAAACATCTTGAAAGCATTTGGATTAACTTGGAAATATTCAATCTTATAGGCTTCAATAATGTCAATTCGTACTTCTGGGTGACGGATGCAACGGGCAACCAATGGGCGTCCCCGAACTATCTGACAGGACGTATGTACAATGTGAAGTTAACGTTTGATTTTAAGTAAAAACACCTATACACAATGGCACAATCATCTCAAAACGAAACGCCCATGATGCGGCAGTTCCGCAATATAAAGGAACAATACCCCGACGCCTTGCTTCTTTTCCGTTGTGGCGATTTCTATGAGACCTATTGCGAAGATGCCGTGCGGGCTTCCAAAGTACTCAGCATTACTCTTACACACCGTAATAATGGTGGAAGTTCCGCTGCAACCATTGAAATGGCTGGTTTTCCGTATCATGCTTTGGATGTCTATCTTCCTAAATTGGTGCGTGCAGGTTTTCGTGTCGCTATTTGCGACCAGTTGGAAGACCCTAAGATGACCAAAAAATTGGTAAAAAGAGGAGTCACAGAGTTGGTTACTCCCGGTGTCTCTTATTCCGATACAACGCTCCCTCAAAAGGAAAACAACTATGTCTCCTGTGTCTATTTCGGAAAAGAGGTCATTGGTGTCTCTTTCTTGGATATATCTACGGGCGAATTCTTTGTGGCGGAAGGCTCTCGCGATTATGTGGATAAACTGATTACCAATTTCGCCCCGAAAGAGATTCTCTACGAACGAGGGAAAAAGGAACTTTTCCGTCTGTCTTTCGGAACGAAGTGGTTCACTTTTGAATTGGAGGATTGGATCTTCACGGAAGAATCGGCTCTCGATCGCCTGAAAAAACAATTCGAAGTGAGAGACCTTAAAGGTTTGGGTGTGCAGCATCTTCAGGTCGGAATCATTGCTGCGGGGGCTATTCTCTATTATTTGGACATGACGCAGCATTTGCAGACTGCCCACATCCGTCATCTGAGTCGGATAGAAGAAAAATATGTCTGGTTGGATCGCTTCACGGTGCGCAACTTGGAATTGTATGCCGAGCAGAATGATGCTGTCGGATTGTTTGATATTCTGGATTCTACCAAGTCGCCTATGGGGGCGCGCTTGCTGCATAGATGGTTGTCTTTCCCATTGAAAGATGTCGAAGCCATACGTTCTCGGCAGGAAGTGGTGGAATGGATGTTCCGTAACCCTGTCGAACGAACCCAATTAAGAGAACTCCTATCTTCTGTACACGACATGGAACGTTTAGCGGGTAAAATTGCTACTCGGAGAATCCTTCCTCGCGATCTGTTGCAGGTTTACTATGCACTTTGTGCCGTAGAACCGATCAAACAGATGGCGTCCGGTAGCGATGTGCGTAGTTTTGCCGACTTGGGAGAAAAGTTGCTGTTGTGTACTGAAACGAAAGACCTTATACATAACAAAATTAGCGAAAATGCACCATCTCTCTTGAGCAAACCAGGCTATATCCGTGAGGGTGTGGATGCCGAGTTGGACGAATTGCGCTCCATCGGGCAGAATGGCAAAGAATGGCTGGTGCGTATTCAACAGCGCGAAGCCGAAAAAACGGGTATCCAAAGTCTCCGTGTAGGCTACAATAACGTGTTTGGTTACTATCTGGAAGTCCGCAACACCTATAAACACCTCGTCCCACCGGATTGGATTCGCAAGCAGACATTGGCGCAAGCAGAACGCTATATCACGGAAGAACTCAAAGAGTATGAGGAGAAAATCTTGGGTGCTGAGGGCAATATCGCAATCATAGAGACTCGTATCTATAATGAATTGCTGGATTCTCTTTCCGCTTCTGTCAACGATCTTATGCAAGACGCCCATCTCCTTGCACAGATAGATTGTCTCTCTTCCTTTGCTGATGTGGCGGAACGGTATAAGTATGTCTGTCCTGTTGTGGACGAGGGTCTCGAAATTGACATTCGCGAGGGACGCCACCCCGTCATAGAACGGTGTATGCCTATCGGGGAACAGTATATTTCCAACAATATCCGTTTGGACAACAACTCGCAGCAGATTATTATCATCACCGGACCCAATATGGCTGGTAAGTCTGCATTGCTCAGGCAGACAGCACTCATTGTTCTCATGGCGCAAATAGGCAGTTTTGTGCCGGCGGAAAGTGCCAAAATCGGAATAGTGGACAAGATCTTCACGCGTGTGGGGGCAAACGATAATATCACTTCGGGGGAATCCACATTTATGGTCGAAATGAACGAAGCATCAACCATCCTGAACAATCTCTCCGAGCGCAGCCTTGTTCTTTTCGATGAACTCGGACGCGGTACAAGTACGTACGATGGTATTAGCATCGCATGGGCTATTGTGGAATATATTCATGAGTTTCAAGGACGTCCTAAGACGCTCTTTGCTACCCACTACCACGAACTCAATGAGATGGAGAAGAACTATACACGTATCCATAACTACAATGTGTCTGTTAAAGAGGTGAAAGATAAAATCATCTTCCTTCGCAAATTGGTTCCTGGTGGCTCTCTCCATAGTTTCGGTATTCATGTGGCAAAGATGGCGGGTATGCCGGCTTCCATTGTACATCGGGCGGAGCAGGTGCTTCATGAATTGGAAGATTCTCAGTCCGAGAGCCTGAATAAGCAAGTGGCGGCTGTCGGGCAAGGAAAAGATAATGTCCAACTGAGTTTCTTTCAGTTGGACGATCCCGTTTTGGAACAGGTCCGCAATGAGATTATATCAATGGACATCAATGCCCTGACGCCTCTGGAAGCACTCAATAAACTGAATGAGATAAAGAAAATTGTTACTGGGAAGTAACTTCATCTAATCCCTGTAAGCCTTTTTTACTTCGCTGTAAATCGACTGCGGAATCCACTCTTGCATGTCTTTTCCTTGTCTGATCCCTTGTCTTATTTCCGTCGAAGAAATAGGGTGCAACGGGGCATCGGGCAGGAATGTTACGGCAGGGTATTCTCTTTGTAATTGTTCCGTTTCCTCCCCCTTGCGGGGATAAACAATCAACGCATAGTCTTTCAGTATGGTCTCCCAGTCTTTCCATTTCCGGAAAATAGCAAGATTATCTGCTCCGATAATCAGCGAAAAACGGTGTTCTGGATAAGTTCTCTGGAGTGCTTGCAGTGTGTTGATGGTGTAGGATGGGGTGGGTAAGGTGAATTCAAAATCGGATGCAATCAGCCCTTTGTGTCCTTGCAATGCTGTCTTAACCCACTGAAAACGTGTTGCCTGCCCAATCAGTTCCTTTTCGCTTTTCAGTGGGTTGTTTGGAGAAACAATAAACCATACCTCTTCAAGAGATGTAGCCTGCAGTATGTATTCTGCCAACTGGATATGACCTGTGTGGATTGGATTGAAAGAACCTCCGTATATACCTGTTTGCACCATACTATCTATTGTGTTCTGTCAATACTTGCTGAATGTTCCGGAAACAATCTTGCAGAGTCCCTGTTTTGTCCGTATGAACTTCGTTCCGACTCTTTTGGGTTTAGCCGGCCTCGTCGGGACCTGGACGAGACCTGAACGAGAGATTAAGTCGTTCCTGGCAAAATCCCGCTGCATGGTCGCCGGTTCAAGAATGACTCGGAAAAAAATCTTATTTTGCTTCTCCTAAGAATGTATTAACCACCTCATCTAACTTCTGCTCTGCTTTTTGCAGGTCATCGTTCACTATCACCACGTCAAACTGCGACTTGTAGGTCAGTTCCTCGGCGGCTTTGGCAAGGCGTTCCTCAATCTTCTCCGGACTATCCGTAGCCCTGCCCACGAGTCTGCGCCGCAACTCTTCCACGCTTGGCGGTGCCACAAAGATAGACAACGCCTTGTCTCCGAACAGCCGCTTGAGGTTTGCCCCGCCTTTCACGTCCACATCGAAGATGACATGGTGATGCTTTGCCTCAATGCGCTCAATCTCCGACCGCAATGTGCCGTAGTAGGTGCCGCTGTACACCTGTTGCCATTCCACAAGTTTGTCTTCGCGTATCAGTTGCTCAAACTTCTGGTTACTAATAAAATAGTACTCTCTCCCGTTTACTTCCTGCCCGCGCGGTGCACGGGTAGTTACGCTAATCGAGAACTCCAAATCATCTCTTTTCTTCAGCAGATAGTTCACCAACGTACTCTTCCCGCTCCCGCTCGGCGCACCAAATATAAGAATCATACCCCTTATTTATAACACGTTTAGGACTTGTTCCTTGATTTGCTCCAAGATATCCTTCATCTTCACCACGATAATCTGCATCTCGCTCTGGTTGCTTTTGCTGCCGAGGGTATTGATTTCCCGACCCATCTCTTGTGCGATGAAACCGAGTTTCTTACCCACGCCCGCACCCTCGCAGTCCATTGTCTCACGGAAATAGCGCAGGTGGTTGGTCAGACGCACTTTCTCTTCCGTAATGTCCAGTTTCTCAAGGTAATATATCATCTCTTGTTCCAGCCGGTTTTGGTCAATGGATTGCTTGGTCTGCGCACCCAGTTTGTCAAGGTTTGCCTCGAGATGCTGCCGTATTTTCTCAATGCGCCCCTTCTCGAAAGGCTCCACTTCCGCCAGCAGTGCCTGAATGCCGTCCAATTTCTCCATGAACATCCGTTGCAGCGCGGCACCCTCTTGCACACGGAATGCCGTAAACGCCTCAATTGCCTGATTGATAGTGCCTAACACGATATGCCAATCGTCATCGCTTATCGTGCTGCCCTCCGACGGCTTCATCACATCGGGTATGCGCATGATAGTGTCAGTCAAGCCTGTGTTGTCCGTGATGCCGAGTTCCTTGTGCAATGCCGTCAGTTCGCGGTAGTAGTAGGCAAACGCCTCATGGTTGATGGGCGTAAACGTGCTGTCCTCACGCGCCGTGCTGCTGTCCGTGGACGCTTGGTAATAGATGTTCAAATCCACCTTGCCACGCTCCAAACGTTGTCCGATAAGGCTGCGTATCTCCAACTCTTTGTCTTTCAACTGCGGTGCGATACGTACACTAAGGTCCATCGACTTGGAGTTGAGACTACGTATCTCCACTACCAATTTCTTGTCGCTATCCGTAGATAATGTTTGGCTTTCGGCTTTGCCATAACCGGTCATCGACTGTATCATCTTTGCTATTTATTCTATATGCTTACTCTATTCTGTCCCCATTATCTCGGCACACATACGACACCAGATACAATGGGAATAATTAATGGTCAATTACACGATAATTATATGTTCCTTATATATTCTTCTTCAGTTGCACATTCTGTTTGAATGTCTGTTCGCCTTGGTCGAAAGCCGATGCGCCCTCTTGCCACGGCACTTCTATTTGGGTGGAGTCAGCCTTGTACTCACCGCTTGGGTCTGTCACCACAATATTCAGTCTGTCAGCAGGATAGCCCGTGTAGTCCGCCGCGTACCGTCCCTTGCAGTCTGTGCGAAGGGTGTCGGTGATTGGGTAATTCTTATAGCCTTTCACCACCACCTGCACACCTTGCAATGGCTTATGCCTTTCGTTGGTCACCGTCCCCGACACCTTATAGGTAGCGGTCGGCACCCCATACAAACAGACAACCTGATTCTCCACTGCCACTGCCCGTTTGCTTCCGCACCCGAACAATGCCAACACTGCCCCGAGTATTATATTGAATTGTGTTAATAATCTTAATTTAAATCTGTTCATATCTCAATCTATTGTAATCATTTTCCGATACAAAATTTTGTCTCGGACGGTTTGTTTGTTGTGTGTCAGGTTGTTATGCATTTATGTGAGTTATGTTAGTCACAGAATTACACCAAATCTGTGTAAAATATGGGTCGAATGGTGTCAACTGCACAGTTTTTCGGAAACTCTTGGAGAGGTTGATGTTCATCATACTTCGTTCTGTATATGTTCTGAAAAACGGCACAAAATTACTAAAAATAGAGTAAATACTCAAATAATTTCCTTTTCTGATGTTTCTATGTTTTACAACATATTGCAAGTGGATTTGCTATATTGAAAATTTTAGAGTAACTTTGCAGCGAATTAAGTGAGGATATAAATCGCAAAACATATTCACAATCTCTAAAACCAATATGAAACATCAAATATCAAATATCTATATTTGCAGCCTATTTGCCGTAATGTTTTTGGTAGGGTGCAGTAGAGATAGGAATGGTGTGCTATATTCTCAATATCCGATTGTGAATAGGGCTTATCGTACTTATTCGGACTCGCTGGGTAATTATACAGTATTTTGGTTTGAAAGTAATGGTAATTGCAAAAGAGAAGTGTTGAATTTTGGAAATTCGGTCAAGATAGAGACTAACTACTCCTATTGGATGGAACGAGATACTTTCATCATTGAAGGCATATTGCGAAAAGATAGTATTATCTATAAGGATAGCCTATTTATAAACGAAGAAATGAGGAACAATGGGGACGCGAGCACATATAGGGGTTGCTTTTATGATACTTTCATAACGCTTCAATCCGATACGTTAATCAGACATCGATAAATAACACACAGGTAGTATCAAACCACCCGTGTGCATATTCATTTTCCAATTAAGACGAAGCAATTATACCTGCTTCTTTGATAAGATTATATGCTTTGTCAAGTTCTGCTTTCCACGCAGTTGCATTACTCGAATTATTACCAACAGACCTAACCCCATTAACGATATTTTTGAGGGTTGTTATCAATTTCTCAAATGCCCATATTATGTTTTGGCTTTTATACAGGGAACCATCGCCCGCTGTTCCGCTATCTGCTGTAAGTCCTTTTGCTATTATATTTTGAGTATCTCCGCTATTATCAACCATAAAGTAACGGCTATCACTATAAATAGATATAAGTCCATCTAATCCTATTACAGTCTTTGAACCTCCAACCGTTACCTCTCCTGCTGTCTTTATCGTTATGACAACCTCACGGGTATCACTTGAATCCAACGTGTTTATCAGCAATCCGAAACGTACCGTAAATTCACTATTTTTCGTAACAGCGAAATCTTGGAATGTGTTGTTGATGTTTCGGGTTAATTTTTCTCCACTCTCTGTTGTCCAAGTACCTGTTGCTTGTTTGACCACAGACCTATTCACAATAATTTCAATAGTATATTGGAACTCTGCTGCCTCCGTACCACCATCATATTGTGTAACACTAATGAGAGTATTAAAATTACGTATTGTTCCACTAACTAATGGTTTTATTGAAGATGTAAAATTTCGACCTGTAAAATCAATGCTATCCGATGTGTTTTTTGAAGATGACAAGCCGTTATCAACAGGTTTGTATGCAGAGACACTATTGGGTGTAACTACAACCTTATCCACCCCGCTACTATCCTTAATAAATATACCGCCATTATCATTGCTTGCGTCAATGACAACCTTGCCTTGATTGGGCACATCAATAACAGCCTGCGTGTCGCTTATCTTGAATATACCAATTTTCCCTGTTCCGTCTTTTTTGAGGAGGGTAGTGATAGGTGTTCCGTTCACTTTCTTGTATTCACCTGTCGTATCAGCGGCGGCGTTGGTCGCGTCGTTGTAGTCTCCCCCGCCCCACAAAAGGACTTTTTCTGGGTTGTCTGTCGTGCCTGTCATCCCGCTCATACCAGCCGTTATTTTGTTGTTCTCGTCTTTGAGCATAAGAACATTGGTCAGAAGTAAACCGCCAGACACTTGAGTTGTGCCTTTGGCTATTGCCTTTTTGAGATAATCAAGCCCATCAACGCCGTCCTGCGCTCCTTGTGCCGTGTTGAGTGCGTTGATTGCAGTAGCGGACACAAGCCCCATAATCTGTATGCCGTTGATAGTCCACGTGCCGCTTGCAGGAAACTCCGATGGGTTCGCTCCGTTTATTACACTTTGTAGAACCTCTCTGATACAGGTATATACGACCACATCAGCGGATTCGTTAATCGTTACATCTTCGCCCCAATTGGAGATAGCCAATATCTCGTCTTTGTGTCCTTGCAATACATCGTTTACATCATGCCCATTACCTGCACCAGCCTTGAACCACACCAAGCAAGAGTTTTCAAAGCCGTCAAAAGCCACAGAGCCGTCTTTGCCGTTGCTCTCCGATGTGATAGCCGTCTTATATGTACCTTCGGGCAATCCTTGTATCAAACCTTTATGGATGGGAAAACCTGCAGATAAGTAGTTTAGAGACAAATCGCCGCCTGCGTAGAGATTGAGCCATTTGGCATCTTCTACGTCAAAGCCGAGGTCTCGCAACTGCTGCTCTGCTGTTTTGGTGTCGGAAGCCTTGAAACGGACATTACCGATAATCTCTGCGCCGTTGCGGGCTATGATACGCGGCGGGTTGCTCTGGAAATCAATGATGAGGTTGCGACTTGCGTCCTGTATCTGCTCGGTGGTGATAGTGCCGCCCTCGATAGCCGTGTAGCCGTGGGTGCGACTGAAGACACGCCTGTCCTCGAACTCCGAAGACAGGATACCCAGCAGCAGATACGGCACATCGTCTTCGCTTTCGCTCTTGTGTGCGTCGGTGGTGAGTATCAAGCGGGCGGGGTTGGTGTCGTCTGCCACTTGTGCAAACAGGTAGTATGGAGTATTGGGGTCAAGGTTGGCACCGTTCACATCTTTGGTGAGGGTAGCACCGCTTATCTCCCATAGTCCTTTGTTGGCATAGTTGATATACGGCTCTTGGGTGTGCTGCAACGAACCATAGCCCACGCGCAGGCTTGCGAACTTGTTCCCGCTATCCACACACTCAATAGACGAGGTGAAGCCGAACTGATAGCGTTCATTGCCAACAAGCATCATCTCGGAGGTGATACTATCCAGCATATCCGCCACCTCGTTAGCGTCTCTCCAACCACGGCGGGAGAGGTTGATAGCACGCTGTTCCAATCCGCCCGCGGTGTGGGTAACATCGGATATGGCATTGTTCATCTCGGAGAGCGTACCCTGCATGACAGCCGAAGCCAACGAGAACTGCACGCTGCTCGGTGAGGTGAGTTTATAGGAGTAGGCGATGACACGGCTGACAAGCGGCTCGTCTCCGAACAATTCCGACGACACTTGCATGATAGCCCCGAAAGAGACGGTATGCTGCATGAACGTAAACGGCTCGGAGGTGCATTTGACTTCGGGGCGTGTGTTCTGCAAGTCCAACAACTCCTCGTAGGCACGTTGTGCGAGGTCTTGCTTGGCGAGTGATACGAACTCTGCGGGCATCTTCATATTGAACAGGGCGAATTGGTCGCCTACGTTGGGCTTGAAGTTGCCGCTTGGTATGAGTGTTCCGTCCTCGATAGAGCCGTCCGCTACGATGGTGAATTTAAGGCTGTAGCCTGTTGAGCCTTGGTCTTTGTGGGTCTTGTTGGCTATCTCGAACTCCCGCCCGTTGAGGAAACCGCTCTCGAAACGGACGGACAGGGTTGTTGCTTCCTCTATACGCAGCGGGAACATTCCCTTTTGTGCGAGGTACTCTTTGGTGTAGCGTGCGTCCACGGCTATGCCCTCACACGTATATTCGGGGACGGTCTCCCCGCTCTGCCGCTTGTTCTTCACTTCCACTTTGGTGATTTTGAAATGGCACTGCGGGTAGATGTCGTCATAGAACTTGGTTATCTCTATGCCTGTGTTTACATTCGGGTTGCTCAACGCTCCGTGTGCGTCTGTGGTGATGGTCGCGGCGTTCTCTCCGTTCTTGTCGTGTACGTTGTAGGTGGTGTTCGGGTCAAGGCGCAGACGCTTTCCGAAGGTGGATTGCATCTGTGTGGTCTCGTCTATACCCACAACGGATATGCCCGACATATTGCGGTCTGCTCCGTAAGGCACGATGACTTGCGGCACATCCGACCACGCTTGTGCATACTCTACACTCTTCAGTCCTCCGTTGAGATACGGACGGGCGAAACGGTCTGTGCCGTTGTTCTCCCATTCGTAGTCGGATAGCACTTGTGCGGTGTCCGCACTCTCACACTTGGCGAAATGGAGGGTGCAATTATGGCTCGCGTCCTCGGTGATAAACCACTCAGTATCTTTGCTGTCTTCGGTGTAGGAGTTTGCCACAGAGGTGCAGACATTGGCTATGTTGTCCCCACTGAACGAGAATGACACCAATTTGGTGTTGGGCGTGAGTTGTACGCCGTCGGGTTTTGCTCCGTTGGTGAATTTGCCGTTGGTAGCAATGCTTGCCAGCATTTCCTTGTAGTGTGAAGCAGGCAGGCGATTGGCGGCTTGTTCGATAGAGCCGATGATGATTTGGTAGAGGGTCTCCAATGTGCCGTTGATACTTATCTCGGGTTCGTCCCATACGTGCTGCTCTCCTCCCGCTCCTTTGACTACCACGTGGCGGTAACATATAGGCTTGGTCAGCATATTGGCAATGGAGACAAACTTAACATCATAGGAGTAGTAAGCGGAAGATACGGACTCTTTTCCGTCTATCGTTTCTTTGAGACAGCCGTTGGGAGTGGGGCGGTAGGTCTCTTTGAGGAAGAACGTCTGTCCGTCGTACTCTATGAAAGCATACGTGTCGAATACGACTTTGTTGGGCAGTTTGAACACAAGGCGGACATAATCGTCGCCCATCAGTTTGGCACTACGCTCGCAGGAGTTTGTAATCGGGAACTCCACGCTTGTCTTTTCAGCGTCCGAATAGTACGCTTTACCTTGCGGGTTGTAGATGCGGATTGTTTCGATAGGGTCTGTCATACGGCTCTGTTATTTGGATTGGGTTCTGTAAATTTGATTGACACTTTGGCATAGCCATTCAACCCGAAATTGGCATAAGAGGATATACTCACATAGACCAATCGGTAGGTCTTGTTGAGTTCCGCCACGTGCAGTTCGTTCACGCCCGACGGACTGTTGCCGTTGTACTTGCCATTGACCAGCACGGTTGTAAGATTGTCTATTTCGCGCTGCAAGTCCACGACCGATGCGGCACGTAACAGGAACGGAATACTCAAGTCCTGTTTGGCTACACGGCGTTTGGAGGGAGTGGCGATGACGGACACACCGTGCGAGGCGGCATTGTCGTTGGTGGTGAGTGCCTTGTAGGCGGCAGGCTTCATCAGCACATTCAACGTGCCGTCCAATGCGGTGAGGTGATAGCGGGCTATGTCCTGCCCGTTGAGGGATATATGCAGTTTCATACTTTTCGGATTTTGATAATGGAACGATTGTCTCTGTGTATGATATTCACTTGGCTGTTGTCTTTCTGCCGTACACGTATCATAGTGGTGTAGTAGGCTACGAGAGAGCAATAACTATCATCTTGTAGGGTGATGTTATACAGTCCCGTCTTGGTTACAACAACACTGAGATTAGAGTGTCCGTAAGCGACTATGGGCTTCGTGGGATTGGTGATAGCACGTATAGCGTCTATGTAGCACCCGCACGCTTCCGCTTCGTCTTTGTAGTCAGAGAACCACTTGCGCACCCAGTCTATTTTCGGGATAGACTTGTATGCAAGAAACGCGCTGTACGTGTGCAGCACATCGATAAACTCCTGCAAGGTTGTGGCACGGTTGATGTCCGTGATACTCTCCTCGCAGAGTTCGTCTTGGTAGGTGGAAAGCAGGTCTGCTTTCATTAGTTGTAAGTATTCGGTTGTCATAATCTCGATGTATTCTGTTGTATGGCTTTCAGTCTGTCGTTGGTGTCGGCAAGCAGAGCGGTGTTGTCGGCTATCACTTGGAGTTGGTCTAACTGCTCCTGTGCCACTTGGAGGGCGATACCCGAATTATACATCAGCGTTTGAAGACTTGCCACTTGCAGTTTGCTGTCTGCACCCAAATCAGCCACGGCGGTAACAAGCGTCTGTGCCGCTTCCACCACGTTTGCCCCCTCTATCTGCAAGGCGGTGAAACGTGCGTTGAGAGCGTCGGCGGTGTCCTGCGTCATCTGTCCGAAGCCCTCACTGCCCTCCGTGTCCGCGTCGTCCAGCAGACCGCGCTCGGACATAAGGTCGTAGTATTTCTCCGCAAGATACTTTGCTTTCTCCGATTGGGCATCGAACTCCGACATGATAGTGTCTATCTCCGACTGCGTGAGGTCGCCATTAGAGGTTAGGTTGTTTAACTTCTTGAAAGTGTCATCGAACATATCCTGTATGGCGAGGGCGAGTTGCTGCTTCATCATCGTACGCATAAGGTCGTCCATAGTGTCCTCCCATACATCGTCTATCCCCTCACGCCCCTGCGCAAAGCCCTCAATGAGCGCGTCGGCAAGGTTTTCAGAGAATGATTGGAGGTTTGTACCCGACATATCCTCAATGAGTTG
>DLLF01000005.1 GCA_002477945.1 Bacteroidales bacterium UBA7569
TGTCGGCAATTGGCGGAGACCTGGGGACGCGGACGCCCCGCCCGAAGTTTCAAGTGGTTTTAATGGAGCAAATAGAAACCGCCATTAACGACTCCTTAACAGCAATTAACGGAGAATACACTCCCCTCTTTGAGGGGAGTGGGGGAGTCTTATTTGCGGGGAAACGGATATCTTCTGTAGATCCTGCCGAAAAAATGATACATAAAATACATAATTTTCTTATCTTGTAAGTGTCAATAAATCACAATGTTAGTCGGGGGGGGGGGTAAAATTTGTTAAAAAATAGGATACTGAATGTTTGTCCGATTGGAAACTACGTTGTAATTTTGCGCTGAAATTTGT
The DNA here is from genome assembly GCA_002477945.1 of Bacteroidales bacterium UBA7569. GTDB lineage: Bacteria > Bacteroidota > Bacteroidia > Bacteroidales > Paludibacteraceae > Colicola. The sequence goes on from DLLF01000005.1 coordinate 343, forward strand.
ATAATTAAGGTACATAGGGCAATGGAGTGAATTGCCGTAAGGCGGTGCTGCTTTCATGGCAGGTGTTGCGGCGAGATTATGTGATATGAGGAAGAATGTGGCAAATGGAATTGGGTTGCTCTTCTTGGGATTGTGCTTGCTGTTGTGTAGCATGATGGGTGGCGGAGGTTCGTTTGGGAAAGTGGGTTTCACAGATGAACGAGTCTCTTCTTTTTCCGTTCCGCAAGAAAATATAGATTATCTATATTATCATAAAGAAGCAGCCTTCTTGCAGAATAATCACACCTGTTCGGATTATTCGTGTAACTCACAGGATTATACACTGTCGGGCGATTGTGTTTTGTCTCTGAAGAAGACGAAATCAGGTTATCGGCCTCTTTGTACGGCGCAGGAAAAGTCTGGTATGGCTCAATATGGTAGATTTACAGTAAGGCAAACCTCATCGGCGAAAGTCGCTTCCCATGCAGGAGGTGTTCCCATTCAACCGCAAGGCGTAGCGCAGACTGCTGTTCAGCCGCAAGGCACAATGGAGCATACCTTTCTTGCGCTGGCTGCGCCGGTACGCCGGTCTTCCGCTTCGTTTGAAACGGGCGAGTTGGCTATTGGTGCCGAGACGGTGCATGGCGGAAAACGTTATGGTCCCGGCGGTAGTGGTATAGGTGACGGCAATGGCGACAACAACCAGTCCGCTGTGGAAAAGCCGGGATCGCTCTCCGATGCCCTCGGCTTTGTCTTGTTGTTGGCAGGAACGTATGCGCTGAATATCGCTTTTTGGCATAAGAAAACTTTGAAGTGTACATAAATGATGCGTCCTTATAGACAAATAGAAACGTTGGTATTGTTGTTCTTGTGTTTGGTGTCGTGCCAACTGCAAGCACAGAATGTTTTTATGCCTGCGTCCTGTGTGTCTAAGGAGACGGCAGAACCTGCCGATCGGTTGTCAGATGACTTTGTCCGTACGTCCCTTATGATTGCGGCTCATGGTGACGTGCTGTATTCCATTTTGGGGCATATCTGTTTCCGTTTGCAGTGTCCTGCTTATGGTTTGGATTATTGTTTTTCTTATGAAAGTGAAAATGTGGCTCATAGAGTAGGGCGTTTTTTGACGGGTGATTTGAAGATGGGTATGTTCGCAATTCCTACGGAAGAGTATTTGCAGATGTATGCAGACGAGAAGCGTGGCGTATGGGAGTATCCTATGAATCTGCCTCCCAAGGTGAAACAAAGTCTTTGGAGGGTATTGGATGAACACATAATGGAAGGAACAAGTTTGCCTTATGATTATATTCACAGAGGATGTGCAATTGCTTGTGTACATATCTTGCACGAAGCATTAGATACCATTCCGATAATATACGCTCCCTTCTCGGAAGATCTGAAGCATTGTACTATGCGGGAATTGTTTTACAATAATTCACCGCATAGTTGGAATCTTTTCTTTTGTATGACGTTGGTCGGTGGAGAAGTGGACAAGCAATTCCCGCCGGAAGAAAAACTTATAGTTCCTGCAGATTTGGTTCGAACATGGCAGACCGCTAAAGTGGAAGGAGAACCATTGCTTGCAGAGCAAATAGAACTATTGTCGGCTACTCCTCGCAAAGAGTGCCCTGTTTCACCTGTGTGGGTATTTGCTTTTTTGCTGTTGCTCGCCGTTGGCAATTTGTGGATCACCTCCCAATGGGTGGATTATGGTATGCTCACTCTGCAAACACTTATGGGACTGTTGATGACCTATTTGGTCTTGTTTTCTTCGCTGCCCGGTACAGAATGGAACTGGCTGATCATTCCCTTTAATCCGTTTCCTGCCTTGTTTTGGCATTGGCGTAAGTATTGGGCGTTAGGGTGGTCTGTTGTGTTGGGAGTATGGTGTGTTGTAATGTTTTTTGCTCCGCATCGCTTGGTTTGTTGCGAACACATTTTGTGGGTGCTGTCTTTTATACTGATTCTTATTAAGCCGAAATTACAACAATGGATAGTGCGAAAATAAATAGTGTGTGCAGTGCGTTGATTAGGAGAACTCTTCTTCTGTTGATGTTGTTTTGCTGCTCTGTAGTTGTGTATGGTGGTGGTTCTCACTATGCAGAATTGTCTGTGACATCCGTATCGCCTACGGGAGCAGGAACTGTGTATGTAAGTACCGGCAATAATAAGAATAGTGCTACAGCAATTACTGCAACAGGGAATGTGAAAAGTGATGATGTTGAATCTGGTGAAAGTGTTATTTTCTACCTGTGGTCGGTTGGTTATGGCTATGAATCTGCTTCCTGGAGTGGAACTTCATCTGCAGAAACCACAAACGGATCTTCTTCCCCTTCAACAGTACAATTGAAAGCGTCAACAAGCAGTGGTGACACTGAAACCTACCGATATAGCGTAAAGTTCACCCCTAAAACAATAGAGTTAGGTACATCCGTTGCAGGAACGCCTGCTATGGCGACATGGAAAAACCGGAAATCTACCAATACACTGACATTCTCTGGAATAAAATATGCAAAATCAGTAGTGTTTGATGAAGTCACAGGAAAATGGACAATAGATGGATATACAAAGAATAATGCAACTGCGGATATTCCATCGTTTACTCTGAACACTACCTACACTATTGATCCTCTTACGGCAATACACGGTGATAATTCAATCGTTGTGACCGGTACTGCCACGGGCTTTCCTGATGCTTCCGGCGGACAGGAAACAAAAAACATTCAAGGAACTGCCATAGCCAATGCGGATCTTACACCTACATTTACGGTGCAAGAATCGGCACATTCTTTTGGCGAAATAACGCCTAATACTTCTGTATCATATACATTCCAACAGCCGGCAACCGATTTTCCCAACCCTCATTCCCAAGTGGCTTGGGACGCCTCCGTATCGGGTGAAGGGTATGAAGTGGTGAGTGTCTCGCAAAATGGTAGCGTAACCATTCGGTTTACCCCTACGGAAGCAGGCAAAGAATATCCTGCTATGCTCACGCTTACGGCTACATGGACGGACGCAGCAGGAACGAAAATATCTTATCAACAGGATATTCAATTATCAGGTAAAGGATTGGATAATACCCTTCCCGGCGAGATTCATATTTTGAAAGAGGAGACCGAGCAGACAACCGTGTCCTACGAATGGTTGACTTCAGAAATCCTGAAGGATACGTTTGCCATTACAACGCAGGCAATGGGAACATTGACGGCAGAAAGCAATTCACCATTGGTCGTTCCCTCGCTTTCATCCGACCAAACAAAACTGTATCTTGATTGTACTGCGCCTGCTGCAGTGGGAGCAGAAACGGCTGTAGTCACCGTGCGAGGCAATGAACTGAATGGAGAACACCGTGAGGTGACAGCCACACTGAACATCATCTTGCGGCGTTGGTTCGATGATATTGTTTTGTCTGCTACGCCTGATGCATCTTGGATCGCATTGGCATGGACAAGAGGGGGAAGCAATGTGTCGTCTTACGAAGTATGGCGCAATGGAACAAAGGTGGCAACATTGTCGCCCGAGAAATTGACTTACACGGACTCTGAATTGTCCCCTGAAACAGCCTACACGTATCTGCTGAAAACAATCTCTGATAAGGGAAAGGAATATGCTCAAACAATCATAGTTACAACGGAAAAAGAAGGGTTCCCTACCAATGCGAAAGAACTCTCTTTGTCAACTGTCCCTGCCTTTGAAACCTTGACAGGCATTGATGCCACGGCGGCTTTCTTGCAGGATGGTACAACTACGATGGATCGCCTGTATTTGTTTAGCAAGAAGGATACAAAGAAATGTTACATCTACGAAAAGCAGAATGGTGACGATAAGTCTTACTTGTGGCAACACACGGTGGATCCTTCCACGCCTGCAGGTCGTGCAGGACGGATAACGGACAGCAAAGTATATATTGCAGGTACGTGCGATAGCCTGTTCTGGAATAGTGGAGACTGCTTGGGTTGGATGCAACCTGTTAATTCCGACATCTATTTGGATAATGTACGTCTCAATGCTGCCAATGTGCTTGACGTGGAAACGATATTTGACGATACCTATAAGTTTGGTCAGACCTATCGGGGGTATGCATATTCATCCCGCAAAGCATCGGTGTTCTATCTGCCGGAAGCCGCAAACTTGGGGAATAATACATCGTCAATTCACCTCAAAGGAAAGAACTATTTGGGAGGAAATATGGGAGGAAGATTGCAAGTGATAGAGCATGTCAATGCTTCTTACTTTAGTTATACAATTAATGATGCAATATATCATATTACTCCGAACTATTCTGCACCGATAGCCATAAAAGATAGTACATTGTTCATGACGGCAGACCATGCAGGCGAGTTGTTTGATAAATCATATAGTCTTCCTGCTTCTTCTCAGCGGTCACGCATAACGTGTAGAATCGGTAGTGAATGGGTGGATGGTTCGCTGCAGCGCGATGCTTATTTGGATCTTTCTACACGTACTTCACAAAACAAGTCGGATGCGGCAGGCTATGCTAACTCGGTATCCAAAACACAATATCAAGATAATGATACAAAGAAGCCTATTGTATCTACAACAGATGTATATTCAAATGTGGATGGACTCCGCTATGAAGCACCATTGGTTACGGGAGGAGAACATGGAACATTTGTCATAGACGGAGGACAAATAAACTTGTGGCCGGCAAACGGATATACGCGGGACGTCTGGTTCAAACGTTATCCTGTAATTTACTTGGGTACTCGATTAACAGGTATTTTGACTCTCTGTGCGGGAAAATCTACAAATTATATGGCTTGCGGAAATAGTGCATGGGTCTTGACTGCTAATGAAGAAACTTTTCGAAATACTACCTCTGGTGTGCAATCAATGATTAAAAGTGCGGATGCAGAAGTTTTTCTGTTTGGTGTAGGGGATGGATTCCCGCAAGGTCATTTGGTTATCAATGGGGGGACAATCTCAGCCGAGACCGATCCTTTGTCGTATGGCTATACTTCTCAGAAACCTAATGTAGGCAATAACTCCGTTTATACTATTGATAGCCAACCTTTGTTGGGACCTGATGTGGAAATCAATGGCGGAACATTCCTTTGGCCGCTTTATAGCGCAAAGAATTTAACGCATGGTTATGGGAATGATATCTATGCGGGTTATGATAGCGATAAGAAACCTTATACCATGAATCCGCCTGCCGCTTCGTTGTATAAATCGGATTGGAAAGTAGGCGTGCTTGGTTGGCAAGAAAATCAGTTTGATATACAAAACGCAAACTTCGAACAGGTCTATCGTTTCCCTACGGAGATGCTCGTTGCCAATACCGATTATACCGATTACCATTATTCTTCCTCCGATTTGGACAATGCACCGCAAGACACCACCCGCTTTGCTGTTCTGGCAAACCCCTCGCAAAGCACGGAATACAAGTATGGCATGAACAACGTATGGTCGGATGCCGATAGTCGCTGCTGGTTCTATTTTCCGAAAGATGCGGAAGGCAATGCTTCGGGTATTGTTGCGCGCAACTATTTAGTACAGGCGGGCAGAAAGATAACCGACCGGGTATTGCGTGGCGGAGAATGGATCGTGAAACCCTATAACCTGACCGTGGAGCAAGGCGGAGAAATACTTGTGGAAAACGATTTCAAAGTGTGGGGACAGCCGGCTTTCTGTCCGGAGATAAAAGCGGAAAACCTGTATCAGGCCCTCTGTCTTCCGTTCACTGCCGAGGAGTTTTTTGCTACCGACCCCGCCGACCCGCATTTCCGGTTCTATTCCTATGTGGAACCCGCAGACAACGCAAATGATGCGCAGCGGAAACAAATCAATGCCAATGCCTATTGCTATCTCTACTATCTGGATGACGGCAATGGCAACCAAACGACACATGGCGTTGGGGACGCTTTCCGTGCAAACTACCATACGCACGCCGATGGCACCACGATGCAGCAGGGCAAGACGTATATTCTCAAGTTCCCCTCCGTACAAGGCGATGAAGGGTATTGGACAAGAAACAGAGTGACTTTGCGTGGCGCAAAAGGGCAAATGGTGAACGGCACAAACGCTTTTGTCTCCAAAATGGTGGAACGTCCTGCTGCTGATTTGGATTTTGTAATGGATGGTAATCCAACTTTTGCTGTGCAGAACGGTTTGCTATCGGGTGAATACTATGTGCTGGATCCTGCTCTGTATGGCGACGATTCGTTCCATGCGGAAGCCATTGCAAGTTTACAACCCATGCAGGGATATGTATTGGGCAGTGACGAGACCATGCAGATTTACCGCGTCCTCGGACGCAACACCACGGCTGTAGGCAATGTCTCCGGCACAGGGTGGCAGGCTTACGGGGCGGAAACCTCAATCTTGGTTCAGACGCAGAAGCCGTGTGAAATAGTGGTCTATACTGCCTGCGGACGTCTCTTGGGCAACTGGTCATTGGAGGCATCGTCCCTTTCGCGGATTTCTGCCACAGCGGGTGTTTATTTGGTGCGCAATGGTGCGGATGCAAGAAAGATAGTGGTTTATTGAGGATTATCGGGAAGAAAACGGACAAAAACAGACAGAAACGGACAATAATTTTGAATGATTTATTACCTTTGCCCACAAAAACAAAATAAGAATGACGCATACACAACGAAACATAATGATTTCAACAGGATTGCTGCTCTGTTCCGTGGCGAGTCTGTGGGTGTATGTGTTTGAGCAAAGAGAGAATCAGTTGCTCGTCTGTGATACAATAGAGTGGAGAACGCCGTCTGTAGAACAACTGGCTATGCAACCCGATTATCCTCGTTTTGCTGCTGAAAAAAAACGCGCGGAAACCATCTTACAGCACCACAAGACCTTGCCTGCAATTGCTGAACCAAAGCCGATGGTCGGTTTCTCTGCTCCGACCCGTAGGCAGAGTTCGGCAAGGGTGGCTTCGTCTTGTGTTGCTGTTTCTTCCTCGCAGACTTGGAATGGTGAAAACATGGTAGCGCCCTTGTTGCCGTCTCTCTCGGAGCAGACCTATGGCAATGTTCTGTCATCATTGCAACGGAACAGCATTGTGGCAAGTGGTACATTCGGAGTGCAGGCTTCGGCCTATCATGGTGTATCTCCGTTGGCGGTGGCATCATCGTCTTCTGCTGTGCGCCGTGCACCTGTTCTTGGCGGCAGTGATGTCGGTTCTGTATGGCAGCAGTGGTTGGACGAGTATTACGCCACGGGAGCAACCGACCTTTCCGGTTTGGAAGCATGGTGGCAAGGGGAATATGGCAATGGCTATACGCCCGATATTTATACGGAGTTTGCCAAATGGGCAATGCCTGTCGGCGACTCAGTCGGTCTTTGCTTGCTGTTGGCAGTGGTATATGTTTTGTGGAAACAGATTAAAAGGGTAATGGTATGAAAATGAAGTTGCAGAGTATAGTACATCGTGTCGCTTGCGTTCTTTTGCTGAGTATATGTTTGGGTATTTCTGCATTGAATGCAGCAGTTCGGTATGCCATTACGCCTACTTCTATATATCCGGAGGCATATTCCGGCTTGTCTGCATTACTGCCTTCTGATTTCTGGAACACAACGTACAAAAATGGTGTGGCAGTGTTTGACAGGTTGTTTATTTCCCTTCAGTTTGATGCTGTCACGGCACAGGCTTTGGGTTTTTCAGCGAATATTCCTTATGTCTTTGTGTTTGACTGTAATAGCAATGGACAATTTGATGCAACAGCAGGGAGAGAACAATGGTATTGTTATGTAAATTCATTTGAGGTAAATGTTTCTAATACAATTTATTCAAGTGGTTATTGGGCAGATGGCAAGTCTTGTTATTATTCCGCAGGAAACTATCCTGCCGGTATGGCAGTGTTCGGACTGCCTTATATTGCACCTACAGGCGTGAAACCCGATGGGGCGGTGGAGCAGTTGCTTGCACCCAAACTGCCGCAGGACTATTTGACAGACTTGTTTGCAGGGCAGAAAGGCACGATGGATTACCTTTATGCGGCTATGCGTTTCTCGGAGACGGAGGTATCGGAGTTATCCGCTATGGGCTTTTCGTTCCCTGTTGATGAGGATATGATGTTTACTTTCAGCAAGGTGGTCTGCTCCGACGGGAACGACTATTATGTGCCTGTCGATTTCCGCCAAGTCTCTGCATCCAACTTCGTACTGAAGAACTTGAACGGAAAGAAACTCTATTTCACGGGTAGTGTGCAGAATGCCTTTGCCGGCAATGGCGCGGCAAGTGAGGGATTCTTCTATCTGCAGGGAACCGACGATGAGTCTGTAGATGTCTATCTGCACGACTACAAGGTGCTTTCTGTGCAACCCAAGAACTTGGGAGACTTGAACTTTAATGGTTTTATGGAGAGTACTTCTACAGGGATGGCGGCACCATTTGCAATTGGTTCATCGGGTGAGCAGACTAATGGCAGTATATTCACCGTGAACTTCCATATTAAGGGCGATAATTGTCTGACAGGAGGTGCAGAGTCTGCTTACTCTTCTACAGACGCCGTTATGAATATCTTGGCAGAAATAATTTCCATGCACGCAGCACCGATAACTGTTCGTCCTATAGGCGATATTGCTGATGTGGAAAACAAATCATGTAGTCTGAACTTTGATGATCGTTTCCCCGCTGCATCGGGTACGGTAGCAACCAATGGTCTGTTGGCTCTGCCTGTTGTCGAACATCGCGATGCACCGTCCATTGACCTCGGCAACCGTTTCGGGCGTTGCACGTTTGATGGCGGGCAATATCGTCTCACCACAGCGGGCAATAGTAGTATGTTCTATGTGACATCCATGGCTATTTGCTACAGACTGCTTGAAATGGGGAAAAGTTCTGATTCTGATAGACCTATGAGAAAGTACGGCGTGGGTACTTCGATGGCGACGCCCGATAAGTATTCGGGAGCCTGGTTCACAGTGCATATCAAGGATGGTACGTTTACTACCTATTCTGCCGAGGAGTTTCGTGATGTGGTGGATGTGGTGGCCCACGGTTGGTATCGCGACTACACCGACCTTCGTCTTCCCATAAAGACGCGCATCGATGGCGGTACGTTCAACAACTGCAACGTCTATGCCTGCGATGCTTCTGCCGAGCAAGGCAACCTGCCCGTGAATACGGCAAAAGAGGTGCTTTGTCGTACGGAGACGGAAGTGGCTGCGCCCGATGCAGACGGACTTGCTTCGTTAGACCTCTCTGCGTCTTATCCTGCCTATGGAACGGCTTCCCTTACGCCAGTTAAGAGCGAGGACAAGTACTATGTTTATCCCTATCTACCTACAGGCGATTGTGGCAAGCAAACCAATTCTTATACCCACAACTATGTGAGTGTCATTCCCTTGATGGGTGTGAATGGACTGCTTACCATGGGTGGTGATGTGGAAGTGTTTGCCACAGAGTCGGACGGAACGCCACGAAAGAATGCGTTCTTCTTCTATACCCGCCTCAACGATTATACCAAAAAATATGCCTCTGTCACCTTGGCGGGTCTGCCGGTGAGGGTGGAGCAGGCTATTTCTTTTGCCGCTGATACGTTGACAGGCGAACACGAGTTCTCGGAGGTGACAAACAACGATGACTATAAGATAGCACACGGACTATACACTATGCTTTCGTTCAATTCGAATCAATGGTACACCATTTGTCCGCCTTATGATGTACATAATGTATATGTGGTGGAGACGCTTCCCGACGATAGTTTGGCAGCCAAAGGGTTGACGCAAGCCGACAAAGGAACGGAAAAGTATCTCCGTACGCAGGGCGAAGCGGACGGTGTCTTGGCGCAGGGCATCGTTACGTCATTGCTTCCTGATATCCTTTCTGGGAAAGGGTCAGGTGTTTATATGGATTTGTTGGATATATGCCGCAAAACGCTGCACCTCAATCCGACATTGCTGACACACTACAATCCGTCGCTTGCAGGACACGATCTGAGTCATGCCAACTACTATCTTTATCAACAAGTTGAAGAACAGGATGCGGATGAACTTGAAAATCCTGGGATGTGGAATGTGGAGCATAATATCAACGACTATAGCAGCAAATGGCAATATGCCGTGCCTGCTGAAACCGAAGATACATATATTGACAAGGACGGAAACATACGTCCGAATACCGAAGTCCTAATGCAACGTGGCAAAAACTACTCTCTCTTTCTCCCCGCAGGAAAAGATGACTATTGGACAGGCAAGTATCTTATCTTCGAGGGTTACGGACCGCAGAAGTTGAATGGGAAGAATGCAATGATGGGCTATGTCACTTCGGCAGAAGGTAGTGGCGGATATATCTTTGATTATATGGATGCCACAGATCCCGATAGGGTGGTGTATTTGCTAGGAAACTCCACTTTTGCCAATGATACGACGAGTGACGAAACGGGTCGGGTGTTTATACCTGATACCAAAAGCAAGACGCACGATTTTGTGCGTCAAGAGTTGGGGCATATCATAATGCCTTGGGAGACCATGTTGGTGATGAGTTCGGCAAACACGGACGCTTATGCTTCGCTTTCCGACTTGAGCACATCTGTCTTGCGCAGTATGCAGGCAAAAGATACATCGCTTCCTTCTGTTATGGGCAACACCTTGTTGGCGTATGGCAGAGAGGGTATTCTCTTGCAATCGTTGGTGGAACAGACTGTAAGTGTCTATTCCGTGGAAGGTCTCTTGCTGTGGACAGGGCTGCTCGGACAGAATCGGACGAAACACATTTCCGTGCCTGCAGGAGTTTATGTGGTGCAGGGGACATGGCAGACAATCAAACTGATAGTAACGGAATAATGATGTATAAAATATACAATGACGGTATGAAGAAAACTGGCCTTATATTGTTGATACTTTTCTCCGCTTTTTCGCTCCGTGCGGAGGTGGGCGGGAGTTGCGAGAACGCTATTCCTGTGGATGTGGAGTATTCGGGTTCGTTTCCTGCAGGAGAGTATTGGTTTACGGCTACAACGGCTTCGCTGCCGCTCACCATCTACTATTATCCAGAAGATACCACGGTGGGGGCACCCGAAGTATGGATAGACCTTACCTGCACACAGGGAGTCTATGAAGATACGTTGGTGGCAAAGATGTTGCAAACCGCTGACCAATATCACCTCTCGTTCCCGATGCGCGAAGTACCCGACAAACAATACGACGAGAATGGGCAACTCTATTATAGCATCATTTACGACCGCAACTATCGTGATATGCTCTATAACCAGGGTGTCACCTATTCCATACCCGCTTATGTGCGCCTTGTCAATCCAACGCAGGCGTCCGTGGATATTGTCTCCACTTCCGTGAATGCACGCTGTCGGGAATATGTGAACACGCTGGGGATGAACACCTCTTTGCGTGTTATCCCTGCCGACTCGGTCTATGTACATTTGTGGCCGTTGGGCGAATGGATTAACAAGACCTATCGTATCACGTGGGCTGGCGAAGGGATTATGGAACTCGTGGACGGAAAAGACTGTCTTCTCACGCACTATAGCCGTGTATATCAAGATTATAGTTTGGCAAACGATACACTTGTGGTGCGTCCCCGTCTCACGTCCGACTGGATTAAGGATATCTATCAGACAGACCTCTATGTACGTCTCTTTGCAGAGAACGAGGGTGTTCTCAAGATTGAAGAGTTTCAGGAGATAAGCCGGTTGATAGAGGTTATCATTGGTGGTGTCTCGGCGGCAATCGACCACGAGGCTCTCACAATTACGGCAGTTCTTCCTGCCGGCACAAAGAAAGCGCAAATACTCAAAGCCGTGAAAACTGCAGACATTCGCTACGAAGCCTATAACGGAGAGGTGCCGACATTTAACAATACTGCCACAAAACTGACTTTCGGTGACAAAATCTATACGATTTCCGCCACGGCTGCGCCTGCGGAAGGTAACATTGATGCCACACTTCGTTCTATCTCGGTGGATGGAAATCCGCTTCCCGACTTTTTGGCAGCAACACTTGCCTACAATAATGTGGAGGTGACAACGGAAAGTCCTGTGGTTACGGCAGTACCGAACAGTGCCACAGCATCGGTTACCATAACACAAGCATCTTCTCTCCCCGGAACGGCGACCATTCTGGTTACAGCCGAAGCAGGCAATACGCAGACCTATACCCTTCATCTCATTGCAGGGCGGAGCAGAGATGCTTCTCTCGCTTCTCTCACCATTGATGGCAAACCTTACCCGCTTACGGAAGGAGAAACCAGTTATCGGACAACGGTCACCAAACTGCCTGTCGTGGAAGCCACATCCACCGTTCCTGCCGCCACTGTGCTTATAGAGCAGGCGAAGGGAGTGCCTGGCTTTGCACAAGTGCGTGTCACGGCTGAGGCGGGAAATGTGCAGAACTATACGTTCAGTTTTGTGATGGATCCCCGCTTTGAGCCATGCTTGGAAGCCACTCCGTCACTTTCGCTCAATACGCCTGTAGCCTTGACCTTGTCCCAGCCAGATGCGGTATATAATATCCCCGTGAAAGATTGGACGGAACAGTACATACGTTTCTCATGGGATGCTGCTGCCGACTTGATGGTTTATGCAGGAACGTCTTGTTTCTTCGATCCTGCCAACCCCGATGAAACGCTGTTGGACAGTTTTCTGGTGGCGCTACCGAAAGGGGAGACCACCAGGTATTTCGATCTGCGTCCCACCGACCTCAAAGATTTGGCACATCGTTCTTTGGACGGCACGCTCTATTTGCGCTTCCGTATTTCTCAAGATGGCAACCTCACTTTGACGGAATGGACGGAGAACTGCCTTACGCAGAGCGTACTGTTGGATCTTCCGTCAAAGAATACCATTGTGGCGGATGCCAGGGAGAAGTATAAAATCTATTTGCCCGATTGGAAGGACAAAATGGTGCAAGTGAAATGGGAAGGAATAACCGATGCTGCTATGTTTGTGGCAGACGATTGCAATTTCTACCTCACAGCGGATAATATCCATGTGTTGCAACCTTCTCCGTTTGATTTCGCTGCAGGAAAAGATTCTATAACAGTTACCCCCGAAATCACCTCGCTGTGGAACTATTCTGCCGACAACGGCTTTGTGTATGTGCGCTTTGTAAACAATATGGAGGGTATTCTGTCGATGACAGATATTACAAAGCACGAGGGAGAAACGGCATTGACAGAACTCAACAATGAAGATTGGTATTGCTATCAACTTGACGGCGGTTGGCGGGTGGTGTCCAAGCAACCTGTGCAATTGGCTGTCTATACCTTGACAGGTACATTGGTGCGGACTCTGTTCTTGCAGCCCGATGTCCCCGCCATGCTTTCTTTGCCACAGGGCGTGTATGTGTTGAGAACTACAAACGGAGTGAAAAAACTGATCAACTGATATGAAAAAGATTACTTACATAGCGTTTCTTATATTTGCCATGATAGGGCAGGTTCGGGCTGCACTTATAGTATCGTGTGAATACTGGAATAAATTATTTGGAGTGCCTTACTATTGTGATTGTAAAGATAATTCTATACCATTTGCTTATGGCATTGATACAGTACTGAGCGATACAACGTGGTACACTGCCAAATTACTCGATATTCAGCAGGGGCTTACTGCCTATTGGTTTTCTACGGGTTCTGTGAATATTGACATTTTCCCTCTTTGCACATCGAAAGAGCCTCTGCTTTCCACCACTATTTCTAAAAATAGAGCCTACAATGTGACATCGGATTATATTGATGAAAAATTGGAATCGTTGGGTGGCAGTTCCTCGGAAACTATCAAAAATATGGACGTGCATATACGTGTTGTACCACATGCAGGAGTCTCCGGACGTGTAGTGATGACTTCTTACGACGATGGGTATCACTCTACGTGCGTTAATCCCCTTCCGTTGCACTACAATATGGCGTATGTGCTGAGTGCTTCTGACAATGTATATCGGTTGGATTATACAGTGGCACCTGTGGAGATGGCGGTGCAATGGATTCAGAAAGACAGTAAACCTGTTGATGTGGAAGTGGCTTTGGGGGCTTGTGATGCGCCGGCTTTGATGACTGCCCGCTTGACGGATTCTGCGCATGTGTGGCTACCGCAACTGTCTCAACTGGAGAATGCCTACAGACAGCAACAACCGCTCTTCTTCCGTTTCTCAACTGCTGCAACAGGAAGAGTCTGGTTCGTTTCCCCGCTTACGAAATACATGAACAACGTTGATACGGTGTTGTGTCAGGGAATTCCGTTGCAGTTGTCCGATACGATATTGACCCGGACTACCGTATATACGGATACATTCTACCTTTCGAGGACTGACTCCCTTCTGTTGACGACCTATAATCTGACTGTGATACCTCCCATGACGGAATATGATACCATGGAGGTTGAATCAACTGCCTTCCCGTTCTTGTATCGTGGACAGGGGGTGGTGAACCGTTATGGTGATTTCTCTTACCTTATTCACACGGACGGGGAGTGTGACAGAAGAATACTTCTGACCGTAAAACAACCGGTGAAGACCTCACAGAATATGTTGCCTTTGTCTTTCCTCGTTCGTCCTACAATGGCATCGGCGGGGCAAAGTATTACGCTCTTTCTTGATGAAGCCGCCTTACTGCGTGTGTATGACATGTTAGGTAATCTTGTGTTGGAACAATGGCATGAAGGAGGAATGTCTTCTTTCACGCTTTCCTCAAGCGGTAATTATATATTGCAACTATCCACAAGCGAAGGTGAACACCAAACACGGATTGTGGTGCAGTGATGACATGAAAAATATAAGTAACTGAAATAATAAACTATTAATTGTGTAACAATGAAAAAACTTGCCTCTCTTTTGATGGTGATGTGCATGGGCGTTCTTTGCGCATTTGCCGGTTTTGGGATCTCCTCTTCAGATCCTATTGACTTTGATTGGCTTGCAGGAAATGACCATCCTGGCAACGGTGATGCCCTTTGGTACAAAGTGGATCTCAGCGCAGTGCCGAATGGTAGCGATGTCCTGCTCTATTTGAACAATCTCTCCTCTATGGAAACTGCGACAGTGACGGCTGAACCTTATGTCAAGTTAGGTTCGTTCCAATCGCTCAATGAGGCTGTCACCAAACAGATATTGCCCAATAGGAACTATGCAATGAACTTGGCGAATTCAACTATCAAGGCGTTGAATGTGGACGCAGTCTATATTCTGTTGAAAACGGACAAACCTATTCATTTCTCTGCAGAACCCGTGGAACCTGGTGAGAAAGATTTGGACTGCCTCAATGCGCCGCTCTTCGATTATGCGGGTGTAACGCAAACAGCAACAGAGGCTTGGTACAGGGTTGATTTGACCGGTGTCAAGGCTGACCCGACCAAGACGGTGAAAGTTTCTGTGCAGAATATGGGATCTGCGGCAGCAAAGGTTGTCGCAGAATTCAGTTTTGACTGTCCGTCTTCCGGTTTGTCATCATATACCTGTACACTTGCCACTGGCGCAACGAGAGAGAAAACATTGGACAGAGCCATGATTGATGTGGTTTCTTCCGATGAGGTCTATGTGAAGGTTAGTACCACGCAGCGTATTCATATCAAGGCGGATATTGTGGATGCGAATGTACTTCCTTCTACCACTATTCCTGCCTCTGCAATAGATTTTGCTCTGAATACGGAATACACCAACTCTTCGGAGCAATGGTACAAGATTACTGTAGCCGACTTGTTGCAGGATAAAAAACAGGTGGAACTCACTTTGAGCAATACTTCTGCTTCAGTGGCGCACATCACGGCGGATGTAGCGGTATCCAATCCTTACACATCGCTTATATCCCACTCGATCAGTCTCGGGAGCAAACAGATCATTGTGAAGGAACTGGCACGCAATCTGATTAAAGAGATTGAGGATAATACGTATGTATGGGTTCGCCTTCATTCGGATGCTCCCATCACTTTTTCAGCACGTCTCAAGAACCGTACGGAGGGCAATGCCTGTCGTTCGGCAAAGGTGTTTGATTGGACTTTGGGAGCAATGCAGAATGCAAAAACCGACTTGTGGTATGCCGTTGGGTTAACCGATGCGAAGAGCGATGCCAATCGTGATAAGGATATTCTCATCACGGTGGAGAACTTGTCTTCTTCTGTGGCAACATTGTCGGCTTCTGTCGCATTTGATTGTCCGTGTTCTGCAACAACGGATCTTACCCGCACTGTTGCAGCGGGTGCAACTGTAGAGAAACGTTTGGAGAATGCATTGTATTCCAATCTTGCAACGGATACGGTATTCATAGGTCTCACAACCGACAGGAATATCCGTATTACGGCCAAGTTGGTGCCATCTGTGGCATCTGACAACGATTGTGCCGCCGCAACCACATTTGATTGGGAGAACGGACATCATCAGACTGCAGGAAAAATGTGGTATTATGTGGATTTGTCTCCCGTTTGGGCTATGAACGATACTGTGCCGCAGATCGTTGTGGTGAATGAAGGAACAGGTGTGGCAACCATCCATGGTGAACTCTCTTTTGATTGCCCGGGTAAGAATGCTGCCACTCGTCTCATGAAACTCTCTGCTGGAGAAGAATATGTGAAGGCCATCACACGCGATATGTTGGAATCGCTCAGTAATCCTGAGTTGTACATTGGTGTGGATACGGATCAACCCTTGCACATCTATGTCAATCTGCAAAAGGAAAACCAAGGGCTCTCATGTCTCACGGGGATTGATTTCGATTGGGTGAAGGGACACATGCAGAAGGCCTCTACAACGGTTTGGTATAAGATCGGGCTCACCCATATCAAGGAAACGGATCCTCTGGCGGCTACAATTGGCATAGTAAACAAAAATGCTAAAGCAGGAAATGTTACAGCAGATATCTATTTTGATTGCAACAGTGATCCTGTAGCAACCTATTCTATGAATCTGGGGGCTTCAGGGAAAAGAGAAATCAATCTGGAACGCGCCACTATCTTGAGCCTGAGACCCGATACGGTCTATCTTTGCCTTACAACGGCTCAAACAGATAGTGTCTATGCATTTACCTATAATGACACGCCCATTACTCCCATAGAGGCTTGTGGTGGAGCCAAATTGTTGGAATATAATGTGGATATACCTCAATCGGCAGGCGAGCAATGGTATAAGATGAGTGCCTATCACTTGCAGAACTTTACCAGTGGCGATGCTACGGTGAAAGTGACAAACGGGACAGAAACCAACACTATTACAGCCGAAGTTGCATTTGAATGTCCTGTAGTGTCACCTATGACTGACCGCACAAAGACCTTCGCTGCATTGCAGACCTATAGCAAAGTGTTCTCCCGTGCCCTGATTGACAACATAGCAGGCGATACCGTCTATGTGCGTGTAACTTCTGTCAAAGATTTCTCATTCCGTGTGGATTTGTCGGATGAGCGCGGGCAGGTCTGCTCGGCTCCTATTCTATTCGATTGGGATAACGGAAATATACACCCTGCCGATAAGACTCTCTGGTATAAGGTAGATTTGGATACGCTTCGCAACAATCCTGACAAGGACTTCCGACTGAATGTGGAAAATCTTGCCGCTAATAACATCTCGGCGGCAGCAGAGATTCACTTCGATTGTGACGATGAACCATTGGCGTCCTTCAATTATGATTTTGCACCCGAAGAACTCAAGTACAAGATTGTGGATCGTACTTTCATGGAGCAGATGGGTTGGCCTATCATGTTGATAAAGTTCTCATCCACCGACGGAGATGCACACATCAGTGCCGAATTGGTGGATGCGCTGCCTGATAAGCGTGATACGCTAATAGTGGATACGGTGACATGCAAGGGTAATACAGATTTCCAAATTATACAAACAGGAAGTATTCATACGGTGGTGACGGATACTACCTTGGTGGATAGTCTCCGTTTCACCTATACCGATGGACCACTCACAATGCAGGGTGACTCCATCATTATCTACAATGTCAGAGTACTCCATACTGCTCCAGCTCAATATCCTTCCGAGTTCATAATGATGCCGGTCACTGCAGGTAAAGCCATTGATGTGACTGCTGCCACAACGGCAGTTCTCAATGCTTTGAATTCTTATACGGGTTCAACGCCTAACCCCGTCAGTGGCTTGGATTCTCTCTATTCTCCTGTTGCGTCACTTGTTTGGCAACAGCAGTTGGTGGAAGGCGGATCGTTTGTACCTCTCAATACAACGACATTGCTTGATACGCGGACAAAGATTGTTACCTTGCGTTATCGCTATGAAACAGAATGTCAAGGAGGTGGTACAAGTGTCGCTTTGCAGATACCGACCCTTGATCCTCTTCGTGAAACTCTTGAGATAACGGAGATAGTTGAAGATGGAACATCTTTCAAAACACGGACAGGGAAGATATTTACCATTACCAAGGATACGGTTATTACAGATACGGTCTTCAATCTTGTTCATGATGAACATACTCTTAAAGATTCTGTCTATGTCTATACAATCACCCTTGATAGGGGAATTGAGCATATCATCAAAGATACGGTTTGTTTGGGCGACACCTATATTCCCGTGTATGGAACACCAAGGCAAATCAATGAAAACACAAGTTGGACAGAAACGGAACTTACAGCAACAGGAAAACACGTATATAAGTACAGTATTTGGGCGAAATCAATAGTTCCTGCACAATACCCTGCAGAACTGACAACTCTTTCGGTTACGGCGGGTAAGGCTGTTGATATTACATCGGCAGATGCTGCGGTTCTCAATGCTTTGAATTTCTATGAGGCATCTGTCCCTGACCCTGTTAGTGGTTTGGATTCAGTTTTTGCTGAAGTAACTTCCGTTTCGTGGGAACAACAAACGGCTGATGGTTCTGCTTTTGCGCCTCTTTCAGGCGATTTGTTGGATACAAGGACAAAATATGTGGCACTTCGTTATATTTATACAACTGAATGTGGTGCTTCTCAAACATCTTCCGTTGTTATATTAGAAACGACCGATCCTTACCGTGAGACTCTTGAGATAGAAGAGATAGTCGAAGAAGGAACACTTTTCACAACGCGTACAGGAAAGACTTTCACCATTGATAAAGATACGGTTGTTTCTGATACGGTATTTAATCTTGTACACGATGCGACTACGTTGAAAGACTCGGTTTACAACTATTCATTCACTCTGTATATCCCGATTGAAAAGAATATCATTGATACGGTGTGTGCAGGCAGTGTCTATATTCCTGAGTATGGAAATCCGACGCAAATCAATAAGGATACCACATGGATAGAGATAGAGTATGTGGGAACGGAAAAACGCATTTATAACTATAGTGTCTTTGTTTACACATTGCCGTCTGCATCTACGCTTCCCGATGAGACCTCATTCTCACTGCCGGTCGCAGTCTGCGGGCAACCTGTTGCCACGGCTGATGCTACCACTTCATTGAATGTTGCCTTGCTTCAAAAGAAAACTGATGGTGACTTCACAGTCGGTGTAAGCGAAGTCCTCTGGGAACTGCAAGTCGGAACCGAATGGAAACGTATCTCTGAGACTGAACCCTCTGTGAAAAATATGGAAGATGTGGCTGTCCGCTATCTTGTGGTAACTGATTGCAATGATACTGTCACGAGCAAAGCCTTTACCCTCGTAGTGGAAGAGCCTACGGCAGACAATGTAGCCGATTATGCCAATATGCCTGCAGTCAGCAAATACGATGGGTGGCTTCTGATGATCAATCTCAATGCAATCAATGCAAAAGGCTGGGATCCTACCGAAGAGCAAGTCAAATGGTTCCGTGTCGTTGGACAATTGGATAATGCTTACAACGGAGAAACCGATGATGAGTTCCTGACCACCGGCTACTACTATACAATAGGAGAAAAACTATCGGGTGACTACTATGCGGTTATCGAATTGGGTATTACCCAAGACGATCCTTGTGGAGCGACTTTGCGTACTGTTACTTTGACTTGTGCCGATGAGGCTTCAAGTGCATCGCTTGCGCCTTCTGTCGTATCGCCTGGCGAAACAATAGAGATTAAGGGACTTGATCCTATGGAAACGTACTCTCTGAGTATCTATAATCTCGCAGGAGTAGTGGTAGAGACAGTCACTCTTGACAGTGAAGCATCACATAGTATGAAAGCACAAACAACACCGGGCTACTATATGGTTAAGGTGAAAGGTGCTGAACAAGGACAAACTCTTAAGTACATCGTAAAATAAGGAGGAATGAATATGAAAACATGGATAAAATATCCTTCAGCAAAGGAAACAAAGAGTTTTATTGTTTGTGGAGTGCTTGCCTTGGTGGCGGCTCTTCCTGCGATGGCTCAGGAGACGGATACGCCTACTTGGCAAGTTGGCGACACCATCACGATCAAACCCGAAACGAAAGCCTATCTTACGGGCGAGAAACCCAGTAAGTGGGTGTACAACTATCGTCATGTCATTCAGCAGGTTGGCGGTATCCGTTTTCCGGAAGGTATCCTTCTTCGGGGCATCTATTCATGGATGGCTCCTGAAAACCTGCAACTCGTGGCGCGGCAAGACACAGTGAAACCTGTTTTTATGAATGATGAAAGCAAGGCGGCGGAAAGTGCATCAAAGCAGGCTCTCATAGAGAAAGAAATGAGCGGACAAACGGAAGAACAAAACACTATTCTTCCCAATGAGAGTCTGTGGCAGATGAAAAAGAAACAGGAAAACACTGTTTCTGATTCTCTGCCTGAATCGGATTCAACCATAGTGGAAGAGCAGGTGGTTGAGGAAGAAACGCAAGAGGAGATGAAGACTCAGGGCAATCGTATGATGCCTCACCATCGTTTCTCTGTCGGAGTGCGCGGTGGTGTCGCCTCTCTGATGCATGAGACCGATGTTATGGGCAATTGGCGTCCGGGTTTCGATGGACTGCTTGATTTGCAGTATGCTTATTATGCAGGGCAGAAAGAGGGCAAAAAAGTCAATCTTGGTGTCATTACGGGTGTTTCGCTCGGTTGGGCTCAGTCAGGGCTTCGCTCTGGTGTGGATACAGCCTATACGGTGGCTACATCCGATGGAAACATTGATTATACGGTCTCTGCAAAGCAGGTCAATGAAAAAGATGGGCAGTTGCAGGTGGAGATTCCTGTGATGTTCTCTTTGCTTACCGAGAACGGCTTCTTCTTTAATGCCGGACCGAAGGTTGTACTGCCTGTTTATCGGCATTTCAATCAAGGTATCACAACTCCCGATATCAACGCCTATTTCCCCGAGGAAGGCGTTAATGTAAGCAACGAAGTCATTACGGGTAAAGTAACCGATGACCAATTGAAAACAAAAGGCAAATGGAATGGTAGCAAACTGAATGTTATGATTACTGCTGAGTTGGGCTACGAATGGACTTTGCGCAATGGTGCGGCTCTCGGACTGGGTGCGTATGCCAACTATTCTGTGTACGACCTCTATAAAAACGATACCTCCAACAAGAGCCTTATCAATGTTACCGCTCCCTCGTCTGCTACGCCCGCAACGGTTGGCATCCTTTCGGCAACGGATACCTATGCTAAAGGCCTTGGCTATTTCGACTGCGGAGTAAAACTTGTATATCATTTCCAATTCCTGAAGAAGTAAAATAACTTTCTTCTTGCCGGATAAAAAGGAAAGCTTGCCTTGTTTGGCGAGCCTTCCTTTTTGTATCCTGACAATTGATTCCCCTCGGGAAAATCAAATCGAACTTGCAGGCCGGCGAATCCGTTGCTTCCGGTTATATGGAGAAACGCTGTGTCGTGGTTTTTTCTTAGCCGGCCTCATCGACCCCTGACCGACCCCTCAACGAGAGATGAACGACATTTTTAACCACACATTAATCCATGAACTTATCAACTCATCAACAAAAAAATCATTTCGTAACCGAAAAATCTCTCAATTTGTACACAATAAACACCTATTTTTTGCCAATCATACATTGCAAACACCGAAGAAATGAAGTATTTTTGCAGCGTGGAACTAAGCAGAATGGAATACCGGCAATCTTGTCTGTATCGTCTGTTTGGTATAAGATAGTCCTAAGTAAAGACGCCTATGTTGGAAGCATTCTACAAAACACATGATTACCTTTTGCAGCACCTCGATGTCCCCGTGCAACGTCTGCTTATGAAGGAAATCAATTGGCAGGATAGGCTTATTGCTATCAAAGGTTGCCGTGGGGTAGGGAAAACCACATTCTTGCTCTCTTATGCCAAAGACTATTATGGAAATTCCAGAGAGTGCTTGTACGTTAATTTCAACAATTTCTATTTCTCCCGTAATTCGCTGTTGGAGTTCGCGGGAGAGTTTGTCCGGCATGGCGGTAAACTCTTGTTGCTTGACCAGACATTCAAATATGAGCATTGGGCGGAAGAGATCAGGGCGTGCTACGACAGGTTTCCTCAACTCCATATCGTTTTCTCTGCCTCTCCTGTCATGCGCCTGACGGAAGACAACAATCCATTGCATGATATCGTGAAGATGTATAACTTGCGGGGACTGAGTTTCAGGGAATACCTCAATTTGCAAGCGGGACAACAATTCCCCGTTTATACGCTCCGTGATATCATCCTGCATCATGAGGACATCGCACGGCGTATTGTGGATAGAGTGAACCCATTGTGGTATTTTCCCGACTATCTTCACCACGGCTACTATCCTTTCTTCCTGGAAAAGCAAAACTTCCAGGAGGCTCTGCTTAAGATAATGAACATGATTTTGGAGGTGGATGTGTTGCTCATCAAGCAGATAGATGTCACCTATCTGCCAAAGATCCGGCAGTTGCTCTATGCTTTCCTCGAGAATTCCCCGTGCCAACTGAATGTGTTGAATTTGTCCGAACAGTTGGGGATGTCACGTGCTACCATTATGAACTATATCAAGTATCTCAAAGATGCACGTTTGCTGAATATGCTTTATACACCCGAGAAACAATATCCGCTGAAACCGCAACGCGTCTATATGCAGAATACAAACCTGCTTTTCTCTTTGCCTACACGCCAGGTGGAGCCGCAGGCGGTGGCGGAAACGTTCTTCTACAATGCCGTGCATGCCAATCATAAAGTGAATGCTACCGACCGTAACGCACTCTTTGTAGTGGATGGTGTCAACTATTTTAATGTGTCGGCACGGCCTTCTGTCAAACCTTCTTATAGAATGACGGCGGTAGCCGATTTGAAAGTCGGAGAGGGAAACAAAGTCCCGCTGTGGCTCTTCGGCTTCATGTACTGATGATTATAAACAACTACTACAATAACTAACATTTATCGTATGAAAGAGAAAAAATTTATGACTTGTGATGGTAACGCTGCTGCGGCGCATATCGCGTATATGTTCACCGAGGTGGCGGCTATCTATCCTATCACGCCGAGTTCGCCTATGGCAGAGAACGTAGACGAGTGGGCGGCTGCCGGGCGCAAGAACATGTTCGGCGAGACCGTGATGGTTCAGGAGATGCAATCGGAGGGCGGTGCTGCCGGTGCAGTACACGGTGCGCTCAATGCCGGTGCGCTGACCACTACGTTTACTGCTTCGCAGGGTCTGCTGCTGATGATTCCGAACATGTACAAGATTGCGGGCGAATTGATTCCTACCGTCTTCCACGTGTCGGCTCGTACGCTGGCAAGCCACGTGCTTTGTATCTTTGGCGACCATCAGGACGTGATGGCTTGCCGTCAGACAGGCTTCGCTATGCTCGCCGAGGGCAGCGTACAGGAGGTGATGGACCTCGCCGGTGTGGCTCACCTCTCTACTATCAAGAGCCGTGTGCCGTTCCTTAACTTCTTCGACGGTTTCCGTACCAGCCACGAGTATCAGAAGATTGAGGTGGTGGATATGGAAGACCTCCGTCCGCTGGTGGATATGGAGGCACTGCAGGAGTTCCGCGAGCGTGCGTTGAGTCCTATGCACCCTGTGATGAAGGGTATGGCGGAGAACCCCGATGTATTCTTCACCCACCGCGAGAGTTGCAACTCGTACTACGACGCTGTGGCTGACATCGTGAGCGACTATATGGACAAAGTCTCGGAGATTACCGGTCGCAAATACCGTCCGTTCAACTATTATGGTGCCGCTGATGCCGAGAACATCATCATCTGTATGGGGTCGGCTTGCGAGGCTATCCGCGAGGTAATCGACTACGAGGCTGCCAAGGGCAACAACAAGTTGGGTATGATTAACGTACACCTCTATCGTCCGTTCAGCCTGAAATACCTGAAAGAGGCACTGCCCGCTTCTGTGAAACGTATCTGCGTGCTTGACCGTACCAAGGAGCCGGGTGCCAACGGCGAACCGCTTTACCTTGATGTAAAAGACGCTCTTGACGAACTCGGATTGAACAATATCCTCGTTGTCGGCGGCCGCTACGGTTTGGG
The DNA here is from genome assembly GCA_002477945.1 of Bacteroidales bacterium UBA7569. Classification (GTDB taxonomy): domain Bacteria; phylum Bacteroidota; class Bacteroidia; order Bacteroidales; family Paludibacteraceae; genus Colicola. Next base: position 24,570 of record DLLF01000005.1, read on the forward strand.
TTCCAACGATACCACGCCTGCACAGATGCTGGCTGTTTACGAGAACCTCGCTCTGCCCTGCCCGAAGAACCACTTCACTGTGGGTATCAACGATGATGTTACCTTCACTTCGCTCCCCGTCGGTGAGGAAATCGCTATGGGCGGCAAGGGTATGTTCCAAGCCAAGTTCTACGGCTTGGGTGCTGACGGTACCGTAGGTGCCAACAAGAACTCGGTAAAAATTATTGGTGATACCACCGACAAATACTGCCAGGCATACTTCTCCTACGACTCGAAGAAATCGGGCGGTTTCACCTGCTCGCACCTCCGTTTCGGCGACGAACCTATCCACTCTACCTACCTCGTTACCACGCCTAACTTTGTGGCTTGCCACGTACAGGCATACCTTCACATGTACGATGTTACACGCGGTTTGCAGAAAGGCGGTACTTTCCTCCTGAATACTATCTGGGAGGGCGAAGAGTTGGCTAAGAACCTGCCGAACAAAGTGAAGAAGTACTTCGCTGACAACAATATCAAGGTTTACTACATCAACGCTACCAAGATTGCGCAGGAGATTGGTCTGGGCAACCGTACCAACACTATCCTCCAGTCGGCATTCTTCCGTATCACGGGGGTTATCCCTGTAGAGAAAGCCGTTGAGGAGATGAAGCACTTCATCGTGAAGTCGTATGGCAAGAAGGGTGAGGATGTTGTTAACAAGAACTATGCTGCCGTTGACCGCGGTGGTGAGTACCACTTGCTCGACATCGACCCCGCTTGGTCGAACTTGGACATCAATGCAGACGTGGTAAAACCGACCGACGGCGACGATTTCATCAACAACGTGGTTCGTCCTATCAATGGTCAGGACGGCGACCTGCTCCCTGTTTCCGCATTCAAGGGCATCGAGGACGGTACATGGCCCTCGGGTACTGCTAAGTACGAGAAACGCGGAGTATCGGCTTTCGTACCGGTTTGGAACGCTGACAACTGTATCGAGTGTAACAAGTGCGCTTACGTCTGCCCTCACGCTTGTATCCGTCCGTTTGTGGCTGATGACGAGGAGGTGAAGGGTATCAACGGCGCAACGCGCGAGATGAAGACTCCGGCTGCTCTCAAGGGAATGCACTTCCGTATGCAGGTGGGCGTTATGGACTGCCTCGGCTGCGGCAACTGCGTGGATGTCTGCCCGGGTAATCCGAAACTCGGCAAAGCCCTTACGATGGTTCCGCTCGAGGGACAAGAGGCTGAGGCTGCCAACTGGAACTACTGCGTGGAGAATGTCAAGAGCAAGCAACATCTCGTTGATATCCAGTCGAATGTTAAGAACTCGCAGTTCGCTACTCCGCTGTTCGAGTTCTCCGGTGCATGCTCGGGTTGCGGTGAGACTCCGTACTTGAAACTCATCAGCCAACTCTTCGGCGACCGCGAGATTGCGGCTAACGCTACGGGTTGTACCTCTATCTACTCGGGTTCCGTACCTTCCACTCCTTATACCACCAATGACAAAGGACACGGTCCGGCATGGTCGAACTCGCTGTTCGAGGACTTCTGCGAGTACGGTCTTGGTATGCAGATTGCACACCGCAAGATGCGTGAGCGTCTGGCTTCGTTGATGACCAAGGCGCAAGAGTGCACCTGCTGCTCCGACGAACTGAAAGCCATGTTCAAGGAATGGCTTGAGAACCAACAGAGTGCAGAGGTTACCAAACGTCTCTACGAGCCTATGGTGGCTGCTATGGAGGCTTGCGGTTGCGACACCTGCAAAGAGATTCTCAAATACAAAGACCATATCGTTAAACGCAGCCAGTGGATTATTGGTGGTGACGGTGCTTCCTATGACATCGGTTATGGCGGACTCGACCACGTCATCGCTTCGGGTGAGGATGTTAATATCCTCGTACTCGATACCGAGGTGTACTCCAACACCGGCGGACAGGCTTCCAAATCGACACCTCTCGGTGCGATTGCCAAGTTTGCCGCTATGGGTAAGCGCGTGCGCAAGAAAGACCTTGGTATGATTGCTACCACCTATGGTTATGTCTATGTGGCTCAAATCGCTATGGGTGCCGACCAGGCACAGACCCTCAAGGCTATCCGCGAGGCTGAGGCTTATCCCGGACCGTCGCTCATCATCGCTTACGCTCCGTGTATCAACCACGGTCTGAAAGCCGGTATGGGCAAGAGCCAGGCTGAGGAGGCGAAAGCCGTTGAATGTGGTTACTGGCACTTGTGGCGTTACAACCCCGAGTTGGAGAACGAGGGCAAGAATCCGTTCTCGCTTGACTCGAAGGAGCCGCAGTGGGATAAGTTCGAAGACTACCTGAAGGGCGAGGTGCGTTTCGCTTCGGTGATGAAGCAGTACCCGACCGAGGCTGCCGACCTGTTCCGCGCTGCGCGCGACAACGCACAGTGGCGTTACCGCTCTTACCAGCGTATGCTCCAAACCTCTTGGCAACCCTTTAACGAGGAGTCGGAAGACAAATCCGCGCAGAGCAAGTAAGGTGATACAGTAACTCCATTGTGGGGACGTGAAGCCTAAGGCTGGTACAAAGCACTAAGTGCTTTAGCGATATGAAAGCCGCTCAATGGTACCAAAAAGAGACTGCCTGACAAATGGTATCAGGCAGTCTCTTTTTGTATGGAACACAGCCAATAGACCTAATCTTGGTTGTGTTGTGAATATGCTTACTTTTTATTTCTCTAAGGAAACATCACTCTCAACGGTCTTTGTATAGGGAGTTTCTACCGACTTGATGGGCTCGCCGTTGGGGTTGCAGAAACTCAATGATGGTTGCACGTGCTGCCACATATTTTCTAATATACGCAAGTTATGCAATGGTTTTTGCACTTTAATACAAATATCTCGTTAAATTTTGTGTATAGTCAATCCTTAATCCTGTAACAGATGTTCCGCCAATGCCTCCAAGGCGGGCATATCGGTCGGCTTGAGCGTACTGCGGATAGATACAATAGGTTCCACAATCGTGATGTCTTTCATCTGTTCCAGCATACTGCGCATTATGCGTGCAGCCTGTGGTGCCCAACTGCCGTTCTCCACCAATCCTACACGACGCGACTGGTAGGTCTTCAGTTGCAGTTTGTGCAGAAAATTATGCATCGGTGGGAATATATCCGCATCGTATGTTGAGCAGCACACTGCCATTCGGCTCATACGGAATGCATCCTCTACCGCCTCTGCCATATCGTCTCGGCTCAGGTCGGTTACCGCCACTTTCTTGGCTCCTTTCTGCTTGAGTATCTCGGCTAATTGTAGTGCCGCCTTGCGCGTATTGCCGTGTATCGATGCATATGCCACCAGTACCCCGTCTGTCTCGGGCTGATAGCTGCTCCATATCGTATAGAGTCGCACCGCCTCTTGCATTTTTTCGCCCTCCAATATAGGTCCGTGCAATGGTGCAATCGTCTGTATATCAAGCATAGAAGCGGCTTTCAGTACGTTTGCTACGGGGCGTCCGTACTTGCCGCAGATATTGAAGTAGTATCGCCGTGCCTCGCAAGCCCAATCGTCTGGATCCGCATCATACATACCAAACTTGCCGAAACCATCTGCCGAGAACAGCACTTTCTGTTCGGGAACATACGTCATCAGCACTTCCGGCCAATGTACCATCGGAGCGGCAATAAACGATAGCGTCATGCCGCCTAAATCCAGCGTGTCTCCGCCTTTTACCTCTTTGGTATTTGTGGCATTGATACCGAACTGCGGCAGCATCTGCAGGGCAATCTTGGAGCCAACCAATGTTGTATTCGGATAAGTCGTAAGAAAGGCGTTGATAGAACCGCTATGGTCGGGTTCCATGTGCTGAATAATCAGATATTCCGGCTTTCTGCCGTTCAACGCTGCGGTTAATTTATTCAGCCATTCGTCCGTCTTGCGCGGGTCAACAGTGTCCATAATGGTTACTTTCTCCGATAGGAGCAGATAACTGTTATAGCACATACCCGCAGGCAGTGCATATTGGCTTTCAAATAAGTCCAAGTCGGCATCATCGCAGCCGATATATTTGATAACTTCTGTATTCATATCAAAGTAAATTGGTATCCATACACACCTCCAACAAACGGCACTCCCCGTCGGTCGGAGTAAGAATAATATCATTCAAGCACGCAGGCAAAAGCACAGCCTCGTCTTTGTGCATTATATTTCTCTTGATTCATTCTATCAACAAAGGTATCATCTTTTTTCAATATATGCAAATTGTCGGATTGTTCGCCAGAGCAACCGCATCAAAATGAATCATACAGAATAGTTGTAGTTCTCTTATGCAAAGACCATGCAGAGAGCAGATGAAAACTATGCGTGTCAGCGGATCTGTTACTTTCGGCATTGTGTCGCGTGTCTTTTTTTGCTCCCGACGTTCCGCTGGTGACTTTTCTTTGGCTTCTTGTCTTTTGGTTAGGCAAAAGAGAGGTATATGAAATTATATTTCTTATGGTTTTGTGCGGTTGCCCTGGCAAATAATAGTTGAAAGACCCGTTGGCGGAATTATTTTGAAAAACGGGTGTCAGCGGATCAGTTCCTTCCGGCATTGTGTCGGGTGTCAAAAATGGAGCGAGAATTTCGAAAAGCGGAGATACTGTTTGAGCGTAGCGAGTTTTGTCTCCGCCGAAATTCGAGCGACTTGTATTTTTGGCAACGCCCGACACACAGCCGGTGACTTTTCTTTGGTTTCTTTTCTTTTGGTCATGCAAAAGAAAAGAAAGGAGTATGCATAAGATACCTAATTATAATTTATATTGTATGAATTCCATTTAATGAGTAAACTTAATTCCGCCAACGGGTTTGAAAGACTATTCCGTTCCATTCGTCCAATATGCCTGATTCTCATAGAATGTCTCGATAAAATAGAACATCTATAACCAAAATGCCTCTCGACTTCTTTTCTTTGGGGCAGGCATAGTTTGCCCGCCGTTGCACCTATAATGGAAACAAGTGAAGTGTTTGTTTTGCCTTAGCCGACCTCAAGCCGACCTGAAGCACCCCTCAACGAGAGATGAAGGCGAAATCGTCAAGACAAAATCGTACATCGTAAATTGTCAAATCGTAAATCTCTTGTCCCCTCAACGAGAGATGAAGGATAAATAGTCTCACTTCCTGAAACTTCTCGATGGAAAGGGACATCTATTCTAAGTCATATACGTGGGGGCGCAAGTATGTTGCTTTGGGGATGGTGCTGGTGTGTCAATAATGGAGTGATGCGACCCATAGAACGCCTTGGGCAAATAGAACGTCTATGACAACCCGACCATCGGCGTTGCTTTTCTTTTGTTCAAGCATAAGAAAAGAAGGAACTATTGCTTATGACACATTGTTTTGTCAAGTTTCTGCGCATTTCAACCAATTGGCGGAATAGAATCCGTTGTTCTTCTGGTCAATAGGTTAATTCCCTTTGTTGGAGGTACTTGGTTCTTCTTTGAATCTCTATGGTGCTATTTCTTATGGTGCCGGTGCGCTTGTCCTGGTCGAAAAAACTTCATTTGCAGGTTCCAAAATTCCGATGTATCTTTGTCTCGGATAAGAAACTTCCAAACACACAACGCAGGCGTATGCTTAACGTGCTATCCATAGAAGAAGTGGTTTCCACGTCCTTGTTGGGGATTCATATTATTGTGCAGTCCGTTGCTGCGGTCATTATGTTTGCCAAACATAGCAAGCAGAACGACCGTTCTCGCCTTTTCATTGCGCTGTTTTTTCTTACATCGGCTGTTGCTGCTCTTGGAGAAGTGATTATTGCATTGTGTGATCCTGCCTATGCCAATGGTTTCTTGTTGTTGGATCCAACGGTCATTTTGTGCGGGTTCGCCATCTTTTTTCTGCTTCTGCTCTATCCTGTCGAAGTCTTGCGTCCCAATTGGTTGAATGGGAAACGGGTGCTGCTGATGCTCTCGCCGTGGATAATTCTTGCTGTAACGCTCATCGTTTGGCAGCATCTCCATATCCGCCTCTTGCATTCTGTTTCCGAAGTTCTTGCCTATATAAGCGAACCCAACGTCTGGTTGCGGGTTCTGCTGACCTTTATCTATATCCCTTATGGAATTTGGCTCTTGGTCATGCAACACAACTGGCAGAACAGTAGTGCTCCGTTGCCGTGGATTCGTGCCGTTGTCTGCATCACATTGTGTATGACTGTTACCTATTTTGCAGGACAGGGTTTGCGGATCTTTTGGGCAAATGTGATGCATGAAGTGCTGTATATGGCGGTAACCGCCCTTGTTTTGTATGTCGAACTTGCCATACGCCTTCGCGTGCCGGATAGTATGGTGTCCGCTAACTACACTCCGCCGGTGGTGGAACTCAATTTCCCGCAAGAAACTTCTTCGGTGGCAGGAACCGAGGAAGAAACCTCTGTTGTTATCACGGAGACAGCAAATCGTATTGCTATGGCTATGAAGGATCCGGATGTGTGGCAAAATCCTGAACTGTCGCAAGCCGATCTCATACGGATAGTAGGAACCAATAGGCGTTATTGCCAGTTGGCTATACATGCATTGGGATACAATAGTTATCCCGAAATGATTAACTCACGGCGCGTGGAGTACATACAAGATAGCCTTCGGGCAAATCCTGAACAGAACATACAAAACCTGTTCTATGAGGCTGGCTATCGTTCCCGCACCAGTGCTTGGCGCAATTTTACGGCGATCACAGGCTGCTCTCCGTCCGATTTTACCACTTCCCGAAAAGAAACAGAATATGCCGGATAGTCTCTGTCCATAGGCTCTTTTTCCTTTTTGAAACACGTTTTTTGCACAATTGGAACAAATAATCCCGATTATTTGTTGTACCTTTGTACCGCATTTGAGGGGGAAAGTTGGTCGGAACGAAGGTCGGGAGGCATCGGTCAGAGAACTCTGGTCATGGAGATGGAGAGCGTGTGGCAAAAAGATGTATGGGAAGATAATAAAAAACAACTTAAATAATTACATTATGAAGAAAAGTTTATTCTTGGCTGCCGTTATGGTAGTTTTGGGTGCTGCAACAGCAGTTGCACAACCTCGTGCAGTTGGTGTTAACCTTGGTTATGGTGCTTCGATTTCCTATCAACACAACCTCGGTGCTGCCAACATGATTGACTTGGCGGTAGAATTCCCCGGTTTTATGTGGGGTATTGGTGCTACTTGTACCTATGATTGGATCAACCCCTTTGGTACTCAGATCCCTTGGAATCACAAAGGTGAGTGGAATTGGGCAATGGGTGTCGGTGCCGGTGCCGGTTTCTGGTGGACAGGTATGGGTTATGCTGGTGTTGTGGGACACGTAGGTGTGGCTTACGATTTCTGGTTCCCGTTGGAGTTGTCGCTTGACTATCGCCCCAACATTGGTTTATGGTTCGGAGATCATGGCGATACTGATCATCCTGTAGGTTTCTATAGCGAGGGCTTCTATGGCGTTTCCCTGGGTGTACGCTACAAATTCTAAGGCAGAACAAAGATTTGGTAGTATAGTAACTGCTAAACAATAAGAGACCGCAGATGCCGTTCAGGCTCTGCGGTCTCTCTGTTTTTTCTTTCTTTTCTCTCTGCAGTCTCTTTGTCTTCTTTTTGTTTCCTCTTTGTTTCGGAACTCTTTCCTTGCTTTTTCCGAGTGTGTCCCCTCTGTTTGCTGGGGGCGCATGAGTGCTTTCCGGCAATACTCCTGTCAGCAGAGTCCTTCCGGCAACGATACGTATAGGATTCGTCTTTCTTCGTCTATACCGGTGACGAAATCTTCATGGGCGGGTATGAGCGTTCCGTCCTCCAATTGCCAAAGCACATTGAGCGTGCTGTCGTCTGTATCAACAATGCGCCCCAACTCACCTTTTCGGGCATCTACCAAAAGGAATCCTTCTACGTCTTGCTGCGCCTTATCTGTGTCCGACAGGTCGTTCGGTAGGGAAGAACGCAGCACGTAGAGTCCTGCCCCGCATAGTCGTTGCGATTGTCTCTCGTCTTCTATACCTTCCAATTTCAGTATCAAACCGTCTTCTCCGCGGTATCTGCTTTCTTCCACGTAGAAAGGTACCAATATGTTATCGCATTGCAAGACAACAAAGTCCGAGTCGGAACTTTCCCACAGGTCATTCTCTACTATACACAATACCTCTCCCTTCGCACCATGGGTTTTGCGTACTCTGCCAATCCGTATTACATCGTCGGAACGTATCATACTTGTCAATTGCTTGTTATGGTGAGATAACCGTTGTTATAGTTGGCGGTGTATTGTTTCAATGCCTCACGTGCTATTCCTTTTGTAGGCACGGCAAGCCCGAAACTCAAGTCGTACATCTCGCCGCACAGAGGACACACGGCAAACATACCGTCCATCTCAACGCCCTCCTCCCTGTCCAGACAACGGGGGCAGGCCAAGTCGTAAGCATGGTATTGGGCATCCATCGCAATGAAAATGAGCAGTCCTGCATAGCCCACCGCCTCGGTCGGGTAGCGCGGTTGCTCGAAGACGAGATATTCTCCTGTGGCTGTCGGCTGGAAGTGGGGGTACTCTGCCAGTATGTTGATGCGCATACCCACGGGATAGGCAGGAACACTGCTGCGGTAGGTGGTATCCTTGCAACCAAACAACAGGAAACACACTATGAGGTAGAGACACGTGCGTTTCAATTCTCTATGATGCTTGAGAGGTGTACTTCAAAGATTAGCGTGGAGTAGGGCGGAATATAGGATGACGATCCCTCCGTTCCCGTTGCCTCGCTTCCGTATCCCAATGCGGCGGGGATATAGAATACGGCGTCACCTCCTACGTGCATGAACGAAAGCCCTTCCCGGAATCCTTCCACCAAGTTGGCGACGGACAATGTAGCCGAGCCTTCCTCAAAGACGACTCCGTTAATCAGTTTCCCTTCGTAGTCGATAGCCACGGTTGCCGATTGGCTCGGTTTGGCATCGTAAGGGTTGCCTTCGTAGAGTATGGTGTATTGCAGTCCGCTGCCTGACGGCGACAAGTTGACATTCTCTTTTTTGGCATTCTTGGTCAGCCACATCTCGTTCTGTAGTTTCCAGTCTATCCAATTGTCCTGTTTGCAAGAGGAAAGGAGTAAGATTACTGCAAGGAGCAGTCCTGTTTTTGTCTTCATAAGTCTGTTTATTTGGCAAGCCACAAAGAGGGGTTCAATACCTCCGTGTCTTTGCGGACTTGGAAAAAGAGTTCCGTTTTGTTATCATTGTCCGGATCGGTGTATATCCTTCCGATACGTTGTTTTGCCGTTACTTTGTCGCCGTTCTTGACATAGAGTTTTGTCAGGTTGCTGTAAACGGTGCGGTAATTTCCGTGTTTGATGATTACTACATTCTGCCCGTCCGATACAAACACTGCCGACACCACTCCCTCATATACGCTGCGCGCGTCGCTGCCTGAAGTGGTTTGTATGTAGATGCCGCGGTTGTTCACTGTCACGTGGGCGAGAGTCGGGTGGGGTTGTACGCCGAACTGTCCGCTGATGTAGCCCTTCTCGGTAGGCCATGGAAGGCGTCCCTTGTTCTTCTCGAACCCTCCTGCAACCAGTTTCTCCTCCTTCGTGAGGGTACTTGCAGTCCTCTTCACCTCCTTCTGTATCATTTGGTCTATGCGTCTGTTGAGATCGTCGGCTTTCTTTTGCTGCTTCTTCTGCTGGGCAAGGAGCGACTTCTCCTTCTTTTTGAGTTCACCAAGCATACTCTGCTGCTTGCGTTCGTCACGGCGCAGGTTCTCCTGTTCGCGCCGGCGGACTTGGAGTATGTCTTGTTTGCTCTGTTTGCTTTGCTGCAGTTGCAGATTCTTCTCCTCGATAGCCTGCTGTTTTTCCTTTATCTCGGCCACCTGTTGTTTGCGATAGGCGGCAAACTCCTGCATATAGCGGATACGCCGTATCATCTGGTCGAAGTTGTCGGCAGCCAGTATGAAGAGCAGCGGACTGCGCTGCATGGAAGCATAGTGCGTCTGCCTTACCAGTTCCGCATAGTCGTCCTGCAACTGCTCCAACTCCTTCTGCAGAGTTTCTTTCTCGTTTCCAAGCACCTGCATCTCTATGTCCAAGGCGGTTATCTCCTTGTTGATGTTGGCGATGAGGGTCTTTCGTGTCCGGATGTCTTTGTTCAGAAGGTTCAGTTTGTTGAGTGTCACCTTTTCATTCTGCTTGGTCTGCTTGAGCATCTTGCTCGTGTTTTCCAGTTGTTGCAGCGTTTGTTTGCGTTGCCGTTCCAACTCTTTCACACTCTGCGCCCCGAGATTCCCTGCGATACAGCACAGACAAAGCAGAAATATACAGATTCGTTTCATGACCATATTGGTTAGGGCAGTATAGTGGATATATCCACCAACTTGTAGTTCTTCAGGTTGAGAGGAGACAGGTTCACCTCTTTGTTGAATTGGCGGCGCAACATTGTCATAACCAAAGTTGCTTTATGGTTAGGTTGTGTATAGCCGATTTCCACAACGGTAGGGAACAGGATACCGTCGGTCAGTTCTTCGTTGCGGTAGATTACAGAAGCGGATGCGTCCATTCTGTCGGGGATGAGATGCGTCTCACGCAGGACATAGTTGACGGCATCGAACAGAAAAGTATAACTTATGCCGCTGTCAGCGAACGACAGACTATGCTGTTCCTCTGTATCGGCAAGTGTGCAAGCGGACTGTTGCCGGTTTATATCCTCACTGAATGCAAATACATGCTGCATTGCCAAAGCCTGTATGCGGGAGAAAGTAACGGGGATACCGACATACTCGGACAATTCCGAGAAGGTGAACAGGGCATACCGCCGGTTCATTTTGTCCACGATGGTGAGATGCGACGGGGTTATCTCCGCACGGAAGAGTTCTATTCCCATAACGGGTTGCAGAGAAACAGCCAACAGGGAGTCTTTGATAAACTTAAGGCTTCCGTTTGCCGTTATCTGCCGCTCGGCATAGTTGAGTGTGAAACGCATCTTGCCAACCTCTGCCGATTGGAAATCGGGTTGGGCATCCACGATATGTTGTATGGTGATTTGCCTCTTTTTATCGGCTTTTGATTGAATCATGGTCTGCCGTTGGACGGCACACCCTTGCAACATGAGCAGCACCGTTACGCACAATCCCCGGTATATCAGTTTCTTGGCAGTCATATTATTGCAGAATATTCTCGGTTTTATTGCTTTTGAAGGATAATATCATAATGTTCTTGCAATACGGGATCCTTTGCTTCGTTTCCCATATTTTCCATAGCACGCTTGATATAGAACTCCGCCAGGAAGTCCTGCCCTTGCAGATGGAGTATCCATGCATACGTATCAAGATAGGTTGCGTTGGTCGGTTCTTTCTCGATGGTCTTCCTGCTCATGCGTTCCGCCTTCCTCAAGTCTCCCCCATTGACTGCCAGTGTATAGGCATAGTTGTTCAGCAAGTAAACGTTATCAGGGGACAACTGCAGAGCCTCCTCGTAGGCATTGTAGGCGGACGGGAGGTCACCGCGAACCAGATACAAGTCGCCCAGCATACTCAGCAGGAGGAAGCGGTAACGTGTGTCGTCGGCATTGGTTACGGTAAGTTTCACGCCTTGCTCGGCTATAGCAATGGCCGAGTCCTGTTCCTGCTCGTACAGCAACAAGGATGCCATCCAATAGTACCATTGGTGGTCATCTCCCCTGTGCAGGTAACCGTTGCGAATAACATACTCGTATTCCCGGTTGTCGGTGGCGGTGTCTGCCTGCAGTACCTGCAACCAGCGTCCCCATGTACGCGGGTTGTCCGGATAGATGTCGGTCATTTGGCGCAGTGCTTCTTTCGATTTGGCATAATCACCTTTGGAGAAATAGTACTTGTCTTGGGCTTCATATACTTGTTCGGACAGCGGGTAGGCCTGTACCAGTTCCTGCAATATTTGCTCGGTGAGTCCGTCTTGCCGAGACAACCACTGCCCTGCGTTTTGCAGCGTCCGGATCTTTTGTTCCACTTCCCATGCATCGCTGCGTATTGCCTTGATGATATACTCCCTGCAACGTGTTGTATCTCCCGTTTTAACGGCATAGTCAGCCAAAGACAGCAGCACGTACGGGTTGTCGGGGTGACGTTGTTCCTCTTCGTGATAAAGCCGCAAGGCTTGTTCTCTCTCTCCCAATGAAAGCAGGACATCCGCCCGAAAAGACTGGTAGCGATAGTCTTCCGGATTTTCTTCGAGGTAGTCGTTCAGCACTTGCAAGGCTTTCTTGGGTTGGTTATTGGAAACGTACAGGCGATAGAGGGGCATGGCATTGTAAGGATTGAGTCCTTCCAAATAGCATATACGTTCCTGTGCCCGAATGGCTTTTTTCCATTCCGCTTGTGCCGAATAGGCTGAAACGAGAGCCTCCAATACATCTTTGTTGTCGGGCATACGTTTCAGCGACTGTTTCAATATTCGGACGGCTTCTTTGGGTTGTTTGTCATAGAGTAGGGCGGCATAGTTTTCCCAATAGGCTTTGGGATTGTTTTCATAGGCTTTCCGATAGTGTTTCAAAGCGAGACCGGTTCCAACCGCTTGGTATAATATTCCGAGATTTTGCTGTGTGGCGGCATCTGTGGAGTCCTTTTGCGCCAAGAACAGATAGGACGCAAAGGCACGCAGATAGTCCTCTTGTTCCATAGCTCGTTGTGCATCGTAGAAATAGTATCGAAAGCACTGTTCTTCATTTGTCAGTTGAACAGGTTCCGGTGTCTTTGTTATGGCAGGTGCAGCGAAAGCGGCTGTTGTGCAAAGGTATATCAGCAGTGCTATGTAAAAGATCTTCTTCAATGTGTATGGAATTATTTATTTGGTTCCGCTATGTCCAAAACCGCCTGTTCCCCGCTCGGTGTCATTCAATTCTTCCACTTCAATCACTTCGGGTTGTTCGTGACGTGCAATGACCATCTGGCAGATACGTTCCCCCGATTCGATGGTCTGCGGTTCATCGCCAAGATTGACAAGGATAATTCCTATCTCACCGCGGTAGTCGGCATCAATGGTTCCCGGAGTATTGAGTACGGTCAGTCCCCTCTTGAGTGCCAATCCGCTACGCGGGCGGATTTGTGCCTCGTAGCCGTTGGGCAGTTCCATATAGAGACCTGTCGGGAACAACTTGCGTTCAAGTGGTTGCAATGTGACAGGTTCGGAAAGAAAACAACGGATGTCCATACCTGCCGCTTGCCGGCTTTCGTACTTAGGCAGCGGGTTATTGCTCTTATTGATAAACTTGACAGTCATGTGTTCTGTATTTTATGGTAGGGTGTATATCATTCAAAAACGCCGTTGTACCAAGACCCGCAAACCATCGGGTACGACGCGTATGTGTGCCGTTGTGCCGATTTCGACGGGGTCGCCGTCGCAGTGGAAAGGAGCCGGTTCGGGACGTGTGACAGTCAGTTCGTTTGTGCGAACGGTATTTATGAAAAGTCCTTTGTCGAGCGTTTTGGTAAACAATTTCATCACCAAGCCCGGCACGGCAAGAATAGGGAAAGGAGAGATGATCGCGATATCCAACATTCCGTCTTGTATGCTTGCTTGCGGAGCGATGTATGCCGCATTTCCCCATTGGTTGGCATTGGCTATTGTGACAAGGAAAGCATCCGTTTCAATATCCACGCCATTTCCCTTGATCGTGCAATGCTGAGGGTTGTATTGGAATATATCTTTCACTATTTGTTGCAAGTAGGTCTTTATGCCCCGTTTCCCTGCAGCGGCAAAATGTTCGCTAATCAATGCGTCGAATCCCAAGCCGCATGTGCAGAAGAAAGGCCGATTGTTGAGTAAAGCATAGTCAATGGCAACGGGTTCGGAATGGTTGAGCATCCCGATGGCTCTCGGCAATCGCAACGGGATATTGAGGTGGCGTGCCAAGCCGTTTCCGGAACCTATGGGAAGAATACCCAATGCCGTGTTGGTGTCACGCAGTCCTGCTGCCACTTCGCTGACCGTTCCGTCTCCTCCGACCGCCACGACGGCATCAAAATCCATTTGCGCATATTGGGCAGCCAACTCCGTGGCGTGTCCTTTATATTCCGTGAATACGATGTCGGGTGTCCACTGCTCATGGCTGAGCAACGTATCAATTGCTTTCGGGATACGGCGTTTGTTGAGTGTACCCGCTATAGGATTTATGATGAAGGCTATATTTTTCATATATCGAAACCAAGGAAAGATGCTGTTTGCAAAGTTACAAAATTTGTACCGAATATGCAATAAGGGAGAGAGTGGTCACCTTCAGGGGTGCTTCAGGGGTCGATCAGGTCGGCTTGAGGGGTCGTACAATTCCTCATCAAATAAGGTTGTGCTATTCAGCGAGAACGATAAAGCAGAGGGAGTTGTAAGTATGTTGCGATATAGGGGAACGATCAGTGGCAGCAATGAGGAATGGAATGTAACAGGTTTATAAGACCGAATTGGCGATATTGCTTACGTTTCCGATGCCGACCTTTTTGTTTACGGGTTCTCCACGCAAAGTAGGCAGGTAGGTATCACTGATATAGGAGAAGTCCGGTTCTTCTTGCAGAATCTGTTCGCATTTCTCAATAGCCTGCTTCTTGTTGCCTGTTTTTTCGTAGCACTGTGCAATGCAAAGTTGGAGAGCACGATAGTTCCAATTGTGAGTGGTCATGTGCAGTTCCTTGAAACGCCGTTCCGCCAAGAGGAAATAGCGCAAGGCACGTTCTTTGTTGCCTCCGAATGCTTTCGGGCAGTACATATCGATGTTGGCTTTCAATGTAAGGGCGGCAGGGTGGAGTGAATCAATACGCATCGCTTCGTTGGCATAAGCCATGGCCCGATTGGCGTACATCAGTTTGCGAAAGGCGTTGAAAGACATTTCATACGCAGCCAATGAGGAACGATAGCATGCCAATTGCGCCCCATTCAGTTTGCTGCTGAGTTCCTCTATATGTTGTGCAAACAATTGGAGGTGTCGCTTTGCCGATTCGTTTTCTTCGCTTACGGCAAAAGCGACGTAGCCGTACTGGTAGTTGAGAAGACGTTCTTTCTCGGTTTGGGAAAGTGCAGTCCAATCGGAATGTTCGATGTATTCTTTCCAAAGGCTGACATCTCCTTTGAGATAGGCTTTGTAGAGTTCTTCGTCGGTATATTGAGCCAATGCCCATTGGGGTATCAGAAGAAACAACAGGAGCAGGGTTATCATTGACATGTTTAGCAAAAGCGTTTTCAGGATTTTATGCATAGAACATCTCCGGCGTGAGGGTGCAAATCCTGTGCCAAAAGAAAGGGGGTAATTAAAAACGAAATATATGTTTGTTTTTCCGAAAGAAAAGCACTATTTTTGCGATGACAAATATAATGGGGGGTTCTGTAATTTCCCCAGGTAAAGAAATCAAATAGAAGAGTATCCTTAATCAAACAGAAAAAAATATGTATTCAGATCCAAAAGATTGTCTTTATTGTACAGAGAACAGTACGTTGTATGATTTGATGTTGCCGATAGCAGAATTGCGTGTCTCCAAAGTGTTTTTGTTCAGAGAACAATCGTACAGAGGGCGATGCCTTGTTGCCTATAACGAGCATGTGAATGACTTGAACGAACTGACAGACGCACAGCGCAACGCTTTTATGGCGGATGTTGTGCAAGTGACCCGTGCCATGCAGAAAACATTTAATCCTGAAAAGATAAACTACGGTGCCTATTCGGACAAACTGTCGCATCTGCATTTCCATCTTGTTCCCAAGTATGTGGACGGTCTTGACTATGGCGGAACGTTCCAAATGAATCCGAAGATGGTTTATTTGCAGGACGAAGAATACAAGAAGATGATAGATTCCATCCGTGAGAATTTATGATACGGAACATCATCTTTGATATAGGCGGTGTGCTGATAGACTTAGAGCCTCAGCGTACGCTTGATGCATTGAGGGCTTTGTCAGCGCAACCAATAGACAGATTGTCGGACAGAGAATTACTCGGAGGCGGTCAGAATGCTTTGGTGGACAAGTATATGACAGGCGATATCTCAGACGAAGATTTTTTCAGGAGTCTCTTGAAAACTGCGAAACCGAATGTAACGGTTGCGGATCTGCGAAAAGCGTGGGACGCGATGCTTATTGAGTTTCCACTGAGGAGGGCACGGAAAATAAAAGAACTGCATAACCGAGGAATGCGTATTGCACTTCTGTCGAATATCAACGACGAACATTTGCGCATCACGAAAGAAATCTTTGCCAAGGCAGATTTTCAGTTGGGCAGAGACTATGATTATGCCTTTTTCTCCAATGAATTGCATTTGGCAAAGCCTAATGTAGCCATCTACCGTTTGGCAATAAAGGAGACAGGATTTATTCCGAAAGAAACACTTTATATAGATGATTTGCAGCAGAATACAGAAGTTGGAAAAGAAGTGGGCATGAAGACCGTTTGTGCATCAGGTGATGCGTGGTTGAGTTTTTTAGAAGAACAGGGGATGTAAATATATCGGATGGTTATCAATGAAGAAGAGACACGCCTTTAACAGACGTGTCTCTTCTTTATTGGGTAGTATGAATACTGATTAGTCCTTAATCGGACTGTATTTCGGCACAAGGGCTTTCATTATCGCCCATGCGATGAGGTATGCAATACCGCAGAAGCAGAACATAATGAAATAGCCTGCCGGTTTGCCCGAAAAACCGAGAAATTGGAACGCATCGCCTGCAGTCTCCGCATATACAAAGAGTTTACCGGCACCCTTTTGAATAATCATAGAACCGATACCTCCTGCCATAGCACCAATACCGGTGATAGTGGCAATGGTCGATTTGGGGAACATATCGCCCACGGTAGAGAACAAGTTAGCCGACCATGCCTGGTGTCCGGCACCTGCCAAACCGATGAGTACTGCAGGCCACCATGCACTAAACTGCCCCAATACCTGTGCGAACAGCGCACTGATGGGGAAGAATGCAAAGATAAGCATTGCCAACATACGCCCGCTATATGGTTCCATTCCTTTTTTTTCTACAAACAATTTGGGCAGATAGCCACCAAAGATAGAGATAACGGTAACGATGGCATAGAGTGTGAAAATCAGGGCTTGCCCCATACCGCTCGAAGCCTTGTAACCGAATTGGTTCTGGAAATAGGATGGTGCCCAAAAAAGGAAAAACCACCAAACACCATCAGTAAAGAACTTACCGACAATGAATGCCCAAGTTTGACGATAGCCGAAGCATTTATACATAGGTATGACATTCTCTGTAGAATCCACATCGGCTTTGGCTGCTTCCGCAGTTGTATCATCCTGATGGATATAAGCCAATTCCGCCTCGTTGACATGCTTGCTATTCTCGGGTTTGTCGTACATAAACTGCCAGAAGAACATCCAAACGAAGCCTAATGCACCGATGATGATAAACGCCATTTCCCAACCAAGGTGTTTAGCCAAAGGTGGAATACAAAGCGGAGCCGCAAGAGCGCCTACCGATGCACCGGCATTGAACAAGGAAGTGGCAAAAGCGCGGTCTTTCTTAGGGAAATACTCTGCAGTTACCTTGATAGCAGCAGGGAAATTGCCGGCTTCACCAAGAGCGAGAATACCACGGCACAGCAGGAACAGATAGACCGAAGTAGTGGCGACTGCAAGTGCGGCATTAGACCCCGCTTCCACGGCACGCATTGCCTCTACGCTACCAAGTCCCTCAATGTGGGCAGTAGCCCAACCGCAAGCCGCATGCATACATGCACCTGCCGACCATACACCAATGGCTATCATATAGCCTTTCTTGGTGCCCATCCAATCGACAAACTTACCGGCAAAGAGACAGGCAATGGCATAGAAAATAGAGAACAGACTGGTGATGGTGCCATAATCATCATCCGTCCAGTGGAATTCCGGTTTGATAAACTCCTCATACGTGAGGGAAAGAACCTGGCGATCGAGGTAGTTGACAGTAGTTGCCACAAAGAGCAACGAACATAACCACCAACGCCAGTTAGTCATAAGTTTTTGTTGTGTTGACATAAAGTAAGTGTTTTTCGACCTCGGAAACCCCCTCCCACTCCCCCTTCAAAGGGGGAGAGTTCAAATACTCCGAATTTCCCTCCTCTGTAGGAAGGGTTAGGGGAGGTCTTGGTCTCTTAGGGCGTGGAATTATTATCGTGCAGCCTTGATCACATCAAGACATTCTTTGCATTTGTCGGTGATATATGCCCAGTCGCCGGCAGCGATGACCTCTTTGGGGAACAACTTGGAGCCCATGCCTACGCAGTACACGCCCGCTTTGAACCACTTTTCAAGGTTCTCTTTCTCCGGAGCCACACCGCCGGTAACCATAATCTTCGACCATGGCATCGGGGCTTTCAGTCCCTTGACCATATTCGGACCATAGACATCACCGGGGAAGAGTTTAGTCAGGTCGCAACCGACTTCCTGTGCTTTGCCGATCTCTGTAACCGTACCGCAACCGGGGCAGTAAGGAACCAGGCGGCGGTTGCATACAGGGGCAATGTCGGGGTTGAAAAGCGGACCGACCACGAAGCAGGCACCCAGTTGGATATAGAGTGCAGCTGTAGGAGTATCCACTACAGAACCTACGCCGAGCGCCAACTCAGGACACTCTTTGGCAGCCCATTTAACGAGTTCACCGAAAATCTCGTGTGCGAAATCGCCACGGTTGGTAAACTCAAACGCACGTACTCCACCCTCATAGCAAGCCTTTACCACATTCTTGCACAAGTCGAGGTCTTTGTTGTAGTAGACAGGCACCATACCCGTCTCGCCAATCTTGGCCATCACAGCCAACTTATCAAATTTTGCCATATATATATAGTATTATATTTGACTTTCCCAACCCCTCCAGGGGGGGGACTTAATGAATATTCCGTAAGTCCCTTCTTTGGAGGGGTTGGGGAGGTCGGAGATATTTTTGATTTATCGTTGTACTCGTCCGTTTGCGTTACCACCTGCGAGGGCTTCCACTTCTTCTACCGAAACGAGGTTGAAATCACCATTAACAGTGTGTTTCAGTGCACTGGCAGCCACTGCAAATTCCAAAGCCTCGCCCTGCGTTTTCTTGGTGAGCAGACCATGAATCAAGCCTCCGGAGAAAGAGTCGCCACCGCCTACACGGTCAATAATCGGGTTGATCTCGTAGCGTTTCGACTGATAGAACTCTTTGCCGTCATAGATGAGGGCTTTCCAACCATTGAAGGTAGCCGAATAACTCTCGCGGAGAGTGGAAACGACATACTTGAAGCCGAACTCTTTCATCATCTGCTCGAAGATGCCTTTGTAGCCTTCCGCATTGGTCTCACCGCTTTCCACATCTGCATCGGGTTTGAAACCGAGACAAAGAGCCGCATCTTCTTCATTACCGATACATACATCTACATATTGCATCAGCGGGCGCATGATGGAGATGGCTTTCTCGCTCGTCCACAGTTTCTTGCGGAAGTTCAGATCCACAGAAACCGTTACGCCGTGGCGTTTAGCGGCTTCGCAGGCAAGGCGTGTAATCTCAGCCGCCTTATCGGAAATAGCGGGCGTAATACCACTCCAGTGGAACCACTGTGCGCCTTCCATAATTGCATCGAAGTCAAAATCCGACGGTTCTGCCTCTGCAATAGCCGAATGTGCGCGGTCGTAGATGACCTTAGAAGGACGCATAGAAGCACCGGTCTCGCAGTAGTAGAGTCCGACACGGTCGCCGCCACGTGCGATAAAATCGGTATTTACGCCATAGCGACGCAGAGCATTCACTGCAATCTGACCAATCTCATGCTTGGGCAGTTTGCTTACGAAGACAGCCTCGTGCCCATAGTTAGCACACGAAACAGCCACATTCGCCTCACCGCCACCTGGTATGATACGGAAAGAGTCAGTTTGAATAAAACGGTCGTTGCCCGCAGGCGACAGGCGGAGCATAATCTCGCCTAAAGTAACAATCTTTGCCATAATAGATTTTGCAGACTTTCCCAACCTCTCCATAGAAGAGGTCAAGTCAGTCGGTGTTATGTTTAGAAATTAAAATACTGTTTTGCGTTGTTGTAGCAGATGTCTTCCACCATCTGTTGTACGCGTGCTTTCTCGTAGCCGGTGTAGGGAACAAGACCATTCTCGATGTCGTTGCCGAGGATGTTGCACAGCGTGCGGCGGAAATACTCGTGGCGCGGATAGGAGAGGAAGGAGCGACTGTCGGTCAGCATACCTACAAAGCGGCTCAGCAGACCGAGGTTAGAGAGTGCCATCATCTGTTTCTCCATACCATCTTTCTGGTCGAGGAACCACCAGCCCGAACCGAACTGTATCTTACCAGCCACAGAACCATCCTGGAAGTTACCCAACATTGTAGCAATCACCTCGTTGGCACACGGGTTGAGGTTATAAAGAATCGTCTTAGCCAACTTGCCCTCCATATTCATCTCGTCGAGGAAATGCGCCATTGCTTTGGCGGTCGTGAATTCGCCGATGGAGTCAAATCCCGTGTCTGCGCCGAGCAGTTTGAACATCTTGGTATTGTTGTTGCGGATAGCCCCATAGTGGTATTGCTGTGTCCAACCGGCAGCGTAGTCCATTTCTGCCTGCATATGCAGGAAAGCGTGTTTGTACTGACGGATTTCGCCGGTAGTCAGATCCTTGCCGGCAAGTGCCTTATCCATAATGGCATTAATTTCCGCCTCTGTGTAAGGTTCGTCATAGAACTCCTCGATACCATGGTCGGACAGACGGCAACCCATCGTAGCAAAGAAATCGTGGCGTTTTTGGAGCGCATCGGTCAGATCGGCAAACGTATGTATCTCCATGCCGCTCACCTGCGAGAGTTTTTCGATATAGGCTTTCCATGTAGCGGCATCGATATTCATCGCTGCATCGGGACGCCATGCGGGAAGCATACGGGTCTTGCAGGTCGGGTCGGCAGCCACCACTTTGTGCCATTCGAGGCTGTCAGCGGGGTCGTCGGTCGTGCAGACAATCTCCACGTGGTAATGCTCCATCATTCCGCGCGGGCAGAATTTCGGGTCGGTAGCAATCTGACGGTTGCACTCGTCGTAGATCTCACGGGCAGTTTCCGGATTGAGACGTTTGTCAATACCAAAAGCGGTCTTAAGTTCAAGGTGTGTCCAGTGGTAGAGGGGGTTGCGGAAGGTATAAGGCACCGTCTGAGCCCATTTTTCAAATTTCTCCCAGTCGGTAGTATCTTTTCCCGTGCAATAACGCTCATCAATACCATTGGAACGCATAGCACGCCACTTGTAGTGGTCGCCCATAAGCCAGATCTGTGCAATTGATTCGAAGCGTTTATTCTCGGCAACCATCTGCGGAATGAGATGGCAGTGATAGTCAATAATCGGCATTTTCGCCGCATGCTCATGATAGAGTTCCTGTGCAGTCTCTGTCTGCAAGAGGAAGTCCTTGTCCATAAAGGTTTTCATAATGTTTCTATACTAAAGTCTTTTGTTTCAGAATCTGCGAGAATTGAGAAATTACCAGAAATTACCCTTTTCTCCATGTTGCAAAAGTAGTATTTTTTTGCGGTGTCCAAGTAGAAAAATTGACGCTTTGTGTAGAATTTGCCCAGGAATGACAATCTTGTGCATTGGCACATTTTTTGCTCTATTCAAGCAAAAAAAACAGACTTATGGACAATGAATTGAACAAAACCGATTATCGTGAAGAAGATGTGAGAGCATCTGGTTTTGCGAGTAATCCGAGTGTGGTATCCACTTTGATGCGTAACGTTTATTGGTGGATGACCGCCGCATTGGCTATTACGGGGCTTACCTCGCTTTTGGTAAGCAAGAACGGGGCTATCCTCAGTATGCTATTTTCGAGTTCCGCTCCCATTATCACTTTATGCGTTGTGGAATTGTTGTTAGTGATTGTTTTGAGTGCTTGCATCAACAAAATGTCGTTTACGACAGCCACCGTGATGTTTATTGTATATAGCATCGTTAACGGCTTGACTTTGACACCTATCTTCTTGGTGTACACGGGAGAGAGCATTGCCAGTACGTTCTTCATTACGGCAGGCACGTTTACGGCTATGGCGTTGGCAGGAAGTTTTACGAAGAAAGATTTGAGCGGATTGGGAAGATTCTTTCTGATGGCATTGATTGGCCTTATTATTGCTTCGGTGGTGAACATCTTTGTAGCCAGTTCGCCACTCTATTGGGGTATAACGGTTGTGGGTGTGTTGCTGTTTGCCGGTCTGACAGCATACGATGCACAGCACATCAAGGCTTTGCTGCAGTTCTACGGAGATGAGGTGAATGAGAATACGCAGAAGATAGCCCTCTTAGGTTCATTGGAACTATATTTGGACTTCATCAATATGTTCCTCTATTTGCTGCGGCTATTCGGCAAGAAGAACTAAGGAGGTCGGGAAGACCAAAAAAAGTTGTTCTTCTTGTGTATATAGAAAATATATTGTACTTTTGCAACCGCTTTCGGTACGATGTGCTGGAGAGGTGATTCAGACTGCTTAGAAGCATCCGATGGAAGGAAGGATGGGTGAGTGGCTGAAACCAACAGTTTGCTAAACTGTCGTACGGGTAACCGTACCGGGGGTTCGAATCCCCCTCCTTCCGCAAGCCCTGCGAACACCGGTTCGCAGGGCTTTTTGTTACTATGATACTCCTTGATGTCTCCATGAAGTGACTCTGAACCGGCACTAATTGCCGATTCAATCTAATGTTTGGTTTCCATTAAAGCCCACCAAAGGTTCATTAAAACACT
This sequence comes from Bacteroidales bacterium UBA7569, assembly GCA_002477945.1. GTDB lineage: Bacteria > Bacteroidota > Bacteroidia > Bacteroidales > Paludibacteraceae > Colicola. Next base: position 47,191 of record DLLF01000005.1, read on the forward strand.
ATCGGGTATGAGGTTCTCCGTTAATTGCCGTCAATGAGCCGTTAATCCACGGAAGACTACTTGCTCCATTAAAGACCACGAAATGTCTCCATTACATCCATTAAAGGTCATGTAAAACATTATCGAGTATGAGGTTCTCCGTTAATTGCCGCCAATGAATCGTTAATCCACGGAAGACTACTTGCTCCATTAAAGACCACGAAATGTCTCCATTAAACCCATTAAAGACCATGTAAAACACTATCGTATATGAGGCTCTCCGTCAATTACCGTTAATGAGGTTCTAATAAAAACTCTATACAGAAAAAAGGAACAGAGTTGAAGAGCAGCATTGAAGCGGGCAAGCATTATAGGTACTCTATGGAATCGAGACGTTTCAATGGAGGATATGTTATGCCATTTATGGCTGTGGAATTTGGACAGATAGGACGGATTGGACGAATAGGGAACTTTACAGGGAGACTATTATAGATGTCCTATATGTTCGAGAAGTTCCATGAGGGAGAGAATACCTCCCCAACCCTTCCAAAGAAGGGGAGAGACTTTCCCAAGCCCCCTCGGAAGGGGGGATCATTTACAATTTTATTTTCTCCCGTTCAGGTATTCTTCAGGTATTCTCCATGTTTCGTTGAGGGGTGCTTGAGGTCTCGTTGAGGGGTCGTACTATTTACGATTGGACCATTTACGATGTACGATTTTGCGAAGGAGGTGATAGGGAGGACAAAGAATCCGCCAAAGAGATGATGATAGACGTTATAGTCGTTCGAGAAGTTCTATGGAAGTAGGACGAATAAGGTGGATAGGACAGATAGGACGAATGGGACAGATAGGGCGAAGGGAGAAGAAGAGGAGGAAGGATGGAAAGGCATCCGACACAATGCCGACGTAACTGACCCGCATATTTTGATTTAATTTCGCCAACAGGTTAACGTATTGCGAATTTGCCATAGTAATCAAGTGGTGGCGGATAAGTTGTCAAATATCTGCCATGAAAGAGGATTGGCGCACTTTTTGTTTGTTCACAGGCGAAATCGCAGGATGGCAGTTGTTATTTGCCTATTTGCGGAGATTCTGTCCGACGGATTGTTGTACAGCCTTTCGGATGAGACAAGATATAAGGATTATAAGTAAACATATCAGTATATGCAGAATGAAACAATTCCCGTCCTGCTACTCACGGGTTATTTGGGTAGCGGAAAGACAACGTTGCTGAACCGTATTCTGACCAACAGGAAAGGGATCCGGTTTGCGGTGATAGTGAATGACATAGGCGAAGTAAACATTGATGCAGACCTTATACAGAAGGGTGGAGTGGTTACAGCGCAAGATGACAGTTTGGTAGCCTTGCAGAATGGTTGTATTTGCTGCACTTTGAAGATGAATCTCGTTCAGCAACTGCACGACCTTTGTGCACAGCGGTGCTATGACTACATCGTGATAGAGGCTTCCGGTATTTGCGAGCCGGCACCCATAGCACAGACATTGTGTTCGTATCCGCAGATAGTTGCCAAATCGGATGCTCCCGTGCCGGTGTTGGACAGCATTATCACCGTAGTGGACGCTCTCCGTATGCGTGATGAGTTTGCTTCCGGCAAGGACTTACAGAAAGCAAACATCGGTGAGGAGGACTTGGCCTCATTGGTTATCCAACAGATTGAATTCTGCAACCTGATATTGCTCAACAAAGCAAGCGAGGTGACGCCGGACGAGTTGCAGCATATCCGTGCCGTCATTCGTGCCATCCAACCCAAGGCAGAGATTATAGCCTGTGACTATTGTGACGTGCCTTTTTCGAAAATTCTGGATACGAATCTGTTCTCTTTTGACGAGGTGGCAGGTTCGGCAGCCTGGATTGCAGGCGTAGAGGGGGAAGTGGAAGATGACGATGATGACGAGCATGAACACAATGATGGCGGACATGATGGACACCATCACCATCATGAGCATGAAGATTTTCACAATGAAGAAGAGGGTGAAGCCTTGGAGTACGGAATATCCACTTTTGTTTATTACCGCCGTCGTCCGATGGATCTGAACCGTTTTGACGAGTTTGTGGCACGCCATTGGCCAAAGAATGTGATCCGCTGCAAGGGTATGTGTTATTTTGATACGGAGTATGATATGTGCTATCTGTTCGAGCAATCGGGCAAACAGTTTAACCTGAAGCAAGCCGGTGCGTTTTATGCGACAATGCCGAAGGACGAATTGGAGCAGATGCTGGCGCACGATGCGACATTACGCAGGGACTGGGACGATCGGTATGGCGACAGAATGCAGAAATTGGTCTTTATCGGTCAGAATATGGACAAGACGGAGATTGTGCGGCAACTGGATGATTGTCTTGTATAGCGGCTTGATTATGAGAAAGCGAAAAGGGTGCTTCCTGTGAAAGGACAGGAAGCACCCTCTCATTTTGTGGAGGAGTGAGTCGGATTTATTGCTTATGCCCTTGTTTCCTTATCGAATAATGGCTTTCTTGATACTCTCCACGATGTATGCCACATCCTCGTCGCTGACCATAGGTCCTGACGGCAGACACATACCCACCTTGAACAATGCTTCGCTTACACCGTTCACGTAGGCGGGAGCGTCTTTGTAAACGGGCTGTTTGTGCATGGGCTTCCATACGGGGCGGGACTCGATGCCTGCCTTGTCAAGATACATACGCAGTGCCTCCACATTGTCGTTGGGCTGGCAGTCGGTGCGCAGTGTCTCCGCTTGGTGCGTCACGCCTGCCGCACCGCCCACGGCACCTTGTACGGCTACTTCGTAGGCGTGCTCCTGCCCTGCGATACGCAGTGCGGGGTCAAGGACGATAGTGTTCAGCCAATAGTTGCTGTCGTACTCGGGGGCGGGGTTCTTGTGGAACGTGATACCGTCTGTCTTGGCAAAGGCTTTCTCGTAGAGGTCGGCAATGTGCTTGTGGTGACGGATATGCTCGTCCACAACGGTCATCTGCCCGCGTCCGATACCTGCACAGATATTCGACAGGCGGTAGTTGTAGCCGATAGCCTCGTGCTGGTAGTAGGGGTATGCCTCGCGTGCCTGGGTGGCGTACCACATCACTTTCTGCTTGGCTGCCTCGTCGGGGCAAATCAGTGCGCCGCCGCCTGAGGTGGTAATCATCTTGTTGCCGTTGAAGGACAGCACTCCATACTTGCCGAATGTGCCTAATACTTGTCCTGCGTAGCGGCTGCCGAAACCCTCTGCGGCATCTTCTATCACGGGTATGCCGTACTTGTCGGCTATCGCCAGTATTTCGCGTATGCGGTAGGGCATCCCGTAGAGTGCTACGGGAATGATGGCTTTGGGGTATTTGCCCGTCTTGGCTTTGCGGTCGAGAATAGCCTGTTCCAATAGTTCGGGGTCCATATTCCAAGAGTCTTTCTCCGAGTCAATGAACACAGGTGTTGCGCCGAGATACTTGATAGGGTGACTGCTGGCGCAGAACGTGAACGATTGCACGCATACTTCGTCGCCCGCTTGTACACCGCACGCAATCAGTGCCAAATGTACGGCAGCCGTACCCGCAGAGAGTGCCACAACCTGTTTGCTTTGCAGTTGCTGTGCTGTTTCTGTATTGTCGCAACTGCTTACAAACTGCTTCAGGTCTTCTTCAAATCCGTTTACGTTTGGTCCGAGAGGCACTACCCAGTTGGTATCGAAAGCCTCTTGGATGTACTTCTGTTCATTCCCGCTCATGTGTGCGAGACAAAGATAAATCCGTTTGTTCATATCTATAATCTCTTTGTTTCTTTTAGTTGGTTCCGTCGAAGGTGGGGGCAGTGGCTTCGCCGGCTGTGGATATACCCTCACGGTGAAGGACGTTGTGAATAGTCATACCAATAATTTTACAGTCGAGTGCAAACGTCAGGTGGTCCACATACCATACGTCGTACTCGAACTTCTTGGTATGCGTGATAGCGTTGCGGCCATTGACTTGCGCCCAACCCGTGATGCCGGGTCGTACTTCGTGGCGTCGCATCTGCTCTTTGGTGTACAGGGGCAGGTACTTGACCAACAGGGGACGAGGTCCTATGAGTGCCATATCTCCTTTGAGTACATTGAAGAGTTGGGGTAACTCGTCAATGGACGTGGAACGTACGAACCGACCGACTTTGGTCAGACGCTGTGCATCGGGCAACAACTTTCCATTGCTGTCACGTTCGTCGGTCATCGTCTTGAACTTGATAACCTTGAATATCTTTGCGTCCTTGCCGGGTCGCTCCTGTGTGAAGAACGCTCCTGCGCCATGATTGGCAAAGTGCAGCCATATAGTTACTACAAGCAGCAACGGACTTAGGCAGATAAGTGCCACCAGTGCTATGCAGAAATCCAATACACGTTTGAGGCAATGTTTATACATTGGTATCATGCTTTGGGTTTATACAATGTTGCCAATACAACTCCTGAAATAATCATCAGAGAACCTATTACAATAAACCAAGATAAGGTTCCAGAAAAGTAATCAGGGCATATTATGGCTAATATCAAAGTCATCAAGACTGACCAAAATGAGTAGGTCACATTTAAGCATAGTGCTTTCCCTGCTCCGATATTATCAATTGCGGTGTACCAACATAAAAATGAAATCATACCAATGAGTGCTGTTAAAGCAAGTAGAATCCAACATGGAGTATATGTAAAGATTGCTTCAACACCCTCAAATATATTAGCAAATCCTCCACAGAAGATAGGTGCGACAATTAACAAGTATACAAGTGCTGATACTATATATCGGATTGTTAAGGCCATTCTCGGATCCACAACACCATCTTTCATTCCATAGCCGGACACAACTCCTTCTGTCGCCCAACCTATTGCTGCGACTAATGCAATGGCAATACCTCCAATTACGTTGGCATCTCCTAATTTATTAGGAGACCAACCAATGATTATAATACCCAATACACAAATACAAAGCCCTATCCATGTTTGTATACCGGTTTTCTCTTTTAGAATTAACACTGCTAATGCGGTTCCTAATAAAGGGTAAATTGCTGTTACACTTGCTGTCAAAGCAGCTCCCCCCACTGCTATTGATATGGTGTAGAATGTCATTGCCAATGGTCCACCAAATAGAGATGCCAATGCGCAATAACGTCCGTCTTTGGTTTTAATGGCAGCAGGTAATTCTTTGAGTCGTCGTTTGCAGCCCATATATATTAACAGCCAAACTGCGGCAAAAATATCATGTAATGCGCTACATAAAACACCACCTGCAGCCAATAGTACGGGATTGTCAACAAAAGGAACCATAATCATAACAACCCCTAACATAACTGCATCTAAGCCCCAAGTGAAGCCTGATAATACACCAGAGGCTATGCCTAATTTTTGATTGGAAATATTTGCCATAATTACCATAATTATTATATAATGCCTAATATATGTAAATTCCTTGTAGCACGTAAAAATCTATCTTGACCATACGTACCAAAGTCATCTCCATGTGCTTCTTTTATGATAGTCCATTGCGCCCATAGATAATCCCATAATATCTGATAGCACAGAATCTTTTTGTGAATACTCGGGTCAATATGACCATTAAAGTAGCTATTTAATATGTAGTCCTGATTTTCATGGGAGAAATCATTCTCAAGGAACAACGCTGCTAAATCAGCCATAGGATCATTCATACCTGAGTATTCCCAATCAATGAGGTAAATCTTACCATTGGCGTCTTTTACGAAATTTTCCGCCACAGCATCGTTATGGCAAGGTCTCAAATCAACTCCTAATTCATTTAGATATGGCTCCAATGTCATAATTGCAGATCGAATACTATCTGCTCCTGCATACATTTTTGTATTTGATTTAGCGATTAACGTATCATACTTTTCAATTTCCTGAAATATATTGAATTCATTCCGTAGCCGGATGTGTGAATTGTGCAGATTCTTGTATATGTACACTACTTGCTTCATATTCTCGATACGTTGGATAGTTGCAGAGTTCAATGTTTCCGCATTAGTGATGTAATCTGCCAATTTAATACCTGATATAGCATCAAAAAACTTAATATCAGGTGTGATTCCTAATTTTGCTCCTGCAATGGCATTAAATTCCTCATTTTTCCGTTCAACCATTCCTTCGGAACCATTTCCTGGAACCCGTAATACATACTCTTGGTTATTTACACATACCTTAAAATTTTTATTGCTCATACCTCCGATTTGTGTAATAATGGCGGATGCACATTGCTCAGAAGTAAAAATAGGAGATAAGTATTGACGTAAATTCTCTTCGTTAAATGGATTTTCTTTTCGTTGGAGAATTCGGTATGTCTGTTGCAAGCGTTTCAAATCTTCTTGTGTGTCAACATCTCCCCATATCAAATTTTGGAATCGAATGCACGGGCGTTCCACAATAGTGGTAGAACGCATAAGAACATACTCGTAATTCATATATGAGTTGGAACTCTCCCTATATAATGAAATCATTCGTCTAAATACGGACAATGATATCTTTGCAACGCCAACCAATTCTCCCTCAATACAGGGTACGGCGTGCTTATCTTTGGTTATTTGTTTTAAAAAACCATGTTGTGTTTCGACATAACATTCATCTCCACTTCCAGTCTCTTCTGTAACAATCAGGCAATTCGGTTCTGAAGTGTTTGTCAATGTTTCTACTATTTTTTTTTCGTAGAAAGTATCTCCCTCTATAATTAGGAAATCTTCGTTGATATATGGTGCAGCCATTACCAAAGACCCCATGGAGGCACAAAATTCATAATCAGGGTTGAACACTATATGAACATCTTCTGATTGGTATGGTTCAAATAGTTCTCGTTTATATCCAACAATGACGACAATATTTGTGTATCCACAACTGCGAAGAATTTCCAAAGAACGCTTTAACAGACATTCATCTTGAGCAAACTGCAATAAGGGATATGGGATTTGTGAATCCCGTTCATGTCGTGCAGATAAAATAACTGCTGTTTTCATAATACGCTATATTAACTTTCGTACAGGGATAAAGCTTTGTCTCCGAATAACTGCGCACCATGTTGCCATTGGGCAAGATACTCCCCAGTATCAACGCCATTGCAGTTTTGGTAAATCGCCCAAAGAAACCAAGTGAACGAAGCGATAGCAACATAAGCGATGTAATGTCTCAACTCCTCTTTAGTCGCCTCTTTTTGAAGGTATTGCTGAATAGTACAGAGTGCTGTATTGTAGTTCATAGGTGAGCATGCAATAAACGAACCTATATCTTGCGCTGTATCTCCTTGTCCCGAATACTCCCAATCAATGAGAGTCATTTCCCCCTTATCGTTACATAAAAAATTGTCCGCTAATGCATCACAGTGGTTCAAACACTCGCCCCATGCATCCTCCATAGTGTATTGGTGTAACTTTTTAATACTATTGTACAGAGAATGAAATTCTGCACTTTCAACAGATTCTTTTGAACACTTCTGAATTTGTGTAAGAAATATTTCAGCCTGTTCCCATAAACGATACGAATGTTTAGATTGAATATTTGCCTGATGTAGAGTGCGAAGCAGATTGAGGGATAGTTGTAGTTCATTTGGATTATTGTAATCCAAAGCGTGAGCATTGGGAATATAGTATGATATTTTCCATCCTTCTTGAGGGTGCATATAAATAAATGTGGAATCAATGTTCAATTGTTTAGCGATTTGCATACTAAAGTACTCGCTTTCACGATTAATGAACACTTCCGTTCCTTCGCCGGGGTGGCGATAAACATATTGTTTGTTGAAACATGTAAATACAAATGATCGGTTTGTCATTCCGTTCTTAAGAGGATATATATCGATAATGTCACTTTCTTTGCAATGCAAGACGTTACATATATTGTCAAGGATAGAGCAATGCGCACTATTGGTGTATGTGGGGTCGAAATCCCTTAATTCTTCCAATGAGTCAAATTCTTTGATTTCTCCTTTGCTAAATTTGTGTATTTGCATAGGGGGCAATTCAGAGATGTGGCGTATATACACATCTTCCCAATACTCATATCTTGTATTTTTGTTGAGATATTCTTTAGATAGAAGTGACGCAAACGCGGAAGAAAAGTCCCGATTAAAAAATACATGCCCAATCATATACCATGTCTGTTTGCCGCCAATGGTTACAGAACATATATTGTTACTTTTGTCCGTTTGGATGCAGTATTCATTGGTTTCCTGCTCAGAATAAAGCGCAGAATAATAACTATGAGTGGCTTTTCCCAAGAATACGTTTCTTGTGAAATAGTTATCAGAAGAGCATATATACGTGTCGCCCAATTTATCCAAGACACGAATGAGAGATGACGTATTGTTATATTTAGCATAATCATCATTCAATACCAAAGAAACTCCATATTTTTCAACGAGGTATTGAAACATAGATGCTTTATACCCGACAACAATGGTAATATCGGTTATGCCCGCTTCTAATAATTGTTTGATTTGGCGTTCTATCAAGACTTCGTTCTTAACCACCAATAATCCCTTGGGCTTTTCATACGATAGCGGTACAAATCGAGAAGATGTACCTGCTGCCATTATTATTGCATTCATATACGAAGTGTGTATTATAATGCTACAGATGCTGTAAAATTGATATGTGCCTTTTCTCTGTAGGGGTTAACGATAAACGCAGCTCCTATAGGCATTGTCCAACCATTCCTAAAATGTATGGTATAAGTATATTTCAACTCTATGTTGTTGACGCTAAAAGATTTGGAATAGTCATTGTAGCAACTTTTATTGCAAGCAATTCCCACTGCCAACGAAATACGGTTGTTCATTAGGAATTCGAACCATGTGCCTGCTTCTACATACGTGGAATATGCTTGCTTACCATTCATATCTTTGTCAGCCCCATAAAAGAAATTGGACGCAGTGATATATATAGGAATGGGAGGAGCAAGTGTAATCACAGCCTCATACCAATGTCCTGTACTGGCTTTATTGAAATTGAAGTATTTATCAAATGGGGTATCTATAGTAGGATAATAGTAGTCGTTAAATCCAATTGTGAGCCACTTATATGTATAACTGATACCCCAATCTACTTCACTATACTTCCCATTGAAGGCATACCCACCCATTACATACAAATATACACCATAGTCCTGGTAACTAATTTGTGGAAACAATACAGGAGAAGCATCTTTGGACATCATTTCCATTCCACGCCATATATACTTGGTTTGCAGATCTAATCCTATGTGGAAGACAGATGGCACTAATTTTGCTCCGAAACCATTTTTAGCAGGTATAGAGTCTATAGATACATCGTTATGATTTGCATACAATGGCAGCCATAGCACACATATTCCAACAAGAGCCAGTATTTTTTTTATTTTCATAACATTCTCAGTTCTTTGTCTTTGTACACATTATGTCCTTCGTCTCGAAACTTACGCATCAAGTCTGTGTAGATACCGCTCCTTTCGATATCTGCAATTGCTGATGCCATTGTCAGGAACAGAACATTCATTGGCTATAGTTCTATGCCGTTGCGGGTGAGGATGTCTTTGCCGGCGGCGTAACTCGTGCAAGCCATGATGTCTTCGGGGTCGAGCATCAAGTCGAAGGTCTCCTCCATAAGAGAGATGATGTTCAGTTGGTGCACGGAGTCCCACTCGCTGACCGTCTCTTTGGAGAAGTTGTCTCCCAGTTGGTCTGCGGTTACTCCAAAGACTTCGCCAAAGATGGCGTTATATTTTTCCAAGTTAGTCATTGTATTTATTGGTTTGAAAGTTTACTATACAGTTTCTTGCCCGTCTCGTTCTTCGGAATTTCGGGTATAACACGTATCTCAAAGGATGTGGCCACGATGTGCGTCTTTTGCACAAGGGTGTTCTTTACCTCTTCCTGCTTGGCAGGATCGGTGATGTACACAATCATCTTCTCGTCCGTACCCACGCAGGCACACTCAGCACCGCAGTCGGTTTGCAGGATTTGTTCACATTCATCCAATCCGACACGCATACCAAACAGTTTGAGGAAACGTCCCATACGCCCGACGATATAGTAGCAGCCGTCTTCATCAAAGTACGCCAAGTCGCCTGTGCGTATGAATCCGTGCCGTTCGTCACCGAGTGCCAAGTCGGACATACAACGTGCGTAGCCCATTGTTACGTTCTTTCCACGATAGCACATCTCGCCTTCGGTGTGCGGAGCAGTGACGGGCGTTCCGTCTTCCGCCAAGAGAGACAACTCGGCGTTAGGTACGGCGATTCCGATACTGCCGACTTTCTCTATCGCCCATTTGGCAGGGAGATATGCCATTCGTGCCGTACACTCCGACTGTCCGTAGGTGGCAATCCACCGTTTGTTGTGGTCGCGACAGTATTCGGCAAACTTGAGGTTGAGGTCGGTCGGCATTTTTCCTCCTCCCTGTGTGAGCAGTTCCAAGTCGGGCAAATCCATTCGGAAGAACCGCATCAGGTTGAGGATTTGGAAACTATACGGTACGCCTGTGAACGAGGTGGCGTGTTGGTCTTTGAGGAATGCCCAGAACTTGGGGTCGGTCATACTCAGTCCCGTGATGAGGACAGTGGCACCCACACGCAAATGACTGAAGACCATAGACAGTCCCATAGTATAATATAAGGGCAATACCATAAGCGGACGGTCTTCGGGTTTGAGTTGGAAGAAGGTGGATATATTCAATCCTGCCGCTTCGATGTTGCCGTAGCAGTGGCGTACCAACTTGGGGCTGCCCGTGCTGCCTGACGTAGGCAAGAGGTGACTCAGGTCGGGGTGCAGTTCGGACAAGGGATTGGCTGTCCTGTAGAGCGTATAACCGAACTGACTATGTATGGGGTTATCTTCTATGGATAGGGAATCTACAGCACAGATGTATGCGGGACGATAGGTGGCGAGCAGGTTTTGATAAAGGGTGGCTTCCGTCTTGGCATTGAGTACCAAAGGTACCAACCGTCGGCTTAGCAGCATTGCCATAACCCATGCTATGCCTCCGATATTGTTCTCCACCAAGAGAAAGCACAATGCCCGTTGCGGCACCGTATTGGTAATGGTGTCCGCCAATGCGGATATGTCGGCATAACGGAGGGTACAGCCGTTGGAATCAATGGCGGCAAGCCGCTGCGGGGCAATATGTTCGAGACCTAACAACATTGTATTCGCAGGCATTAGATAGAAGCACAACCGTCCACTCCGAGTATCTGCCCCGAGATGTAACTTGCGCGGTCGGACGCCAAGAATGCGCAGGCGTTGGCAATGTCTTCGGGTGTGCCGAGCCTGCCGAGTGCAATACGCTGAATACGGGCATCTATCTTCTCGCCGTTGGCTTCGTAGAGTTCGGCGAAACGCTCTGTCTTGACGATGCCCGGTGCTACGGCATTGACGCGAATGCCTTGCGGTGCGAGTTCCTTCGCCGCAGACTTGGTCATGGAGATGATTGCGCCTTTGGTAGCGGAATATGCCACTTGCCCCGGGGAACCCAATACGGCAGTGACGGAAGCGATATTGACGATGCTGCCTCCGCCATTGCGCGCCATAAGGCGGCTGACCAACTGAATCATCTCCAAGACAGCGATGACGTTGACCAGAAACATTCGCTCCGTCTCCTCGCGGACAATCATACCTATCTTGCGGTTATAGACGATGCCTGCGTTATTGACGAGACAGTCTATGTGTCCCTCCGCTTTGTATATCTGCATGAAAGCGGCTTTGACGCTGCCGGCGTCCGTGACGTCCATAACGAGGGGGCGGATACGGTCGTTGTCCGATGTGAAATCCTGCCGGTCACAGGCATAGACTATGGCACCATCGTCGGCAAACTGCTTTGCTATCTGCTTGCCGATACCTTGTGCCGCGCCCGTGATGATACAGACTTTGTCTTGTAGTAGGTTCATTGTGATGTAGTGGTGTTGTGTTGTTTAACTCAGCCGGCGTGCGGGATTACCAAACACCGTCCAGTTGTCTTCCACGTTGCGTGTTACGAAACTGCAGGCACCGACATGGGTATGGTTGCCGATATGCACCTCGTGGTTAATGACCGCCGATGTATGAATCATATTGTCGTGCCCGACAGTGATACCTCCAATCAGCATTACGTGTGAGTCGATGCGATTCCAATCTCCGATGATGACATCGTGTCCGATAATCATATTGGACTGAATGAAATTGTAGTCGCCTATGTGTGCGTCGGCGGCGATGGTGGTGAAGGCTCCTACCATACAGCCTTTCCCGAGACGGACATTGGTTCCGATGCGCGCCGTGCGATGGATGAGAGTAAGAAATTCTCCTCCCCTCTGAATGATACTCTCCATACACGGGCGTCTGGAAGTGCCGCCGATGGAACAGATAAAGATGTCGTCGGGCTGCGGCAGGTAGTCCGCAATGGAGGACAACATAGGGGGATAGTTGGAAAAAGCATCCAATGCGTGAGTATTGTCGTCGATATAACCTTTGATGTCGAAATCAACGCCATAGCCGACGCTCTCGCGTGCCATATCGAACATGGTGCGCCCCATGCCGCCTGCGCCTATGATAACCAAATGTTTCATTGTGCTCTTAATTGGGCTGCAAAGTTACAAAAATTATTTTAACTATGCAAGGTTGTGTTTGTTAATTGTCTATAAGTTTGTGTATTGCTATTGCGGGAAACGGGTGATAGTCTTGTGATTGGCAGTTTGATTAGGGGGTTGGGTGTTTTGTGCATCGTTTTGGAGTTGGCGGAGGATGGCGGCACGTGTGTATGCCCAGAGTTGGGTGTACACTTTTCGTCGTCCCGTGGACGGGTCTTGGGGGCTTTCGGGGTCGGCATAGTGGAGTTGGTTGTTGAAACGTTGCTCCCAGACGGCCCGCGTTTCTGGGTTGTTGAGTTGCTCGGAGGTGAGGCGGCAGGCTTCCCGAAAGCGGTTAATCTTTTCGAGTTCGGCACCGCGCGGCGGGTTCTTCTTCCAGTCGCGGGGTTTGGTAACAACGTACGCCTCTTGTGGTCCGCAGGAAATGGCACGCTTGCCGGTGACTTGCGGGGTCTTGCGACGGAAGATGATGTTGGAGTTTTTGCTGAGTTTGCCGTGCAAAGACTCAAGGGTGGGTTCTAAAATTGCTTCTGACATAGGACGAAATAAGGTAATCAGTGAGGTGGCAAAGTTACTATATTTTTATGATATTCGCACTATATTCTTTCGGTTTTGCTTCGGAGTTGTATAGGGAATATCATAAGAATCACATAAGAATCACATAAGAATGTCATATAGAGAGTAGGGAGAGTGTGGCGGGATATATGCTGGATATATATGGGAGATAAGTTAATGGAAGATATTGCGGAGTTGTTGTGCGAGGTGGTATAATCGGGTGAAGAAAATGTACCCGCCCTTGACGGGGACGGTGGCAATGTAGCGGCTCATGAGTTTATCCCGCAGGGAGAGGTTCTTACATTTGGAGAGACGATGCAGCAGGTCTTGGAAAGACGGTGCGTTGAATATGGCGGTCAAGGTGTCAATCGTTTGTTGGTCTGTCATATTCAGGCGAAGGTATTTGTTGTATGTAAATGCGCATACCATGCGGAAAGCGGTTGCAAGGAAAGCGGGTGAGCCAGCCCAATCGTGTTGGATATAATTGAAGTGGTCCAATAGGTTGAGTACGGTCATATCCGCTTTGTAGTTAGGTGCATGGGTTGCGCTGGAACTTCGCATGATATAGTTGTAGAACGTTGTATGAATGACTTGTATGGTATGAGCGTATTCCAAAAAGGAGACGGTAAAGTCGTACACTTCGCCGCACTTGATTGCCGAGTTGAAACGAATTGCATGGGCTTTGATGATGTCGGTTTTGTAAACCAACATAGGGGCAGTGGGGAAAATCCGGCAGGATTGGTAGAGTTGCGAGACGGTGTATTCCCCTTGCGGTATGGCAAGCGTTAGTATTGTAGTTTTGTTGGGATGTATTGTGGAAACGGGAGCGAGCAAAGCATCTGCGCCTTGCAGGTTTTGACGGATAATGGTGACGGCGGTAGGGATTAAAGTATCGTCCCCATCCAAACAAAGGAGGTATTGCCCCTTAGCAACGGCGATAGCGGCATTTCGTGCGGCAGAGACACCTTGGTTGACCTGTGATATATATATGGCTCTCGGGTCTTGGTCGGCAAAGTGCTGAATAAGTAGCGGTGTATTGTCGGTGGAGCCATCGTTGATGAAGATGAATTCGCAGTCTTCGGCATGTTGGAGATTGGTAAGGCTGTGCAGTGTGGCAGGCAGATATTGCTCTACGTTGTAGCAGGGTATGATGATAGAAAGGAAGGTTGGCATAAGTCTAATGTATTGAGATTTATGGTATAAAAAAGTTTACCGATGTGCAGACAGTATGTTTTGGAAGAAACTTTTCAACCTTGCCCCTTGTATGATGTTGTTTTTATATTTTAGGACAAACTCTTGTGCGGCAGTGCCTTTTGCTTGCAGTTCTGCGTCCGAAAGCGAGAGCACTTCGGTCAGTTTGTGAGCAAAGCCGTCCACAGTTTCCGACTCGAACGTGTAGCAGTATTGAAAATACTCGTCAGGGATACCGGCAAGGCGTGTGGTCAGCAGGGGTGTTCCGGAGACCATATATTCGGTGGTTTTGGAAGGAAAAGAGTATTTGACGAAGTCCTGATTGGAGAACCGAGGATTGACTAAAAGTGTTGCCCGTTGTTCTGCGGCAACAACTTCGTTGTTGGAAACGATTCCACAGTACTTTATTCGTGTGTCTTTTTCTGTGTAAGTTATTACCTGTTCAATAAATTTTCCTTTGCCGTAGAGATGCAATTCTATATCAGGTATGTTGGTTCGCATAAAAGCCTGTATCAGATTATCGAAGCCATATTGTTTTTCTATGGCTCCCGCATACATAATGATACGTGGTTGTATTTTTTTATTCTCATTATTTGCAGTTATATTATTTGCATCAACAGTTCCTTCCATCACTATAAATGGTTTATGCCGTGTGTTATACTCTTCATCCATATATTTTGTTAGGAATACATATCCATCGTATTTAGAGATGCTTCGTTTTTGCACGGGTCCCCGTAAGTTGATAATAGATTTGCTCAAGAAGTTATTTTTGTTTTGCGGTGCAGTAACGGAACATCCCAACATATCCGTAACCAATGCACATACGGGTATATTGAGTATTCTGGCTGCAGTTCGGCATCCTGCAGTTGTTGCGACAGAGAGGACATCGCAGAGTACAATTTTTTCATCATGTTGTGCTACGCCCCATTTGAGTGTTCGCAGGAATGCTGCCAGAAATAACAAGATATGTCTTAAAATAGGGATATTTGTCTGTGCAGGGTATTGAAAATGTATTCCATTTTCGTCTTCGTCTTTTTTTCTCCAAAAGCGCGACGGGAATGTCCTTACATTAGCAATAACATTAACAGAAACGCCATTCGCTACCAAACCTTTCAAAAACAGGTTGGAGAATTTAATGATTTGATATCCGGGGTCTGTTTTTGTTTCTTTAAGTAGTTTATTTGCAGTTGCTATAGAGCAACATGGAGAAGTGTACAACAGGTCCATAAATTAAAAAATGGTTTGGAAGGTTTGGAATGCGTCATAGAATACGCTATCCGTCATAAAAAAGGTTGTTTTCAACGCATGGGCGTATAGAATGATAATACTGAGAATAAGCATTATTTTGATTGGTTTGGAGCGCAATACAGAACTACATAACAAAGGAAAGACACATAAGGACGGTAACTCGAAATACATAATGATACGGCTAAATATAGGGAATAAAGTACCGAAAGGAAGCAGTATGACAGAAAATGCCCATATATAGACAAAATCATTGTACTCATCAAAGGTGTTGTTCCATAACCCGATCATGGCTATGCCAAAGGGCAAGAGTTTTACCAGATATCCCAGTCCGAACGCTGCCGCCTCACCAAAATCAGAATAAGTGTCCATATAGTTTGCAAAAATTGCTATGGCATTGAATTTATCGGTTATGCTTTGCAACAGGGAGGAACTTGCCAAGAACAATACCAATAAACAAGAGCATATAATCGCCATTGCACGACTTGCACGTGCAGGAATAAATTGTATGAAGACAAGCGGAATACAGATGAGGACAGAGTAGTGTATGGGTGCTGCTAAGAGAATAAGAATTGCGGGAATAAGTATTTTCTTTTGGTGAATGTAGTGCAGTGCAATGAGAAAGACCGCCATGACGAAAGACTGCCTCATCATGGAGAACGTAAGAATAAAGAAGTGGTTGTTGAGGACATAGATAGTCATTGCAAACCAATACCACTGAACGGGGACATATTGTTTGATGAAAAAGTAGTAAGCCCATCCTTCAAAGATAGACAAAGCAGCCACCAAGACGAAGAATCCACTTTCCCCGAAAAGTTGTCCGAATAAGAAATTGAGGATAGTCCATCCGGGGGCATGTCCCATTTCTTTGAATTCAGCAAGACTATGGGGTAGGTTAGTGTACAAATCTTCTTCAAACCACTCCAGATAGGTAGCATAGTCGTTGCCAAAGTTATAATGGATGGCGAGCAGGGTAGTGGTGATAGCAAAACCAGCCAACAGACCACGCTTCCATACTCCGACGGAGTTGAGTATGGCACATAGGACGGCTAAGAGACCAAATATGAGGACGGTATCCA
This sequence comes from Bacteroidales bacterium UBA7569, assembly GCA_002477945.1. GTDB lineage: Bacteria > Bacteroidota > Bacteroidia > Bacteroidales > Paludibacteraceae > Colicola. The sequence goes on from DLLF01000005.1 coordinate 63,786, forward strand.
TTTACGACAAAATTTGGTGGTAGATATTTATCAGTTGCTGTTGATTCCGATGAGGGTTATGCCTATCGTTGGCAATGTCTTGCATATTCTTTTGGTCGGATTCGCGTGCAAATATCCGGCAAACTTTATAAGCAAGCATTTCCACCTCCTCGAAACGGTAGAGGTTTTCTTCGTTGCCCTGCATCATATCCATAGTGCCTCCGACATAACTTGCGATACACGGCACTCCCAGAATTTGGGCTTCACCCAAAGAGTTGGGGCTATTCTCAATGGAAGACGGGCATATAAATACATTGGCGTGCAAATACTCGCGTTTCATATCTTCGGCATTGAGGTTGCCAAGGAATGTGATTTTATCCTGCAGGTTGTATTGATGAATCAGTCGCTTAATGATTTTCCCATATCCTGAAAGAACGGGTATTCCGAAGCGTTTTTGCGGGTGCGTAATGTCCCGCCCCGCAATACGCACAACCGTGTCGGGGAAATGAGATAAGATGATGGGCAATGCTTTAAGAACTTGGTGCAGCCCCTTGATAGGATAGTTGGCTTGTGACAGAAAGATAGAGTGCTTCGCACAATATTCGTATTGCCACAGGGAGTCGTCATAAAACTCAGGGCGTAAGGTTTCGTTGCAGAAATGATAGATCGCCGTTGGGTTAATAGCCCATGTGTGCGCTCTATCCCACGAGGTGCGTCCAATGATGTGATTGACGGTTTTGAGCAGTTCTATCTCATAATTGCCAGAGTGCTTAAAATCATTTTGTTCTTTGTAGAGAGAACCTCTTACCAGATCGCGGAACGTGATATGCTTTATGATTTCTATACTTGTCAGTCCAGAACAATAGTAGGGGGAGTAAGCCGATTTCATTCCTTGGATGGATACAACCACATTTTTTGCACCGCATGTCCTTACATACGCCAACCCATGGGTATATTCAGTCCCGTGAATATGTATAATATCAGGATTTGCAGCAGCCTTTATCTGTTTCCAATAATGTTCATATTCGGGGTTATATGTGTGATTTCCTTTGCCCATGGGCAGTACATAATATGTAAATTGTGCCCCTTTTAACACACGCAACTTGCGGGTAAGGGGACTCACCGTAGCCACACTTAATTGCACATTATTATCCTGTGCGAGTGCTTCAGCAGAGCCGAGTAGCCAACCGCCAGATGCTTTTAATTCTCCTTTGTCTATAAGCAGTGCTTGTGCTTCGGGAAAAAGTATATTGACAATCCAAAGGACGTTCATAGGTATTGTTTGCTTAATAGGTTATTGTAATTTTTTATTTCTGTGGCAGATATTTGATAGCATACGCAGTGTGGCATTTCGTTCTGTAGAGGTAAGACCAATAAACCACATACTGACGAACATGCTGATAGTTGTTGCTGATGCGCACAATAATGCACGCCAGATACTGCTATTTAGCCATATCAGAGGAAGATAGCCCACAACAAACATAATAGCTATAACAACAAAGCAAGGACATAGCACATAGCGAATATAGGAACGGACCGATAATCCGCACAGGCGGCACGCGTAGTGTATGATTACGATATTTCCTCCAATTGCCCAAACAGCAATCATTGGTATATAGAGCCACACAGGACTACCACCCAAACGGAATGCAACATATACTAAAAGAAGCGGGATGATATTCACAAGGCTCTTGTAGATAGCATATCGTTTGATGTTACCAGTGGCATAGACGGCAGTGGAAGCACTATCTGCCATTTTTAAGAGCATTGTTTGTATCAATTGAAAACGGCAGAAGACGATAGTCCATTCGGGAACATCTTTGAGCCATAATTGTAAAATATAGGGCATTTCAATTATAAAAGGGACCGCGAATATGGCTGTCAAATAGGTCGAAAATTTACAGCCGCTTAATACAGCACGATTCATAGCATTTATATCTCCTGCTCCAGCATCTTTGACAATTACAGGGTTGAGAGCCTTCATCATATTAGCAGAGAATGCAGACAACTGACCATTCAATTGGTTGGCAACAGCCTGAGCCGCATTGAGTATGGTTCCGAAGAAATGGTTGAGAACTATGCCGATGCCTTGTGCGGTAAACAAACTGGACACAGCCGTAAGAAAATTCCAACATGAAAAAGAGGCTATTTGCTTGATAAGTCCGATATCGTGGTATTTGCGTGGTGCGATTACACATTCCGAATACTTCTTGTGGCAATAAATTTTCATAATGGATAATGTCACAAGGGGGATAAGAGCCATCAGTATTCCATAAATTATGAGTTTGTCGTGTTGTGTATAAACACATACCAATGCCACTCCCAAACGGAGCAAAGCTTCAAATATACCTATTATGGAATAGTACAGCATGTTTTCATGTGCATTCATCACTGCATCATAAGGCACATTGACAATAGTGAGCATTGTGCTGACGATGAGTGAACAATATATGCACTTTGCCGCAAAGATACGGTCAGGAGGAATGTTGAGAATTGATTGGAACATCCATGGCAGCAATGCCAATAGTATCAGGACCGTCAGGATGGCTATTGCTACGTGAAGCAGGATGCTTACGTTAAAGACTTGACGTTTTTGTTCTAAGTCTCCTCCTCCTTCCGCATAGGACATAAACCGTTGAGTGGCATTGGCCATTGTGGAATTCAGGAACCCCAACATGGCAATGGCACCTCCGACGATATTGAATATGCCAAAATCGGATGCACCCAATGATGCCAAGACCAAACGGGTTGTATATAGAGATATAAATACAGACACCCCCATTTTGATATAGAGATATCCTGTATTTTTTATGACCCTTGTGGCTGTTGGCATGAAATGATTACTCTTTCCAATATGTTTTATTTCTATGGTGAGTTACCTGTTTCTCAATGGGAGGTAATTGCATATAGTCCCCATAACAATCGCGTAGGAACTCATCATACCCTATAGGTGCCCAATAATTTTTCCCCTCAAACGGCACTTGTATCCTATCATTGAAAAGTTCTTTACGATAATATGCGCAATATGTATTTTTGTATGGATATGGACTGCAATCACCTACAACAGAGGATTTATCGAAAGAGTATTTTGTTGCATTTTTGAGGTATATTTTGCCCCAAAAACCATTTCCAAGAGTACGGCAAATCCATAGAAGTATCGCACCTGCAACTTTATGATGCCGGAAACGTACTTTATTGTGAGATAATGAAAATAGGGTGAATAGACGATTACGTCTATTCGTATCGTGTTTAAATTGTTTGAAATTAGAAGACTGTCCATCTAATGGAAATATATCTATATCAACACCCAAATATGGAAATCTGGAATAATCTATTCCTTCTTCTACCTTAATTGTTCTTTCATCATAAACTTTGTGATAGACATATACACATTGCGGGGTACCTTGTGCCATCAATTTGTATTTTCCATTACTTGAGTAGAGCGCAGCAAAACGCTCAAAATCAGGACGTGGCATTGCGATGTCAATATCATCATCCCACGGAATAAATCCCTTGTGTCGTATTGCACCTATTAGTGTCCCAAATGCCAAGTAATACGTGATGCGATGAGTATCACAAAAATTGGTAACATCATCTAATATATCTATCATGATTTGACGCTCTTCTGTAGGGGACAGGGGGGGCAAATGCTGTGCGTTGCTATCTGTTATATCATCCATAGTTTTCATATTTACATAATTAATGGTACGCCTTGGTATTAAATCTCTATTTTCTCCAAACCATTTTATTGACGACACCAGTATAGGATTGGATAAGTTTGACAACTTTGGTGCTGACATTCTCGTCTGTGTAGTTGGGAACCGGAGTTCCGTAATCTCCGTTCTGTACCAAAGCAACAGCGGTATCAACTGCTTGCAAAAGACTATGTTCATCAATGCCTGCCAGTATAAAACCTGCTTTATCCAAAGACTCTGGACGCTCGGTGCTTGTACGGATACATATAGCGGGGAATGGATGTCCGATGCTGGTGAAGAATGAAGACTCTTCCGGTAGGGTGCCAGAATCAGATACTACTGCGAAAGCGTTCATTTGTAAGCAATTGTAGTCATGAAAACCTAATGGTTCGTGTTGTATTACGCGAGGATCAAGTACAAAGCCGTTTTGCTCTAAACGCTTACGGGAACGTGGGTGGCAACTATACAAAATGGGCATATCGTACTTGGCTGCCATTTTATTGATGGCAGTGAATAAAGATGTGAAATTCTTTTCTGTGTCAATATTCTCTTCCCTGTGGGCGGAAAGCAGTATATATTTACCCTTTTGTAGTCCTAACCGTTGGTGAATATCGCTATTCTCAATCTCTTTGAGGTTCTCATGCAGTACTTCTGCCATGGGAGAGCCGGTAACATACGTGCGCTCCTTGGGCAATCCACATTCTGCCAAATAGCGACGAGCATGTTCCGAATAGGCAAGATTCACATCTGAAATAATATCCACAATGCGGCGGTTTGTTTCCTCCGGAAGACATTCATCTTTGCAACGGTTTCCTGCCTCCATGTGGAAGATAGGAATATGCAAGCGTTTCGCACCAATAACGCCTAAGCAAGAGTTAGTGTCTCCTAATACAAGCACAGCATCCGGCTTTGTGACAACCATTAGTTTGTATGATTGGGCTATGATGTTGCCCATTGTCTCTCCTAAATCGTTGCCGACAGCATCCATATAGACCTCTGGGTCTGCCAATTTGAGGTCACGGAAGAATATCCCATTGAGGTTGTAGTCATAGTTTTGTCCTGTGTGCGCCAAGATGGTGTCGAAGTACTTGCGGCACTTGTTAATAACTGCAGCCAGACGGATAATCTCAGGACGGGTCCCGACAATGATAAGCAGCTTTAGTTTGCCATTATCGGCAAAATGTATGTTGTTATAATCTTGCATGATCAGTTGTTTTGTTATTTCTCTTTCACCGGTAGAAAATAAGTATCAGGTTTATTTGCATCGAATACCTCATTGCAGTACATTACGGTAACCAGATTTTGTGTATCAGATAGATTGATTATGTTATGAGTGTAACCAGGGAGCATGTGTACACATTCTATCTTCTCACCGCTTACCTCAAATTCAATGATTTCATCAGAATCTATTTTGCGCTCTTGAATCAGACCATGCCCACTGACAACAATGAAGAACTCCCATTTCGTGTTATGCCAATGTTGTCCCTTGGTAATACCCGGTTTGGATATATTGATGCTCACTTGCCCGCAATTAAGAGTGTGTACCAACTCGGTGAATGAACCTCGTTGGTCAATATTCATCTTCAAAGGAAACGCTACTTTCTCTTTTGGAAGATAACTCAAATAAGTAGAGTATAATTTCTTTGCCAGGGAATTAGCAGGAATCTCAGGAATGGTCAGTGTCTCTGGTTGCTTGGCAATGGTGTATATTAAATCTACTATTTCACCGAGTGTGGCTTTGTGTGTAATGGGACAATAGTAATAATGCCCCTCTTCATTCGGAATAGCATCTACCCCATCAAACTCGCATCTATGGGAATTACCCTGCAAAGCGGCAATCATTTCATCTACAAGGTCATCGATGTACAGCAACTCCATTTCTACGCTACGATCATTTACCTGAATGGGCAAATCATGCGCAATGTTGTAACAGAATGTCGCAACGGCGGAATTGTAGTTTGGACGACACCATTTACCGAACAAGTTAGGAAAGCGGTACACTAAAACGGGTGCCCCTGTTTTTTCTGCATATTCAAACATCAATTCCTCCCCTGCTTTTTTGCTCTTTCCATATTCGCTATTGCCAAAACGCCCTGCTAATGTTGCTTGCACAGACGATGAAATCATTACAGGGCAAGTGTTATGATTTTTTTGAAGAGTGTCTAACAATTGGCTTGCAAAGCCAAAGTTCCCTTGCATAAACTCTTCCTGATTTTTCGGACGGTTTACACCTGCCAAATTGAAAACGAAATCACAATCTTGACAATACCTGTCTAAATCTGCTGAAGTGGAATCTATGTCGTACTCATATACAGACTCAATGGCAAGAGCACCATAGCACTTGGCTTTTCCTTCACGGATATTATTGAGTTGTGCACACAAGTTCTTTCCTACGAACCCTTTGGCTCCGGTAACCAGTATCTTCATATAGTGTGAATAATGTTGTTTACCTATTTCGCTATATTGGCGATACCGTGTAATTCATTTTGTATGTACTCCAACGATGCAATTTTTGCTTTGGTTTCCTCCAAATTGAGCCGTAGGGTATTGTCAGAGTTAAATTCTGTTAGAGTAACACGTTTTTCATCTCCCTCTGTGAAGTACTTGTCGTAATTGAGAGAACGATTATCAGCGGGTACACGATAGAAATCACCCATGTCAACGGCTTTGGAACATTCTTCATTTGTGAGCAATGTCTCATATAATTTTTCACCGTGGCGCATGCCAATGACTTTGATATCTTCTTTTTTTCCGCCGAACAACTCGCACACAGCCTCTGCTTGTGTTTGGATAGTACATGCGGGTGCTTTTTGAACGAAAATATCACCATTTTGCCCGTTCTCAAATGCGAACAGCACAAGGTCAACCGCTTCTTCCAATGACATGATAAAACGGGTCATTTTCGGCTCTGTAATAGTAATGGGATTGCCGTTGCGGATTTGCTCTATCCACAGAGGAATAACACTGCCACGAGAACACATCACGTTGCCGTAGCGTGTGCAACAAATGCGTGTGTTGCGCGAATTGCGACTTTTTGCCACTGCCACTTTTTCTTCGATGGCTTTGGTTATGCCCATAGCATTGATGGGGTAGGCTGCTTTGTCCGTAGAAAGACAGATAACGCACTCTACACCACATTCAATGGCCGCAGTAAGTACATTATCTGTTCCCATTACGTTGGTTTTTACGGCTTCCATAGGGAAAAATTCGCAACTTGGCACTTGTTTCAGTGCAGCAGCATGGAAGATGTAATCGGTACCGGGCATCGCACTACGGCAACTTTCCAATGAGCGTACATCGCCGATATAGAACTTTATCTTATGTGCAGATTTTGGGTACTTTGCCTGATACTCATGGCGCATATCGTCTTGTTTCTTCTCATCACGGGAAAATATACGGATTTCTTTGATGTCTGTATCAAGAAACCTGCGGAGTACAGCATTGCCAAAACTGCCTGTACCGCCTGTAATCATTAGAACTTTGTCTTTGAAGATTGACATATATGTATTGTGTTTTTTATAGAGTTAATACTAATCTTTGTGGAACAAGTCACGGGTGTAATTTTTGAATTGAACGTCGTCTTGGCGGGTATCGTTCAACACGTCTCGTCTCTGTTTCAAGTTTGGATATTGTTCATGATTGTGGTTTGTGACATACCAATCACAATTACAACCGTGCATCCACAAGGCTGCGGTCGATGAAGTTCTTTACGTCGAAGATGACCGCCCCCTGCTCTTTGTACTTGCGGAAGTCGAAGGTCTTGAACTGGTCGTGGCACACGCAGGCGATAACGGCGGCGTAGGGCTTGTCGGGGTCGATGGCGGGGATAAGGTCTTTGCCGTACTCGCGCTTCACCACCTCGGGGCTTGCCCACGGGTCGTAGATATCCACATGGCAACCGAAATCCTCCAACTCGTTGGCGATGTCCACCACCTTCGTATTGCGGCAGTCTGGGCAGTTCTCCTTGAAGGTAACACCGAGAATCAATACGTTGGAATTGAGGATTTTATGGTCGGTTTTAATCATCAATTTTAGCGTCTTGTCGGCGATAAACTTGGCGATGGAGTTGTTTACGGCACGCCCGCTGAGAATCACCTGCGGGTCATAGCCGAGCGATTTCGCCTTGTGCGCCAGGTAGTATGGATCCACCGAGATACAATGCCCGCCGACCAGTCCGGGGCGGTATTTGAGGAAGTTCCACTTGGTGCCTGCCGCCTCAATGACGTCGTTGGTGTCGATGCCCACGCGGTCGCAGATGAGTGCGAGTTCGTTCATAAACGAGATGTTCACATCACGCTGGCTGTTCTCCACCGCCTTTGCCGCCTCCGCCACTTTCATGTTCGGTGCGCGGTGGGTGCCGTTTTCCAGAATCGAGTTGTAGAGGGCGTCCACGATGTCTGCTACCTCGGGCGTGGAACCCGAAGTGATTTTCTTGATTTTGGTCAGGGTGTTGATTTTGTCGCCGGGGTTGATTCGCTCGGGCGAGTAGCCGCAGAAAAAGTCGCTGTTGAACTTCAGTCCGCTGTTGCGCTCCAATACGGGTACGCAGTCTTCCTCGGTGCAACCCGGGTAAACGGTTGATTCGTAGATAACTATGTCTCCCGTGTTGAGCGTCTTGCCGATGGTCTCGCTCGCGCGGAGCAGCGGCGTGAGGTCGGGGTTGTTGAAACGGTCGATGGGGGTGGGGACGGTAACGATATAGGTGTTCACCTGCCGCAGTGCCTCGGGGTCGGAAGTGAAAGTGAGTCCGATTTTGCGGGTGGTGTTGTATGCTTCGCGTGCCTGCTTCATACCAATCAGATCGGCTTCAAGGGTATGGTCTTTGCCGGATTCCAGTTCTTCCACGCGGTCTTTGTTGACATCAAAGCCGATGACGCGGTATTTCTTGCCGTATTCGATAGCCAAGGGCAGACCTACATATCCGAGACCCACCACGGCGATTTTAATTTCTTTCATGTAATTCTTTGTATATTAACCGATATTTTTATGAGAATATCAATGAAACATTGTGTTGTTCGGGATATTAGTCGCAATTACGCATTGTTAGGCATAAATGCAACATATAACATAAAATGTCACACTATTACAAATAACCTAATTAAAGTGCAAAGTTACGTAAAAAAAACGAAGAACGAGCATTTCTGATATTTAATGTTTTCTTTTCTTCCTGTCTTGTTCCCGATTTTTGTGTGCCGTTTGTTCCTGTGTGCTGAGGCTTTTGACGGTTTTCTGTTCTTCGGAAACTCCTTTGAAAGCAGGCAGAATCCCATGGATTTGCAATGCCCGTCATATCGGGCAATTGTCTTTCTTGGCGGAATAGCATACCCGCATGTTCGAGATCTCAACGACCCCTGAAGCCGACCTCGACGACTGCTCGGCGAGCGGAAGATGCACAGCGGACTCTATCTGCCTTGATCCCGCCGTTTGCCTTCGTCCGTTTTCGTTCCGCTCCTCCCGAAAAAAATGCCAAAAGAGAAAATATCTTCCAAATACTTGTGAGTTCAAAATAAATGTAGTACTTTTGCAAGCCGTTTTAATGCGGTGGTGCGTTTGCACTATAACTAATTTATTATTATTTAATTACGTCCGGTTGTGCAGTGGTAAGATGTCTGTAGACCGAACCGAAAAACAACAAAAACAGTGGATACATTAAGTTACAAAACCCTGTCGGTGAACAAGGCTACCGCTCAGAAAGAGTGGGTCTTGGTTGATGCTACCGACTTGGTGTTGGGCCGTATGTGCTCAAAGGTTGCCAAACTGTTGCGCGGCAAGTACAAACCGAGTTTCACTCCTAATGTGGACTGCGGTGACAATGTGATTATTATTAACGCCGACAAGGTTGCTCTGACGGGTAACAAATGGAACGGCAAAACCTATGTACGCTACACAGGCTACCCCGGTGGTCAGCGTGAGTTTACGCCTGCCGCTCTGAAAGAAAAAGGTGCCGATCGCCTTATCAGGAAAGTGGTAAAGGGTATGCTCCCGAAGAACCGTCTCGGTGATCGCTTGATTGACAACCTTTATGTGTTTGCAGGTGCTGAGCATAATATGCAGGCACAGCAACCTAAACAAATTGATTTGAACACACTTAAATAATTCAACAAATGGAAGTAGTAAATGCTTTAGGTAGAAGAAAAGCGGCAATCGCTCGCGTTTTCTTTGCAGAAGGACAAGGCAAAATCACTATCAATAAGAAAGATTTGGAAACTTATTTCCCGTCGCCTATCCTGCAATATATTGTTAAGCAACCGTTGAATAAGTTGGGTGTGGCTGAAAAATATGACATCACCGTTATCCTCGATGGCGGCGGATTCAAAGGGCAGGCAGAGGCATTGCGCTTGGCAATCGCCCGCGCTTTGGTTAAAATCAACCCCGAAGACAAACCCGCGCTGAAGGCTGAAGGTTTCATGACGCGTGATTCGCGTGAGGTTGAACGTAAGAAACCCGGTCAGCCGAAGGCTCGTAAGCACTTCCAGTTCAGCAAACGTTAATACGGTTCCTACAAATCCTGCAGATTCCTTCCGGACTACTGCGGGATTCTTTTGGTTGCTGAAGGCTGTTCTCGCCTGCCGCATGAGTAGGAATCATGCGGTGTACGGCAAACCGAGAGAGATGGAACATACAATAACATAACAAATTAAAACAAATTACAATGAGAACAAATTTCGACGAATTGCTTGAGGCTGGCGCACATTTCGGACACCTCAAGCGCAAATGGAATCCTGCAATGGCTCCTTATATCTTCATGGAGCGTAACGGTATTCACATCATTGACCTCAACAAAACGGTCATCAAAGTGGAAGAAGCAGCAGAGGCTCTGAAGAACATCGCAAAGAGCGGTCGCAAGATCCTGTTTGTGGCTACCAAGAAACAAGCCAAGGAAGTGGTCGCTGAAAAGGCTAAGGAAATTGGTATGCCATACATCACAGAACGTTGGGCAGGAGGTATGTTGACCAACTTCCCCACAATCCGCAAGGCTGTGAAGAAAATGTCCAATATCGACAAGATGATGACCGACGGCACATTCGACAATATCTCCAAACGCGAGAAACTCCAGATTACACGCCAACGCGAGAAGTTGGAGAAGAACCTCGGCTCTATTGCCGATCTTACACGTCTCCCCTCTGCATTGTTCGTTGTGGACGTATGCAAAGAGAATATCGCTGTTCGTGAGGCTCTCCGCTTGGGTATCCCCGTATTCGGTATTGTGGACACCAACTCCGATCCCACTCCTATCGATTTCGTAATCCCTGCCAACGATGATGCAACAAAATCCATTGAGGTAATCCTCAACGCTGTTTGCGAGGCAATCAAAGAAGGTCTGGAAGAACGCAAGGTGGAGAAGGCGGACGAAAATGCTGCCCAGCAGAATGCGGAAGGCGAAGCACCCGCACCACGCCGTACACGGGTGAGAAAATCCGCTCCCAAGGCAGAGCCCGTGAAGGAAGAAACACCTGCCAAGGAAGAGAATACTGAAGTAAAGGAAGCAGAATAATTACTCTTGAAAATACTATCATTATGGCTGTATCATTGGCTGATATAAAGAAACTGCGCGACATCACCGGCGCAGGTATGATGGACGTGAAAAAAGCACTCGAAGAGGCTAACGGCGATTTCGAGGTGGCGAAAGACCTCCTCCGCAAGCGCGGACAGGCTATTGCTGCCAAGCGCTCCGACCGTGAGGCTTCCGAAGGTTGTGTTCTGGCTAAGGCGGTTGACGGCTTTGGGGCTATTGTGGCTGTTAAGTGCGAAACCGACTTCGTGGCTAAGAACGCCGACTTCGTGGCTTTGGTTAAAAAGATTCTCGACCTGGCAATCGCCGAGCGCCCTCAGAGTCTGGACGAGTTGAAAGCACTGAAAGCGGGTAATCTCACGGTGGCTGAGTTGGTAACCGAACGCTCCGGCGTGACGGGCGAGAAGATGGAATTGGCAGACTATGCCTTCCTCTCTGCACCTAAGGTAGATGCGTACAACCACCTTGGAAACAAGTTGTCAACCATCGTTGCCGCTTCCGATGCAAATGCTTCGGAAGACATCGTTCATGGCGTAGCAATGCAGGTTGCCGCTATGGCACCTATCGCACTCGATGCCGACCATGTTCCTGCCGAGGTGAAAGAACATGAATTGAAAGTGGCTGTGGAGAAAACACAGCAGGACGAAGTGAACAAGGCTGTGGAGAACGCACTCCGCAAAGCCGGTATCAATCCGTCTCACGTGGATACCGATGAACATATCGAATCCAATACCGCCAAAGGTTGGCTCACTCCCGAGCAGGCACAGCAGGCACGCAACATCAAAACCAACGTGGCTCAAGAGGCCGCACAAAACATCAACATGAAAAAGGTGGAGATGATTGCACAAGGCCGTCTGCAGAAGTTCTTGAAAGAATCCACTCTTGTAGAGCAGATCTACGTGATGTCCGAAGAGAAGGAACTCGTGAAGGATGTGCTCCGCAAAGCAAATGTTACTATCACCGACTTCCGTCGTGTAACGCTCAACGTGGACTGATCCGCCTGCGGACAACATCCCGTTGGTAAATAAAGAAGGCTTTCTCCCTTGCGGAGAGAGCCTTCTTGTTTCTTGTGAGGAGAATTTTTTGGGAACTTTTCGCATAGCCGTTGGTTCGTATTCATGTATTTTTGCGGAAGAATGTCGCCTCCGCTCTGCGTTTTGCCGATATGCTTTTTTGTTGTACCTTTGCGCGTATGGAGGTGTGCTTTGCACAATGTGCGGAGACCTTTTTCGAATAATTGTAACAACGAGTATATGGCAAATGGTAAACGACTTATTGCTTTGGACGTCCTGCGAGGACTCACCATTGCGGGCATGATTGTGGTCAACAACCCCGGTAGTTGGAGTTATGTGTACGCCCCGTTGCGTCATGCGGCGTGGAACGGCTGCACACCGACCGACCTGGTATTCCCTTTCTTCGTCTTTGTGATGGGAGTGGCTATGAGTCTCTCCTATAGCAAAACAGATTACCAACTGACCAAACACACGTTTGCCAAATTGCTTTATCGTTCCCTTCTCCTCATCTTGATTGGCTGGGCTTTGGGCTGGTTCGGAATATGCCTGCGTACTTTCAGTGCCGGCGGCACGTGGCAGGAAGCCCTTTGGCTCAATCCCGTACACAAATTGCGCTTCCTGGGAGTCTTTCCCCGTCTGGGCTTGGTGTCTTTGTTTGCGGGGCTCCTGCTTATGATTTTCAAACCTCGGCGGATCGGTTGGGTGGCGGGAGCCTTGCTTCTTGCCTATTGTATTATGATAGGGGTAACCCATAGTTTCGATTTGACCACCGATAACATTGTGGCTCGGGTCGATCTTGCCATCTTCGGAGAGAACCATATATACCACATGGGCGGTATCCCGTTCGACCCGGAAGGACTTTTGTCCACCATCCCATGCGTGGCCCATGCCCTCATCGGCGCAATGGCGGGCAGTCTTATTCTCAAATCGAACAGGGAAGCAACGGGCGAATCCGCCAAGTGGTTGTCGGTCAACCGCCTCTTTATCTTCGGCACCGTTCTGCTCTTTGCGGGTTTTATGCTGGATTATGCCTTTCCCATCAACAAGTCCCTTTGGTCGGCAAGTTATGTGTTCGTGACCTGTGGACTCGCTTCCTTGCTCTTGGCGCTCTTTGTTTGGGCAATCGACATCTGCGGCAAACGACGTTGGTCAGTCTTCTTCGAGAGTTTCGGAGTGAATCCTTTGTTTATTTTTGTGCTGTCAAACATATTGGTTACCGTAATGGCGAACATACGCTTCACCATAGCCGGTGAAACCTATTCCGTGTGGAGTGCATGGTATCGCTGTTGTATGGTGCCTCTGTTCGGTGATTTCGGAGGCTCTTTGGCATGTGCATTGTCGTTGGTGGCTGTGTTGTGGCTGATAGCCCATCCGCTTTATATGAAGAAAATCTATATCAAACTGTAAGTCGTTATATCGGGCTGGTTCTATGGCGTACGCGGCAACGATAGGTTTTTTCGATGGAATGCACTTGGGGCACCGTTTCCTTTTGCAGGAACTGCTCTCCTTGTCGTTGCAGCGTCATCTTGTTCCGATGGTGGTCACTTTCCGCCAGCATCCCCGTTCCGTCCTGCAGTCCGGCTATACACCGCAACTTCTGATGACGCCCTGCGAACGTCTGGAGGCTATCCGTGCGCAAGGAATAGAAAATGTGCAGATGCTCTCTTTCTCCGATGTTCGGGACTGGACGAAGCGCCGGTTTATGTGCTATCTGCATTGTGAACTTGGTGTGGAGGTGCTTCTGATGGGATATAATCACCACTTCGGTTGCGATGGAAACACTGCTTTCTCGGACTATTTGTGCGCTGCGCGGGAGGAACACCTGCAATTGGTTCAGTCCCGGCCTTATGCCGCTTCTCAGGTCGTGGTAAGTTCCACCAAGATACGCAGTCTCTTGCTCTCTCATCATGTAGAGCAAGCCAATGCCCTTCTTGCGGCTCCTTACAGCCTGACGGGACGTGTGGTACACGGTCGGCAGATCGGACGTCGGATTGGTTTCCCTACGGCGAACATCGAACCGTCAGATTCCTGCAAACTCATTCCCGCTTCGGGAGTCTATGCTGTGGAAGTGGAGATGGACAACCATGGCTATAAAGGTATCTTGAATATAGGTACCAACCCCACTGTCGGCGGAACGAACCGGAGTCTTGAGGTCTATATCCACGGATTCTCCGGCAATCTGTATGATCAAGTTTTGACAATCCGTTTTCTCCGTTTCCTGCGGGAGGAACAGCGGTTCTCTTCTCTTGACGAACTCAGGAAACAGATTACGGCTGATTGTGAGCAGGCTTTCCCTCAAAACCACCGTCATTCCGTAGAGGAAGACAGTTCTTTGCTGAGGTCTTGCAGATAACTTTGCAGTTGCAGGTATTGCTGGTCAATCAAGGATAAACAAGCCGCCTGCAGTTGAGGATCGTCCGCATAAACGTTTGCCAATGAGTCGCGCAGGGGAATCCAGCGGAATTGTTTTGTTGTTTGCAGAATATCCTTGTTCTGGCGCAGAGTTTGTTCCAACCGCTCTTTTTCGTGCTGCATGCAGGTCATTACGTCGTCCGTCATCGCTTGTTTCCGTTGCTTTTCCGCCTGATGTTCTTCTTCCCAAAGAGTACGTTCTTGCAGTGTGAGATTATACTCTGTTTGCACGTCTTGCAGAGTTTGTTGTGCTTGCGAGTTGGCTTGCTCTGCAAGTCTCCGTTCTTCCTGCGCCTCTGCAAGCAGGTCTTTGGCATGTTGCTGTTCAACGTAGGCTTCTCCGAGCAAGACGGCACAACCGGTCACAATGATGCCGCTCAAAACATTTCTCCATACTTTCGCTGTCTTTTCACGATGCACGATATCTCTGCGCAGTTCGGCAATGTTTTTGTGGCATTTTCTGCGGCAGGCATTGGCAATTCGTTTGCAACTTCGCAGGTGCAATAAATCCATCACATCCGCTATATGGCAAAGGTCGTCTTGCAGGTCATTGGGGGCGGGAGATGCCGAGTCGTCGGTATCGGAAAGTCCGAAATCAATGAGTTTGAGGTTTCCGCCATTGTGCGTGATGAGGATATTGCCCGGTTTGAGGTCATGGTGCACCAACTGCCGTGCGTGCAGATACTCCACCGCGTCAAGCAGTTGCATCATCACGCGGAGACGCTTATGTTTGTCGGGTTTGGTTGCCAGCCAACAGTCCATGGTCTGTCCGTCCACAGCCTCCTGTACGATACACCGTCCGCAGTCGGGTATATCCTCCAGCGAATAGGTGGCGGCAATGTTCGGGTGCACCAGTTGTATGCCGAGGCGGAACTCTTTCTCTTGCTGCCGTAAGCAGTCAGTAAGGTGCTGTTGTTCTGCGGGCAAGCCCTTGAGTA
>DLLF01000019.1:0-36263 GCA_002477945.1 Bacteroidales bacterium UBA7569
ACGATTGTCTGCTGTACCTCCACACTGGTGGCTATCACGCTGACGCCTATGCTCGCTTCGCGCCTGCTGAAGCCGCGCAAGGTGCATGTGGACGAGAACGGCGACCTCGTGGATGAGGGCGACAAGAAGACATGGTACGACCGCACCGTGGTGCGCCTGCTCGATAAGATTGACAACCTCTATGCGCAGTCGCTCGGCTGGTGCTTGCGCCATAAGTTGGTGACGGTGGGCGTATTGCTGGCATTCTTCGTGCTGTCGCTTCTGCCGTTTGTCTTGGGCAAGGTGGGAACCGACTTCATGCAGCAGCAGGATAACGGACGTCTGTCCGTAACCGTGGAACTGCAACGCGGTACACGTATCGAGGAGACCCTCAAGACCGCCCGCCGTCTCGAGACGCGCTTCGAGGAGTTGGTGCCTGAGATTGAGTTGATTAGCACCTCGGCAGGTAGCAACGACGACGCCACCATCTCGGCGATGTTCTCCTCCACGATGAACAACAAGATATCGATGACTATCCGCTGCAACAAAAAATGGCAGCGCAAACGCTCTATCTGGGAGATAGCCGAAGTGCTGCGTCAGGAGATGGCTACCTATCCCGAAATCACCGACTACCAGGCGGCCGTCAGCGGCGGTATGGGCGGCGGTAGCAGTTCCACCGTCGATGTGGAGATCTACGGCTACGACTTCGACCTCACCAACCAACTCGCACAGCAGATCAAAGAGCAGTGCAAAGAACTGCCCGGTGCGCGAGACATCAATATCTCGCGTGAGGACGACCGACCCGAAATCAAAATCATCGTGGACAAAGAGAAGGCTTCGCGTCTCGGCTTGACCTCGGCAACCATCTCCACCTACCTGCGCAACCGTGTGAACGGTATGGCGTGCGGATACCTCAAGGAGGACGGCTCGGAGTACGACATCAAGGTGCGCCTCAAAGAGGAAGACCGCAACTCCATATCCGACATTCTCGACCTGTCCATCCCGACAGCCACGGGCAGCACCGTCAAACTGTCGGAGGTATGCTCCATCGGCGAGTACTGGGCACCGCCTACCATCGAGCGCAAGTCGCGTCAGCGTATCGTGACGGTGAAGATTACGCCCTACAACACCTCTATGGGTGAGTTGGCACAGCAGATTGAGGCGAAAGTGTTCCCGCAACTCGACATACCCACAGGCTACAGCACACGTATCGCCGGCGACTACGAAGACCAGCAGGAGACCTTCGGCAACATGATTATGCTCGGATTGCTAATCATCATGCTGGTTTATATCGTCATGGCGAGTCAGTTCGAGTCTTTCTCCAAACCCGCCATCATCATGATGACTGTGCCTTTTGCGTTGTCGGGCGTGGTACTGGCGTTGTGGATGACACACACGTCTCTGGATATGATTGGTGCCTTGGGATTGGTGCTGCTGGTAGGTATCGTGGTCAAGAACGGTATCGTGCTGGTGGACTATATCAACCTCATGCGCGAGCGTGGCTACGAACTCAACCAGGCTATCCAGATGTCCGGCCGCAGCCGTATCCGTCCTGTCCTTATGACCGCCTTCACCACTATCCTCGGTATGGTGCCTATGGCTGTCAGTTCGGGTGAAGGTGCCGAGATGTGGCAACCGCTGGGTATCGTCGTCATCGGCGGTCTCACCGTCTCCACGTTCCTGACTTTGTACATTGTGCCTGTGCTGTATGGTGCAATATCAAGGCACGACGACCGCAACAAACTCAAGAAAGTACGCGAGAACTTCATCTTCATGGACATCAAAGTGAAGAAAGAGGAGAACCCTAATCCCTAATCCCTAATCTCTAACCCCTAATCTCTAAATTGTATATGAAAGCAGTAATGATAGTATTCAATCAAGCCAACACCGAGCGTGTGGAGTATATGCTTGATGTATTGAAAATACGTGGTTTCACTATGTTCGAGCAGGTGCAGGGGCGCGGTTCCCACGACGGCGAACCCCGCCGAGGCACCCACACATGGCCCGAGATGAACTCCTGCGTCATCACCGTAGTGGACGACGACAAGGTGGATGTGCTTCTCGAGTCCGTTGAGAAACTTGACCTCCGCAACAAGGAGGTCGGTGTCCGCGCCTTCACGTGGAACGTAGAGCGGACAATATAAAGTCTTGTCATAGCAGAAAGCAAGCGGTTTGTCTTCCTCGGAAGATAGATCGCTTACTTCTTTAATATGCCAAACGCCCGTTCTGCAGACTTTTCAACTCCCTTTTGTTGGTTTGAATGGATAAAAATATCACATAAAAGTGCATTTCCTTTGCATAGTTCATAAAGTTGTTGTATCTTTGCAGTCGATTTCCCGATGAAAGTAAGCGGTAAGGTGCTTTCCTTGATGAAATCAACGATGCCCAGGTGGCGGAATCGGTAGACGCGCTGGTCTCAAACACCAGTAGGTTCACCCCTGTGCCGGTTCGACCCCGGCCCTGGGTACAAGAAAAAGGAGAGGACCCGTTCCTCTCTTTTTTGTTTGCATTCTTCGTACAACCTTTGTCTTTTGTCTCTGCCAAATCGTCAATCTTTTTGTTTCTTACAGGGCGGTACTATCGCCCGCTCCATGCCCCATCCGTCCCCATTTGTCCAATCTTTCCAATCCTCCCGTTGCATATAGTCTCAGTCCTATCTCGTAGTTTCTTGATAAACTTTAGTATATCTATAGCACATTCCTTTTCAATAGTATTGGAGTATAATAGGTTGATAAAAACTGTACCTGTCCTCTACGACCCCTCAAGCCGACCCCAAGCACCCCTCGACGAGAGATGAAGATGAAGTTGGTAAAGCCAAATCATACTTTAATGGATTCGCCTCTGAAAACCTGATTGACGGCTCATGGATGCACAATTTTGATGCAGTTGTCCTGTGGAAAAAATATCCTTTCTTTTGTGAGAACAAAAATAATTACTACCTTTGCGCTCTGTAAAGGGTGTTTGTGCTTCGTACGGAACGGAGTACTCCCCCTTGAGTGGTATATATAACCGTAATTAACATACGTATGAAAAAGAGTTTATCTATTTTGTCAGTGATCGCTTTGCTTGCGCTGACGTCGTGTAACAAAACGTTGCCGAAACCGGAGGAAATCAATGTGAATCCTTCGCCTCTCACTGTCGTAGGTGGGCAGGTCAATGCTGAGATTACAGGTACTTTCCCCGTGAAGAAATTTGTGAAGAAAGGTGTGCTTACTGTTACTCCTGTACTCAAATATGGTGCAGACGAAGTGGTTGGCGAACCTGTTGTTTATGTAGGCGAAAAGGCTAAGGAGAACGGAAAAGTTGTTTCCTACAAAAAAGGTGGTGCTTATTCGCAAAACTTCAGCTGCGCTTACAAACCCGCTATGGCTAAGTCGGAATTATACCTCCGTTTCTCTGCTAAAATCGGCAAGAAAGTTGTCGAAATACCCGATATCAAGGTGGCAGACGGTATCATGGCAACGGCTCAGTTGGCAACAGCTCAGGACAATGAACCTTGCGTTACTCCCGATAAGTTCCAGCGTGTTATTCAGGAACTGCAGGAGGCTGACATCAAGTTCCTCATCCAGCAGGCTAATCTCCGTAACTCCGAAACCAAGTCAGAAGCTATGACTAACCTGGAAGGGGCTATCAAAGAGGCTAACGATGCTGAAAACAAGAAAATTAACAAACTCGAAATTGCCGGTTATGCATCACCCGATGGTGCTACTGCTCTCAATGAAAACTTGGCAAAACAACGCCAGAAAGTTTCGCAGAACTTCTTGCAGAAACAACTGAAGAAAGCCAAAATCACTACTAACATCGATAGCAAAGTAACTGCTGAGGACTGGGAAGGATTCCGGAAATTGATGGAAAACTCCAATATCCAAGACAAAGAGTTGGTACTCCGTGTCCTCTCCATGTACAGCGATCCCGAAGAGCGTGAAGCACAGATAAAAAATCTCTCTGCCGTTTACAAAAACATCGCAGACGAAATCCTTCCTGCTCTCCGTCGTAGCCGCCTCATTCTTACCACCGATATCATCGGTAAGTCCGATGACGAAATCAAAACGTTGGCTTCGTCCGATCCTTCGCAGTTGTCTGTAGAGGAATTGCTCTATTCTGCTACGCTTACCACCGATAACGCAGAGAAGATACGTATCTATAAGAAAGCCATTGAGTTGTATCCTGGCGACTACCGCGCTTACAACAACTTGGGTCTTGTTCAGTTCGCACAAGGTGATGTGGCTGATGCTCGTCGCAACTATGCGAAGGCACTGGAAATCGAACCGAACAATGCCGATATAAACTACAATGCAGGTATTGCCGCTATGGCTGAAAACGATTTGGCAAAGGCTGAAGAATTCCTGGGTAAGGCTGCTGGAACATCCGGAAACCTCTCGGCCGCTATGGGTACTCTCTATACGATGAAGGGCGACTATTCAAAGGCAAAGACCGCTTACGGTACTTCGGCTACCAACAACGCTGCTGTGCAGCAAATCCTCAACGAAGACTATGCTGCAGCTCGTCAGACCTTGTCCAATGTGGCACAACCCAATGCCACAACCGCTTATCTGCTGGCTGTCGTAGGTGCGCGAACCAACGATCGTGACGCCGTTTACAGCAACCTCCGTCAGGCTGTTGCTAAAGACGCTTCGCTCAAGGCGCAAGCCGTAAACGATATCGAGTTTGCTAAGTTCGCAGAAGACGAGGCTTTCTTGGCTATCGTTAAGTAAAGTACATCGTCTGTAACCGATAAGGGCGGAACACAACCTTTTGTGTTCCGCCCTTGCTTTTGGATATATGGTCCGATGGAGTCCCGTCCCGTCTCAATTTGTTGTTTCGTGAAAGATTTGCTATCTTTGCAACGTTAACAAAGTGTATTGGCAATGTCTGTACTGTTCCCAAAAGTAAATAAACCGCGTGAGTGGGACTATCGCCCCATCTATTATGACCCCGAAAAGGAAGAACGGAAAAAGAAATTGGAAGCATTGCGTGCTGTGCAGAAAGAGAAGGAAAAACTGGCAATGACTCCGGAAGGAAAGAAAGAATCTGTGTCGCCAACACCGGAGAAGGAACCTTATGTTCCAACTCTCCACCGTGGCTCGTTCCGTGAAGCACATAATGCACAAGGACAACTCCCTCACGACAGGCTTCGTAAAACGTCCCGTCTCACTTTTTGGGTGGCATTGCTCGCATTGCTTGCAGTCGTCTTCTATGTTTGTTCGCGTCTTGCTTTGTAAATCAACGGTATGGACATCATTCATCTTTTGCCGGATAGTGTAGCAAACCAGATTGCTGCGGGAGAGGTCATTCAGCGGCCGGCCTCCTGTCTGAAAGAACTCGTGGAGAACTCCTTGGATGCAGGGGCTGCGAATATACAGATTCTGGTTCGGGATGCAGGACGGACGCTCTTGCAGGTGATTGATGATGGCAAGGGTATGAGCGAAACCGATGCCCGTATGGCATTCGAACGCCATGCCACTTCCAAGATAAAAGATGCACGCGACCTCTTTGCACTCCATACGATGGGATTCCGTGGGGAAGCATTGGCGTCGGTGGCTGCAGTCGCACAGGTGGAGTTGCTGACAAGGCGCGAAGAAGACGAAATGGCGACTTATCTGGAGATTGAAGGCTCTTCCGTCCTGCGGCAGGAACTGACGTCTGGGGCTAAAGGTACAAGCATAAAAGTAAAGAACCTTTTCTTCAATGTGCCGGCGCGCCGCCGCTTCTTGAAGACGAATGTTACGGAACTGCGCAACCTTCTCACCGATTTCTATCGTATTGCACTGGTCTATCCGCAGGTGCATTTCCTCTTTGTCAACGACGATGAGGTGATGTTCGACCTCCCCGCCGCTTCCACAAAACAGCGCATTGAGGCGGTTTTCGGAAAATCTCTGAGGAAGAACTATGCAGGGCAACTCGTGGAGGTGAAAGCCGAAACGCCTTTGGTTTCCGTGGCGGGATTCATCGGTAAACCCGAAGCGGCTTCCAAGTCTCCGCAACAATACTTTTTTGTCAATGGCAGGTTCATGAAGCACCCTTATTTCCATAAGGCGGTCATGACTGCGTATGCCGGTATGCTCCCCCCCGACCATAGCCCCTCTTATTTTATATATTTTTCCGTGCAGCCGGACTCCATAGATGTGAATATCCATCCAACGAAAACGGAGATAAAGTTTTCCGATGAGCAGCCGGTTTGGCAGATTCTGCAGGCAGCCGTTCGCGAATCGTTGGGAAAATTTAATTTGGTCCCCTCGCTCGACTTTAACCGCGAAGGGGATATCGACATCCCTCCGCTCTCGCCGGATAAGCGGGTCATAACCCCTCCGGTGGTGAATGTCAATGCCGACTATAACCCGTTTATGCGTTCTCATGATGTGTCTTACGGGGGACCTGTTAAAAATTGGGAACGGATCTATGCACCGTTGCAGCAACGGCAGGAACAACTTTCTTTGTTGAACGAAGAACAAGACAAGGCTCTTGGGAAACCATCCGTTGCATATCAATACAAAGAGAATTATCTGCTGTGTCCTGTGGAAGAAGGGCTTGTCCTTATAGATAAACAGCGGGCTTATGCTGCCGTGTTCTACGACATGGTGCTTCGTCAGATTCATAATAAACAGGGGATGAAACAACAAGTATTATTTCCTGAAATACTCGATTTCTCGTCCGAAGATACGCAGACCCTTCTCGAAATACAGCAACAGTTGGATGCCGTTGGCTTCGAAATAACCCGTGTTGGACCCGATTCCTTTGCGGTAAATGCAGTTCCTGCTTCCTTGGATGCTTCGCTCGCCTCCCGTTCTCTGGTCAATATCCTGCAGGCGGTCGGTACACTCACGGCCACAGCGCAGGAACAGTGGGAGCAGACCATCGCATCGTCATTGGCGAAAGATATGGCTGCTAACTGCGGAAAACTGCTTACCGATAATGAGGTGCAGTCTCTGCTCGGCAAATTGTTTGCCCTCTCTGACCATACATACACGCCCGACGGAAAAAAGATAATGTGCCTGATTCCGGATGCTGACTTGTGCAAACAACTTCAATGAACCTGAGAATATGATCAAAAAGAAAACAAAAAGAGATGTCGTCTGTACCTTGTGCGCTTTGGCTGTTGCGCTTGGTGTGACAACGATAGGTTGGCAACGTGGAAGAACGGAGGTGACGCCTCCGGTGAGGATAGTCATATTGCATACCAACGACACCCATTCGCAGGTGGAACCGATTGCAGCAGGAGCCAAAAATGAGGGAAGAGGAGGCTATGCCCGCCGAATGGGACTGATTAAGCAATGCCGCAACGAAGAGCCGGAACTGCTTCTCTTGGATGCGGGTGATTTCTCACAGGGTACTCCCTACTTCAATTTCTATAACGGCAGGGTGGAAGTGGATGCGCTTAACCGCATGAAATACAATGTGGTAACATTGGGCAACCATGAGTTTGACAATGGTGTGGATACGTTGGCGGCAGTCCTGTCGAAAGCGCACTTTGCCGTGGTATGTGCCAACTATCAGGTCAAGGGTACGCCGTTGGAAGATATTGTCAAACCTTACGTGATTCTCCGCCGAAAAGGTGTTAAAATCGGTATTCTGGGGTTGGGAGTCTGCCCCGATGGACTTATTGCCCCGCAGAACTTTGCACCACTCCGTTGGGAAAACCCGCTTCCTGTGGCAAACGAGGTGGCGGACTGCCTGAGAAATGAGAAACACTGCGATCTGATTGTCTGCCTTTCTCATTTGGGCACCGATGCCAATGGCTCTCCCATTTGCGATACGTGGCTTGCCGAAAATACACACAATATCGATGTCATCATTGGCGGACACACTCATAAAGTCATCGAAAACCGGCATCTGACCAATCTCGACGGACACGATGTGGTTCTCGCACAAATGGGCAAATCCGGCATCAACCTGGGGCGGATAATAGTTGAATTGGACGAGATAAGGTAGTTTTCTGCTGCCTTTCTTGCGTATGTCCGCAAAAAGTTGTTACTTTGCACCGCTTTTTGCGAAGCGGTTTAGGTCTTGCTATCGCGCCCTCGCAAAGTTGTTTATGTTTAACTCTAAATGGATGCATTATGTCAGAAATTGAGAACAAAGTAAAGGCTATTATTGTTGATAAATTGGGTGTACCTGAGTCGGAAGTGACGATGGACGCAAACTTTTCAAGCGACTTGAACGCTGATTCTTTGGATACCGTGGAGTTGATTATGGAGTTTGAAAAAGAGTTTGGCTTGTCCATTCCTGATGAAGCCGCTGAAAAAATTTCTACTGTAAGAGATGCTGTTGAGTATATAGAAAATGCGACAGCATAAAATAGGCTTGACATGAATCTCAAACGAGTAGTTGTAACAGGGTTAGGTGCTGTCACTCCGATTGGGAACGATGTGAACGCTACATGGAGCGCAATGCTCCGGGGAGAAAGCGGTGCAAAGCCTATTACACACTTTGATGCATCAAAGTTCCGTACGCAATTTGCTTGCGAGGTGAAGAACTTTGATGCTTCTTCGTTTCTGGACCGTAAGGAAGCACGGAAGTTGGACTTGTTTGCCCAATATGCCTTGTATGTGGCAGGGCAGGCAATTGCTGATGCGGCACTTTGTGTAGAAGAAGAAAACGCTGAGCGTATAGGAGTTGTTTGGGGAAGTGGAATGGGTGGACTGCATACCTTTGAACAAGAAGTGTCCGACTTTGCCCTTGGCGATGGCACACCGCGCTTTAATCCGTTCTTTATTCCTAAGGTGATATGTGATATTGCTGCGGGGCAGATCTCTTTGATGTATGGATTAAAGGGAGTTAATTTTACCACATTGTCCGCCTGTGCTTCTTCCAACCACGCTATTGCTGAGGCTTTCAATCTCCTGCGTTTGGGAAAAGCGGATGTTATTCTTACGGGCGGCAGCGAGGCTTGCGTCGCTCAGAGCGGAGTTGGCGGGTTCAATTCCATGCACGCTTTGTCCACGCGCAATGATTCTCCCGAAACCGCCTCACGCCCGTTCTCTGCTTCCCGAGATGGTTTCGTGCTGGGAGAAGGAGGGGCTTGTCTCGTCTTGGAAGAATACGAACATGCCAAGGCAAGAGGGGCGAAAATCTATGCTGAAATGGTGGGCGAGGGTATGACGGCGGATGCCTATCATCTCACGGCACCTGACCCGCAAGGTAATGGTGCTATGCGTGTGATGAAACTTGCCATGGAAGATGCAGGCATTCTCCTTGAGGATATTGACTATATCAATGCACACGGCACATCAACACCCTTAGGCGACATTGCCGAAGTAAATGCAATATGCTCCCTGTTTGGCAACTACGCCTATCGTATGAATATAAGTTCCACAAAGTCTATGACTGGGCACATGCTCGGTGCTGCAGGAGCGGTTGAAGCGCTTGCCGCTGTGTTGGCGGTGAAGAATGATATGGTTCCACCTACTATTAACCACCAACCCGATGATATAGACGAACGCATTGACTCCAAGTTGAACTTCACTTTCAATGAGCCGCAACGCCGTGCCGTACGGTATGCTCTCTCTAATACGTTTGGCTTCGGAGGACACAATGCCTGTGTCATATTCAAAAAATGGGAAGAAGCATGATCCTGTTCCGGCTGATACAGAAAGTAAGGCTTGGTGCAAGAAGACGTACCGAGCCTTACCTTTTTCTTGTCAACTTGCTTGGCTATACTCCTAAGTGGTTTACTCCGTATATAAAGGCTCTTCGGCATAAATCCGTTGATGGGGTGGGTAATGAACGTCTGGAGTTTCTGGGCGATGCCGTCATATCGTTGGTCGTGGGTGATTTCCTGTATCAGCATTTCCCTCAGGCAGCCGAGGGACAACTCTCTTCATATAGAGCAAGGTTGGTTTGTAGGGGGCGGCTCAACAAGATCGCAAAGCAATTAGGGATTCATGAACACCTTGACAAAACCATTTCTCTGCGTCGTAATGCCGAAAACGCCTATGGTAATGCCTTGGAAGCACTCGTTGGCGCAATCTATTCGGCCGATGGCTATAAGCGTGCGCAGGCATTTGTCTCTGAGCATATCTTGGATAAAAATGCACTCCGTCTTTGCATGCCGCAAAAGGAGAATAACTTCAAGTCAAAATTGTTGGAGTGGGGACAACGGCAGCATAAACAGATCCTATTCAACCCGTTAGGCGAATCCTACAATCCCGAAAACGATCAGCATACGTTTGTCTGCGAAGTCCGAATCGACGGGAAACAGGTCGCACAGGGTGCTGGAAGAACGAAGAAAGCGGCGCAACAGCAGGCGGCTAAGGCTGCTTTGAACCAACTTCCTGATAGTTAGAAACCTCAATCCTGCCGTTTATCCCTCCTTTTTTGCATTTTCTGCTGCAAATTAGGTGGTTTGAGAAATTGTTTCTAACTTTGCGCTTGCATTGGGATGAGTGTTTCTCAATGGCAAGGTATATTATTTAACTATTAAGGTATTATGTTAACTGTGAAGATTGGAGAGAATGCCGGACTCGTCTGGAATGCGCTGCAAGGCGGTGCACTCTCCACGAAAGCCCTCAAAAAGGCTACTAAGTTGAAAGAAGCGGACCTCAACCTTGCTTTGGGGTGGTTGGCTCGCGAAGACAAGATCGGTTTCGAAGTAACCGACGCTGAAACATTGGTTTCCTTGAAATAAGGACAATGCGGATTTTGAATTAAAGGAGGGTGGATACGCTGGAGTATCTGCCCTCCTTGGCTTATTAGGACAATGGATATAGGAACTAACGCTGTTATTCAAAAACGGCGGAGTTGGGTAGGCGTAATGGGGTGATAGCATTGTTTTAGCCCCTCCTTCGGAGGGGGTGGGGAGGTCTGTACGTTTCTTTCACGACCCCTCAAGCCGACCTGAACGACCCCTGAACGACCCCTAAACAAGAGATGAACGGAGAAAATTCGTAAATCGTACATTACCAAATCGTAAATACCGTTGTCCCTCAATGGAGAACAACAAGAGACGGAGTACAAATGATAGAACTCCGTCTCTTGTCTTCTGAAAAACGTCTCGCACTATTTGCGGCAGAATTCTTCCGCTGTTTGGATGGCGTTCAAAGCCGCTCCCTTCCTTATCTGGTCACTTACGCACCAGAACACCAGTCCGTTCTTTCGGCTTATGTCCGTTCTTATACGTCCTATATATACATCGTCTTTTCCCGATAAGTAGAGGGGCATCGGATACTCTTTCCGTTCCGGATTGTCCATCAGTCGGCAGCCTGCAGCGTTGGCAAATGCTTTCCGGGCTTGATCCACCGATATCGGTTCTTCTGTTTCCACCCAAACACACTCCGAGTGCGCACGCAAGGAAGGAACCCGTACACAGGTCGCACTCACGGCAATGTCCGAATGCATAATCTTTCGCGTCTCGTTATACATCTTCATCTCCTCTTTCGTATAGTCGTTCTCGGTGAAGATATCTATCTGAGGGATAAGGTTGTAAGCCAGTTGGTACGGAAATTTCTCAACGGGAACTTCTTTGCCTTCGGCGATGCACTTGTATTGGTCTTCCAATTCTTGCATGGCTTGCGCACCTGCTCCCGATGCGGCTTGGTAGGTGGCAACATGCACACGCACGATGTGGGATATATCCTCCAGGGCTTTCAGTGCTACAACCATCTGTATGGTGGTGCAGTTGGGGTTGGCTATGATGCGGCGCGGACAAAAATGAGCGTCTGCGGCATTTACTTCCGGTACCACCAATGGAACATCTTTGTCCATCCGGAATGCACTGGAGTTGTCTATCATAATGGCACCGTAACGCGTAATGTCTTCGGCAAACTCGCGCGAAACGCTTGCCCCTGCCGAGGTGAAGACTATATCCGTCCCTTGAAACTGGTCTCCGTGCCTCAGTTCTTCTACGGTGATGGCTTCGCCCTTGAAAAGATAACTCCTGCCCGCACTGCGTACCGAGCCGAACAGACGTAATCTGTCAACCGGAAATTCGCGTTCCTGCAATATCTTTATTAACTCTTGTCCTACGGCGCCCGAAGCACCCACAATGGCTACATTCATATCTCTGTTCTGTTTTATAGTCGTGCAAAAAGGTGTATCAGACCCATGATCTCCATCATAAACGCAATACCCAAATGGGCGCAAACACCACCCCAGATGTGTTTCGTCTTATAGGCAAGAATGCCTAATATATAACCGCCGAATATCGCACTGCAACTCTCCAATAACGGTTTGCCGAAATGGACGCTGCAATAGAATATGCACATCGGCAATACGGCTCTCGGTCCCAATAGGGCTGCCATGCCGATCACCATCGCTCCTCTGAAAAACACCTCGGTGGTAATGAAATCCGAGGCATAACACGTCTCGAAAATAGTGGTGACGGCCCACATCGGCAAGCCTAATGCACCTTCATAAATATCGGGACGGAAACGTGGGTAATACGACTGAAAATCGGGTAGGAAGGAAGCCGCTGCCACAAATGGAAGCAGACACAATAATGCCAGTAGATAAATCTCCAAATGCTCTGTTTTCCGGCACAACCCGTAGATGCCGTCTATCTTCCGATCGAATAAATACTTGTAGATGGCAAGGGGGACGACAACGAAGAATATCCCGTCGGCAAATACCCATGAGTAACGCAGGAAAGAACGGTCTAAATGAGATACTCCTATGTGGTCAAACCATTCCCTGTATTGGGTATATCCCAAGGAGGCGGACATGAGGCAGATGAAAAACAATGCTTTCAGATAGAAGCGGGGATTGCGAAGTTTGTCCCACTCACGGCGGATTGCCAGGTTGGGTATGGCAACGCCGAAATATACCAGACTGTATAGGATTGGGAATTTCCACCAGCCGTCTCCCGTGCCGTATATCGGACGGATATATAGTTCATAACCGTGCAATCCGTAAGCCAGTGTCACCAGGGTGGCAACATATACGGTAGCATATAGATACGCCCACACATTGAAATCCTCCCTGATAAAATCGGTGATTTCCCTCACTAACAGCCGAAACGACTCCCTCATCTTCATACTGCAAAGATACTATCTTTTTTCATTAAACCAACCATCATACAATGTGGCTTTGCTGACATTAATACCAATGTAACGCACAATGATTTTGATTTATTGCATTTGATTTGACATCGCTGTATCTGTGAACATTCATTGTGAATACGGGGTCACTGATTGCCCGACGAACTATCCTGCTTCGGAGGTATCGGATGGAAAAGTGTGGGGACGGAACATTGATTTCTGCGTTCTGTGCTATGGGTTTTTCGGTCTTGCTCCACACTTTGATGCTAAATCGCTGCGAATGTAATACTGATAATTTGAATACACAAGGGTCTTTAATGGCTCCCCTCTCTGAAAAACTGATTAACGGTTTATTGGCGTTTGTTAACGGAAACCCCATGCCCTATAATGTTTTTGACTTACGCCTGCAATTGTCTCCGCAGTTCCTTGGGCGATAGCCCCGTATGTTTCTTTATGTACTTTCCGAAGAACGACTGGTTCGGAAAGTTCAGTTCGTCCGCTATCTGCTGTATCGTAAGAGAGGTCGTTTGCAGAAGCACCTTGGTCTCTTCCACCACGCAGCATTCTATCCATTGTGTGGCGGAGAGCCCGCTCACTTGCTTCACGATAGCCGACAGGTATTTGGCGGTCAGGCACAGTCTGTCTGCATAGTACTGCAAATCCCTGTGTTGCTTGTAGCCTGTGGATAATTCGCGGATAAAATTGGTAAACACTTCTTCTTGTCTGCCGTTCCCTGCTGTGTT
Source organism: Bacteroidales bacterium UBA7569 (assembly GCA_002477945.1). Taxonomy (GTDB): domain Bacteria; phylum Bacteroidota; class Bacteroidia; order Bacteroidales; family Paludibacteraceae; genus Colicola. The sequence goes on from DLLF01000019.1 coordinate 13,694, forward strand.
GTGCAAGGACGATTCGCGGGCGTACAGATTGCACACCTTGGCTATCATCGCTTGAAGCAAGGCGCGTGTAGTCGCTTTGCGGAAGATATTGTTCGTCTCGCACATCTCGGAGAATAGAAGACGGTAATAGTCGGTGAGCCACGCTATATCGTCGGCGTCCAATTCTTCGCAGGGTTGACAACGGATGTAAAGCAGAAGTGGAAGAATAATGCGTTGGAATTGTGTCACTTCTGCTAATAGTTTTCTGTCGCAGCAGATGAAAATCGGACGAAAGTCTTCTGAGTGATGCACCACTTGCACCACCTGCCCGGGTAAAATGACAAGATACTTGTTCCGGGTGAATGTATATTCTTTGTCCCCTATCTTGATGCGACATTCACCCGACAGACACAAACCGAACACCGCCATATCTATACGCATCAGTTGGTCGCGGATACTTGTCTGTGAGATGTCATCCAAGAGGGCTATCTCATTGTCTGCAAGGGCAAGAGTGGAACCGTTCTTTTGGTTCCACTCTTGCAACTTTTGCTGCAACTCGCATAAACTGTACATTTCCATGGCAGCGTATGGATAAAATGGTTATCCTAAGCGTCTTAGAAGTTCTTTCATATCTACTGCCTTGCCGATGATGCTCTGCAGGTCGGCAATGTTCACACGCTCTTGCTTCATGGTGTCTCTGTATCGTATCGTCACGCAGTTGTCGTTCAGTGTGTCGTGGTCTATGGTTACGCAGAATGGCGTACCTATGGCATCCTGGCGGCGGTAACGTTTGCCTATACTGTCCTTCTCGTCGTAAGCGCAGCGGAAGTCATACTTCAGCAGATTCATAACCGCTTGCGCCTTCTCGGGAAGCCCGTCTTTCTTTACCAATGGCATAACGCATACTTTCGTCGGGGCCAAAACAGGCGGAAGGTTCAGCACAACGCGTGTCTCCCCGTTCTCCAAGGTCTCCTCCTTGTACGATGAACACATCACGCTCAGGAACATTCTGTCCACGCCGATCGAGGTCTCAATAACGTAAGGCGTATAACTCTGGTTCAATTCGGGGTCGAAATACTCAATCTTCTTGCCCGAGAACTTGGCATGCTGGCTTAGGTCGAAGTTCGTACGGCTGTGAATACCTTCCACTTCCTTGAAACCGAAAGGCATCAGGAACTCAATGTCAGTGGCGGCGTTCGCATAGTGCGCCAACTTCTCGTGGTCATGGAAACGATATTTCTCATCGCCCAAACCGAGAGCCTTGTGCCAGTTCAGCCGGTAGTTCTTCCAGAAAGCAAACCACTTCATTTCCTCACCCGGACGGACAAAGAACTGCATCTCCATCTGCTCGAACTCACGCATACGGAACACAAACTGCCTTGCCACAATCTCGTTGCGGAACGCTTTGCCTATCTGTGCAATACCGAACGGAATCTTCATACGCCCCGTCTTCTGCACGTTCAGGAAGTTCACGAAGATACCCTGTGCCGTTTCCGGACGCAGATAAATCTTCATGGCACCGTCGGCGGTTGAACCCATCTCGGTCTGGAACATCAGGTTGAACTGGCGCACATCGGTCCAGTTCCGTGTGCCGCTGATGGGGCAGACGATTTCTTCGTCCAGAATGATTTGCTTCAGTTCGGCAAGGTCATTGTCGTTCATGGCCTTCGCATAACGTTCATGCAGGGCGTTTTTCTTGTTGATATGTTCTTTTACGCGCTCGTTGGTTTGGCAGTACAACTCCTCGTTGAAGTTCTCGCCGAAACGCTTGCGTGCCTTCTCCACTTCCTTCTGAATCTTTTCGTCATATTTGGCAATCTGGTCCTCAATCAGTACATCGGCCCGGTAGCGTTTCTTGGAGTCACGGTTGTCTATCAGCGGGTCGTTGAAGGCGTCCACGTGTCCCGATGCCTTCCAGGTCGTCGGGTGCATGAAGATGGCGGCGTCAATGCCTACAATGTTCTCATGCACGAGGGTCATTGCGTCCCACCAATACTTCTTTATGTTGTTCTTCAGTTCCACGCCGTTCTGACCGTAGTCATATACTGCGCCCAATCCGTCATATATCTCACTTGATGGGAAAACAAAACCGTACTCCTTGCAGTGAGCCACCATTTTCTTGAAGATCTCTTCTTGTGTTGCCATATTCAATGATTTATTGTCTGTTTCACGTTCTTGTTGTCTTGTGCCTGTTTCCCGCACATTTCGTTGGCAAAGTTACTACATTTCTGTTTCTTATGCAATAGACCACAAATCCACCCTAGGGCAACCGCATCAAAATGAGTCATACTGACGGGTTGTAGTTTTCTTATACAAAGACCAAGCAAAGAGCAAGTTAAACTATGTGTGTTAGCGAGTCAGCAACTTCCGACATTGTGTCGGGTGTCAAAAATGGAACGAGAATTTCGGTAAGCGGAGATATTGTCTGAGCGAAGCGAGTTGTGTCTCCGCCGAAATTCGAGTGACTTATATTTTTGGCAACGCCCGACACAAATCACTCTGTAGGTTAAGGCTGCTTATAGCCCCCTCTTTGAGGGGGGGTGGGGGAGTCCCATTAGTTTCTTTTCTTTTGGTCAGGCAAAAGAAAAGAAAGGTATATAGTATTGTATCTCTTATAATTTGGTGCGGTTGCCCTGAATCCACCCCAAGAATCCCGCCCCAATGTTCCATCCTCCCCCCCCTCCCATTTGCCCGATTTGCCTCATCTTCCCTATTAGTCTAATCCGTCCTATTAGTCCCATCTGTCCCATCTGTCCCATTAGTCTAATTCGTCCCATTTGCCTCATTAGTCCCGTCCTCCATGGAACTTCCCGTTTTCCATAAAACGTCTGTAATAAAACAAGGGCGGACACTCCTCTCGGAATGTCCGCCCGTTCTGAAAAATGCAATGTTACGTACCCTGTACTATTTCAACGAAAAGCGTTTGGAAAGCGACTTTGTTGCACGAAGTCCGGCAACACGGCGCGGAGCACCTGTTTCTCCCTCTTCTGTGCCGCACATGTCTTTCGTCACGTCAATATCTGCGGTGAATACATCGGTAGTCATCACGGTTCCGTCCAAACCTACTGCCATGAATGTATAGAGAGCAGGCTTTGTGAAATACCGGGTAGTTACCATCTCTTCCGAACCATTGGAGATGTAATAACTCAACAGACCATCTTCATCCCAGTATTGGATATTCAGTTCTAAACATTCTTTGGCATCCCCTTCAAAATAAGTATCAAGGGTGTCTTTTTCGATCCATGCATAAATGTAACTATCGTTGTTGGTGGCATTGATGTGGATGAGAGCCTTGTTGTCGGCATCCTGTACAAAGGTAATCACATTTTCGCTTTTCTGCACTGCTATAGTCGTGAAATCCTTGAAAGCGACTTTGCCTTCAGGTTTGAAAGTCTCTGCGTTTACTTTGAAAGCAATTGCGAAATACTTGGTTTCAGGATCCAAACCGGTGAAGTTATAACCGTCTTCTCCTCTTGAGAGCATATCTTTGGCATCAGGAACACCAAAAAAATACTCGCCCCAACCTGCGTCACAAACTTCCTTGATGTAAGTAATCAATGTGTCAGCGTATGCTTCTTTGCTGGCGTACTTTTTCAAATCACTCTCTGCCACCATATCAAAGTAGTACATGAAATCATCTGCTGCAGGTTTCACGGCTACGGTAGCCGTAGTTGCTTTCACATTCGATACGGTGATTTCAAAATTTGCGCTATCATTTCCCTCGTTGGGATTCTCCGCCGGATTAGGATCGCATGCTGCAAGAGCAACCATCGCTCCTGCCGTCAAAAACAGATTGAAAAGTTTTTTCATTGTCGTGTTGTTAATTTGGTTAATTATTTATGTTAGTTGTTTTCTGGTTTTACCCTGCATTTTGCCTGCAAAGGTACTCTTTTTCGTGTATTGTGCAAAACTTTTCGGCAAAATGCAGTCATAAAGGTATATTTCTGCCGAAGACTGGTCAACTCGGCGGTTTGTTAATGTATGGCACATTTTTTGCTGTTTACAACAATAAATAAGGCGTAGTTTCAACGCCTGCAAACAAAACATAACGCGAATACAGATAAAATCTTTATATAACTTTATATCAACGTTGTTTATGGAAGAACGCAAACAATCGGTGCGCATACAGACCTCTTTGCTGAATGCCGCCGAAAAGAAATGCTTGGTTTGGCTCGCAAAGCGTATGCCGCGCTGCATCAATAGTGATACTCTCACTGTCATCGGAGTATTGGGTGCTGTACTCATCTTCTTGGGGTACTTGTTGTCTAACTATAATATCTATTGGCTCTGGCTGTCCTGCTTCGGACTTGTCGTCAATTGGTACGGTGATTCGCTGGACGGCACGTTGGCGCGTGTCCGCAATTGCCAGCGGCCACGCTATGGCTACTATTTGGATCACAACATCGACTGCATCAACGAAGCCTTGATGTTCGTGGGCGCAGGTTTGTCCGGACTGATGAATCTCAGCGTGGCATTGTCTATCTATGCCGCCTATCTTGCTCTGACGGTGTACGTAAGTATCAATGCCCATCTCAAGAGCGAATTCAAACTTACTTACGGAAAGATGGGACCCACAGAGTTCCGTCTCATCATCTTCGTGGTGAACATATTGTTCATGTACATACCTTTCCTGCATGAGTATAGTTATACGTTCAACTTCTTCGATACGCCTGTTACGTTCGGTTGTCTCGATTATGTCGGGCTCGGTATATTGGTTATCCTGCTTGTTATGTATTTGGTGTCATTCATCAAAGACGCCCGCTATTTCGCAAAGTTGGAACCGCTGAAGAAACCCGGCGAAGAGAAGAAAGAGTAGAATGAACAACTGCTCGCGGCTCATACTTCGTTACGTCAAGTTTTCGTTATCCACACTGGTCGGTACCGGTGTGGATACGTTGGTGTTATGGCTCTGTTCCTCCTATCTCCTCAAGGGAACGTATGTAGGGGAGTGTATCGTCTCCCCCTTCCTTTCTTTTGAGTGTGCGGTGCTGACCAACTTCACCATTGCCTATTTCTTTGTTTGGAAAGACAGGGTCAGCAGGCGTTCTTGGCACTCTTTTTTGCAGCACTACGGAGGCTACAACCTCTCCTGTACTACCGTCTTTTTTGTGAAGATGGGAGCGTTGCTGCTCATCCAGTATCTCACCAAGTGGGATGTGGTGCTGTGTAATCTCTTGGCACTTTGCTTCTCGGGCTTGTTCAACTTTGTCCTGAATAATTGGGTGATATTCCGCAAGCGGAACAAAAAGGCGGATGACAGCCCGTCTCAATAGGAAACACTATGGAAGATAAACCTTTTACATTCGACCGGACGGTTCGTCTGCTCATAACGGTGGCGGTTCTGGTCGCCCTCTTTCTCATAACGCGTCAGTTGAGTGGAGTTCTCCTGCCTTTCATCGTCTCATGGTTTCTGGCATATCTCATCTACCCTGTAGTGCATTTCGTTCAGTATAAAATGCGTTTCCGCAATCGGGTTCTTTCTGTGGTATTCACCTTGTTGGCTCTCTTTGGCGTGATTTGTGGCATCATCGCTCTGTTAGTTCACCCCGTTTCGGTGGAACTGGCGAAGATGAGTGCCATTGTCTCCAACTATTTGGCAGGAATCAATGCCGATACGCTCCTGCCCGCCGCATGGCAGGAAAGTCTGCGGTCGTGGATGCAGGATATCAATATCGCAGAACTCCTGACTACGGCGAATATCGGAACCCTTGTGGAAAAACTTGCCCCCTACCTCGGAGGTTTGCTTGGCTCAAGCATCAGTCTGGTAATGGGGCTGTTCGTCGCGTTTGTCGGTCTGCTCTATCTTATTTTCATCCTTATTGACTACGAAAAGATAACCGAAGGCATTGTCAACATAGTGCCGCGGAAATATAGGGCACTGGTGGCGGGGATTACCACGGATCTGGAAATAGGAATGAGCAAATACTTCCGTGGACAGGCAATCATCGCAAGTTGTGTCGGAGTGCTGTTTGCTATCGGGTTTTCCATTATGCGGCTGCCTATGGCAATCGTCATAGGCTTGTTTATCGGTTTGCTCAATATGGTACCCTATATGCAGGGACTGGGCATCCCCGTCTGTATGGTGCTGGGACTGTTGCAGTCCGCCGCCACGGGAACAAACTACTGGATTATTCTTCTCGAAATTGCAGCGGTTTTTTGTGTCGTGCAAACCATACAGGATATGTTGCTCAACCCGCTCATCATGGGTAAAACAATAGGAATGAAACCCGCTGTCATGCTCTTGTCGTTGTCTGTGTGGGGGAGTCTTCTTGGTGTGGCAGGTATGATAATTGCCCTTCCTCTGACAACCGTTATTATCTCTTACTACAAACGTTATGTGCTGCATGAAAACGGTTTACCCGACAAAAAAGAACTCCCCGCATCTGGGGCGGTATAGGAGTTCAACTCATCAACGCAAAGTTTTTTGAGAAAAATAATGCGAAACACTTGTGCATATCAAAACATTGTTGTACCTTTGCGTCCGCAAATGGGAAGGCGTTCCCAACGTTAGCGTTGGTGCGGTAGTTCAGTTGGTTAGAATACATGCCTGTCACGCATGGGGTCGCGAGTTCGAGTCTCGTCCGCACCGCTGAAACAAAAGAGGAATTCCTTGTGGGAAGTTCCTCTTTTGTTTCAGTTCTGTATCCTTTGGCTGGAGGAATTATAGCAGTCCCTTTGCCCTTATCGCGTCAGCATCAACTTGATATTTAGGCCTACATTGTCCGCTTTGATGGGGTAAGAGGACGAAATGAGAGGGGTCGTTCCCTGGTGGTCATAGAATAATTGGAGGTTCACCTTGCTGGATAGAACATAGTCTATCGATACTTTCACACCTAATACTTTGTTTCCTGACGAGGCTTGTGTGATGTTTTCTTCCACTTTCCTCAGTAGGGTCTTCACATCCTTGTAGGAGAAATCCACGTTCAGTTTCAGATCGTTCTTCACTCTGCTCTGTTTCGCGTTCTTCAGTTTGAGGATTACGTCAAAGTCCTTCACGGTGTACCCGAATCCTACTACCAACTCGTTGGTCGCACCCTCCATCAGTTGTACGGATGTTACATTCAGTGTCAGGTTGCGCTGCTTCCGGTATTCCACTTTGGCGGTGAGCGAATTTTTCATGGCTACATTCACGCCGATAAGCGGAGAGAACTGTTCCGTAATGCTTATGTTCGAAATGTCATAAGCCGACGAAGGAATAGGATTGTCGGTCGCTACGTCACGGACGAAGCCGTACGACTTGTTGCTGTTGTCAAGAGCCGGAACCCATGTCGAGTAACTGCTGTAAGAACCGATGTTGTATTTGCAGGTGTAAGCATGAGTCAGATTCACCGTTCTGAAGTGATCTTTTATCCAGGGTAATTTGCTCAGTCCGTCAAACGTTACGCTCCAGTTGGGCAGTATCTGCAAGATGGAGAGGAACGGATTCGTTTGTATCTTGTTTACGTCCCGTCCTGTATAGGCGGCCAGAAAGGCAGGTATCAGTACATCGGCTGAGTTCGCACTCACACGGCCTTTCGAAGGGTCATACTTCTGATTGGCGTGCAGCGAGTTCTTCAGGAAGCCTGAGTTGGGATAAGATAGATTGCTGTATTCGTTCTCCAAACGGTTTTGCATCGTTTCCCTGTAGGTGAGGAATCTGTCAAATGACTTGGTGGCAAAATTCTGCTCTGCTGTCCCTATCTTGTCGAATGCTGTGGCTATGGCAACTTGGGTAATGTTGTAGGATCCTGTGAACGTTTCTTGCAGTTGCTCATAGGAATAGATAATTGATGACGCGCTGGAAGTGTAGCGTTGTCCGTTCATCTGGATCTTCAGCCCTGGCAATGGTTCCAACGTGAGACGAAGACTGAAATCGCTTGTCTTGGCCCTCGTCGCAGGTCGGACGACGGTGGTGTCCGGCGAAAGCCAGTAACGCTCTTTCGCTTTCTCCACAAAATCATTGGGAATAAAACCAAACGAGAAGTCAAATCCGGGCGCATAATAGTTACCGGTCTTCTTCTCACCCATAAAACCTACTTGGGGATAGAATCCCGGAACGGTCAGCGAGTTGGTTTCCCTGTACGTCACTTGCGCCTTGCGAAGTAACATAAGGAAACGCATACTCAAATCGCCTGCTATCTGTGCCGCCGTACGGGCGTTGGGGTTTTGCGTTGTAATGGTGATGGAGAGATTGTCGCAGTTTTTCTTCGGTGTCAAGCGGATTTTGCTTGCTCCTGCAGTGGCATATTTGATGGGTACATTCCGCCCTTTTTCATCCACCGCTTGCACTTTCACTTTCTCTGAGTTCAGCCTGTGGTTGATTTCTATGGTTGAATCCGTTTTGGCTGTAATGGTTTGTGTATAGGTCTTAGGACGGAACGAACGCCGTGTATTTCTCCCCGAATAACGTTGGTTGATGCCCTTCAGATATTTCGACTTGTTGTAGAGCGACTCAAAGTTCATCGCGCCGTCCGCCTGCCACGATGCCATGGAGGACACCACATTGCCGAAGTTCGTATCCTCTCCGCTCTGCTGAGCCGTTCTGTTCCAATTGTATGTGGCATTGTAACTCCCGCTTGCCGTTATCCAGTCAAATGCCTTGAAACGGTTAAAGGGAACGCTGTAGGAAGCCGTGAACACTTGTTGGTAGGAATAGGGCGAACCCATGGTACGCAGACTGCGGAGAACGGTGTCTTTCCATGCTTCGTAATGGTCATTGGTGAAACCGTAGTCTTTGATGATCTCGGGAGTGAGAAGTCCTTCTTCCACGGTCGAGTTCATTGCACTCTGAAATGTGAATTTCAGTGTTTTGGTCAGATCATACTTCAAGTCAAAGTGCCTGTTCCACATCCAGTCCTTGGAGAATATCGGGTCTGACGACATTCCCCCCGTAAGGTCACGCATTTTCATCTGGGTGAAACTGCGCTGCATATCTGTGGAGAATGCCCAACTCTGAGGAAGATAGTATAAATTGAGTTCCTTTATCCACTTTAGTTTCTGAACCTTCTTGCTATCCTTGAATGGCTCCCATGGCGTAGGGTTGAAGTTGTAGGAGTAGTTCAGAGAGCCTTTCTCCTCTTTCAGCAGGTCATGTTCTGTTTCCGGACTATGTTTGTCTTGCAGAGCATAGGAATAGGATAAGGTTATATTGGCGGGATCATAGAACATATCACGCTTCTTGCTGTGGATATTCACTTTCGCATTGCTCAGGGAGAAGTTGGTACTTTTCTGCACGGTATTCGACATGGTCTTCACGGAATCCCTTTCTTCTTTTGTGTTGAAAGTATTCAGTGATTCTTGCAACTTGACATCCGTATCCAATGGGTCATATTTGGGTGACAGGGTCTCATTGGTATAGGATACATAGAGCGGTATCTGCAACTTGGCCTGCTCTGGGAACAAACGTCCTCCCTCCATGGCTGCACTCACTGAGAATTGGTACCTGTTGTCCATATTCCTGTCCAGGACATTGCTCTCAATGGAACCATATCCTGCCGTTTCCAACCTGCCTGCCATGTTTACTTGGGCAATATCCGAAATACCGAGTGCCACATTGGCCATTGCCGCAACACCGCCATCCTCGTTGAATTCCGACATACGTAGTTCGTTCACCCAAATCTCTCCCGATGTTACCGCCTGCCCTCTGTTACGGATCCCGATCATGATATGGGTAACATCTCCCAATGTCGGATTACCCATCACGGTGATCCGGTTATTAGGCTTGTTGGAATCGCTGTCATAGTCCTCGTAAGCAATTGAGTTGCTCACATCTGTATTTCCCGCTCTTTTTGCTTTGTTGCGTTTCAGTTTGGCGTTGGTCAGTACGTCAAAGTTCAAGTCGAACATATTGGTTGCAGGCCACACCTTCCCTCTGTCAACGGTGTTGTCGTTGTTATAGAGTCCCTCTGGTGTGAGAGAAAGGGGAATCTCATATTCGTAGTAGTTGTTCTTTAAGTCTGTTCCAAGTCGTATAAAACACGTCAAGTCGCCGTCCGAAAGTGTCGGATCGTCGCGGAGAGCCTCTGCGTGAACAAACATCTGCAAACGCTTGTAGTTGCGCATATCATACCCTGCCGCTTTATATACGGCACGGGCATCACCGGGTGACAGATTATGCACACGCAACACCATCGCCTGCTCGTTTTGTGAAATCAATTGGGCTTGACCGGGGTCGGTCTGACGGCTTATGCCGGGAGGCAATACATAGTTTATGGGACTGCGCGATGCATTCTCTTCAATATTCACTGCTTCCACATCCATATAGGCGGAACTCGTCGGCGGGTTAGTCTGAGCATACAAATCCTTTGTGTAGGAACGCCATTCACCACGGACTAAGTCAAGCGAAGCCAAGCGCAAGTGTGTCTCTTGCTTGAAATTCGTTAGGAAGAGACGTATGAAGCGGATGGACTTGAAATTGCGGATAGTGCCTATGCGGTCATCATATTCGCGTATAGGTATCTTGAATTGGTACCACGTAACCTCTTCCGTATTTCCGTTCTCCAATGTGACTTTTGTTACCAACTTTTCCGTGATGTGCTGCTGCCCCACTTCCAACATGCTGGGACGTATCTGGACACGGTATTGATAGTATTTCTCATACTCGTTCAGTGTATTGTCCAGATTGATGTCCTCCATATCGGGCTGCAGAGTGGATGCCGTACCATAACTTTCCCTGCTGTTTTCTGTTGCGGGAGAGTTTCCTTCTGTGCCGTTGAAGTACTTATATCGGGTTAATATGTCTGTTCGCTGCTCATCCCAATCAGAACCTCTGTAATAGTGGAAATTGTCTCCGGCTGGGTCGTTCAGGGGAGAAAAAACATCTGCTTCCCATTCGTTTATCACAGTTGGAGATACTTTTGCTCGCAGTGCGCTCACGTAGTCAGCATAAGGTTTTTTGCCGTTGTGTTCAAATAAGAACTCATTGGCGGTTGATAGTCCGTTCAGTCCTACGTCCTGTTTCTCTCTTGCCCCTGCTTCATTGGAGAATGCAGTTACCGTGCTTGTCGTTTTTGGAACACGCCCCCAAATGGTAGTCTCGGTGCTGTTCTCATCGTTGTCATTGATGGGCAGTCCGTGTTCAAACGATTTTTTTCCGTCCTTCAAGATGTCCTCGCTGATGTCACCTAAGTTGAAGTATAAGTCTCCTCCCTCATAATCTGCCCCTGAGTTGGTAAGGAACGGATCCATAATCCAGAATTCTATGTACTCAATGTTCGATGTCTCAAAGTCGGTGTTGTCTAACTTGCGCATCATGCCGCCCCAACGTTTCTCGGGATTGGTCAACTTGCCGTCTGCACCGATCTCGTCTGCCACAATGTTGTAAGGACCGCGTTCTGTCGGATAATACGATATATTCAGTATGGAAAGGCGTGTGTCTTCCGTTGCCAATACTTCTTTGTTGGGGTAAATCTCCTGTTCATAGACAATACGCGTCCTGTGGTCGGAAAGCATATTCACATCGTCCCGGATATGTTGGGGAGTGTTGTTTTGTGCATGACCGAAGATGGGGTCCACTATGTACCATGCCAGTCGGGCCCTGTTCTTTCCGTATTCAATGTTGTTGCTCAATAGTGACTCCGAGAACGTCGAAGGTGTTGAACTCAGTTTCCAGAATGTCGGAAAATGAATATCCACATTGGTTTTGGTGGATTCAAAGTCATCAATATATGCTAATCCTGCTTTGCCTACATCCCTCGTATGCCCGGGGATTAAGTGAGCAAACTCTGCATTCACTTGCAATGTCGATGGAGCAGTGGCGGTTATCCATGGAATGCGGTCAAGGGCGTTGCTTAACCACATGAATTCCGTCTTGTACGAAGTGTTTATACCCCATATCGTATTGGAGATTGGCTCGCTTCCTGTATTCACTTTGGTGGTCAGCGGACGTTCTGTCATATGCATAATCGTTCCGCCTAAAGTGAAATCAGGCGAGAAGGCGTACTCCAAATGCGCTCCGTATAGCGACTTGCGCTGCATGGAGAAAGTTGATTGGTTCTCCAGTTTTACGTCCACATTGGTTCCTGCGTCCAATATCGATTGGTTCAGTATGGTCACCGTTCCCATGATGTAATCCACCGTGTAATCCACATTCTCCACCAGTTTCGCTCCACCTGCCGTCACAGTTACGCTCCCCCTCGGTATGTTCATGGCATTCAGCCTGATTTCATTTCCGGACGACCCCTTATACTTTCCGGTCAAGACAAATTTATTCTTTTCCGACATCTCCTGGGCCATAACAAGAGTGGAATCATATAGTTCTTGGAAGACATACTTGTCCGCGATCGTTGGGTCGCCTATTTGTTTCCTGAGGTGACTTCCGAATGGTTCCAAAACAGGGAATATAATCCGCCCGTTTGATGAGTAGGCGGTGAATCCTTCTACATAATCAAACTTGCCGTCCGGATTGGCATTGTTCTTTTGATCCAAACGGTCAAGATTCATCACCCGAAGCAATTGCTGTCCCTTTATGGCACCTTCCGATATATATTGCAAATCCGTACCTACCGAGTCGTTTCTGTACATTATATAAAGTTCGAACTTCTCCTGACTCATCTGCATGGCACCGATGGAATACACATTCTTCATCATCAAGTCCCATGTCCCGTGTCCCTTTTGTGTAGGTGCATTTGAACTGGTCTTCAGCATCTTCAATATCAATGCATTGGGTGCTTTCAGGTCATCTCCTGCATCTGTGGAGAACTCGCCCACTTGATAAACTTGCCCGTTGAAAGTATATTCATAGGCAACACACAATATCTCGTCCTGGTTTAAGGCACTTCTCAGAGATAGGTAACCCAATGAGGCATTTAAGGTGTATTCCGAACTGGAGAGAAGGCGTGCCGATTCAATCTTTTCATAATCCTCTCCGCCAATAACACCCGATGCCGCCAAACTGCTCAGTACGGAGTTTGTTTGCTGTATGTCGCGTATACCTGACATCGTGGATACTGTCTCGTACAAACTGTTTGCTCTGTTCTGTGGAGCGTCCGTTGTTCCCTTGGGTGTCCAGTGATTGTTGTTGAGATGCTCTGTGGAATGTTCGCCTAAGTCTGTAAAGGCGATGATGTTGCGGGCATTGTCATACTGCCCCCTTTTGTTGGTTATCCACACCTCTATACGGGTGATGTTCACACCCGAAGTGATATATGGCAGTTGAGCCATATTTTTCTCATAGTTGTCTCGGAAATAGTGGGCGAGGAAAAAGTGACGGTTCTCATCATAACTGTCGGCACTCACTTCAAACTCTGTCGTCTGCGCACCGCCTTGGGAGGATACTGTCTGACTCTCTGAGTTTTGTTGCGAGATCAAAGCCTGGACACTCAGTTTGCCGAATTTCAAGTTGGCTTTCATGCCGAACAGAGCCTGACTGCCGGCAATCAATGAACTGTTCAGATTCATGGAAACATTACCGGCTTCCAACGACTGGATAATATCGTCCTCCTTGCCTTGGTAGTTGAGTTTCAAGTTCTGCTGGTCAAAATCAAAGGAGGCCTCTGTGTTGTAGTTCATGTTGAACTTCAACTTGTCGCCCACCGAGGCGTTTACGTTCAATTGGATCTTCTCATCAAAGTCAAATACATTGTTGTTCCTTCCTCGTTGTGTCAGAGCGGGATTGTCCAAGTACTGGTGTTTGAAGGCGAAGATGAGTTCTGCCGAACCTTGCAGTTTCAGTTGTACACCACCCGGACCGAACACTTTGTCTGCGGGTCCGATGTTGAATTTCATGTCGGTGATGTCGAACTTCTTCTCGTTATTGTGTTCTACGGTGCTTATCTTTTCTTGCCAGTAGCGTGACATGGCCTGTTGCGCCGAGTATTGCCCGTACTCCTTCTCTGTCATAAGATAGGGTGTTGCTATGTCCACATCGCCGATCTTGGTGTGAATGATGTAATATCCTGTCGATGGCTGGTATTCCACTTCGGTCTTTACGTTGTCAGGGTCTTTCAAGTCAAGCGAGGAAGACGGGGCGGAAAGAGTCTCATAATCAGGATTCTCATATTGTTTCACGCGTGTCGGAGCCAGTATGACACTGTCCTGTGCCACTTCTTGCGTAACTATGCTGTCTTCTGCCGCCGTTTGGGCAAACAACGATGACGATACGCCAATCAGTCCTATCAATAGTAAACGTTTCAGAATACGATAATTTATAGCATTTTCAGAGCAATGCGAATAACCTTTTCCACTTTGCAAAGAGGATCTTCCGCCAGTATCTTATCTACAACCTTGGCAGATGCGGAGGCTTGGAACCCGAGCATCGTGAGAGCCGCCACGGCTTCTTGTTTCAAATCCGTATCTATGGCAGGAGTTTCTATGGATTCTTTCGTGTCAGTACCCGCTATATCTATTTTCAGAACCTTGTCCTTGAGTTCCACAATAATGCGTTGTGCCGTTTTCCCGCCTATACCCTTTATGCTTGACAAGGCGGTCGCATTGCCTGTCGCAATAATCTGACGTATCTCCGCTGCAGTGTACGACGACATGATCATGCGGGCCGTATTGGCTCCAATGCCGGATACACTGATCAGCAGAAGAAACAATTCTCTCTCAGGCTTGCTTGGAAAACCATATAGCAGATGGGCATCCTCTCGGATAATCTCGTTTATGTACAGACGGGTATCCTCTTTTTTGTCCGAAAGTGCCGTAAAAGTAGGTAAGGATATATTTATCTCATAGCCGACTCCTCCCGCTTCTATAATAGCATAGGTCGGAGTAAGTTCAGTTAGAGTTCCTCTGATGTAATCAATCATTCCTGTATGGGGATTTATATGCCGTTTTAATTCGCAAAGATACGGCTTTTCCCATAATTGTGCAACTGCACCGGCATCTTCACAGAACAATCGCATCAAAACAATGGGTATATCTATAGTTTTGGTGTGATTACCCCGATTCATCAGTCTCATCAGTCTTAGCCCTATGTCCTATCTGTCCCATCCGTCCCATTAGTCCTACCTGTTCCATCCTTCCTAGGACTTCTCGATCAACTAGAACGTCTATCATCATCTCATAGGAGGATTTTTTGTCCTCCCTGTCATCTTCCTCGCAAAATCCTACATCGTAAATCGCCCGATCGTAAATAACACGACCCCTCAAGCCGACCTCAAGCACCCCTCATCGACCCCTGAACGGGAGATGACCTTATTTGTCTCATTCGGCTCATTTGTCCAATTCGTCCAATCATTCTCATGGAGCCAATTTGCAGGCACCCTCTTATAGCATAAGACCCCCTCCTATAGGACTTTTCAATTAGCATGGGAGGTCTATGGTAAGCCCCTTCTCTGGAGGGGTTGGAGAGGTTTCCCTATTCTCCTCTATGAGGGGGAAGGAATCCCTTAGGTTTCTTTCATCTTATTCTGTTTCCGCTATCGGGTGGTCCCCCATAATAAAATAGCCTTTTTCAAAACAACTTGGGAAATAGAATTTCTTTTCCGTATTTACAAAACGTACTTTTATATAGGTGTTATCCATAGAGGTGATGGTGCCGCTGCCAAGGGAGCGATGGGTTACATTATCCCCGATTTGCAAAGACAGCCACGGGGCGGATGGCTCTTGCCCTTTGTGGGCGTGCAGTTGTTCCGTCTCTATCGCGGGCGGGACACCCGCGTCCCCTGTGTTTTCGGGAACCCTGCAGGTGCCCGCGTCCCCGGATTCTGTTTTCATAGGGTGCAGATTGGAAGGCTGTTCTATCGGTTCGGGGTGAAAGACAGGGGCTTGCGATTGGTAGGTTTCGGCGGATATGACGGTATCAAAACCGCCGATGTTCTCGCCTTCGTGGGTATTGATACCCGTATAGACGAGAGATGCATCTTCGTAACGTTTGAACTTATAGACGGCATCGTTCATCAGTTCGCGATTGAAGACTCCGAGCGAGACCAACAAGTCGAAATCATGCAGCGTCAAGCCTGTAACCTTGCGGAATAGGTCGGGTTCCAACTGACGGATTACATCATAGAGCGTATATTCGCGGTAGTCGGTCAGGTACATAAAGACGGGGATACGGGTGGCAAACTTGATGAGTTTTTCCTGTATCTCCTTGCGTTTGGACTTGTATTCTTTCTCCTCCTCGCTCAGTTGTTTTTTCTCCCGGGGTGTTAGGTTCTCGCCCTTCTCTTTTTTGGCTTTTTTTACCGCTTCGGACTTGTTGATAATGGTTTCGATGTCCCGGTTGAGCGCACGGAACCCCTCGATATTCATCAGTGCCTGCATAGCATCGGGACTGTGTAACAGGCGGTTGAGCGTACCGTTATCCACATTGACCAGCAATGCACTTTCCCATCGGCGAGCCAACAAGGTAGCCGTGGTACCCGACATAGCCATATCCAAGATACCCGCCGCATCAATCTGCTTCATACTGCTGCCGTCGTAGGCAAGGATAGGCAGGAAACGGATAAACTCCGCCACTTTCTGCTCGGGGTTGTGGTCATTGACGCTCAGACGGCAACTATACTCCGCCACTTGGCGCAAGGCACGGTTGGGGGCAAAATCAAACACATAACAGAGCGGCTTCAGGACGACCTCTTCGCCCCACTCGTTGCGCATAGTCCACGGCGACTGCACACGGAAAGCGGCTTGGAAATAGGTCTCGGGCGAGGACGAATTGCGGAGCATAAAAATACCCGTCCACGGCTTGACAGTAACGCCCGTAGAGAGTTTGCCGCACGAAAGCGTAATGGTGTAGTTCTCCTGCGGGTTGCCCATCCCTGCATATACGGGCAGGACGGCATCGGCACCCATACCCGCCTCGCTGCCTGCCGCCACGATGATATGAAAACGCTCGAAAAACTTGCGGTTCACGGGCTTGCGGAGCAAGTGCACCATCGCACGGCAAGCCGCAACGGAGGGCAGGAACCAATAGGTATGGCGCAGATAGTCCAGCAAGCGGGCATCGGAGAAAGGCATTGGCGGTTTCTCCGCCGCCAGTTTGAGGTCGGAAACAATGTTTTCCGTATAGGCACCATGAATCAGATCCACCCACTTCTGCACATACTCCTCGTGGATAAAACGGTCGTTCTCGGCACGGAAAAACTCGTTGAGGTCGAACTCGTTGAACTCGCCCTGCTCCGCCACCTCGCGTATTTTTTCGGGGAGTTGGTAGGTGAGCATTACCATTTTCGGCAGGGCTTTGTAGGGATTGTCCGCCCCTTGCCACGCCTCTTTGGCGGCTTGCTCATCGGAGTACGTCCAGTTGAAAATCTGCTCCTCGATAAACTCACCGCTCGCGATGGCACGGAAGGGCGTACCCGACAGATAGAGATAATAGCGGGTCTGAAGCGGCATCAGTTCTTCGTCAAACGTCTCGCGAATTTCCAATTCTTTGCGGGAAGACGCATCTTCGGCATAGAGACTGCGGGTTTCCTCTATGATACGGTTGGCGACATCCTGCTTGTTGTAGAACTCTTTGGCGTTCTTGCCCCACGCGCCGAAGTGGTATTCATCCAAGATGATACAATCCCACGGCACGGTCTGAATCCACTCGTTGGTGGCTTTGATACCACCGACGCTGTTGGTGCCGAGCACGTCCTGGAACGAGGCGAAACAGACAAAACGCTGCGTCAAGTCCACATGGTTGAACTCGCGGTTGTCCTGTTTTTCGACAAAGACCCAGTCGGCAAAATCCTTGTGGGTAAGCAAGTCCTCTTTCCAAGCGGTCTTGACGGCGGGTTTGAAAGTCAGCACCAAGACGTGTTTCCAGTGCATCCCGCGTGCCAACTGATAGGCGGTGAAGGTCTTACCGAAACGCATCTTGGCATTCCAGAGGAAATGCGCCGTCATCCCCTCGTTGGCAGGGTCTTGGGCAAAGGAACGGAAATACGCCGCCGTCTTGCGCACCGCCTCCGCCTGCTCGGGGCGCATACGGAAATCGCGGGTGCGGGCAAGGAGTGTGGTCTCGTTGTTTGCCACAGCGGCTATCGCCTGCTCCACCTGCCGGACATTGCAGCAGAACCACTCGCCTTCGGGGTTGGGGATATGCGCATTGCGCAACACACGGTGCACCTCTTTGTCAGAGAAAACAGAGCCGTCCTGCCGCATGGCGGAGCGAACCAACTCCACGTGCCACGACTGCCCCGGCACCAACGTGGGGTAATGCTCGTGCATACGCACCTCAATACTGCGCGAGGTGAAGCCCACCTTGAGCATACCGGGGTAACGCGTATCGGAATAGGCGTAAATAATAGGGCGTTCCGACACCTGTCGGCGTAATAATTCGTTTGCTGCCATAGGTTAATCTAATGTTTTATGTATAAATTGTCAATTATTATCTCTTTTTCTTGCATTCTTTGGGAAAAATATGTACCTTTGCAGACGAGTTTCCTGAAATAGAGGAAAAATATCCTACTTTCTTTCCTAAAAACAAGGAAGCATATTATAATATAACTGTTACTCCTATGCTGAGAGATGTCATCAAACAACTCATTGTTCTCAATCAGGATCACATTCCCTTTGCGCTCAAAGAGCGTGAAGAACGTTTGCCGTTACATTCAGGAAAAATCATTACTATCCCTGGTGTACGACGCTGCGGCAAATCCAGCAGAATGAAAATTGCCATCAATGAATTGGTCAATAGTGGTGTATCCCCAAAAAATATCTTATGGATGGGCTTTGATGACGAGCGGTTGGCTGAGATGAATGTGCAAAACCTGAATGAAGTATTGGAAGCCTATCGTGAACTATATCCGAACATTCCGCTTGAGGACGTATATATGTTTTTTGATGAAATACAGAACATCGATGGTTGGGAACTGTTTGTAATGCGGGTATTCAAGAACTATTGCCCCAATATATTCATCAGCGGAAGCAATGCCAAAATGCTCAGTCAAGAGATTGCCACCACACTACGCGGTTGGGCTTTGGAATACAAAACATACCCTTTGAGTTTTGCAGAATACTGCCATTTCCTTGATATTCCGACCGAACGCTTGGACGAACAACAAACCACCCGTCTCCGTTTGGCTTGGGACACATATAACCGTCAGGGCGGTTTCCCAGAAGTGGTGCTGACACAAGATCAAACTCTGAGAGACAAACAGTTACAAAGTTATTATAATGCAATGTTGTTCAGAGATTTGGTAGAACGCCACAAGATCAGTAATGTGGGCGTACTACGCTATTTTGTCAAGCGCATTATGAACAATGTAACTAAACCGACCAGTATCAATAGTATCTACAATGACATACGTTCGCAAGGATTGAAAATCAGCAAAGACGAACTATATTTGTGGGCGGATTACGTATGTGAAAGTTTTATGTTCATCCGTGTTCCACGCTATATATCATCTCTGATTGGTGAGGAACAGGGCTTGAAAAAATACTACTTTATTGATAACGGAATGCGTCAGAATATACTCTTACCGCATAGTCAGGACGATGGAAAACTATTGGAAAGCAGTGTATTCTTGCACTTATGCCGCTCCTGTGGAGAGTTGGACAAAATCTGCTATTTTACGGGGGATAAAGAGTGCGATTTTGTAGTGCAACACGAAGATCAAGTACTACAATTGATACAAGTATGTTGGCAAATGGAAGATATGGAAACCCGTGAACGCGAGATTGCAGGTTTGATAGAAGCCCATAACGCCACACACTGCACCAATCTCTGTATTGTTACTCACAATCAAGAAGATACTATCGAATACAAAGGACTAAGTATTCGTGTCATCCCTGCCTGGAAATGGATGCTTGCTTCACCTTTGCACTAAAACCTGTCAGGTACAATTTTTCAAAGAACACTTTATAAGACTGCCGCAACATCATTTTGGCAGGTTGATTGTTTCCTTAAACAAAGGAAAGATTGGCAAACAGTTTCCTTTATTTTAGGAAAGATGTTTCTATTCGAATCAATCCATAGGGCGGATCATGGATTCTATAAAGGCGATTTCTTGAGAGGACAAACGGTATTTGGAGTATAGCATTTCGTCTGTCCAAGGGTGCGAGAAATCTTGGAGGGGGACAAATTGATAAACGCCACGAGGTCCATTCTGTGTTTTCTTTTTGATACCAACTAAATATCTGAAGAAACGTGTTTTAATGTAGGATATAATATTCTCACACTCTATTTTCGACAAGTTAGCATTGTACCCTATCACCAAATAAGTTTGTGAACAAACACTATTTGGCTCTCCATAAAATGGTTTTCCTAATACAAAATCCATTGAACCATTAGCAGCAGGAATATACACTTTGTGCAAATTCTTTGTTTCCCTATTTTTCGGAATTTGTTTTTCTGCTATCCAGCGATAAGTACGCTCATTGTGTATATTCAGATAGTACTTGATACTATATATGTTATCTTTAACATTACTATAACCATTCCAGTTGGAAGTTAATAGAGTGCTATCATCAAAATAATGCTTAGGACTTACAAGTCCTTCAAAATTATTTTCCGATTTCTGAAAATAATCTCCCTCTATCTTAATTATCTTCTCCAATATCATATATGATTGAGGATCACGAACAACAATACCTGCATCAAAAGCATCTAATTTTGCCACGCGAGTAACCTCTTTCTTGTTTCCTGAATAATGATAATGGTATATACACGTTCCTATATAATCTTTTTCCCATAAAAAGTAACTTACACCACCCATTATTGATACACCAGGAAAACAATCATTTGAACTTTCAAAATCATGTACTACTCTAAAATGATTGGCTGATAACATCTCGTCTACCCAACTTTCGGGAATACCTTGAGATGTCTTTGTCATCCAACGACTTGGAGTAATCATAACCAAATATCGCGGAGCAAGTAGTATTGCCTGCGATATAAACAAGTTGTATATAGATTTGGCATTGGAACTATTGGCACCTTCCAAACCAAAACTCAACTGGTAGGGCGGGTTGCCGATGATTACATCGAAAGTCATATTGAAGATTTTAGAGGGATTGTCGGTATGAATGAACTGGTAGGCATACTGCTCGGCATCAGTACCGCGGTCATAGACCTCACGGCTTGCACCGCAGTATTTGCATTTGCCGTTCTGCCACGTATGGTGGAGTGGGGTATATAGGATATGCCCTTGCGGGTTGTCGAAATAACTGACGCTGTGTTCGCTGTTGGCGGACTTGCTGCAATAGAGCGTCCTGCGGCTGAGCAGCGAGGTCAATTCGGTAAGGGCGATTCCGAAGACCTGCTTGTGCAGAATATGGTCGATACGCTTTTGGCGGTTGGGAATGGCATTTGCCAGCCCGCGGTCGAGGCGTTTCACTATCTCTCGCAGGAAAACTCCCGACTTGCAAAACGGATCCAGAAACGTGGTATCGGGACTGCTGAACAACTCCTGCGGGAGCATATCCAGCACTTGGTTTGCCAACTGCGGAGGGGTAAAGACTTCGTCATTGCTGAGGTTGGCAATGCAGTTGAGTACATCGGGGTTATATTCTCTATTCATGGTAGGATTGAGGGTTGAGTTGCAGGAAATGGGCAGGCGGGAAAGTTTGGCATGGCGTATCGGAAAACAGGTCGGTGCCGACGGTATTGCCCACCATATAACTGAACTCGTAGTCGCGACGGTTCATCATTCCGCTGCCGAGGAGGCTCCATTCGGAAATGACAATCCACTTGTCGGGGTCGTCCACACGGTGGTAGGTGAGGGCGTTGCCTTGGATAATGTTTTTGGAAAGCAGGTAGCGGATACTGCGCAGACAGTCGGGGTTAACGGCTTCGCCGAATAGACTGCGGTATTCAGTTTCAAAGATACGGAACAGCCGCTCACGGCACGTCTCCGCATTGTCGCGCAGGAGTTCGATACCATAGATACTGCTGACCGCCAAGACGGCGTTCTTCTCGTATTCGAGACGGGTGTTTTTCTTTTGCTCCACAAAGCGGCGGCACACCGACAGTTTGCGGCGCAGTATCTCCGCAAGAAAATTGCCGTCGCCGCAGGCGGGTTCCAAGAAACGGGAATCGATACGCTCCGTCTCGTGTTTGACCAAATCGAGCATAGCGTTTACTTCCCTTTCGGACGTAAACACTTCGCCATGCTGTTGCACACGCTCACGCGACTTGACTTGCCGCGCGGGAGAAGGTTGTACGGTTGGAACTTGTTGTTCTGCCATAATTCGTGTTGCTTTTTGAATCTTGGCAGACATAAAAAAAGCGCAGGTTCGAGTGTTATCTCGTCCTGCGGTTCAAGGCTGTGGCATAGCCCATCCATAACTGAACGAGCAACACCATACCCTACGCCGTATGTAAATACACACAAGTGCTGTATCCTTGCGGATACAGCATAAGCGTATATGAATACACACTATGTAGGCGTATCTTGTTGCTTCGTCTTGGTTATAGATTGAAAATTGCCACATTTAGAACCGCCAAGATCAAAGCGTCAAAAGACGCCGGTCAATATGTCATCTACAATACCGTGGGATAATCCTTTACAAGTCATTGTCTCCTGCGGAGGTAGATTCGCTTGCGAAGATAGCGTATTTTTCTCACACACCCAAATTTTCTGACAACGGCTTTGTTTTTGCCCGTCTGTTTCATTGGTTTCTTAAAGGCAAGTCTTGCATATAGAAAGCATATCCGATTCCTCCCTGTAGCCAAATCTGTCCCATCTGTCCCATCTGTTCCATTAGTCTCATTAGTCTCATCCATCCCATTAGTCCCATTAGTCCC
>DLLF01000019.1:36345-36649 GCA_002477945.1 Bacteroidales bacterium UBA7569
GTCCCATTAGTCCCATTAGTCCTATTAGTCCTACCTGTTCCATCCTCCCTAGGACTTCTCGAACAACTAGAACGTCCTATAACATCTATTAAATAGTGCAAAACCGCATATCAGCCGGTCAGTTCCTCCTGCATTGTGTCGCTACGTCCTCTCTTAGCCCCATCTTTGGATGGAGGGGCTGGGGGGGGGGGCATCCCCGGCATATCCCCGGCATATCCCCGGCATATATCCGGCATATATCCAGCATATATCTCGCTATTCTCTATATGTCTTTCTTATGCAATTCTTATGCAATTCTTATGTG
>DLLF01000019.1:36772-48793 GCA_002477945.1 Bacteroidales bacterium UBA7569
GGCGGAATTAATTTGCAAAGCGCGTGTCAGAAGATCTGTTCCTTCCGGCATGCTGTCTAATGCGACCACTCAAGCACCCCTCATTGACCCCTGAACGAGAGGTCGCGAATAAACTAATTAGCCAGAACTAATTGGACTTACAAAGCCAACCTGCTCTAAAACTTTATGAAAATGCAATGTCTGCCATGAAGAAATATGACTAAGACAAATAACCGGGAATAATGGGTGAAAGACGTAACTGGATTCTCCTCCCGACAAATTATCTACAAAAATTGTTACATAACAACCCTAAAAACAGGGAAACCGATTTGCCCGCTCCGAAAAAATGTTGTAATTTAGCGGTGAAAAAATCGGTTTGGTATCACGAATGGGTGTCCTTGCCGGTGATGAAGGTATTAGCCGCTAAATAATAGGATCTTAACACTTAACAATAGTACCTGATATGTCACTTAACATTACGAATAACTTTTGCGTCATTATGGCGGGCGGAGTGGGGAGCCGTTTTTGGCCCTATAGCCGGCAGGACAAGCCCAAACAGTTCCTCGATTTCTTCGGAACGGGCAAGTCGCTTTTGCAACTTACGGTAGATCGCTTTCTGCCTGTCGTACCAAAAGAGCATATCCTTGTTGTTACCAATGTGCAATACAAAAAGTTGGTGCTCGATTGCTTTCCGTGGATGGACGAAACGCAAGTTCTGTGCGAGCCGGCAAGGCGGAATACGGCACCCTGTATCGCTTATGCCGTAGCACGTATTCAGGCAATGGCTGACGAGGCGAATATCGTTATTGCGCCGTCCGACCATCTGGTTTTGCAGGAAGAGTCTTTTCGTGCAACCATCATGGAAGGCTTGGAATTTATCAGTGAGAACGACGCACTGCTTACCTTGGGTATGAAAGCAACACGGCCTGAAACAGGCTATGGATATATCCAGATTGATACCGAAAACTCCCTCTGCGGAGTACGCAAGGTGAAAACGTTCACGGAAAAACCAAATCGGGAACTGGCGGAAATGTTCCTGCGGAGCGGCGAATTTCTCTGGAACTCGGGAATGTTCCTCTGGAACTTGAAGGCTATTACGAAGGCAATGCAAACCTATCTTCCGGATATATGGGACAAATTCCGTGCAGGCGAACGGTTCATGGGTACCGATGCCGAAGAGGAATTCATACAGGAAATGTTCCCGTCTTGTGCTAATATCTCTATCGACTATGGCTTGATGGAAAAGGCGGACAACGTCTATGTGTTGGCGGCTGATTTCGGTTGGAGCGATCTGGGAACGTGGGGATCTCTCTACGAACAGTCCGGGAAAGACGGAGCGGGAAATGTCTCGCTCAGATGTGAAACGGCGTTCTATGACAGCCATGATAATATCGTGGTACTTCCCAAAGGAAAGTTGGCGGTCATTCAGGGGCTGGACGACTATATCGTAGCGGAGTCGGATAATGCCTTGCTCGTTTGCAGGAAGGATTGCGAACAGCAGATACGGCAGTTCGTCAACGATGCACAAGTACGGTTCGATGGTAAATATAACTGATCTCGTTTATGTCATACCTTAATTTCGATAAAACTCTCCTTAATAACTTGGAACGGTCGCTGAGTAAAGAAATGATTCGTACCAATCGGGCAGGGGCGTACAATAGCACCACCCTCGTCGATTGCAATACGCGCAAGTATCATGGTCAGTTGGTGCTGCCGCTCCCCGAATTGAGCGACGACAACTATGTTCTGCTCAGTTCCCTCGACGAAACGGTCATTCAGCATGGGGCGGAGTTTAATCTTGGCATACACCAGTACGGCGACAACGTTTTTGCACCCAACGGGCATAAGTATATCCGGCAGTTCGACTGTGAAGTCATAAGCCGTACAATCTACAGGGTGGGCGGAGTCATCCTTTCCAAGGAACGGATGCTTGTGAGTTTCGAACCGCGCGTATTGATCCGCTATACGCTGCTGGAAGCGCATTCCCCCACACGGCTTCGCTTCCGTCCGTTCCTTGCTTTCCGTTGTGTCAATTCGCTGACACACGAAAATAGTCTGGCAAACACGGACTGCCAACCTGTCGTTAATGGTGGGGCTTGCCGGATGTATCCGAATTTCCCTGCGCTCTATATGCAGTTCTCCAAGGCGGTCGAGTATCAGCATAATCCGCTTTGGTATAAGAATATAGAGTATATGAAAGAAAGAGAACGGGGCTTCGATTACAAGGAAGACCTCTTCGTGCCGGGTTATTTCGAGTTGCCTGTGAAGAAAGGCGAATCGGTCATCTTCGCGGCAGGTATTACACCTGTCGTACCGCGTACGCTCAAGCCGATTTGGGAAAAAGAACTTCAGCGGCGTATCGTGCGGACAGATATGTTCGCATGCTTGAAGAACTCGGCGGGACAGTTCTATAAGCGGGAGGGCGACAAGTGTCATCTCTTGGCAGGCTATCCTTGGTTCAAGGCATCTGCACGCGAACAGTTCTTCTCTCTCCCATCCTGTACGCTTATGATCAATCGCCCCGAATACTGGGAGGCTATCATGGATAAAACAGCAATAGAGGAAGTGTCCTCCTTCTTGGAAGACCCTTCGGCGCATACTCCCTTGCAAGGTATGGACGAACCGGATGTGCTTCTGTGGTTCGTTCGGGCGATACAGCAATACGCCATCTTCTATTCGCTCAAGCAGGCTGCGCAAAAGTATGGGGATATTTGCGCAAAAGTGATGGATTTCATCCGCAAACAGCGGCATCCTCGTCTGTGGGTGCATGCCAATGGCTTGGTCTATGTCGATGGGAAAGACCGTCCGGCTACATGGATGAATGCGGTGGAAAACGGCAAACCTATCACACCCCGTACCGGCTATGTGGTGGAGATTAATGCTTTGTGGTACAACGCACTGTGCTTCACGGCAAGTCTTCTTCGTGAGAACCAACGACTCCACGAAGCCGACCTCTTGGAGTCGCAGGCGGGTTTGGCAAAGAACTCTTTTGTGAATGTATTCTGGAACGGAGTCTATCTGTACGATTATGTCGTGGATGCCTATTGCGACAAAGAAGTACGGCCGAATCAGATATGGGCGGCTTCACTGCCGTTCTCACCCTTGGACCGCAAACAGAAAAAGGCGGTGGTCGATATATGTACCAAGGAACTGCTGACGCCCCGCGGCTTGCGTACACTCTCGCCGAAGAGCGGAAACTACCGCCCTGTCTATGTGGGCGGGCAGTTGGAAAGAGACCGTAATTTTCACAATGGACCCGTTTGGCCGTGTACTGTGGCAGCGTATGCAAGTGCCTACCTGAACCTCTATAAACAAAGCGGGCGCAGTTTTATGGAGCGGCTGCTCGTGGGATACGAGGTGGAAATGTCTGAATTGTGCATCGGTACGCTCAACGAACTTTACGACGGAAACCCGCCATACAATGGTCACGGAGGAATGAGTTACGCACCAAGCGTGGCTGCCGTCATCAGTGTCATACACACTCTCGGACAATGGAACAATGATAATGCGCAATCAACTAACTAATATCTCGTCACTATGCAAGCATTGATGTTTGGGTGGGAATTCCCGCCGCATATATTGGGAGGATTAGGTACTGCCAGTTACGGACTTACCAAAGGTATGGCGCAACAACCCGATATGCACATCACCTTTGTCATACCCAGACCATGGGGCGATGAAGATCAGTCCTTCCTGCGGATTATAGGTGCCGATACGGTCCCCGTCGTGTGGAAAGAAAACTCGTGGGAGTATGTCAATAGGCGGTTGCAAGGACGCATGAGTGCCGATGAGTATTTCTATCTTCGTCAGGGAATCCACTACGACTATCGCAGGATAGGAACCGATGACCTCGGCTGCATCGCTTTCTCAGGGCGTTACCCTGATAATCTGCTGGAGGAGATCAGTAACTACGAAGCGGTGGCAAGCGTCTTGGCACATCAGTTGGATTTCGATATCATACACTCGCACGATTGGCTGACCTATCCCGCAGGGGTATTTGCCAAGCATATATCGGGCAAACCGCTTGTCATACATGTGCATGCCACCGATTTCGACCGCTCGCGCGGAAATGTCAACCCCACGGTTTACGCTATCGAGAAACGGGGAATGGACGAATCCGACCATATCATCTGTGTCAGCAATCTCACTCGCCAGACGGTTATCGAAAAATATGGACAGGATCCCCGCAAGGTCTCCACGGTTCACAATGCCGTCGAACCCCTGAAAGATGTGGAATCTTTCACCAAGACCCTGCGCAAGGACAAGGTGGTTACATTCCTCGGGCGCATCACTATGCAGAAGGGCCCTGAGTATTTTGTGGAGGCGGCGGCAAGAGTGTTGCAGAAAACCAAGGGCGTACGGTTTGTTATGGCTGGTTCGGGCGACATGATGAATCAGATGATCGACCTCGTGGCGCGCCGCGGTATAGCCGACCGTTTCCACTTCACGGGATTCTTGCGGGGGCGGCAGGTGCAGGAGATGTTGGCGGAAAGCGATGTCTATATCATGCCCTCCGTATCCGAACCGTTCGGTATCTCCCCGCTTGAGGCAATGCAAGTGGGTACGCCCACCATCATCTCGAAGCAGTCCGGCTGTGCCGAGATCCTGCAGCACGCCATCAAAACAGACTATTGGGACATTGACGCCATGGCGGACGCTGTCTATTCCATAGTGAAGTATCCTGCCATGTATAAGAGCCTTCGGGAATTAGGGCGTAAAGAAGTCGGGAATATCAGATGGTATGATGCAGGACTCAAGGTCAGAGCCATCTATGATGGAGTTATCAATCATACACTATAATCAACAACAGCAAAATCGGTTAATATGAAGAATATATGTTTCTGTTTCAGTCTCCATGCTCCGTACAGGCTGAAACGTTATCGCTTCTTTGAAATAGGACAGGATCATTACTATTATGATGACATGCAGACCGAGGATAATATCACCTGGCTCTGCCAAACATCGTATATTCCTCTGTGCCGCACTCTGAAGGAAATGATCCAAGTATCAAACGGCAAGTTCAAGTGCGCCATCAGTGTATCGGGTATTATGCTCGAGATGTTGGAGCAGTTTGTTCCTGAAATGATTGACCTGCTGAAGGAACTTGCAGCCACCAAGTGCGTGGAGTTTGTGGCAACTCCTTATGCCTATTCGTTGGCGGCTGTGTACAATCAGAATGAGTTTGAAGAGCAACTCAAAGCACATCAGCACCTCACGCAGGAGTTGTTTGCACAGAAGTCAACCACCGTTTGGAATACCGAACTGCTCTTTTCCGACGAGATAGCAGGGGATCTGTCGAAACTCGGTTATAAGGCGGTCATGACGGAAGGGGCGAAGCATATCCTCAGTTGGAAATCTCCCGACTATCTTTATTCGTCGGTTGCAGCACCCAAACTGAAGGTGTTGCTCCGCAATACCGCTCTCAGCGACGAGTTGGCATTCCACTTCTCGGATCCTGCATGGCACCGCTACCCGATGGATGCGCCCAAGTTTGCCCGGATTATCGACGGGTTGCCGCAGGAAGAACCCATCGTAAACATTTGGATGGGAGCGGAAACATTCGGTATCCGCCAGCAGGCGGGAACGGGTATATTTGATTTCATGAAAGCCTTGCCCTACTATCTGCTGGAGAAGAACATCGGCTTCATGATGCCGCAGGAAGTTGCCAGAAAACTTACTTCGGTTGATTCTGTCTCCGTTCCTTATCCGCTCACGTGGGCAGGTGAAGCCAAAGACCTGGCTCCCTACAATGGCAATGACTTGCAGCAGGAAGCCATCCACAAACTTTATGCAGTGGCGGAACGGGTGCATCTCTGCCAGGACAAACGGCTCAAACGGGATTGGCTGTTGCTTCAAGCCGTTGATCATCTCCGCTACATGAACCATGTGGATGCCGAAGGAACAAACTACGAGTCGGCTTATGAGGCATTCACTAACTATATGAACGTACTTGCCGACTTCCTTCAGTTGGTGGACGAGCAGTATCCTACCACGATCGACAACGAAGAACTGAACGAGTTGCTCACCACCATCAATAACCAGGAGAAAGAGATAGCCCGCTTGGAAACGGAAGTGAAACGGCTCAAAAAGAAATCAAAGGAGTAAGAACAAGAAAGTAACATAATTTTATAACCATAATACAGTATTCACAACAATGGACATACTACAACAAATGCTTAAGCGTGCGCAGGCTAATCCTCAGCGCATTGTGTTGCCCGAAGGAGACGAACCCCGTACCTTGGAGGCGGCAAACATTATTCTTCGGGACAAAGTGGCGAAGTTAATCCTTATCGGTGACCCCGACAAGATCAAGGGAATGGCACACGACAAGGGTTATGAGTATATCTCACAAGCCGAGATTCTCAATCCTAAGACGGATCCCCGCATGGAGGGCTACGCCCAATTGCTCTATGAACTGAGGAAGAAGAAGGGGATGACGGAAGAAGAAGCCCGCCTGAAGGCGCAAGATCCTCTCTATTTGGGTTGTTTGATGATAAAGAGCGGGGATGCCGACGGCGAACTGGCAGGTGCAAGAGGTACAACTGCCGACACCATCCGCCCTGCATTCCAGATTCTGAAGACCAAACCGGGAGTTGGTATAGTGTCGGGTGCATTTCTGATGTTTACCCCTGCTCATCAGTTGGGCGAGGACGGCTTCCTGGTATTTGCCGATTGTGCTGTCAACCCATGCCCGAATGCACAGGAGTTGGCGCAGATAGCCATATCCACTGCAGAAACGGCTCGTACGTTGGCAGGCATAGAACCACGGGTTGCCATGCTTTCGTTCTCAACCAAAGGAAGTGCCAAGCACGAACTGATAGACAAGGTGACGGAGGCTACTCATTTGGCGAAGGAGATGGCTCCTGACTTGGCTCTGGACGGCGAGTTGCAGGCAGATGCGGCTCTTGTGGAGACAGTAGGCAGACTCAAAGCCCCCGGCAGCCCTGTGGCAGGAAAGGCAAACGTACTTGTTTTCCCCGACTTGCAGGCAGGTAACATAGGTTACAAGTTGGTGGAACGTTTCTCAGGAGCCAATGCCATTGGTCCTATTCTGCAAGGTATAGCCGCTCCCGTGAACGACTTGAGCCGCGGCTGCAAGGTGGATGACATCGTACAAATGATAATAATAACAGCCAATCAGGCTATCAAATAGTGAGTATAATGAAGATATTAGTATTGAATTGCGGCAGTTCGTCCATCAAGTACAAACTCTTTGAGATGGAGAAGAAAGCCGTTATAGCACAAGGCGGCGTGGAGAAAATAGGTCTTCCGGATTCTTTCCTTATGGTCAAATTGCCAAACGGAGAGAAAGTGCAGATTGACAAACCCATGCCCGAACACACCATCGGCATTGAGTTGATACTGCAAACACTGACGGACAAGAATATCGGGTGCATTGCAAGTTTGGACGAAATCAATGCGGTGGGACATCGTGTAGTACATGGCGGCGAGCGTTTCAACAAGTCGGTTCTCATCACGGATGAGGTGCGCCGTGAGATTGTACAGTGTGCAGAGTTAGCTCCGTTGCACAACCCTGCCAATTTGAAAGGTATAGATGCTATCAGCAAGACACTCCCCGGAGTTCCTCAAGTGGCGGTGTTTGACACGGCGTTCCATCAAACAATGCCCGACTATGCCTACATGTATGCCATCCCTTATGAACTCTATGAGAAATATGCCATCCGCCGTTATGGTTTCCATGGCACTTCGCATCGCTATGTATCAAAGCGTGTGTGTGAGTTTTTGGGAGCAGACCCAAAGTCAAAGAAAGTGATTACCGCCCATATAGGCAACGGCGGCAGTTGCGCAGCAGTACTATACGGAGAATCGGTGGACACCAGTATGGGACTTACTCCTGTGGAGGGCTTGATGATGGGAACACGTGCCGGTGATCTTGACTTGGGTGCAGCCATGTACATAATGGACAAGGAACATCTTACGACAGCAGAGTTTTCCACCTTGGTGAACAAGAAGTCGGGTTTGGCAGGCGTGTCGGGTGTATCATCGGATGCACGTGATATAGATGCTGCCGTGAAGGCGGGAAACAAGCGTGCAGACCTTGCAAGGAAGATGTTTATCTATCGTGTTGTCAAATACATCGGTGCATACGCTGCTGCCATGAACGGTGTGGACATCATAGCCTTTACCGGAGGTATCGGTGAGAACGATACGTATATACGCAGAGAAATCATCAAGGGGCTTTCCTACTTGGGTATTACTCTGAACGAGGAAGTGAACGCCGTTTCCCGAGGAAAGGAAGCCTTGCTGTCCACGCAGGACAGCAAGGTGCAAGTGTGCGTTATTCCGACCGATGAGGAACTGATGATTGCCACGGACACTGCCGCTTTGGTAGGGTAGGCGGGAAAAACCAGTACCCATAGTGACTGTTTCTTTCCGAAACGATAATCTTTTGAGGAAAGCATAAGAAGAGAGGGTACTCCGCTGCGGGGTACCCTCTTCTTTTATGAGCAAACAGAGTTACAGTCTCTATCTTCCGTTCAGGCTTTCATTAACTTGCCAAACTCTTCGTGTGAGATTGTTTTTGTCTTCAATTTGACAACACCCTTCAATGCTTCGAAGACTTTGTTTTCGCGGACACGCTCTGCAATGCCGCGCAGTTGGTCTTCTTTCTTGAGCATTTCGTTGGCATACTGAGTCAGGATGGCATCGTCCACGCCTGCCAGTCCGTATTGCATAAACTGCATACGGGTAATCTCTTTGGCATAGGCTTCAATGTCTTCTTTCTCAACTTTAACGGAGAAATGTTCAGCCAATTGGTCCACTGCGAGGTTCCAACGGAGTTCATTGAGCATTGCGGGGTACTCCTCGTCCAGTTTTTCGGGAGTGAGATTGCTGTTTGTAGCAAGAACCCAACGTTTCAAGAAAGCGTCAGGGAAAGCAAGTCCTTCCATTTTCTTGAGGACAGCCGCTTTGGCATCCAATCCGAACTTGTAGTTGGCATCATCGGTGAAGTTTTTCTTGATCTCCTCGCGAATACGTGTACGGAATTCTTCTTCGTTGGCAACAGCATCTTTGCCATATACTTTGGCGAACAACTCGGCATCAACAGGTGCCGGTTCGTGACGGGTTATTTCGGTTACCTCGAAAGTGCAATCGCCCTCATGGTCTTTGACTTCCTCTTTCTTGATTCCCAGCATAGAAGCCACTTCTGCTTCGTTGCCATAAGCCTTCATGGGATTGAATGTGATGACATCGCCTTTCTTGGCATTGATGAACAATTCTTTCTGTTTGTCATCCGCCATATAGCGCGGTGAGAGAACGGCACCTTCTTTGTGGATTCCTCCTTCCTTTTGCTCGGTGAGAACACCCTTTACCATATCGTCGGCTTCCACCTGCTCGGCGGGTACATACGAACCGAAACGAGCGGCATAGGCATTCACCTGTTCGTCAACCATTTTGTCCTCTACTTCAATGTCGTAGTAGGTAAGTGTATCCTTGGCGGTCAAGGTGGCGTCGAAAACGGGAGCAAGGGCTATGTCGAAAGCGAAGTTGAATGTGTCATCGTTGTCCCAGTCAATGGCAGGAGTAGCCTCTTCATTGGGGAGGGGTTCGCCCAGGATGTTCAGTTTCTGCTCCTTGATGTAGTTGTAAATGCCATCGTTGATGGCCTTGTTTACTTCTTCGCCGAGTACAGCCTTGCCGTACATTTTCTTTACGAGGGAAGCCGGCACCATACCCGGGCGGAATCCCGGTATATTAGCCTTGTGACGAATGTCTTTCAACTGCTTGGCTACGTTTTCCTGATAGTCGGCAGGTTCGATCGTGATCGTCAGAGTAGCATTGAGTTGGTCAATGTCTTTCTTTACTACTTGCATGATTCAAATATTTATCAGTTTCTTATTATGTTCATTATGTTCAGTCGTTGTCGGAACGGAGTTTGGCACGTTTGCGCTCTGTTTCGTCCAATATGATTTTTCGGATACGCATGTGTGCGGGTGTCACCTCTACATATTCATCTTCTTTGATATATTCTAACGCCTCTTCGAGGGAGAAGATAATGGGAGGAGGCAATACCGCTTTGTCGTCGGCAGACTTGGATCGCATATTGGTGAGTTTTTTGGATTTTGTGACGTTGATCACGATGTCGCCTTCCTTTGCGTTCTCTCCCACAACCTGTCCTGCATAGACTTCTTCTCCCGGATTGATGAAGAACCGTCCGCGGTCTTGCAGTTTATCCAATGCATAGGCATACGCCGTGCCGCTTTCCATTGCAATAAGAGAGCCATTATTGCGTTTTGTAATTTCTCCCTTATAGGGTTGGAACTCCAGGAAGCGGTGTGCCATGATGGCTTCTCCCGCCGAGACATTCATAACGTATGTACGCATACCGATGATGCCTCGTGAAGGGATGGTGAACTCGAGTTGCACACGGTCGTTGACCATTTCCATCTTGGTCATGTCTCCCTTGTGAGTGGAGACATATTCTATAATCTTGCCGGAGCAATCTTCGGGAGTGTTGACGGTGAGTTGCTCGACCGGTTCGCACTTGACTCCGTCGATTTCCTTGATGATTACTTGCGGTTGCCCCACTTGCAGTTCGTAGCCTTCGCGGCGCATAGTCTCAATCAAGACGGAGAGATGCAGTACACCCCGTCCGAACACGTGCCATGAGTTCTCATCGGTACCTCTTTCCACCCGTAAGGCAAGGTTCTTTTCCAACTCTTTGTTCAACCTGTCCTGAATATGGCGGCTAGTGACAAACTTACCGTCTTGTCCGAAGAAAGGCGAATCGTTGATAGTGAAAACCATTGACATGGTCGGCTCGTCAATAGCAATGGGCTTGAGCGGTTCCGGATTTTCGTAATCACAGATAGTATCGCCTATCTCAAACCCGTCGATACCGATCAATGCACATATATCCCCGCTTTTCACTTCGTCGGTTTTGACATGTCCCATGCCCTGGAACGTGTGCAACTCTTTGATTTTGGTCTTGACCATAGTGCCGTCTTTCTTTGCCAGAGTGACGTTCATGCCGTCTTTGAGTGTACCGCGGTGTACACGTCCGACGGCGATACGTCCGACGTAGGGATTGTAGTCGAGAGAAGTGATCAGCATCTGGGGTGTTCCTTCGAGCATCTGCGGTGCAGGAATATACTCAATGATAGCGTCCATAAGTGCCGTGAGGTCGTTGGTTGGTTTGTGCCAATCGGTTGACATCCATCCGTTTTTGGCAGAACCGTAGATGGTCTGGAAGTCCAATTGGTCTTCGGTGGCATCAAGATTGACCATGAGGTCGAATACTGCTTCCTGCACTTCATCGGGTCGGCAATTGAGTTTGTCCACCTTGTTGATAACCACAATGGGTTTAAGATTCATCTGCAAAGCCTTTTGCAAGACAAAGCGTGTTTGCGGCATAGGACCTTCGAACGCATCAACCAACAGCAAAACACCGTCAGCCATATTGAGTACACGTTCCACTTCACCTCCGAAATCGGCGTGTCCCGGGGTGTCAATAATGTTGATTTTGTATCCTTTATAGTTGATGCTTACGTTCTTTGCCAAGATTGTGATACCCCGCTCCCGCTCCAGTTCGTTGTTGTCCAGAATGAGTTCACCTTTCTGTTCGTTGTCGCGAAAGAGGTGTGCGGTGTAGAGCATCTTGTCGACCAGAGTCGTTTTGCCGTGGTCAACGTGAGCGATGATAGCAATGTTTCTGATTTTTTGCTGCATATATACTATTTCTATTTTGTTGGTTTGCAAGAATCTGCGCACCTTTGTACTCTCAATACAGAGAGGGTGCAAAGGTACGTAAAAAAAATGATATAATAAAACAGCGGAGCCATCGCCCAATGATAACCGCATCCGAACAATAAGAGATATAATTTTATATACCTTTCTTTTCTTTTGCCTGACCAAAAGGAAGGAAACCCAAAAGACTCCCCCAACTCCCTCAGAGAGGGGCTATGAGCAGCCTTAACCTACGGATTGATTTACGTCGGGCGTTGCCAAAAATACAAGTTGCCCGACACCATGCCGGAAGAAACAGATCCTCTGACCCTCGCTTTGCAAATTAATTCCGCC
>DLLF01000019.1:48899-77348 GCA_002477945.1 Bacteroidales bacterium UBA7569
CACATAAGAATTGCATAAGAATGACATAAGAAAGACATATAGAGAATAGCGAGATATATGCCGGAGATATGCAGGATATATGCCGGCTGCTTTGTACGTTTTGAAGTTGACTCGGTTACGTGTTTGGTTTGTTAAAATACGTATAAAAGTGACCCTGTCGTCGGATAAGTTGACATTGTTTTGACAAAGGTTGCTTTCTTTTTCTAAAAATATGCCGTTTCGGCATATTTTTCAGCCTGCAAGTTCTGCCATCGGACAGCGGGTACGATGTGCGGGTAGTCCAAATAGACCGACATCGGTATTCTATTTTCAGGCTCATACGCGGGCGTACATTATGTATAAGTCCACGATATGTGCAATCTATTCTTGCGCCTCTTGCAGGTCTTTGGGCAACGGCAAAGGATAAATCCATTCCGTCTTCAATGTACCATTCACACGCTCTGCCAGACCGTTTGCATAATTGTATAATTGCATAATCATACAGCAAACAGACAAATTGTTTCACTTTCTCGAAAAAAAAGTACAAAGTGTTGCGCATCCCGAAAAAAGTTCTGTACTTTTGCAATCGATTTTACTGTATTGATTGCATAATTATTGCATAGGCAGTGTCGGATTAGTTTTTTTAACAAACAAAAAAACAATACATTTATGAAAAAACTTTTCTCTCTTGTATGCGCAGCCGCTATGGTATTGAGCGCAAGTGCCGCCCCGCAGTTTGCCACTCGGGTAGCCAAAAAGAACATGGGTGGGGTAAATACAACATTCCCCGCCGTTGAGTACACGAGTTTCAACCACAACCGTGTGATAGCCGCCCCTACAACGGGTATCAAGAAAGCCCCTGCTGCTGTGAGCAACGGAAAGATTGTAGCCGACGGCGCAGAGGCGCTGTTCGGTCCTTCTTCTATTACGGGGGGCAGTTATGCGATGTACGATTTTTATTTCTACAGCGGAGAAGATTTTGCAGCATCCGTTGTTGTTAAGGCCAACAGCGACAGTACAAAATTGGTAGGCACCTATTCTCTGTTGGGTGGTAAGGTCGTGGTTGCAGCAGGCGACACGACCGACATTAAGTCGGGTTCGCTGGCTGTCACCTACGTAGCCCCGAACTATCACTTTGCGCTGAATGCCGTATGCGCCAACGGACAGATCTACACTATGGAGTTGGACTATGCCGTGGCTAATATGAATGCCATCAACTATAAGTTGTATTACTACTACGACTTGGGGGTTGGTTCGTATTTTGGAGTCAACAGTTTCCAAGACTGCCTTATCGAACTGAATGATGCCCCATTTGTACCGACCGGCAAGACCATTGATGTAATCATTCCCGGCGTAAGTATCCTGACTGACAACACCGCTGACACCGAGGATGCATGGTTCCAGATTACGGGTTCATCGACCGCCTACTATGCGTCGGTATGCGTTAATGCCAATCATCTGACCGGCACTTTCGGCAAAGCAGACATCGACTACACCTACACCGCCGTTACCTCTGACGGAGAGACCTATATCTACGCCAAAGAATATGACAGCAACACGGTAAACGTCAGTCTGTCTGCAGACACAACCATCGTAGAGGCGTCCGTAATGGGAAAGGACGGCAATATCTACCACATAGTAATGAAATACTACATTCCGACTCCGACCCAGACGATTGATGTAGCACTCACCGGCACGGTGGACAAAGATACATACGCCGAATATGGTTTGACTTACTTTGAGGCTTCTGATGAGAATTATGCTATTTCGCTGCTACTTTCCAGCAATGGTGCCGGCACATACACAATGGACGACATCTATAGTATAAACAGCGCCTCCTACAGTTATCTGGCTGATATGCAAACTCAATACATTATTGACATTGTAAGTGCAAACATCGTGTTGGCAGCGGACAACTCGTTCACGGCGCAATTTATCAGCACGGACGCACGTCAGTTCAACATCACTTTCACTCTGTCGCCGACCGCTCTGAGCAACACTATTGCTGACGACGCAAAAGCACAGAAAGTGCTGCGCAACGGACAGGTAGTGATTATCAAGAACGGTGCAGAGTACAACGTTCTCGGTGCGCAACTCCGATAACAGACGTTTCTGATTTTGCTTTGCAGGCTTCCGCATTATGGGCGGGAGCCTGCTTTCTTTTGGCGGAGACTTTTTCAGTGCCGTCCCTTAAAAGAGGGGGGCTAAAGAGAGGGGATAGCGACACAATACAGGAGGAACTGACCGGCTGATATGCGGTTTTGCACTATTTAATAGGCGTTATAGGACGTTCTAGTTGTTCGAGCAGTCCTAAGGAGGATGGAACAGGTAGGACTAATGGACTATAGGACTAATGGACTATAGGACTAATGGGATGGATGAGACAGATAGGACAGGTTGGACAAATAGGGCAGATGGGCAAATTGGACAGATAGGGCTAATCGGGCGGATTGGAAAGATTGGCCGGATGGGGTTAAGTGAGGTTGATGAATACTTCCGTTTGCCGATACCGATTATATTTTATACCTTTGCCGTGTAAAGAACATTTCTCCAATTAAGGCAATGCATATTGCGATAGCAGGAAATATTGGTGCCGGCAAAACCACTCTTACCCAAATGCTTGTGAAGCACTATGGTTGGGAGGCCCGTTATGAACCTGTTTGCGTCAATCCTTATTTGGAAGATTATTATGCCGATATTCCACGCTGGTCGTTTTGTCTGGAGACTTATTTTCTGAAAGAGCGTTTCAAGGATGTTCTGGAAATTGCCAAGTCTCAAAAGACGATTATTCAGGATCGCTCTATTTTTGAGGGGGTGTATGTCTTTGTGGAGAACAACTATTCCATGGGCAATCTTTCCGATCGCGATTATACCACCTATATGGAATTGTTCCGGCTGATGATGTCGCTTACGCGTTACCCTGATCTTATGATTTATCTGCGGAAGAGTGTCCCTGCCTTGGTGGCGCAGATTCAAAAACGGGGTCGCGACTATGAACAGACCATGCAGTTGGATTATCTTCAGGGGTTGAATGAGCGGTATGATGACTTTATATTTCATAAGTACCATGGAAAAGTGCTGGTGATAGAATCCGATAATCTTGACTTTCAGCATAATCCGTTGCACTTTCAGCAAATCGTCAATAAAATTGATGCGCAATTGTTCGGATTGTTTTAATAAACGTAATATACGAATTTTTAATTTCTCATAGTATGCATATCGCTATTGCAGGAAATATCGGAAGCGGAAAAACAACGCTCACACGCATGTTGGCCAAGTATTATGGTTGGACACCGCGTTACGAATCGGTTGACTTCAACCCTTATCTGGAAGATTTTTATGCCGATATGTCCCGTTGGTCGTTCAATCTGCAAATCTATTTTCTGAACAAACGCTTTCAGGATGTGGTGGACATTTCCAAGTGTAAGGAGACCATTATACAGGACAGAACGATCTATGAGGATGCCAAAATTTTCGCCCCCAACTTGCACGAGCAGGGCAATATGTCCGACCGTGACTTTGACAACTATTGCGACCTGTTCGATTTGATGATGTCTCTGGTCAAGATGCCCGATTTGCTGATTTATCTGCGTTCTTCCATTCCTAATCTGGTGGCACAGATTCAGAAACGGGGACGCGAGTATGAGAGTTCGATGCGTATTGACTATCTCAAGGGTCTGAATGACAAGTACGAACGTTGGATTTCTGATTACAAGGGCAAATTGTTAGTCATTGACGCTGACCATGTGAAGTTTGAAAACAATCCTCTTGATTTTCAGATTATCACCAATAAGATTGATGCGGAACTCTACGGGCTCTTTCCGTTTGAGGAAAAGCAATGAGGGTACAGATAAGGTGATTTCTGTTCCATGGGCAGGCAAGGAGGATATATAGAACATTTTTTGGAGTACCTGCAGGTTGAGCGACGCTATTCGCAACTGACAGTTTCGGCGTATCGTCACGATTTGGAGGAGTTCTGTTCTTTTCTGCATGTTGATTTTGCCGTTTTTGATCCGGATTCCGTGACGGATGACGATATAAAAGAATGGCTCATTACGCTTATGGACAATGGGATTTCCGCACGGAGTGTCCGCCGCAAACTTTCTTCGTTGCGTTCTTTCTGGAAATATTGTCTCCGTGTCAGTACTGCGGATCACAATCCTACGCAGTTGGTGCTGAGTCCGAAGATATCCAAGCCTCTGCCTGTTTTCTACAAGGAGCGGGAGATGCGGCAGGAACGGGAATTGGAACGTTTTGCCGATGATTTCATTTCCGTAAGGGATAATCTTATTATAGAGATGCTTTATCAGACGGGAATGAGGCGTGCCGAACTTGTAGCGTTGTCGGATGAAGATGTTGATTTTCTGTCAAAACAGATCCGTGTTTTCGGCAAACGCAGGAAACAGCGTATCGTGCCTGTCGGTGATGCCCTTTTGGAACAGATTTTGCAGTATCAGCAATGGCGGGATGAGCAATATCCGGACCGTTGCGATAATGCCTTGTTCTTGACGAAAAAAGGGCAGCGTATCAATGCATCCACGGTTTATACCGTAGTGCATGAGCGCATGAAGGAGGTAAGTTCGCAAAAAAAACAATCGCCGCACGTGTTGCGGCACACGTTTGCCACCGCCATGCTGGACAATGGTGCCGATATCAATACGATCAAGACGCTCATGGGGCATGCAAGTCTTGCGGCTACGCAGGTTTATACACATGTCACTTTTGAGCAGATGAAGAAAGCGTATACTGCGGCTCACCCGCGGAACAAAGCAAAGAAGGATGAATAAGAACACAAGATGGGACTGTATGAATGTCCCTGAAGAATACTTGAATCATTAACCGAACAAAAAAAGGAGGATGCTATGAAACTCAATGTCTATGCTGTCAATTTCGACATGACGGAAAAACTGAATCTTTACATTGAAAAGAAGACCAAGAAGTATAATAAAAATCTTCCGGATGGGGCTGAGATGGAATTCCGTCTCACGGTTACCAAACGGGAGGCGGCAATGAACAAGGAAACGCAGTTGCGCATACTCGGACTTGGGCAGGATGTTTTTGCCCAGAAGGTGTGTGATACCTTTGAACAGGGGGTTGATGAGACGCTTGCCGCTGCTGAGCGCCAGTTGGAGAGGTTGAAAGAAAAAATGTAAGAAAAGCATTTTTTTACCGAAATGTTTTGGTAGTTCAAAAAATAACCGTACTTTTGCACCGCTTTTCCGACGAGCAGTGCAAAGTACGGATTGAGCGAAGTATTGTTGGCTTTTGATTTTATAGTGAATCGAAGTTGTTATTGCCTCTTTAGCTCAGTTGGCCAGAGCACGTGATTTGTAATCTCGGGGTCGTTGGTTCGAATCCGACAAGAGGCTCAGAAGAAAGCGGAATTGAGTAGGCACGGGTGCGTGCCGTGTAGAATACTGAATTTTGTGAGGGTAGTTTCCAGAGTGGCCAAATGGGGCAGACTGTAAATCTGCTGCGTAATCGCTTCGGTGGTTCGAATCCATCACTACCCACTCCTTTCGCTTGAATGAAGAATTCTTGCATGAGTCAGGATGGCTGATACAAGGATTCTTTTTGGTATAAAGGAGTTTGCTTGAGAGTGCCTCTGCAGGCAATTGCGGAAATAGCTCAGTCGATAGAGCACTAGCCTTCCAAGCTGGGGGTCGCGGGTTTGAGTCCCGTTTTCCGCTCAAAATCCTTTTGTGATTTGTCTTTGCGTGTGTATCGCATCGGACAGGGAAGGTGTTGCTATTGTAGCTCAGTGGTAGAGCGCATCCTTGGTAAGGATGAGGTCGCGGGTTCAACTCCCGCCAACAGCTCATAGAAAAACAACTATGCAAGTTCGGAGTGTTTCTGCTTTGTGGGGACGCTGTTTTGTGTAGAAAAAGAATGTGTAAACTTATAGTATTAACGTTAATAACTAAATTCTAGAATTATGGCAAAAGAAAAATTTGACCGTTCGAAACCACACGTGAACATTGGTACCATTGGTCACGTTGATCACGGTAAAACTACTTTGACCGCTGCTATCTCCAAAGTTCTCCATGAGAGAGGATTCGGTAGCGAGGAAGTTAAGTCTTTCGATCAGATTGATAATGCTCCCGAAGAGAAAGAGCGTGGTATTACCATCAATACTGCTCACATTGAGTACGAAACCGCTAATCGTCACTATGCACACGTTGACTGCCCGGGTCACGCCGATTATGTAAAGAACATGGTAACCGGTGCTGCTCAGATGGATGGTGCAATCATCGTTGTTGCTGCTACGGATGGTCCTATGCCTCAAACTCGTGAGCACATCCTTTTGGCTCGCCAAGTAAACGTACCCCGCTTGGTTGTTTTCATGAACAAGTGCGATATGGTTGACGATCCTGAAATGCTCGATCTTGTTGAGATGGAAATGCGCGAACTCCTTAACTTCTACGATTTCGATGGTGACAACACTCCTATTATTCGTGGTTCCGCTCTCGGTGCATTGAATGGTGTGAAAGAGTGGGAAGACAAGGTTATGGAACTTATGGACGCAGTTGATACATGGATTCAACTTCCTCCTCGTGCTATTGACAAACCTTTCTTGATGCCTGTTGAGGATGTGTTCTCTATTACCGGTCGTGGTACTGTTGCTACCGGTCGTATTGAGACGGGTGTTGTCAAGGTTGGTGATGAGGTTCAAATTTTGGGCTTGGGTGAAGATAAGAAATCAGTTGTTACCGGTGTTGAGATGTTCCGTAAACTTCTTGATCAAGGTGAGGCTGGTGACAACGTAGGTCTTCTTCTCCGTGGTATTGACAAGAGCGAAGTCCGCCGTGGTATGGTTATCACCCACCCGGGTGTTGTTAAAACACACAGCGAGTTCAAGGCTTCGGTTTATATCTTGAAGAAAGAGGAAGGCGGGCGTCATACTCCGTTCCACAACCACTATCGTCCTCAGTTCTACATCCGTACGATGGATGTTACCGGTGAGATTACTCTTCCCGAAGGAACTGAGATGGTAATGCCTGGCGATAACCTTGAGATCACTGTCAAGTTGATCTATCCGGTTGCTTGCTCGGAAGGTCTGCGTTTCGCTATCCGTGAGGGTGGTCGTACCGTAGGTTCCGGTCAGATTACCAAATTGCTTGACTAATAAAAGCGTCTTTCAAAGGAGATGGGTGTAACTGACATCTCGCTCCTTTGAAAGAAGTGAACGGAAGTAGCTCAGTTGGTAGAGCACTGGTCTCCAAAACCAGGTGTCGGGAGTTCGAGCCTCTCCTTCCGTGCAAATTTATTCGTGATGTATGGACTTCGGTTAACACAGGTGTGCTATCTGGGGTCTTTTTCGACGAATATAAACAACGAAAAATCTACATGATATGAAGATAATTGACAACATTAAGGCGTCTTACACAGAATTAGTGTACAAGGTAAGTTGGCCGACTCGCAAAGAATTGACCAACAGTGCAGTGCTGGTATTGATTGCTTCCCTTATTCTGGCATTGCTCGTATGGCTTGTGGACTTCTGTTTTGAGTCTCTGATGCATTTCATCTATGGTCTCTTTTAAGGTAGAGTGGTATGGCTGATAATAATCTTAAATGGTATGTCCTGAAGGCTATTAGCGGAAAGGAAGCCAAAGTGAAAGAGTATATTGAGGCTGCTTGCAAAACTACCGACTTGGGTCAGTATGTTTCGCAAGTGCTTATCCCTACCGAAAAAGTGGTTCAACTTCGTGGAAACAAGCGGATAACGAAGGAACGTACATATCTTCCTGGTTATGTTCTCGTAGAGGCGAACTTGGTTGATGAGTGCTATCCGCGTTTGCGTAATGTTCCCAATGTGTTGGGATTTTTGTCTGATGGAAAATCGGTTGTTCCTACACCTGTTCGCCAATCTGAGGTGAATCGGATTCTCGGAAACATCAACGAACAGGAGGAGAACAAAATGGTTGAGATTCCCTTTGTGGTCGGAGAAACGGTCAAGGTTACTGATGGTCCTTTCAAAGATTTCAATGGAGAAATTGATGAAATCCTTGCCGACAAGCGTAAGTTGAAGGTGATTGTTACCGTTTTCGGACGAAAGACTCCTTTGGAGTTAAGTTTCAATCAGGTAGATAAAGAGTAGGAGACTATGTTACGGGTCGTGATACTACTCAATAGTTAACAATAACTATACACAACAGTAAATTAAAAACATTATGGCTAAAGAAATTGCTGGACTTATTAAATTGCAGATTAAAGGTGGTGCGGCAAACCCATCACCCCCAGTGGGACCGGCTCTTGGTTCTAAGGGTATCAACATTATGGAGTTTTGCAAACAATTCAATGCCAGAACCCAGGACAAAGCAGGTAAGGTGTTGCCTGTTGTCATCACTTATTACTCCGATAAGACTTTCGATTTCGTAGTAAAAACTCCTCCTGTTGCTGTTCAGCTCTTGGAGGCTGCTAAAATCAAGAGTGGTTCTGCTGAACCTAATCGCAAGAAAGTGGCTTCTATCACAGAGGAACAATGTCGTCAGATCGCTACCGATAAGATGGCAGACTTGAACTGCTTCGAGGTGGAGCATGCTATGAAGATGGTCGCTGGTACAGCACGTAGTATGGGTATAACGGTTAAATAATTAAACTTCAATTGAACTATGAGTAAACTGACAAAGAATCAAAAGTTGGCTTTAGAAAAGATTGAAGAAGGTAAAGCCTATACACTCGATGAGGCAGCAGTTCTTCTCAAGGAGATTACTACTACCAAGTTTGATGCGTCTGTAGATGTTGATGTTCGTTTGGGCGTAGATCCCCGCAAAGCCAATCAAATGGTGCGTGGTGTTGTATCTCTCCCAAACGGAACGGGTAAGCAAGTGAGAGTTCTTGCACTTTGCACTCCCGATCAGGAAGCCGCTGCTAAAGCTGCTGGTGCTGATTATGTCGGGTTGGACGAATACATTGAGAAAATCAAAGGTGGTTGGACTGATGTGGATGTGATTATCACCATGCCACAGATAATGGGCAAAATTGGTGCGCTTGGTCGCGTCTTGGGTCCCCGTGGTCTTATGCCTAACCCCAAGAGTGGTACCGTAACAATGGATATTGCGAAGGCTGTCACTGAAGTTAAGCAAGGTAAGATTGATTTCAAGGTGGATAAGTTCGGTATTGTGCATACCTCTATTTGTAAGGTTTCTTTCCCTGCAGAGAAGATTGCTGAGAATGCTAAGGAATTTATTCAAACACTTATCAAACTCAAGCCTGCAACCTCAAAGGGAACCTATATTAAGAGTATTTATCTATCGAGTACAATGAGTAAGGGTATCAAGATTGACCCGAAATCAGTTGAATAATTTAACGATTAGGAATTATGAGAAAAGAAGATAAGACCGCGATTATTGAGCAACTGAAAAGTCAATTGAATGAATATACTCATTTCTATGTGACGGATATAGAAGGCTTGAATGCTGAGAAAACAAGTGAATTGCGTCGTGCTTGCTACAGCAAGAATATTAAATTGGTTGTAGTTAAGAATACTCTCCTTCACAAAGCACTGGAAGGGAAGAACGTGGATGAGCAATTGTTTGCTACTCTTAAAGGCAATACGGCCTTGATGCTCTGTAATACGGGTAATGTACCTGCAAAACTAATTAAAGATTTTGCTGAGAAAGACAA
Organism: Bacteroidales bacterium UBA7569; assembly: GCA_002477945.1. Taxonomy (GTDB): domain Bacteria; phylum Bacteroidota; class Bacteroidia; order Bacteroidales; family Paludibacteraceae; genus Colicola. The sequence continues at coordinate 58,506 of DLLF01000019.1, forward strand.
GAAAAATCCTGATGTTAAGCCTGCCCTCAAGGCTGCGTATGTAGAGGACGTAACCTATGTGGGAGCGGAACAACTCAACTTCTTGACTACCATTAAGAGCAAAAACGAACTTATTGCCGACTTGGTGGCTCTCTTGCAATCTCCTGCAAAGAATATTATCTCCTCTCTTCAGTCCGGAGCAAACGCATTGCATGGAGTTCTCAAAACCTTGGGAGAAAGAACAGCATAATCAAACAGCGAGCAATGCCGCTTAGCATTGCATAAAGTAATTATTTAAAATAACTTTTCTAAAATTATACGACAATGGCAGATTTGAAAGCTTTTGCTGAACAATTGGTTAACCTCACTGTTAAAGAAGTAAATGAGTTGGCCCAAATTTTGAAAGACGAGTACGGAATTGAACCCGCTGCTGCTGCGGTTGCAGTTGCTGCAGGTCCTGTTGCAGGTGGTGCTGCTGCCGCTGAAGAAGAGAAAACATCTTTTGATGTTGTTCTTAAATCAGCCGGTGCTGCTAAACTTGCTATCGTTAAGTTGGTTAAAGAGCAAACTGGTCTCGGCTTGAAAGAGGCTAAGGATCTTGTTGACGGAGCTCCTTCTGTAATCAAAGAAGGTCTTGCCAAGGCGGACGCTGAAGCACTCAAGAAAGTTCTTGAGGACGGTGGTGCTGAGGTTGAACTTAAATAATAACCTGAAATCGAATGTAGGTTTAGAGTCCTTGAGATGGGGCTCTAAACCTTTTTCTCTCACCATTGCGTGAATATAAAAATTATATAAAACCAAACATGTAATAATGGACTTGTGCTAATACAGGTAAATATATCTTACGACGTTTTGATTGTAAATTTAGGTATATAGCATATTGAGTTCACTTAAATTATCGTTCATGGCTTCAACACAAAAAACTCAGAGAGTCAGTTTCTCTTCTATGCAGAAGCAGATGCCTTATCCAGACTTCCTTGAGATACAATTGAAGTCCTTCCATGATTTTTTGCAAACTGATACTGCTCCCGAGCAGAGGCGACAGGAAGGGCTTTTTAAAGTATTTTCCGAGAATTTCCCGATATCGGATACTCGGAATAACTTTATTCTTGAATTTCTTGACTATTATGTAGATCCTCCGCGCTATTCGATTGATGAATGCCTGCAGAGAGGGTTGACTTATTGTGTACCGCTTAAAGCCAAACTGAAATTGTATTGTACTGATCCTGATCATGAGGATTTTGATACACAGATACAAGATGTCTTTTTAGGTACTATACCTTACATGACTCCTAAAGGTACCTTTGTTATCAATGGTGCTGAGCGTGTCATTGTAAGTCAATTGCATCGTTCTCCCGGTGTCTTCTTTGGGCAAAGCAAACATTCTAACGGAACGCAACTTTATTCTGCGCGTATCATTCCTTTCCGTGGTTCATGGATTGAGTTTGCTACGGATATTAACAATGTGATGTATGCTTACATTGATCGTAAGAAAAAGTTACCCGTGACGACACTTTTGCGTGCCATTGGTTTTGAGAGTGACAAAGATATCTTGGAACGTTTCAACTTGGCAGAGGAAGTAAAGGTAAGTAAGGCTGGTCTTAATAAGGTTATTGGTCGCCGGCTGGCTGCTCGTGTTTTGAAAGCGTGGACGGAAGACTTCGTAGATGAGGATACAGGCGAAGTAGTTACTATTGAACGAAACGAGGTTGTCATAGAGCGTGAGACGGAATTGACTAAAGAAAATATCCAAGCCATTCTGGATTCTGGCGCAAAATCAATTCTTCTGCATCAGGAAGGTCCCGAACAGAATGATAGCAGTATTATCTTTAATACCTTGCAGAAAGACCCAACAAACTCCGAAAAGGAGGCGGTTCTTTACATCTATCGCCAATTACGTAATGCAGAGCCTGCAGACGACAATACGGCACGTGAGGTAATCAATGGTCTTTTCTTTTCTGAAAAGCGTTATGATTTGGGTGAAGTCGGGCGTTATCGTATCAATCGCAAGTTGAACCTTGATATTGATATGGATATCCGTGTGCTTACCAAAGACGATATTATTGAGATTATCAAGTATCTGATTGCTCTTATCAATTCAAATGCGGAAGTTGATGATATTGATCACTTGAGTAATCGTCGCGTTCGTACTGTTGGTGAACAATTGGCAAACCAATTCAGTGTCGGGCTTGCACGTATGGCTCGTACCATTCGTGAAAGGATGAATGTGCGTGATAATGAGGTTTTCACTCCGACGGATTTGATTAACGCTAAGAGTATATCCAGTGTTATCAATAGTTACTTTGGTACAAATGCTTTGTCTCAGTTTATGGATCAGCAGAATCCCTTGGCAGAGATAACTCATAAGCGTCGTATGTCTGCATTGGGACCTGGTGGTCTGAGTCGTGATAGAGCAGGATTCGAAGTGCGAGACGTCCATTATACGCACTACGGTCGTTTGTGTCCTATCGAAACTCCTGAAGGACCAAATATCGGACTGATATCCTCTCTTTGTATCTATGCGAAGATTAACAAATTAGGATTCATAGAAACGCCTTACCGTAAGGTAAACAATGCAGTGGTTGACCTTTCCGACAAGGGTATTGTTTATATGACTGCAGAAGATGAGGAGCAGAGTTATGTTGCACAAGGTAATGCCCCTATTGATGTACAAGGTAATTTCATCAATAAGAAGGTGAAAGCACGTTATGAGGCGGATTTCCCTGTGGTAGAACCAGAACAGGTTAACCTTATGGATGTGGCTCCAAGCCAAATCGCATCAATCGCTGCTGCTCTTATCCCGTTCTTGGAACATGATGATGCCAACCGTGCTTTGATGGGATCCAATATGATGCGCCAGGCAGTTCCGTTGCTTCGTTCTGAAGCCCCCATTGTCGGTACGGGTATAGAGGGACAACTTATCCAGGATTCTCGCACTCAAATCACGGCAGAAGGTGCAGGTGAGGTTGTGTATGTTGACGCTGATTGCATTCGTGTTCGTTACGACCGTACGGAGGCAGAGGAGTTCGTAAGTTTTGATTCTGCTGTTAAAGAGTATGAGATGCCCAAGTTCCAGAAGACGAACCAGAATACAACGATTGACCTTCGTCCTATTGTCCGCAAGGGAGATCGTGTCGTAGCGGGGCAAATCATGACGGAGGGTTTTGCTACTCAAAACGGCGAGTTGGCACTTGGTAAAAACCTGAAAGTGGCTTATATCCCTTGGAAGGGTTATAACTATGAGGATGCTATTGTGCTTTCGGAACGTATTGTACGCGAGGATATGTTTACTTCGGTTCATGTCGTTGAACAACTCTTGGAAGTGCGTGAAACCAAACGGGGACTTGAAGAATTTACAGCAGATATCCCTAATGTGAGCGAGGAGGCAACAAAGAATTTGGACGAGAATGGTATCATTCGTGTAGGAGCACCTATTGTTCCTGGCGATCTCATCATAGGTAAGATTACTCCAAAAGGTGAGAGTGACCCGAGTCCGGAAGAAAAATTGTTGAAGGCCATCTTTGGTGATAAGGCCGGTGATGTGAAGGACGCTTCCTTGAAGGCTTCCCCCTCTCTTACGGGTATAGTGATCGGCAAACGCCTTTATCAGAAAGCCGTCAAAGACCGCAAGGAGAAGATGGACGATAAACTAAAGTTGGCTGCTATTCAAACCGAATTTGAAAAGCAGGTGGCTGAACTGAAGGAACAACTGATTGGCAAACTCCTTGTCCTCACTGAGGGAAAAACATCTGCAGGCGTAAAAGATTTAATGGGTACGGATGTAATCAGTAAGAATAGCAAGTTTACTCGCGAGCGCTTGGAGCAAATCGACTACAATTCTGTCATGCTTTCCAAGTGGACAACGGATCCGGAGAAAAACGAACTCATAGAGGCTTGCGTACTCAACTATCTGCGTAAATATAAAGACTACGATGCCCAACTCAAACGCAAGAACTTCGATCTCACCATTGGTGATGAACTTCCTAATGGTATCATGCAGATGGCAAAGGTCTATATCGCTAAAAAACGTAAGATCCGTGTCGGTGACAAGATGGCAGGTCGTCATGGTAACAAAGGTATTGTTTCCAAGATTGTTCGTGTGGAGGATATGCCGTTCTTGGCAGATGGAACACCTGTTGATATAGTTCTTAACCCGCTGGGTGTGCCTTCTCGTATGAACCTTGGGCAGATTTTCGAAGCCGTACTTGGTTGGGCAGGTAAGGAATTGGGTGTCAAGTTTGCTACTCCTATCTTCGATGGTTGTACAATGGACAACCTCAACGAATGGACTGATAAAGCAGGACTTCCGCGTGCTGGTAAGACCTATCTGTATGATGGCGGTACCGGTGAGATGTTCGACCAACCTGCTACTGTTGGTGTTACCTACTTCATGAAGTTGGGTCACATGGTTGACGATAAGATGCACGCACGTTCCATCGGTCCGTATAGCCTTATTACGCAACAACCTCTTGGTGGTAAAGCCCAGTTCGGTGGACAGCGTTTCGGTGAAATGGAGGTTTGGGCACTCGAGGCTCACGGTGCTGCCCATGTGCTTCAAGAGATTCTTACTGTTAAGTCTGATGATGTTACAGGTCGTGCTCGCACCTATGAGGCTATTGTTAAGGGAGAACCTATGCCGACACCCGGATTGCCGGAGTCTCTGAATGTCTTGCTTCATGAATTGCAAGGTTTGGCTTTGAGTATCAATTTGGAATAAGATTCGTTAATCAGTAAATTATTTAAACATGGCTTTCAAACAAGAAAATAAAAAAACTGGTTTTAGTAAGATCTCCATTGGTCTTGCCTCACCCGAAGAGATACTTCGTCTGTCAAGCGGTGAGGTACTGAAACCCGAGACAATTAACTATCGTACATACAAACCGGAACGTGATGGTTTGTTCTGCGAACGGATCTTTGGTCCTACACGTGATTATGAGTGCCATTGCGGTAAATACAAACGTATTCGCTACAAAGGTATTGTCTGCGATCGTTGCGGTGTAGAAGTGACGGAAAAGAAAGTACGCCGTGAACGTATGGGACATATCCAGTTGGTGGTTCCTGTCGCACATATTTGGTACTTCCGTTCTCTTCCCAATAAAATTGGGTATCTGCTTGGCTTGCCTACAAAGAAGTTGGATGCTGTCATTTATTATGAAAAGTATATCGTTATCCAAAGTGGTGTGCTTGCAGGAGAAAAAGTGAACGATGAGCAGGTGGTTGAAGATAACATGCTTCTTTCTGAAGATGAATATCTCAATTTGATGGATCGTCTCCCGCAGGGAAATCAACAACTCGAAGATACCGATCCTCAGAAGTTCATTGCCAAAATGGGGGCTGAGGCTATCTATGATATGTTGGCACGTCTCGATTTGGATGCTCTCTCTTACGAACTCCGTGATAAAGCAAGTCGTGATTCTTCCCAGCAACGTAAGGCAGAGGCACTCAAACGTCTTCAGGTGGTAGAGGCATTCCGTGCTTCGCGCAATCGGAACAAACCGGAATGGATGATCCTGAAGATTATCCCTGTTACACCTCCTGATTTGCGTCCTTTGGTTCCGTTGGATGGTGGACGTTTTGCCACTTCCGACCTCAACGATCTTTATCGTCGTGTTATCATACGTAATAATCGTCTGAAACGTCTGATTGAGATTAAAGCACCTGAAGTGATTTTGCGCAACGAGAAACGTATGCTGCAAGAGGCGGTCGATTCTCTGTTGGACAACTCTCGTAAGTCCACTGCCATCAAGAGTGACGCCAACCGTCCTTTGAAGTCTCTCTCCGATTCTTTGAAAGGTAAACAAGGACGCTTCCGCCAGAATTTGCTTGGTAAACGTGTTGACTATTCTGCTCGTTCCGTTATTGTGGTAGGTCCCGAACTCAAGATGCACGAATGTGGTCTGCCTAAGGATATGGCAGCAGAACTCTATAAACCGTTCATCATTCGTAAACTCATTGAACGCGGTATTGTCAAGACGGTTAAGTCTGCAAAGAAAATCATTGACCGCAAAGACCCTGTTATATGGGACATCCTTGAGCATGTGATGGAAGGACATCCTGTCCTCCTTAACCGAGCCCCGACTCTTCACCGTTTGGGTATCTTGGCTTTCCAACCTCGTATGATTGAAGGTAAGGCTATCCAGTTGCACCCGTTGGCTTGTACGGGTTTCAACGCCGACTTCGATGGCGACCAGATGGCAGTCCACTTGCCCTTGTCTAACGAGGCTGTCCTGGAAGCACAGTTGCTGATGTTGGGTTCGCACAATATCCTGAACCCTGCTAATGGTGCTCCTATCACGGTGCCTTCGCAGGATATGGTCTTGGGACTCTACTATATCACAAAGGAACGTTCCGGCGCAAAAGGCGAAGGATTGGTATTCTATTCTCCTGAAGAAGCGGAGATTGCCCTAAATGAGAAGAAAGTGGATATGCACGCCAAGATTACGGTTCGCACGCAGGATATAGAAGATGGTAAGCAGGTGACAAAACTCATCAATACTACTGTCGGACGTATTCTTGTCAACCATTTCGTACCTAAGGAAGTAGGTTATGTCAACGAGGTTCTGAAGAAGAATACATTGCGCGACATCATTGGTAAAGTGATTAAGGTCTGTGGTGTGGCTCGCACTGCACAGTTCTTGGATGATATCAAAAACTTAGGTTATAAGATGGCATTCCAAGGCGGTTTGTCCTTCAACCTGAACGACATCATTATTCCGGAGGAAAAGTCCCAATTGGTGGCAGAAGGTAACGCTGAGATTGAGGAAATCACAGGTAACTACAATATGGGTCTTATCACCAACAACGAACGCTACAACCAGGTGATTGACACCTGGACGCACGTCGATAATGCCCTTACGCAGGTGTTGATGAAAGAGATGGCAGACGCCGATCAGGGTTTCAACGCAGTGTACATGATGATGGACTCTGGTGCCCGTGGTTCTAAAGCACAGATTAAGCAGTTGTCCGGTATGCGTGGTTTGATGGCCAAGCCGCAGAAAGCCGGTGCTGAAGGTGGCCAGACTATTGAGAACCCTATTCTTTCCAACTTTAAGGAAGGTCTGTCCGTGTTGGAGTACTTCATCTCCACCCACGGTGCCCGTAAAGGTCTTGCCGATACCGCTCTTAAGACTGCCGATGCAGGTTATCTGACTCGTCGTCTGGTTGATGTATCGCACGATGTCATCATTACGGAAGAAGATTGTGGTACGCTTCGCGGATTGACGGCTACTGAAATAAAGAAAAATGAAAACGTAGTGGCTTCGCTCTACGATCGTATCTTGGGACGTGTCAGTGTTCACGATGTAACAGATCCTCTCACGGGTGAACTGATTGTGGAGGCAGGCGAAGAAATTCGTGAAGATGCTGCTGAACGTATCCAGAACTCACCTATTGAGTCTGTTGAGATTCGTTCTGTGCTGACATGCGAATCCAAGCATGGTGTATGTGCTAAGTGCTATGGCCGTAACCTTGCAACGGGTCGTCTTGTTGAGAAAGGCGAGGCTGTCGGTGTCATTGCAGCACAGTCTATCGGCGAGCCTGGTACACAGTTGACTCTTCGTACATTCCACGTCGGTGGTGTGGCAGGTAACGTCGCTACTGAAAGTAGTTATACTTTGAAATACGACGGTATCGTCGAGTTGGACGAATTGCGTACTGTTGAGGCAATGGAAGACGGCAAACCGCAAACAATCGTGGTATCACGTCAAACCGAGTTGCGTCTGCGCGACGAGAAGACGGGGGTGGTTCTCACTACGTTCAATATCCCGTATGCTTCCAAACTCTTTGTCGAGAATGGGAAAGCGTATGCAAAGGGACAGAAAATCTGTGAGTGGGATCCTTTCAACGCCACAATCGTGATTGAAAGTGAAGGTACTGTTCGCTACGATGATGTCATTGAAAACGTAACGGCTAAGACGGAAACCGATGAGGCTACCGGCCTGCGTGAGACGATTATTATCGACTCCAAGGATAAAACAAAGATGCCGTCGGCTGTTATCCTCGATAAGAGTGGTAATGTCCTCCATACCTACAACTTGCCTATCAATGCCCACCTCGTTCCTAAGGATGGCGAGAAAGTGAAAGTGGGTGACCTCTTGATCAAGATTCCTCGTACTGTGGGTAAAGCAGGCGATATCACGGGTGGTCTTCCTCGGGTTACCGAACTGTTCGAGGCTCGTAACTCTTCCAATCCTGCAATTGTCAGCGAAATCGATGGTGAGGTTACGTTCGGTAAAATCAAACGTGGTAACCGTGAACTTACCATCACATCTCGTCTTGGAGAGGAAAAGAAATATCTTATCCCTCTGTCAAAGCAGATTTTGGTACAGGAGAACGACTTCGTCCGTGCAGGTACACCGCTTTCCGATGGTGCCGTAACGCCGGATGATATCTTGGCAATCAAGGGCCCTACCGCTGTGCAAGACTATATTGTCAACGAGGTACAGGATGTCTATCGTCTGCAAGGTGTGAAGATCAACGATAAGCATTTTGAGATTATCGTACGTCAGATGATGCGCAAGGTGGAAATCCTTGATCCGGGTGATACGCGTTTCTTGGAAAAACAAGTGGTTGATAAAAACGACTTCATGGAAGAGAACGATCGTATTTGGGGAAAGAAAGTGGTTGTAGATGCCGGAGATAGTGAGGTGCTGAAGCGTGGCCAGATTGTTGCTCCTCGTCGTTTGCACGATGAGAACTCGAGTCTCAAGCGCCGCGACAAACGTCTTGTAGAGACACGTGACGCAATGCCTGCTACTTCTTCGCAGATTCTGCAAGGTATCACGCGTGCTGCCCTCGGAACCAAGTCCTTTATGTCGGCTGCTTCTTTCCAGGAGACCAACAAAGTCTTGAACGATGCGGCTATCAATGGCAAGGTTGACTATTTGGAGGGAATGAAAGAGAACGTTATCTGCGGTCACTTGATTCCTGCCGGTACGGGACTTCGCGAGTTCAGTCAGTTGGTTGTACACAACAAAGAGGAATACGAACATCTGCAAGCCTTGAAGCAAGAAGCCGAAGATGTAGAATAAACATTCTTTGTTCAACAAAAAGAGGGTGGGTAGTGCTGCCAAGCATTGCTCACTCTCTTTGTTTGTGTATGGCAAAATGTTATGTAATGTACTCTTGTATTGGCAAATTTACATTTTTTTGCATGAAAATATACAAAGTGTTGTCTGTTTGAAAACTATACTTTACCTTTGTGCATAGAATTGTCTGTTAGAGTAAAGTAACGATATTGGAGTCGTTTCTATAGAACCAAAATATATTTACTATGAACAGAATTGCATCAATCAATCAACGACCCTGTCAGTGTAAGATAGGTATTCTGTTAGTTTTCCTGATTTTGTTTCCTTTGCACCTTTGGAGTGCTCCTCTTTCTTCTGTCTTGCATCCGGAATATACATTGTCAGTTGATGGCAATCGGTATATTATCGACTTCGTAATGCCGGAATATCGGATAATGCGGGAAGACTCGTTAGATGCTGTCGAAGAACGGCACTTTGGACCTTGGGTAAGTATGAAGGAGGATGATTGTCCCGTTTTTGACATCATTGATGTGAGAGCCGATTGCGATTATACGGACATCACATCATATCCCGAATCCGTTCTTTTCAGTAGATCTGCTTGTTCCTCAATATGCAGAGAGCGTTAAAGTAGAATTCTTACCAAACAATATGGAGGAAGTGTTTCTCAATCGCTACATTCAGCCCGCAGTTTCTGAACTTGATTCCGAAGAAGAATGTTTCAATTTTCAGTACTATAAGAATGGAGCGGATAGTGCTTATCCGAAAGGATTCTACAGAGATTACTATGAACTGAGCGATCTTTATATGGTTGGCGCATGGAAAGGAGTAACTTTGTCCATATTCCCTTTTGCCTATTATCCTAATGTCGGTACCGCAAAAGTCCTCAAAACGGGTCGCTTCATTATTGATTTTGATGGTGGAAACCTAAAGGATGAAATATCGGATGTTTTGCAGCACTCTGATTTTACGGCAACGATGGCAAAACTGACTTTCAATACTTTCGATGACGATGCCGTAAAACTGGACGAACGTCCTTCCTACCTTATAGTGGCGGCTCGGAAAGCAATGGCTTCCTGTCTCCAACCCTACGTGAATTACAAAATGGGGCAGGGATATAATGCGCAGGTTGTCTATTTGGATCAGTGTGGAAAATTGGGGTGCGATGGAGATGTTATGAAGGATTTTATCAATAAGAACAATGGTGTTTGTTCCAATCCTGATTATGTCCTGTTGGTAGGTAATCTAAAGGAAATACCGCCTTATTCTGGAAAGAATATAGACACAGACCCTTATACGGATGATCCGTACCATCCTCACATTAGTCGTTGGATTGTCAAAGACGAAGATGGACTTTGCCTTGATCTTTCTACAATCATAACGAAAACGATGAACACGGAGTATGAATATACCCAATCTAAATCTTCTGCAGTATTGTTCTCGGGTATAGATCAAGAAAGCAAGAGCCGAAGTAGGAGATTCTTTAGACGAATTAAGGTGGCTGCAAGGCAAAGTTTTGCTAAAATGCAAGTGCCATATACTTTGTACGATGGACGCAGTGTCGCAGTAAATTTCAATTCGATGAAGTCTGCATTGCAGGCAAATCCTCGTTTTTTTGTGTATTCGGGGCATGGATATCCTTCCTCTTATTCGGGTATAGCGTATCCGTATGATGTATTTCCTTCTGTTCGCCAGTTGACAAATAGTATTTTATCTCTCCAAAACATATCTTCTCCATATCCCATGGGATTTGGTTTTGCATGTACATTGAATACGTATGGAATAAATGAAAGTTTTGGAGCGAGTTGGGTTTCTGAGCAATGTGGAGGAGTGTCATTTTATGGTGCAACGACGGTATCTCACACTACTTCCAATTACTATTTGTGCCGCCGAATGTTCATTACACTAAAGCAATTAACCCATCGTATGAAAAATTTCCCTATCAGCGTGTGGATCCAAACGGCGGAAACTAAATACAAAAATGCGTTGTGTACGGAAGATCGTAAAATACAAGTGTTGAAGTATAGTTTGATAGGTGACCCGACTCTGTATGTCTATGGTTGTAAAGAGGATGGTGCTGTAGCACCATTTCATAGTCCTCGTAGAGAAGTATTGGAGGAAACAGAAAGTGTGGTAGCAAGGGAAGAAATCTTGGTCTTTGATGTAATGGGGCGCCTGCTCTATCAAGGTGATAAATCGGACTCCGATTTGTCCCTTCCAAGTGGTTTGTATATAGTGCAGCATATTACCGATGCAAACACCTCTTCCGAAATAATATATCCAATAACCTGTAATTGAATCCTTATGAAAAAGTCTCTTTTATTATATCTCTTGCCTCTCCTGTTCTGTGCATGCAACTACGAGATGGATCCTTATAACTTGCAACATTGGAAAGAACAGATGAGTATGTATATGGGAACATCCGTATATAATCTTGGCGATTCAATTTCTTTTATCCGCAATAACAATGAGCAACATCAGTTTGCTATCCAGAGGATTGAAGAATATCTGTTGCGGAATCATCCGCGATTTTCTCCTTATGATGGATATTCTGATGAGAAGGGATCTATATATTGGACAACCCTAATTCTTCAAATTGGTAATGAGCAAAATTTATTTACTTTCAGATTGGATAATAGAAGAAATGAGTGTTTAGACGTGGCAATATCATTTGATGATGACTATTATGATCCTACAATGTTGGAGGAGGTGACTAATAATATAGATTTCTCCAATGATACATTGGTTCTGAATAGTTGCCAAGGGAATACTGTCACTTTGGTTCGTCATGTCGGCATCACTAAAATCAAATCTGCAAACGGAGATATATGGGAACTTCAGGAAAACTATTGAGTAGAGCCTGACGCCGTAATTTGTTCGACCCCTCAACGACCCCTGAAGCACCCCTCAACGAGAGACTGGGAAGATGAAAATCGTACATCGTAAATCGTCCAATCGTAAATGACTTGACCCCTCAACGACCCCTGAAGCACCCTTCAACGGGAGGTCGGGATGATTTGATGAAGTTATTTGTCTGCTATGCAGGAAAACGAGAATCTCCGCCGTCGCAATCCGTTAGGGCAGCCGCATCACAATGGAGAGTCTTTATGTGATTATTATAGAGGAAGACGCAAAGGAAAAAGCATATAAAAATGGTGCAGGGGGATGGATCTGCCGCTACCGGCATTGTGTCGGGTGTCAAAAATGGAGCGAGAATTTCGATAAGCGGAGATACTGTCTGAGCGCAGCGAGTTTTGTCTCCGCCGAAATCCGAGCGAGATAATTTTTGGCAACGCCCGACACACAGCCGGTGACTTTTCTTTGGTTTCTTTTCTTTTGGTCAGGCAAAAGAAAAGAAAGGAATATCAGTTATAGAATTCTGCTTGTTCTTCTGTCTGGTGGGTTGATATGTCTGATAGACAACATCTATATGTTCCCTTTATTCTCTATTGGAGTTCTACTGTGTTTTTGGTGCCGCCGTGATAGTAATCCGTTCTGCACCTTGTACATATTAAAAACTTGCACTATCTTTGTCACATCAAACTGTTTGGCGTATGAAAAAGATATTGTTCCTTATGCTCCTGCTCGTCTTATGGACGGGCTGTCAAAAACAGACGGAGATTGAAACGCATCAGTTCTCGGCTGCTGAAACTATCTATCCGACCGATGAGAAAACCGATAGCATGGTTGTGGAGATAGATATGGAAATTCCTACCGTACTTCCGGTGGATAGCGTACTTCTGTCTGTCAGGCAAAATATCTTGGAGCAAGTCTTCGGCAAACGCTTTTCTGCGCTGTCCCCCGATGAGGCAATGTGGGCATATATCCGCATGAACCAGGATGAATATCGCCAGATGAACCGAGAACAATTGGAAGTCCGTGAGGAAGATGAGGAAAAACAATCCGAGTTGTCAGATGACAGCGAAGAGGAGATTGACTATACATTCTGTGAGGAAAACTATATCTCGGCGCGGGTTATGGAAGTTGTCGGCAATGTCCTCGCGTATAGTGTGGAACAATATGTCTATATGGGAGGGGCGCATGGAATAGGAACACGCTTCTTCTATAACTACGACATCACCACGGGAACGCTCCTGCGTGAGGAAAGTTTGTTTGCGGAAGGCTATCGTGATAAACTGACTCACCTCCTGCGGCATAACCTTGTGATGCAAACCGAGAGTCTGCATTCTGATGCCGACCTCGCCAATTCAGATTACTTTCAGGAAAACATTGTTCCCAACAATAATTTCTGTATTCAGTCCGGTGGCATCTCGTGGCATTTCAATCCCTATGATATAGCACCCTATGCTTATGGCGATACCGATATTTTTGTTTCTTCGGAGGAACTGAAACCTCTCCTTCGTGAGGGAGTAACTCTTTGGTGAATCTTGCTTGATAGAAGATTTACGAACACATTGCACCTTGCCGGAGAAAATAGAATAACCACGGATATTGCCATTCGCCTTCCAAAAGGGCAATATCCGTGCAATATATCTGAAAAATAAAAGGGAACTCATATCGGATGAGACCCCTTTGTTAAATGGAAATATACATCGTTCTTGCTCGCAATTCACTGACTATATCAGGAAATCGCTTTCCGTGTTCGGAAGCCCGTCCGACAAGTCTCCTGAACTGGTCGCTCCGTCGTTTGCCAAGGGTTCTTCCGCCCCCGATGGTTGGTTCTGCGTTCTTTCCGGACGATGCAGTATCATGATATTCTCTGCTATGATTTCCGTCTTGTTGCGCCGGATACCTTCCTTTTCCCACGTACGGGTTTGCAGATGGCCTTCAACATATACTTTCATTCCCTTGCGGAGGTTTTTTTCTGCCCATTCCGCCATATTGCGCCATAGCACTATGTTGTGCCATTCGGTCCGGTCGGGTACTTGTGTGCCGTTTTGCATGGTGTAACCGCGCTCTGTGGTTGCAAGAGGGAAGTTGGCAATGGCTACTCCTCTGTCAAGATAGCGGACATCAGGATCCTGCCCTGCATTGCCTATCAGAATAACTTTGTTTACAGATGACATTCTCAATCGTGTGTTAAGTGTTTGTAGTGAATCGTTCTTGCCGCAAAGATACGCAAATTATTTGCACAACCCAAAAGATTGTAGTACTTTTGCGGTGCTAAATCATAATCTTAGAAGTAACCAAAAGTGCGATAGCACGTAAATAAAACCATTTCCATGAAAAGAACTACTCTGCTGATGTTGGCGGCGATGTTGTTCGCCTCCATTGCTTATGCCAAGACTCCGAAAAAGGCAAACACTACGGCTGACTACCGTGTCAGTTGCATTGCATTCTATAATCTGGAAAACCTGTTCGATACAATCAACGATCCTCTTGTCAACGATGAGGAATATCTTCCAGAGGGAGGTATGCATTGGACGGGGCTCAAATACACCAACAAAGTGAAGAATATGGCGTATGCGCTTTCCGAGATTGGAAAAGACGTTGATCCGCGCGGAGCAGCAGTGATAGGCGTCAGCGAAATCGAGAATCGTGGCGTGATGGAAGATATTGCCGCTCAGCCTGTTTGGGGCGACCGCAAAATGGAAATCGTGCATTACGATAGCCCCGATAGGCGTGGCGTTGATGTCGGATTGTTCTACAATCCCGACCTCTTTATGGTCACAAACACGGCATCTCATCGTCTCTATATGGAAGATAACCCCGATTTCCGTACGCGCGATCAACTGGTCGTATCGGGATATCTGAAAGAAATGGGGGAGAAAATACACGTCATCGTCAACCACTGGCCCAGTCGCTATGGCGGCGAAGTCGCATCCCGTCCGAAACGTGCTGCCGCTGCTGCGCTCACAAAACACATAGTTGATTCTATCTATCAGCGCGAACCCAAGGCAAAGATAATCATCATGGGAGACCTTAACGATGACCCTTACAATATCCCGTGCTCTGAAATACTCGGAGCGAAGCGCACACGGGAAGAAGTCGGTACGCAGGGACTCTATAACACAATGTGGCAACTGCTCGACCGCGGCATTGGAACACTCTATTATAACGGGTCATGGAACCTTTTCGACCAGATTATCATTTCCGAACCGCTCTTGAATGCCGACCCTGCCAAAGAATTGTCCTACTACAAACCTCAAGTATTCAATAAACCGTTCCTCACCATACAGGAAGGGAAAGACAAAGGTGCACCCAAACGTACTCACAAGGCCGGCGTATGGTTGAACGGATATTCAGACCACTATCCCACAATGATATACCTCATCAAACGACGCTGA
Organism: Bacteroidales bacterium UBA7569; assembly: GCA_002477945.1. Taxonomy (GTDB): domain Bacteria; phylum Bacteroidota; class Bacteroidia; order Bacteroidales; family Paludibacteraceae; genus Colicola. The sequence goes on from DLLF01000019.1 coordinate 73,756, forward strand.
TTCGTGCCGCTGGGAAGTGACCAATTATAACTCTTGTTTATGACAACTTTGCAACAAGCAACATCCGAAGAAACAACATCGCGTCTCATAATGCCCGAATACGGGCGGAATGTGCAACGCATGGTTGAGTACGCGCTCACCATCGAGGACAAAGAAGAACGGACCCGCTGCGTAAAAGCGATAATGCAAACAATGGCGAACCTCTTTCCATATTTGCGCAACGAAGAGTCCAAACACAAAATGTACGACCATCTGGCAATGATGTCCGACTTCCGTTTGGACATCGATTCGCCTTATGCGAAACCTGAACGGGACAGTATGAAGTATGTCCCCGAACGTTTGCCATATAATACGGGCAAGACGGTGGTAAGCCGTTACTATGGCCGCGTGCTGGAAGAAATGATCCGGCAGGCTGCGGAGGAAACCGATGAGGCTGCTCGGCGGCAACTCATCCTCTTCATTGCCTCCCGTATGCGCTACAACTATTTCCTATGGAATAAAGATGTGGTGGATAGTACGCATATCAAGGCGGATATACATCGGCTGTCGCAGGGGAAATTGGATTGCGATTTTCCCGAATTCGATCGCCTCTTCGCTCGTCCCGTCATGCAACGACCCCAACCTAAAAACAATCACAACGGAAGTTGGCCGCAAAAACGTAATAAAGGTGTCGTGCGGCAGAAATAACCGATGCTTCCGTTCAGTATAAAGTGAATGGTTCGATAAAAAAGAAGAGAGGGACTTGCCTGCGCAAGCCCCTCTCTTCTTTTCCTGAGTACTGCGGCTATTCTTCCTCTTTCTGACTCTCGCTGTACTCCTTTAGCAACTTCTCTTGTACATCCGTCGGAACCAACTGGTAACTGTTGAACTTCATCGCGAAACTTGCTCTGCCGCCGGTCAGCGATGAGAGTGTCGTCGAATAGTTGGAAAGTTCTTTCAAGGGCACCTGAGCCGTAAGGTGTTCGAACCCCTTCTCCGAGTGCATACCCATAATCATGCCGCGCCGACCCTGCAAATCGCTCATCACATCGCCCATCTTGTCCGATGGAACAAATATGTCCACATCATAAATAGGCTCCAAGATCTTCGGACCTGCGTTGCGGAACGCTTCTGCAAAGGCGTTTCTGCCGGCAAGGCGGAACGAAATCTCGTTGCTGTCAACGGGGTGCATCTTTCCGTCATAAACGATTACACGGACATCACGGGCGTACGAACCGGTCAACGGACCTTGCTCGATTCGGTCCATGATTCCCTTCAGGATCGCAGGGATAAATCGGGCATCAATGGCGCCGCCCACAATGGAGTTCACCAACTGCAACTTGCCGCCCCATTCCAGAGGTATCTCTTGCGTGTCGCGGACGCTGATCCGGTATTCTTGACCTCCGAACTTGTACACATCCTTTACGGGTACACCCTCTTCATAAGGCTCCACAATCAAGTGTACCTCGCCGAACTGACCCGAACCGCCCGATTGTTTCTTGTGGCGGTAGTCTGCACGTGCCGATTTGGTGATGGTCTCCCTGTAGGGTATCTTCGGTTCGTCATACTCTATCATCATCTTGTCATTGTTCTCCAACCGCCATTTCAGGGTACGCAAATGAAACTCCCCTTGTCCGTGTACGATGGTCTGACGAAGTTCCTTCGACTGTTCTATCACCCAAGTCGGGTCTTCCTCATGCATACGGGTGAGGAGTGCCGATAGTTTCTCTGCATCGCTCTCCGTGACAGGACGGATGGCACGGCGATATTTCGGATCCGGATATTTGATGCTCCCGAAGTGGAAGTCGCAGTCTTTGGAGTTGAGGGTGTTGCCCGTGCGGGAATCTTTCAGTTTCACGGTCGCCGCTATGTCACCGGCACAGACCTCGTCTATGGTGGCGCGCATCGAACCGGCTACGGTGTACAATTGCGAGATACGCTCCTTCGAACCGCGGTCTATGTTCTGCAAGTCATCGGCAGGGTGTACCGTACCTGACATCACCTTGAAATAGTTCACTTCACCGATATGGGGTTCCACCGAAGTCTTGAAGATGAAGAGTGAGGTCTGTGCTTTCGGGTCGCATACCACTTCTCTTCCGTCCAAGGTCATGGGGGCAGGTGCTTCCGAAACGCTCGGTGCGATGCTGCCTACAAACTCCATGAATTTTCTCACACCCATGTCTTTCAGTCCGCTGGCGCATAGCACGGGGTACATGCTGCGCTCGGCAAACACTTTGCGCAAACCGTCGCGGGTCTCCTCTTCCGATAGCGAGTCGCTTTCAAAGAACTTCTCCATCAGTGTCTCATCGGCTTCGGCGGCCATCTCGAACAAGGTGGCGCGCAGTCCGGCTACTTTCTCCTCTTCCGATGCAGGGATAGGAAGCAACTCCGGCTCGCCGCCTTCCGGTTTCCATTGGTACATCTTCATCGCCAGCACGTCCACCACAGCATTGAATCCTGCACCTACCGACATCGGATATTGTATCACAACCACCTTGTTGCCGAACGATTCGCGCAGTTGTTCCAATGCCTGCTCGTAGTTGGCGTTCTCATGATCCAACTTGTTGATAACGAAGGCAACGGGCTTCTTGTATTTTTCTGTATAGCGGAAGTGATTCTGAGTCCCTACTTCCACTCCCTCGTTCGCTGCCAACACAATCACGGCGGTGTCTGTTACGTTCAGTGAAGTCACTACGCCGCCTATGAAGTCGTCCGAACCAGGGCAGTCTATGATGTTCAGTTTCTTCCCTGCAAATTCGATGTTGCATACCGTGGAAAAAACGGAATAACCGTATTCTTTCTCTACGGGGAAATAATCACATACGGTGTTCTGCGCATCAATGCTGCCTCTGCGTTTGATTACACCACTCTCAAAGAGCATCGCCTCCATGAGAGTGGTTTTCCCGGAGCCGCTGCCACCCATCAGAGAGATGTTCTTAATCTCGTTTGCTTGATAAGTCTTCATAAGTATTTGTTTTAAGTTGTTATGTATATTTATAAGGTATATACCTTAAATGTTTCCCGTCTTCTTGGCACCACGCTCTATCTGTCATAGCAGGCGATCGGAACGACCAAAATGAGCCGCAAGGTACGATTTTATTTTGTAAATATCAAGATGCTGAAATATGTTTTACAACATGTTTTTCCCCGTTTCGTCCCTCTCGGTTGCTATCTCTTGTAAACTTTGTATATTGTTTGCTCCTGCATAATATGTCTCTTGCATTATCTTAGTCCTTCCTGTCGCGGGGACTCCAAAAACAGAATAGAGTGTAGTAGGGTGCTTTTGGATGGGTGGGGGAGGGTATCTCTTGTTTCCTACGACCCCTCAAGCCGACCTCATCGACCCCTCATCGGGAGATGAACTTATTAGTCTCATTCTGCTAATTCGTCCAATCCGTCTTATGGATTCAATCCGCCCAATCTGATAGAATGTCCCGAACAACTCGAACGTCTATAACAAAATCTCTCTTGGCAACCCTGGAAACCAACTCCGCAGACCATCGAATTTGTTCCTCCCTGCATTGTATCGGCTCTAATGGCTCTTTCATGGCTGTTGATGGAGCAAATTAACGGTCAATTACACGGCAATTAGCGGAGAACAAAGTGGTAGTAGG
>DLLF01000017.1:0-35593 GCA_002477945.1 Bacteroidales bacterium UBA7569
TCCCGTATGTGAACGGCGGACTGTTCTCCAACGAGAACATCGAGATACCGCAACTGACCGATGAGATACGCACGCTCCTGCTCTCCAAAGCCTCGGAGGACTTCGACTGGTCGGAGATAAGTCCCACTATCTTCGGGGCGGTGTTTGAGAGCACACTGAACCCCGACACACGCCGCTCGGGCGGTATGCACTACACGAGTATCGAGAACATACACAAGGTGATAGACCCGCTGTTCCTCAACGACCTGCAGCACGAGTTCGAGACTATCGCCAACGACAAAACGCATAACTCAAAATCCATCATTCAAAATCTGCGTGCTTTCCAAGACAAATTAGCATCGCTCACGTTCTTTGACCCGGCGTGCGGCAGCGGCAACTTCCTGACTGAGACCTATATCAGCCTGCGCCGTTTGGAGAACAAGGTCATCCGCCTCCTGCAAGGCGACCAGATGCAGTTGGGCACGTTCACCAATCCTATCCGTGTGGATATACACCAGTTCTACGGCATCGAGATAAACGACTTCGCGGTCTCGGTGGCGACTACCGCCCTGTGGATAGCCGAGTTGCAGATGCTACGTGAGACAGAGCGTATCTGCCAAATAGAAGCCAAGCCCCTGCCCCTCCACGCCTACCACAATATCCATGAGGGCAACGCCCTGCGCACCGACTGGAGTCAAGTCGTCCCCGTTGACCGGCTTAACTACATTATGGGCAACCCGCCGTTTGTGGGTGCGCGAATGAAGTCGGATGAACAAGCGAAAGACCTCATTTCAATATTTGGCAAAGATTGGAAGGGAGTCGGGAACTTAGACTATGTATGTGGTTGGTATAAGAAAGCAAGTGATTTAATGCACAACAATCCTACTATACATACTGCTTTTGTTTCAACAAATAGCGTTGTACAAGGAGAACACGTACCATTTCTATGGAAACAGTTAAATGCATTAGGAATTCACATAGATTTTGCATATAGAACATTCTCATGGGATAGCGAAAGCAGTTTGAAAGCGCATGTACATTGTGTAATTATAGGTTTCTCCGCGTCTTCAACCCATAAAGATAAGCGACTATATAAATCGGACGGCACATATCAAGTATGTACAAACATTAATGCCTATTTATTGGATGCACCAGATGTATTCGTTGAACCCCATTCACATTCTATTTGTGGAATGCCTGATGTTGCTATTGGCAATAAGCCAGTTGATGGCGGTAATTACTTATTCACAGAAGAGGAGAAGGCAGAATTCATAACAAAAGAACCAAAATCAGAGAAATACTTTAGACCTTTTATTGGTGCCTATGAGTTTATAAATGGTAAAAGACGCTATTGTTTATGGCTCGGAGATTGTTCCCCTGCGGAGTTGAAATCGATGCCGCATTGTTATGAACGTGTCAATGCGGTACGTGAGTTCCGTCTAGCAAGTAAGAGTGAAGGCACACGCAAAATTGCAGACAAACCCACCCGTTTCCATGTGGAGAATATGCCTAAAGGAACATTTATTGTTATACCACAGGTCTCGTCACAAGCACGTCGATACATACCAATGGGATTTATGGATGAGACTACTATGTGTAGTGATAAGGTGCGCCTTATGCCAAATGCAACTCTGTATCACTTCGGAGTATTGGAAAGCAATGTGCATATGGCATGGATGCGAGCCATTTGCTGCCGTCTAAAAAGCGATTATAGTTACACTATCAATGATGTTTACAACAACTTCCCATGGTGCAACCCCACCGAGGAGCAGCGGCAGAAGATAGAGACCACCGCCCAAGCCATCTTGGACGCACGGGCAAAGTACCCCGATTGCTCATTGGCGGACTTGTACGACGAAGTAACCATGCCTATCGAACTGCGCCGTGCCCATCAAGCCAACGACCGCGCAGTAATGGCAGCGTATGGTTTCCCGACCACGATGACCGAGTCCGACTGTGTGGCACGACTATTGGAGATGTACCAACAAATAACAAACAAGTGACATAATACTGTAAAATTCAAAACTATGAGAATAAAACCTATACAAATTGAAACGCCTCAAGGCAACCCGTTTGCCAACGACCAACTTGGACGCGAGCAGTATGCTAAAATCTTAACTTCATTAATAGAAAATGCTGATGATGGTTTCACGATGTCCATTGATGCAGAATGGGGAAATGGCAAAACTACCTTTGTTAGAATGTGGCAAGCCCAGTTACAACAAGAAGGATATACAACTATCTATGTCAATGCGTGGGAGAATGATTTTTATACAGCGGACCCTTTTGCAGTTCTAATCAATGAGATATTTACTCAAATACCTCGTACGAATTTTTCTGATGAGCAATATCAACTACTTTCATCGTGTGTAGGAGGTATTGCTACCATAGCCAAGTCAATTCCTATATTGAATGTTATTGGTGCCTTTGGAGAGGCATGTAAACAAGTAATGGATGAGTGCAAAAAAGATAAGAATCCCTTGCAAGCGTGTGAGAGTTACACCAAATTAATACATGAGTTTCGAAAAAAGTTACAAGATTTTGTCCACAGTGTTAGTGCGGACAAAAAAGTGGTTATCTTTGTGGATGAATTGGATAGATGCCGTCCCGATTTCGCCATTGAGATGTTGGAACGAATAAAGCACCTATTTTGTGTAGAAGGATTAGTCTTTGTTTTATCAATTGACAAACAACAATTAGAGGCTTCTGTGAAAGGGCATTATGGTAGTGAATCTATTAATGCAACGGAGTATCTAAAGCGTTTTATTGATATAGAATATAGACTGCCACAACCTGGTAGAGAGAAATTTATATTAGAACAGATGTATCAACACGAGACAATTCAACGTATCAAAGACATTGATGGCGCAAACATATACGATGTACTCAAAGTAATTGTTTATAACGATGGTATGAATTTAAGATCTGTAGAGCAATACTTTACTCGGTTACACTTGGCGTTATTGGCTGCCAACCGTGCCACCAATAGTTGGTGTTTGGCATTGCTGCTTTGGCTAAATATGAGGCATTCGGATTGCTATGAGATGATTAAAATCAAGCAGGTATCCATAAGAACATTATTAGAGCGACTATGTACCATATTGGATATATCGAAGTTCAAACCAAGTTCTGATGACCGCCATTGTGTTTTATACTCATTGTCCGCACTAATATGTGGATATGCAAAAGAAAAAGAATATGATGTGCAGTCTGTCTTAGATGTTTTCTCAACCGATAATACATTGCAGAAACAGATCAAATGGACAGACAAAGAGGTAGCCGACTTTAATAATTATGTAAATCGTAATTTTATACATAATGATTTCGATTATACTTTTGCAATCATAGAGTTGACATCACCGGGTATTATGTATCAAGAGTAAACTGACGGTTGTCTTTGGTAACTATAATAATTCTAATAGTCAAGAAAGAGAACTATATTGCTTCCATCAAGCCAACGACCGCGCAGTAATGGCTGCGTATGGCTTCCCGACCACGATGACCGAGTCTGACTGCGTGGCACGACTGCTGGAGATGTACCAAGAAATAGGGGTTAGAGGTTAGAGATTAGAGGTTAGAGGTTAGCGGCGGTCTAATTCGATGACTTCCAAGTCGAATATACGTTCCTCTTCTATCTTGATACGAAGGAGCGTTTGCACTGTATGTATTCCATATTTGCCGGCAGCACCCGGGTTGAGACAGAGCATGCGCAGGGATTTATCGTACTGCACCTTCAGAATATGGGAGTGACCGCATACAAAGAGTTGCGGCGGATTGGCATACAGACGACGCACAACGGCGGGATTATAGTTGCCAGGATAGCCGCCAATATGCGTGAGGACTACATCAATCTGTTCGATACGGAAACGACAGTAGTCGGTAAGAGAGTTGCGGACATCGCCATAGTCGCAATTGCCATAGACAGCACGCACGGGTTTGAACTGGCACAAACGTTGATAGACTTCCCAAGAGCCAATGTCTCCTGCATGCCAAATCTCATCTACGTCAGCGAAATGCTCCAAGATACGTTCGTCCAACAACCCGTGTGTATCGGACAAAATACCAATCGTTTTCATAATGATTCAACAGCGATTACTTTTGTGACTTCAGAGACTTGACAGCAAAGAGGAGGAAGAGAACAGAACAGGTGAGGAACCAAAGCAGGTCTCGCACATCAATGACCCCTCGTGAGAGCGAGAGATAGTGTTCGTTGAGTCCAAGGCTCTTCACAGCATACGCCAAAGAACCTCCGCTAAAGAGCATTGACAGGAAATCGAAACCATAGAATGAAAGGAAGCAAAGAAGCAGTCCGACAATGAATGCTATGATCTGACTTTTCGTAACAGAGGATGCCCACGTGCCGACGGCACAAAAGGCCGCAGAGAGAAAGAGGAGCCCGATGAAAGAGCCATAGAAGGCTCCGGAGTCGATATTACCTGCGGGAACGGTAAGCCGGCGCACCAGAACATAGTGAATGATGCAAGGCAATTGCGCCAAAAGGACAATGGTCCATACCGCCAGATACTTGCCCATCACAATATGCCACAAGGGCAATGGTTTCATTTTGAGCAAGTGCCATGTGCCGGTTTGCCGTTCTTCCGTGAAAAGACGCATTGTGAGGGCAGGGCAGAGGAAGAGAAACAACCACGGGCTGAGGCTGAACAGCCCGTCCACTTGTGCATAGCCCGACATAGGGATGTTATATTCACCAGGGATGACCCACAAGAACAGCCCGATGGTGAGCAGATACAGTCCTATGACAATATAGGCAACAGGTGTTGAGAAATAGTAGCGAATCTCTTTTTTGTAGATAGTCCACATATTCGTATAGTTGATTTATTTGTTAACTACTTTTACTTTATATCCTTCTGCACGCAACAATGCCAAGAGTCCTTTCTCTCCACCGAGGCAGACGGCATCCAAGCAGATGAACGCTTTTCCCTCGGCGAGATAAGGCTTGAGTCGTTTGACCCAAACGGCATTGCGGCGGCAACAGACGGTATAGTCGGAATAGGAATGAGTTGAAAGATTGTCGGGAGCCTCAATGAGATAGGCGATTTGTGTGAGTTGTCCCATTTTGTATGCTTCCAAAATACTCTTTTCCAACTTTACTTCCCGCTCCGGATGTTCGATAATTGACAGCAGTTCTTTACACTGCCAGTGGAACGGTTCCTTATCAAAAAGCATATAGAGTGTCTCTCCCATATCGTCCAAGGGATAGACAGGAATGCCTGTCTGCGCCGCTACCGTTTGAAAAAACACTTCGGACCCCGTGTTGGCATCGTAACCAAGCCATTTTGACAGGAGTTCGTTTCGATAAAGTTCCGTGATATAAGACGGCTTCATGCGTTCCAATTTGTCCAATCCAAGCCCTGTATTCGCACGAAGAGCCTTATCTATGGCAGCATTCTCATCTTCGCTATACTGCTCCGAGATAGAAAGAGAGTCGGGGAGGACTGCCGCGACTTTCAAGGCATTGACAGTCTCGAAATCGTACATTGCCATCTCGGTGATGACTTTGTCGCAACGAGAGAATATCTTGAAGATATTAGGAACCGTGTCCAAGAATGAGATTTGGCACAGACGATTGGTTGCAAACAAATAGGATTTGGCGGCAACGCCATTGCCGGATATTTCGTACAAGAGTTGAGAATAACTATTGACAGAGAGCAGAAGCACTGCCAAAAGAACGATATGACGACGATTAACAATCATTATTGGAAACGTGTTATCAGGTTGTAGGCTTGGTAGATTCCCAATTCGCCCGCCTTGCTGAGGTCGGCAAGTCCCGATTCGACTTCATCAACGAAGATACGGGTCAATCCCCTGTTGAAGTAGGCTTCTGCAAAATCAGGGTCAATGCTGATAGCCGAAGTATAGTACTCAATGGCTGAGCGAAAGTCTTTTTGCAAGCAAAGGAGGTTTGCCTTGTTATAGTAGGCAAAAGAGAAGTCCGGCAACAGAAGAATAACCTGATCAAGGTCTCTCATAATGAGTTCGTAATCCAACTTTACACTCATAAGCAGTTCCTCCTGTTGTTCTTTAACAGCCGTTTCACAGGTATTGTTGCGCTTATATTCCAAGACGTTGTATCTCCAGTTCGCCCGACAGAAATATGCCAATGCAAAGTCGGAACGGAGTTGCAAGACCTTGTTGCAATCGTCGATAGCCGAAGAATAGTCTTGTACGACAGCAAACTCGATAGCACGCGCAAAGAGGAGGTGAACATTCACAGGGTCAAGATCCAACTCGGACGAGAGCGAACCAATCATTCGGAAATGAGACTCGACAGACTCTGCCGTGAGAGGTATTTCCTGTACGCCCAATGCAAGAGAGGCAGGAAGAAGATGCCTTTTGTTGTAGGTTTCCACAGCAGAGTGGGTGAAATTGGTATGCCGCAAAGAGTTACGACGTATGTAATAACCCAGAACGACATTGGGTTCGTTGATAGCGTTTGCGTAACGTTTCTGCACAGAGCCGCGCGATTCGTTTTGATACGCCTGTTGTCGTTCCTCCTGTTCGTCTGACATATTTTGTGCCGCCACCTGCGAGAACTCTTTCCTTCGATTCCGTTGCGGTTGGCTTTCCGCCTGTTTTACATCCACATCGGGTGCTGCCTGCGCCCGCTGTATTTCATCTTTCTGCTGTTCCAAATCGTAGGCTTTCTTCTGATAACGGAAGGCTTCTTTTTCGTCGCCGAGTGCTTTCTCGGCTTGTGCCGCAAGGTAATAAGCAGGAAGGAAATAAGGATACCTGTCGATCAAACGAACAAAGTCGCTAACGGCACTTTGCCACTGCTTGAGATGAAGATTGACAATACCCCGCTGGTAATATATTTCCGTTTCGGACGAATCCAGTTCGACGGCGCGATTGAGGTCATTCAAAGCACGGTTAAGGTCGCCTAATTCTGCCCGAAGTATGCCCCGATTGTAATAACATTGTACACTTGACGGATCGTACTCAACAGCCTTATCATAGTCGGCAAGGGCATCACGGTAGTTATGATTATGATAGTAGAGAATGCCACGGTTGACATAGTCGCCTGACCAGCGGCTTCCGAGATTGATTGCCTGAGACAAATCGTAGAGTGCATCTTCATTGTTTCCCAACATCATGTTCACCACGCCCCTTGCACTCCAATTGGCAGAGTTTTGCGAATCTCCCTTGATGGCATTGGTGAAACTCTCCAAGGCACAGAGTGTATCGTTTTTTTCCATGCAGATTGCCCCTTTCTCAAAGAAAAGAGAGGGTGAATTCGGGTCACGTTTCAAAAGATAATCAATGTCGGACAGGGCGGCATCGTATTCTTTGTTTTTTGCGCGTGCGTCGGCTCGAAGCAGAAGATAGGTCTTGTTCTCCGGTGCATAGACGAGTGCTTCACTGAAATCGGCTTCGGCTTTCCGGAACTCACCTGTTGCGCCATACACGTAGCCGCGTGCATAGTAGGCTCCCGGCAGGAAAGGATTGTTTTCAATAGCCTTGTTACAATCGTCTTCGGCACCTTTATAGTCGCCTAACTGTATTTTTGCAATCGCCCGATAGAGATAAGGTTCCGCCAACCAAGGTTTCAAGCGGATCACCTGATTGAAATACTGAATACTCAAGACATAGTCCTCAAAATAGAGTGCATTGCGTCCGATAGCCGTGATACGCTCCGTATTGAGTTGGGCATAGCCCAAGGCAGCCGACCAAAGGCATACAAAAAGAACCAGGTATTTGTGGAGAAATGTATTCATCGGACACAAAGCAAGAGGCAGACGATTTACTTACAACCGGCGTTCGGGTCGAACCAATCGGGTACATCGAATTGCTCGGTGTCGGAATAACCAAGTTCTTCGTCTGCCAAGACTTTCTGCATATACTTAGCCCAAACAGGCAATGCCATGTTGGCACCTTGTCCTTCCGCCATGGAGTCGAAATGTATGGCACGGTCTTCACCACCTACCCAACACCCATTGACGAGAGACGGCGTGAAGCCCATGAACCATCCATCGGAGTTGTTTTGCGTAGTACCCGTTTTACCACCCATCGGCATACGCAACCCATAGCGATAGCGAACACGGACTCCTGTTCCGTTGTCGATTACGCTACGAAGCATGGTTATCATCTTGTAAGATGTTTCTTCGCTTATCACTTCGTGCATACGAGGTGTAAAAGTAGCCAATATGTTGCCATTGTTGTCCTCTATACGTGTTACATAGAGCGGTTCAACACGAACGCCTTTGTTCGGGAAAGTGGTGTAGGCATCCACCATTTCCTTGACGGACACTTCGCAAGGGCCCAAGCAGAGACTAACAACCGGATCCAACTGTCCTTCAATGCCAAAAGACCGCATGAGGTTGACCAATGAAGCGGGGGTATAAAGACTCATCAGATAGGCGGAAATCCAGTTGTTGGACTGCGACAAACCCCATTGCAATGTGACCGTATCGCCTATATTGTTTTTGCTGCTATTGCGAGGCGACCAATCGTTACCATTGGCATCTTGAAGCGTAATGGGCTGGTTGACGGTTTTATCGCATGGCCACATACCTTCTTCCATTGCCAAGGTATAGAGATACGGCTTAACCGTAGATCCGACCTGGCGTCTTCCCACATTCACCATATCGTATTGGAAATTGGCAAAGTTCGGTCCGCCTACATAGGCTTTTACGTGTCCGGAATGGGCATCCATAGACATGAAGCCACAGCGCAAGAAATACTTTTGGTAGCGTATGGAATCCAACGGAGAAAGGACGGTGTCAATCATTCCTGCATAAGAGAAGACACGCATCTCAACAGGAGTTTGGAAGGCTTCCTGGATTTCTTTTTCCGATTTTCCCGCTTTTTTCATCAAACGATAGCGCTCAGACTGTTTCATACTGCGTGTGAGAATACCATTGATTTCCTCCGTTGTCAAATCGCGACTGAACGGAGCATACTTCTTGTTCTTCTTCTCTTTGAAGAATTGCCCCTGCAGGTACTGCATGTGTTCGCTTACGGCTTCCTCCGCATAGGTCTGCATACGGGAATCGATGGTAGTATAGATGCGCAGACCATCGTTATAAAGGTCGTAGGTACTTCCGTCGGCTTTCCGATTTTTATTGCAGAAGCCATAGAGCGGGTTGTTATCCCATTGGTTCTTATCAATCTTATACTGTTCTTTATTCCACGACGGATAGTTGCTTTCTTTGGGTTCTTTAGCCGTCAGGACAGAACGAAGGTATTCACGGAAATAGGGAGCCAGTCCCTGTTTATGGTCAACAGATCGATAGTTGATTTCCATAGGGAGTTGTTGCAGAGAATCACATTCCTGCTTGCTGATACAATGGTTTTTACACATCTGCGACAGTACAACATTCCGACGGGACAGGGCTCTGTCGGCATGACGGATTGGATTATAGTAGGACGGGTTTTTACACATTCCAACCAAGACCGCCGCCTGCTCGACAGAGAGATTAGCCGGAGTTGTGTTGAAATACACCTGTGAGGCAGATTTGATACCTACTGCGTTGTAGAGGAAATCAAATTGGTTCAAATACATTGTGATGATCTCCTCTTTGGAATAGAGACGCTCCAACTGGGCGGCAATAACCCATTCGATGGGTTTCTGCAAAGCACGTTCCAGAATGTTGTCGGCAACAGGAGAATAGAGTTGCTTTGACAACTGCTGGGTAAGTGTACTTCCTCCGCCTGCTCTGCCGAGAAGCACTACAGCACGGAACAATGCCTTGAGATCAACGCCAGGATGACTGTAGAAACGAACGTCTTCCGTAGAGACAAGGGCATCAATCATATAGGGAGAGATATCCTGATACTGCACACCGACCCGATTTTCCTTGCGATAGTAACTGCCCAATACCTGCATATCGGAGGAATAGATTTCGGTGGCATAGACATTCTTCGGGTTTTGCAGTTCCTCCAACGGAGGAAGATAGCCTAACCAACCTTTGGATATCATCCAAAACAGAATGATGACAAGGAGCAATGCTGCAGCAAAAACACTCCAGAACCAAACACCAAAAGAATGTTTAAAGGTTGTCTTTTTCTCTTGTTTCATACCATTATACGATTATGAGATTTTCTATTATCCTGTTCAATACTTCTATTCCACGGAGAGATGCCACCAAACGATTATCATCCGTGAGAACCAGTAATCCTCGTTTCAAGTCGTTCTCTGCCTGCTGAAGGCAGTAATTTTTCTCTTTCTGCGACAATCCGGAGAGCAAAAGTCCGTGTTCCGTCCGCAGGGACAACATCACCCGTTCATTGTACAAGTCGGTCGGACTCAGCACTTCCCGTTCGCAGGGTAGGGAAGAAGCCTGTACTCCCGATAGATACTTATCCAAATCGGGTATGTTCCATTGGCGCGAAGAACCATCGTAGGAATGTGCTCCCGCCCCTATACCGAGGTATGGGACATTGTTCCAATACGCAGAATTGTGCCAAGACTGACAGTCCGGCAAACAGAAATTGGACACTTCGTAATGGCAAAATCCTGCCTGAGCGAGTTGATCAACGGCCGTCTCGTACATCTTGTTTGCCAAATCTTCATCGGTTTCTTTCAGTTTACCCTCTGCAAGCATCTTGCCAAACTGCGTTTTTTCTTCAAAAGTAAGGCAATATGTGCTTATATGCTGCACTCCTAATTCTATTGCCGAATGCAAATCGTCCTGCCACCAAGAGAGTGTCTGCGTAGGCAGGCCGTACATAAGGTCAATACTTATATTCTGAAAACCACACGCCTGTGCCATCTTGACGGATTGCCATGCCATGGCAGCATCGTGGCGGCGTCCGATAAGACGCAGCAAGTCGTCGCGAAAAGATTGAATACCGATACTCAAACGATTTACACATATACTGCGCAACGACTCCAAATAGGGTGCTGTCAAGTCGCCAGGATTGGCTTCCAATGTGATTTCCGCATCGGGCGAAACCGCATAATTGTCGGCAATGGTTTGCAACAGCAGACGAATGTCGTCTTCCATAAGCAGACTGGGCGTACCTCCACCAAAATAGACAGTATCTATGAGCGAACCTGCAGGAAGATAGCCGGTTCGCATAGCAAGTTCCTTTTGCAAGGCGGCAACATATATCTCCCTTTTCCCAACCTGCGTTGTTGAGAAGAAGTCGCAATAAGCACACCGTGACATACAGAAAGGAATATGTAGATAGATACCTGCCATTGTGCTATTTATCTTCCTCCGTTTTCCAAAGACGGTTCATCCATTCCGCCATACGCTGTTCGACAGGACTGCCTTGTGCTTCCCAAAAGTGCTTGGTTTGAATGGCATCGGGCAGATACTGCTGTTTGACGAAATGGTTCCTATAGTCGTGAGAATACTTGTAATCTTTTCCATAACCAAGGTCTTGCATCAATTGAGTAGGAGCATTGCGCAGATGCAACGGCACCGGCAAATTCCCACTGTTTCTCACTTCCGCTACTGCCGCATCGATACCCAAGTATGCAGAATTGCTCTTTTGGGAAGCAGCCAGATAGACAGCCGTCTCCGCCAAAGGAATACGCGCTTCCGGCCACCCCACTTTATTGACCACATCGAAGCAGGCATTTGCCAACAAAAGAGCATTCGGGTTTGCCAAACCGACATCTTCCGCTGCCGAAATGACCAAACGACGGGCTATGAATTTCGGGTCTTCGCCCGCTACGACCATCCGTGCCAGCCAATACAAAGCGGCATCGGGGTTGCTACCACGAACGGACTTGATGAAAGCCGAGATGATATCGTAGTGAAGTTCGCCATTCTTGTCGTACGCCAAAGGATTTTGTTGCAGGCACTCCGTAATGGTTTGATTATTGATAATTACTTTATCGGCATGTGCTGAAGCATTGACCGCAATCTCCAACGTATTGAGCAATTTGCGCGCATCGCCCCCCGAATAGCGGTACAAGTCATCGGTTTCTTCTATAACGATATTCTTGGAACGCAACCATTCATCGTGCGACAAAGCATACTGCAACAATTCATGCAAGTCGTCAACGGTCAGACTTTTGAGAACATATACCTGACAACGTGAGAGCAGGGGAGTTATAACCTCAAAGGATGGGTTTTCGGTGGTGGCTCCGATAAGCGTAATAGTTCCATTTTCAACCGCCCCCAACAGGCTATCCTGCTGCGACTTGGAAAAGCGATGTATCTCATCAATGAAAAGGATTGCATTCCCTTTGGAGAAGAGACCTCCTTCCCGTTGTGCCTTTTCAATGACCTCGCGAACTTCTTTAACCCCTGAAGTAACAGCGGAAAGCGTATAGAAAGGTCGTTCCAAGCGATTGGCAATGATATGTGCCAGAGTGGTTTTTCCCACGCCGGGAGGTCCCCATAATATAAAAGAGGACAAGTCTCCGCTCTCTATCATCCGGCGCAAGATGGCACCTTCGCCCACCAAATGTTTTTGTCCGATATATGCATCCAACGTCTTAGGTCGGAGTCGTTCTGCAAGAGGTAACATTGTTATTTCGTAAGGTTTAGAAGTTCTTTTGCCTGGTTGACAGCCGCTTCCGTGACATGGTTGGCAGACAACATCTGTGCAATTTCGCCAATACGTTCTTCAGAAGAAAGCAGACGGATGCTTGTCTCGGTATGTTGTTCGGTATCCACTTTATACACTTTGTAGTGCGCATCGCCCATAGAAGCGATTTGCGGCAGGTGCGTGATAACCAGTATCTGTCGTTTTTCCGACATTCTTCGCATGATTGCCCCCATATTGGCAGCCACTTCTCCGGAAATACCCGTATCAATCTCATCGAAGACCAAAGTCGGCAAATTGGACTCATTGGCAATCAGTTCTTTGATGCACAACATGATACGGGAAATCTCACCACCGGAAGCCACAGAGGCAATGGGCTGAAGTTGCTGGTTTTTGTTTGCAGCAAAGAAGAACTGTATGTCATCTTTTCCCTCCATATCATAAGTATCGCGTTCTGTTATCCGAACGTTCATTTGCGCATGCTTTATACCCAATGTTACCAACTCGGAAACAACGGCTTGCTCTATGGTTACCTGCACATTCTTACGAGTTTTTGACAGTTTGTCAGCGGCTTGTTTCAAGTCGGATTGGCAACAACGAAGAGCATTTTGCAGAGACAAAATCTCATCTTCGCAGGATTCCAGTTTATTCATACGCTCAGCAAAATCGTCGCGCAACGCAATCAACTCCGCCACACTTTGTACATGATGTTTCTGCATAAGACCATTAAGCAAGTCCAAGCGTTCGCTGATATGCGCTTGCTGAGCGGGGTCGAATTCCGTCTGCTCCAACAAACGACTGACTTCGTCTGCAATATCGTCCAATTCGACGGAGGCTGCGTGCAGGCGTTCCCTGAGAGAACCGCCTTCCTGAACATAAGGGGCTATGTGTTTACACTCGTTCAAGACGACTTGCAAACGACTGAGTATGCCTATATCTTCCGTTGAGAATTGCGTTAAGACCTCGTTCAGGCTGTTCTTGATTTCTTCTGCATGTTCCAAACGATTCTGCTCCTGCTCCAAGGTGATTTCTTCTTCCGCAACCAATTGAGCGTCTTTCAGTTGCTGATATTGGAATGCGATGTAATCGGCTTCTTTCCGTTCGGTTTCTGACTTTGTTTGCAATGTCCGCAATTGATTTTCCAAAGTTTTGTACTCATTCCATAGTTTGCGGTAAGCACTTTTTTCCTTGCCGTTGCGTGCAATGACATCCACCACACCGATCTGGAAGCGATCATCGCGGACCAGCAGGTTTTGATGCTGCGAATGAATATCAATCAGGCGGTCAGCCAACTCATGAAGCAAAGATAACGAGACAGGGGTGTCGTTGATAAACGAGCGTGATTTGCCGTTAGCGATCAGTTCACGGCGCAAGACACAAGAGGGATCGTAATCCAAATCGTGTTCGCTGAAAAAGGACTCCAAATCAAGGTGTGCCAAGTCGAATTCTCCCTCCACTATGCACTTTTGCTCTCCCTCCGTAATATTTTTGCTGTCGGCACGGTTTCCCATAAGCAGAGACAATGCGCCCAAAATAATAGACTTACCTGCACCCGTTTCCCCCGTAATCACATCGAATCCGCTTGCAAAACCGATGTCCAACTCGGAAATGAGTGCATAGTTTTTGATATGCAAATGCTTTAGCATAGCCAAGAGTTTTAGAATTGTATCTAATAGGCAAAGATACAACATTTATCTGAAACGGCAAAGACTGCCAAAGAAAGCGGAATAATCTATGCCGCCCCATTCGGAGTTGAAAGAAATGGAGAGTATTGCCGTTTATGAGTTGATTTGTGCTATTCCTTAACTCCGTTTGAGGGATAGACATTCTATTTGTTCGAGACGTTCGAGGAGGGAAGGCTTCATGCTATAGGAGGATTGGGTAGATTGGACGAATAGGGAAAAGAGGTAATCCCATTGCGGGATTACTATAGACATTCCAGTTAATCGAGAAATTCTATGAGGTGAGATGGTTTATTCTTCATCTCCCGATGAGGGGTGCTTGAGGTCTCGACGAGGGGTCGTAGGAATACCCTGCAGGACATACCAAACACCACAAAAAAGAGTGAAACCTAAAAGAAAAACCTTGCCTACTTCACCCTTGACGGAACATTATATGCAGAGTTCCTATAATGAAACGGGTAGGGATTTATTCCACTTGCAAAGGCAACCGGAAAGTTACATTCAAAACACAGATTGCTACAACAGAGAAGGGGCAATGGAACGATTTCAAGACAAGAGAGACAAAAGGAAACTTAGAGATGCCGAAACAGGTGCGAGAATTACCTGCGCTTGCCTCTGACATAATAGTCGAACACAATAGAGCGACGGGTAATGACATCGGGAAACGGAACAACGGCTTTGCGGAGATTGACCGTACGATCCGCCTTGTATTGCTTACGTTGCCGCCAAAAATCAAGACGAGCCCGAATGACAGTACGGAAATTGGAGAACTTCCCGCCAAGAACAAATTGCAAAGAAGCAGCATAATCCATCAAGAAACGTATGATCCAAACCCACCAGAGTTTTCCTGCCGGCATATTCTTATACAACATCAGCAAGTTATTACGGAAGTTCAAGTATGTTTTGCGCGGGTTCTCATAGTTCAAAGAACCCCCTCCCAAGTGGTAAACCACACTTGACGGCACACATACAATCCGATGACCTCTACATTGCAAGCGCCAACACAGGTCAATCTCTTCCATGTGAGCGAAGAAACGCCCGTCCAATCCCCCTTCGCGCTTATAAACATCCGTGCGGATACACAGGCAGGCCCCACTTGCCCAAAAGACAGGGGCAATATCGTCATACTGCCCATGATCGTTCTCAACGTAGCCCAAGATGCGTCCTCTGCAATAGGGATATCCCAAAATATCGATATAACCGCCCGCTGCTCCCGCATGCTCGAAAGTGACAGACGGGACAGCACCTTTATCGTATTCTTTTTTGCTCTGCAAGGAGAGTATTTTAGGCTGACAAGCAGCCACATCGGGATGGCTGTCCATATAAGCCAGCAAGGAAGAAAGCCAACCATCGGTCACCTCGACATCAGAATTGAGAAGAACCGTGTATTCGGCATCCGTATGAGCCAAAGCACGATTATAGCCCTCCGCAAAACCATAGTTATCGGAAAACGAGATAACATGTACGTCAGGATATTGGGCAAGACAGGCAAGAGAATCGTCGGAAGAGCCATTATCAGCCACGACAACTTCGCACTCCGGCAATGAAGAGAAACGGAGTACCGAAGGAAGATACTGCCGGAGCATTGACGCACCGTTCCAGTTCAATATGATGACCGAACATTTCATTGAGACAATGGTTTACAAAAGATTGTATCAATCTTCGCTATCCTCGTCGTCTTCAGAATAGATACCTATGGATACACCATATTCAAACTCCCCATCAAGGATGAGTTGTATCAGTTCATCGGACAAAAAACAATCGTATTTCGCAGCGTTTTCTTTGATGTAATCGTACATCTGTTCTTCATCAATGGAAGCCGACTCAGCCGTATCCTCACTGATAAGCCCCTCATTGTCGTAGTAATCATAAATCAAATCCAAGACATTTTGGATGTCTTCGCGAGCGAGCGATTTGCGATCAACTTCAGGAATGAAGTTCCATATATATTCAACAGCATCGTCCTCGTTGAATTCTATTTCGTCATGATTGTTGTTCATAAAAATTGCATTTTTGAAGTTAGTAATACGTTTGCTTCGGATTTTCGCAAAATTACATCAACTTTTGCTTGCTCGCAAATAACGCCATAAGAAAAATAATCTATCACAAAGGGGAGGGTAGGGAATATCTATTCAAATTCACATCTTTGAATTTGCATTTGTAACACAATGCAGTTTGATTACGGGACATCATTGTGAACTTCCAGTAGACATATATCGTGATATTTTACAAGTGTGGTTATGCGTGTACTTCAGCAATGTGATACTATGTGAACACACTCAAATATGCAATATTGCGTTTTATAACTAATTATATATAAGCAGATATAATAAATATCTATAGTTGCGCTTTAGAAAAATAATGAGATGGAGCAGCATATTGTTACCATGCTGCATGATATGTATTGTACAGAGTACTCCAATTCTCTATAAATGAGATATATAATACATATATCTATAGTTGTGCAGTATATCCTATAATGTACTGTTCGTCAATTTATTATATAACTGCTCCTGAAGATTGTGAATCTCATCACGATTCACAATTATATTTTGCACTTTGCAGATGTGATTCCACGATATAGTTTTGCAAATGTGATTTATAATATCTATCTTTGCAAAAAATTACACATTCGTATGTTGGACGAAAAAGACAGACTGGCGACTCTAATACAGCAGGAGAATGTATCAGCCAAACAATTCGCAGAAGAAGTAGGAATACAGCCCGGCACTGTTTCTAATATCTTGAACGGTCGGAACAAACCCAGTTTAGAAGTAATGCAGAAAGTACTGAAAAGATATCCGCAAGTGTCGTCAGATTGGCTTATTTCCGGCGAAGAACCCATGTACCGAAAAAAAGACGATTCTCAGCAAGCCTTATTATTTGACATACCAACCCGTACGCAGGTTGGTCCAAAATATTCGGCAACCATTCCAAAAGGAGATTCAGAAACGGCTGTTGCGTCAATAGAACAAAATCCAATGTCACAAAGGAGTGACTCAAATCTGCTTTTCACTGCACAACATACGCAAAATACAAAAAAAATACAGAAGATTGTTGTGTTTTTTGATGACGGAACATTTGAGGAGTTTTCTCACCAAGAAGAGTGATTGGACTCTACATGAGATTACTTTGATTGTGTGTTTTATATCACAATTTGCCGAAAAAAACACTATTAAAGTATTGTCCCAAATTGAAACATAATTCATATTATGTTAAATACATAACAAAGATATGATTTTGGGTACGATTATATCTGCCATGTATATCTGTCATTCTGGCAGCAGACATAAGTCACCATTTAATAATTTTGCGATGGTTGAGTGGTTAGCGCAGGCAAATCGGCATATTGTTCTATTGGTACAGCCCTATTATCCCGTTGGTATTATTCTTGTAGTAAGCGATGGGAAGTTTGCGATAAGTCTCAGAAATAGTGGTGTAAAGAAATGGTGACATTCCCAGAAGTGTGTAGTATAATTTTATAAATACAATCATCAGTTGTGACTCTTCCGTGAGAATAAGACGTGCGTCCAAACAACTTCACTACAGAGAAAATTGTAATGCGTGGATAGTTTTTTCATGAAAGATATAGTACCATAACAAATCATTATTCACAGAGGAGTTCGGTTGAGGTGTTGCAAGAAGCATTGCTTTTGGATTCAATATCACAACAACCCGATATTGCGGCTAAGGCTTAGCGAATTTATAACAAAAAAAACAAAAGAGAAAGCAGTAAAATATGACAGACTATTCAGACTTATTACGAGAATGTGCAGATAGTAAAAATACGGATATGAAAGTGGAGGTGGTGCCCGTATTGAGCGGAAATGATGAACAGGCGAAAATAAAGATAGCAACAGGTGATGTATTACCTATTCTTCCATTGCGCAATATGGTGTTATTTTCCGGTGTGCTGTTACCGGTAACCGTGGCACGCCCAAAGTCCATCAAATTGGTGAAAGCAGCATACGAACAAGAAGAGTTGATAGCCGTATGCTGTCAAAAGGATGCTGACGTGCAAGAGCCCAATGGAGATGATATTTACATGTTGGGAACGGCTGCACGTGTTATCCGTACGTTTGATATGCCGGACGGATCACTTACCATTATTCTTGAAGGAATGGAGCGAATCATGGTAGATGCCATTACGGCAGTGCGTCCATACATGAAAGCCCGTGTGATTGTTGTCCCCGAGGTATTTCCTAAAAAGGGGGACAAACACTTTATTGCTTTGGCTTCGAGCATCAAGGAGGTTGCCATCAACATTATCGGTCAGAGTGCGAGCGTGCCAAGAGAGGCACGATTTGCTCTTGACAACATAGACAATCCTCCTTCGTTGGTGAATTATGTATGTGTTAATATCCAAATCAAGACAGAAGCAAAACAGGAACTTCTTCAGTACGAAAAAATAGAAGACAGGGCTGTGCATCTTTTGGAGATGTTGCAGAAAGAGATGCAACTTCTGGACATAAAGCGTTCTATACAGGAGAAAGCCAAAGAGGACATGGACAAACAACAACGCGAGTATTTCCTGCAACAACAGATACACACTATCCAGAAAGAGTTGGGCGACACCAGCGAGCAAGACGTGAGCGATATGCGCGAACGTGCCAAAAAGAAGAAATGGAGCACAGAGACGGCCAAAGTATTCGAGGTAGAACTCAAGAAATTGGAGCGCACCCCTACCCAATCGCCAGAATACTCCACTCAACAGAATTATCTGGAGACCATGCTGGCACTCCCTTGGAATGAATATACGGAAGATAATCTTGATCTTAAGAATGCCGAAAAAGTACTCAACAGAGACCATTATGGTATGGACAAGGTGAAAGAGCGTATTCTTGAGTATTTAGCCGTGCTGAAAATGAAGGGCGATTTGAAGTCACCTATTATCTGCCTATATGGTCCTCCGGGAGTCGGAAAGACTTCGTTGGGAAAATCCATCGCCGAGGCACTTGGCAGAAAATACGCCCGTATATCGTTGGGAGGTTTGCATGACGAGGCCGAGATCCGCGGTCACAGACGTACCTACATCGGGGCCATGCCCGGACGAATCATCCAGAATATACAGAAAGTACAATCCTCGAACCCTGTGTTTGTGCTGGACGAGATTGACAAAGTGACTTCTGATTATCACGGAGATCCGACAAGTGCCCTATTAGAGGTGCTTGACCCTGAGCAAAACACGTCCTTCCATGATAACTTCCTTGATGTGGACTATGACCTTAGTAAAGTTCTCTTCGTTGCGACAGCCAACTCCCTGAATACCATTCCCCGCCCGTTATTGGACCGAATGGAACTCATAGAGATGACCGGCTATTTGCAAGAGGAGAAGGTGGAAATAGCACGGAAACATCTTGTTCCGAAGGAATTGGAAGCCCACGGCATAAAATCGTCTCAATTAAAATTCAGCAAGACCATCCTAAATTCCTTGATAGATGACTATACAAGGGAATCCGGAGTACGTGAACTAGAGAGGCAGATTGCTTCCGTTATGCGAAAAGTTGCCAAACGGATTGCCACGGGAGAGCCTTATAATGTGAATATCACCACAAAAGATCTTCAAGAATACCTTGGGAAACCAAGATACTCCCGTGACCAATACGAGAACAACAAGTATGCAGGAGTTGTTACAGGTTTGGCATGGACGCAAGTGGGCGGTGAGATACTTTTCATTGAATCATCGCTTTCCCCCAGCAAGACCCCTACCCTGACATTGACGGGTAATCTCGGAGATGTGATGAAAGAATCGGCAACGATTGCATTGGGCTACATAAAGGCACATACAGATGAATTTGGTATTTCCAAGAAGGACATTGACAGCAAGTCGGTACATATCCATGTGCCCGAAGGTGCTATCCCGAAAGACGGTCCTTCCGCCGGAATTACAATGACAACTGCTTTGGTTTCCGCTTTCACAGGCAGAAAGGTGCGCGAACGGCTTGCTATGACCGGCGAGATGACGTTGCGAGGAAAAGTGCTTCCCGTGGGCGGTATTAAAGAGAAGATATTGGCTGCAAAACGTGCAGGTATTGACACTATAGTACTTTGCGCTGACAACCAAAAGGACATAGAGGAAATTCCTGAACTTTACAGGAAGGGCATGACTTTCCACTATGTCAAAGACATACAAGAGGTGATAGATTATGCTCTTCTACCCTAACCTATAAGGATACCATATCAAGGAAATGAAGCCTGTTTCACAAGAGGTGCAACAGGCTTCTTCCGTTATTTTTCCCACCCAATGAGTCAGATTATACGGATTAGACCAATGCAATACATTTTCTCTGTTTCCGATGGCACTTATTATGCGAAGATGATTATTTTGTATTCATTAAACATATTCGTCACCTCGCTGCAATAAGAATGATATACTATCTGCAAACCGAAAAGAGCATTATCAGGTATAATAGCCGACCTAAACGGGTTAGTGAATTTGCAGGTATTGGACAGGCTGTTTCTTCACAACGTCCAAAGGAGACTGTTTGAAAGCAACTCGACGGAAGTCAATTGTGCGGAGATCAATACACCGAATAGTAGCATCGTACATAGTGCGGAAATATATGCAACGGTTTGACAAGTCGGAAACCACCGTCCATTGTGTTGCGCTCGGTTGGTCGGGAATCTCCTGCCGGTTCTCAAACTGTATGCCGACAGGTATATCAAAGTTGTTCAACAAGTGGAACGCCTGCACGACTGTTTCTTCGGTGGTCTCCAACTTTGGTGCTGTGGATTGAAAGAGCGCAGCACGGACAAAGCGCGAAGGAGGCGTCATATCGCCAGGTACGCCATGCAATCCTGCCCCACCCCCGAATGCCGTGAGATGAAGATCGCCTATTTGTGCAGAGGTAATGGTTCCCGCCTTGAGATTGGTGTAGTTGTTAAGGTTCGTGAGATGCCAATTGAAATCGGGTGAATTGGTGAGTACTCCCAACGTGTTTTCCGTAATGCATAATTCCCCATCCATAATCTCCAAGACGACCTGCCGACCGGAAGGTTCTGCAATCCGCCAATGCACAGTGGAACTGCGCGGGTCGATGGAAGTAATATGCACAGAAGGCAAAGCGTTTACCACCTCTTCGACCGTACTGAACCGGCTGAGAATCCAAGCCACCAACTGAAAATCTCCAATTGTCTGTGATTTGAGTTCCGGATCATATTCCTTGTACTTTCCGTAGCCCGGAAAATAGAACAGCCCAGCAGATAGCCCCACCTCGTTGATTCCTTCCATCACAAAATCGGGTTGTTCGACCGTAAGCCCTACATATCCGTATTTTGCCTTAAAACGAAGCCCTTTCTGTGTGCCATCCGGCAAGAAAGACTGCTGAGAACAGTCTCGAGGAACAACAACATACCCGCTATTGAGGGGTTGCAATGCCCACTCTATGGTACGTGCAACAACTGTTTGATTGCTTTGTGTACGAAGCGTTATGCCCGTGCAAGCAAACGATGTGGAAACGAAAGAAAAAAGACAAAGGGTTGACACAAACCCAAACAAGCCAAAGCGTTTCATGGTAAGATTGGTTTAACAGGTTAATGATATGAAAGCAAAGATAGTTGAAAGATTCGGGAAAAGCAAGAGAAAACATAGAAAAATCTTCCGAAGCCCCTCCACGGTGCTTTCATAAAGGAAAGACGGATCCATTTCACAGCCCTTAAGAGAGAGAAAAATCAGTTTAAGATTGCTATGTGCAGAGCGTTCTGAAAGTCTCGAACTCTCAGAACGCTCTGCGCATACAGATATCGGAACGGTTGTTTATCCTTCGATGATACCTCCTCCGACAAGAAGGTCGTCCTTGTAGAACACGACCGATTGCCCCGGAGTAACTCCCCACACGGGAGTCTGAAAATGCAACGTTGCACACATCGGACATTCTGAAGAAACGGCAGAAATACTATTTTCGTTCCCTTCGAGTGAGTGTAATTGAACGGTTGCCTCCACTGCGGGAGACTTATAACGTATGCGCGCCCGAACAAGAGGATCCGCCAAAAGAGTCTCTTTGTCGCGCAAACGCACGGAAGAAGCCTGCAGTGCATCGGTATAGAGATCATCGCGGGTACCGAGTGTGACTTCATTTGTCCGAGCATTGATGTGCGTGACATAGGCGGGTTTTCCCAATGCGATGCCCAATCCCTTACGCTGCCCGACAGTATAATTGGCGAAGCCGCTATGCTTGCCCAATACACTACCGTTCGCACTTATATAATCACCCGTTTGAAAAGCCAGTCTGCCATTCGGCAGAGAGTCGGCATAGGGTTCAATGAAGGCCCGGTAGTCGTTATCCGTGACGAAACAGATTTCCTGACTTTCGGTCTTTTGAGACAGTTTTTTGAACCCATGCTGCAGAGCGATTGCGCGTACCTGTTCCTTTGTGAGATTGCCCAAAGGAAATATAGTGCGCCGCAGGTTATCCTCGGTAAGCATCCACAGGAAATAGGTTTGGTCTTTGTGTGTATCCACGGCATTGCGAAGATAGTAATGCCCGTTGTGCTGTGCGATACGGGCATAATGCCCTGTAGCGATCCATTCACAATCATACTCGTCGGCAGCCCTTACCAGTTCCCCCCACTTGATATGCGAATTGCACAAGACACAAGGGTTCGGGGTTCGTCCTTTGAAATACTCGCTGACGAAGTTACCAATCACTTCCTTGCGGAATATCTCCCTGAAATCCAATATATGGTGCGGGAATCCCAATTGCTCAGCCAAGTGCTTAGCCTCCATGATGGACTCCATGGAACAACATCCTTTTTCCTTCCGAAGGCACGATTCCCGAATAGAGTCGTAGGTGCGGAAGGTGACTCCCACCAATTCGTACCCCTGTTCCAAAAGCAACATAGCAGCCACCGAACTATCGATGCCACCACTCATCGCCACCAGGACTCTTTTAGATTTATCCATAGTCCCCCGCCCTACTCTATTACTGTTTCCCGCAAAATCTCAGACACTGTGGGATGCGGGAAGACCACCTGTTTGAATTCTGCCACCGTATATCCCATCCGTACTGCAAATGAGGCCGCTGCAATGATTTCGGAGCATGGATTTCCGACCATGCTAACTCCAAGGATGGTCTGTTCCTTCTTGTCCACTATAATTTTGCACAAGCCGTTTTCCCCCTCGTTTTCGGCAACAAACCGTCCGGAGAAAGCCATTGGGAGTTTCTTAACCTCATAAGGGATAGGCAGGACACAATCCGTTCCTGTGAGATCTTGCTCCGCAAGCCCCACCGATGCGATCTCCGGATTGGTATAGACAACAGACGGGATGGCATTGTAAGCAATGCGCTGCAAAGGAAGTTGCCTGAGCATACGCCCGACAGCCACTTCCGCTTGCCGAGCCGCCACGTGTGCCAACATCAGTTTGCCCGTGACATCGCCGGCGGCATACACATTGGACAGGTTGGTGCGCATGAACTCATCCACTTCTATCCCACTCCGATTCAACTGCAGGTCAGTCAATGTTTCCAGCCCCTGCAGGTTCGGACGGCGTCCCACGCACACGAGGATATTATCAGCAGAATATGTTCCATCCTCTGTGATTACCTGATTTCCTTCCAACCGGCTGACGCGTGTATTTGTGAGAATATTGATGCCATCCTTCTTATATTTGTGCGACAATACGTCCACCACTTCCGCATCGAGGTTCGGGAGAATGGAAGGCATAGCCTCAATCACCGTGACAGAAACACCGAGTTCGTGGTACAAAGTGGCAAATTCCATTCCGATAACTCCTCCACCGACTATAATGACAGCAGATGGAAGTGCCTGTAAAGATAATGCGGCAGACGAGTCCAATACGAAAGGATTGTCTTTGAGTCCGGGAATAGGCGGCATAAAATTGACGGAGCCTGTGCAAACAAGCAGGTTTTCGGCTTCATAATCGGTTTCCGAAGCACGTACGACCACTTTGTCATCGGTTCGCGACACCACCGTTGCAGCCGCTGAGACCATCGTGCAATGCGGGCTATTGAGTTTAGCGCGAATACCTGCCGCCAACTTACGTATCACTTTCTGTTTGCGTTGCTGCAACTTGGCATAATCGAAAGATACCCCTTCGGCAGAGACACCATATTTGGAAACATTCTGTGCATTGTGATATAATTTGGCACTATAGAGCAAGGTTTTCGTAGGGATACACCCTACATTCAAGCATGTTCCTCCAATGGCTGTTTGTTCGAACATAATCACATCTTTACCCGCTTTAGCAAGTTCTGCAGCCGCGGTATAGCCTGCAGGTCCACCACCTATGATAGCCAAATAATACATAACAAGTGCAATTATAATAGTTGTTTACAATAAATTCCGACAGCCGTGCGTACCATCTCAACACATGGCCGCTTCTTATAGTAGGCATCGGTCCGCGATTCGGGTTCAGGAGAAGTCTCCGGCTTTGCCAGCCCCAACAATTCGGCACATATAAGTGATCCGTGTTCGTGCTTGAAAGCAGTTGCAAGCGATTGCACGGTGTTATAATTGTTCATCTTGCCTTCGTTGTCGTGCGGCTTAGTGCTACCATTGTGCAACCCCGCCAAAAGGAACATTCCGCATGCTGCTCCGCAAGTCTGCCTCATTCTGCCGATACCTCCTCCGAAAGAGGCAGCGAGACGAAGTGCAAGAGACGAGTCGATTCCATAGATATCGGCACATGCAGCCATCACCGATTGCGAACAATTGAATCCCTGACGAAACAATTCTTCCGCCCGATTCTGACGCTGAAGTATTTCTTGCTCATCCATAACAAAACAGTCCTTTGACAAGTTTGTGCCACAAAGGTACAGTTTTTCCCCTGATATTGCAATATGACAGAAAAATAGTCCGAAAGACGGCAGAAAAGCAAGGTTTGGTTACTGATATACCCGAAAAATATGTTGTAAAACATATTTTTTGCTATTGTGAGGGTCAGAAAAAGCAGTTACCTTTGCAACGCAATCAGAAAGAACAACACAATCTTTTTTGTACCTTAATAAATTAATAGACTAATACCTTATAGTAGAAGGGACGCCGTGAGGTGTCCCTTTGCATTTTTTCGTATGTAAGACTCCATGAAAGGGAATATTATTTACGATTGGACAATGTACGATGTACGATTTAGTTTGCTCATTCTTGCATCGAGAGGACTATTTTTGTACCATTACACTTTTTATTCTTTTAGATAACCAAAAGAATAGAAACCAAAAAGACTCCCCCATCCCCTCAAAGAGGTGGCTATAAGCAACGTTAACCTACGGATTGATTTGCGTCGGGCGTTGCCAAAAATATGGGGTCGCTTGGATTTCGGCGGAGACACAACTCGCTTCGCTCAGACAGTATCTCCGCTTATCGAAATTCCCGCTCCATTTTTGACACCCGACACAATGCCGGAAGGAACTGACCGCTGACACGCATTACATTGCTCCAAGGTTACTGATTATAGACATTCTAGTTGATCGAGAAGTTCTATAAGGTGGGAGGATGAGATTAATAGGGCAGATGGGACGGATTGGGCGAATTAGACGAATTAGACGATTCCATTTTACCGACCTTATCTCCAGTTCCCGTTGAGGGGGCAAGATATTTACGATTTGACGATGTACAATGTACGATTTTGCTTTGTCGACTTCATTTTTATGTCTCGATGAGAAGTCGTTCAGGACTCGACGAGGGGTCGGTGAGGTCGGCTTGAGGGGTCAAGATATTTACGATTTGACAATGTACGATGTACGATTTTGCAAGGAAGATGACAGGGAGGATAAAGAATATGCCAATGAAATGATGATAGACGTTTTAGTTGATCGAGAAGTTATAGGAAAGTGGACTAATGGGGCTGATAGGGCTTATAAGACAAATTGGACGGATAAGACTAACAAGACTAATGGGGCTATTTGTTCGGGCTTATGTACGCGACTATGCTTTAGCGGT
Organism: Bacteroidales bacterium UBA7569; assembly: GCA_002477945.1. Classification (GTDB taxonomy): domain Bacteria; phylum Bacteroidota; class Bacteroidia; order Bacteroidales; family Paludibacteraceae; genus Colicola. Next base: position 26,025 of record DLLF01000017.1, read on the forward strand.
TCTCTTCTTGTTGTTTCCTATTCCGCCGGCAAATATCGCATTTGCCACAAGGTTCGGAACCGGTTTCACCAAAATATGACAACAAAATCTGACTTCTGCAGAAACGATCCTGCTCTGCATATTCAACCATGGCCTGAAGCCGTTTTACATAGAGCGTTTTTCTGTCTTCGTACACAGCATCGGTGAGCCGCATCTGATCCAAAGGAATACGTTCCGTGACAAACGTGATATAGGGAGTACGGCGCCGAGGGACATAGCGCAACAAGCCCTCGCGGGCAAATCCAACGAGCAACTCATTCAGGCGTTTCGGTTGCAATTCAAGTGCTTTTGCCATTTCATTGTCGCGAATATAGACGGGATCGGTAAATATCCCCGTATGATACCGCAAGAGATAATAGATTACCCTTTCCTGTTCAGCCGTGAAATCCCGATGATACAAATCTTCGCGAGTGCAAAGAAATTGTACACGCGGTGAAGTTTCCGTCTCCTCCTGATACGCCAAATAGCCCGCCTGACAAAGCAACTGCACAGCACTGAAAGCAGGCAGAATGGGGAAATGACAGACCTGTGCGAATTTTTCCATGGGGAATGGAAATGTATGCCCCATTCCTGAACCGATGCCAATCTCATAGAAGTTGCCAAGCGCTTCGTAGATGCGTTTTACAAATTCCTTCGTCGGATAGGTATCCACAACACGCTTTTTTGCCTTTGTTTTGTCGGTCTCATTATAAAGCAACACAGCATACGCCTCGTTCCCATCGCGCCCCGCCCTACCCGCTTCCTGGAAGTATGCCTCCAGCGTATCAGGCAAATCCCAATGAATGACAAGGCGCACATCGGGTTTGTCAATTCCCATACCAAAGGCATTGGTTGCCACCATGACGCGAACACCCCCGCCACTCCGGATCGAATACTCTTTCCACTGTTTCTGCGCCGTGTCTTTACTATACGAACCAAGACCGGCATGATAACAAGTAGCGGAAATGCCTTGCTGCATGAGCCATTCCGCCATTTCTTTGGTATGTTTCCGATTTCTTACATAAACGATCGCACTGCCCGGAACCGCGTTCAGGATACGCAAGAGTTGGGCACTCTTGTCGGTTGTTTGGCGCACAATGTAAGACAAATTACCACGAGCGAAACTCTTCTGAAAGACATTCCATTCGCGTTTGCGCCGATTAGGCAGAGGAGGCAAAGACAGTTTGTCTTGAATATCCCTGACCACTTCGGGTGTAGCCGTAGCCGTAAGTGCGAGGACAGGTATGTCTGGAAAATCTTTGCGGACTTGAGAAATCCGCAGATAAGGAGGACGGAAATCGTACCCCCACTGCGATATACAATGTGCTTCGTCAACAGCAATGAGGTTGACCGGCAGACAAACCAACCGTTTGCGGAACGGTTCACTCTCCAACCGTTCGGGAGATACATAGAGAAACTTATAGTTTCCAAACTGACAATTATCGAGGATTGTCTGTATTTGTCCGTTGGTGATACCACTATAGACGGCATACGCTTTTATACCTTTTTTCCTCAAATTTTCCACCTGGTCTTTCATCAGAGCGATGAGCGGTGTAATGACCAGACATAACCCCTCTTTCGCCATCGCCGGCACCTGGAAACAAAGCGACTTTCCTCCTCCTGTAGGCATCAAAGCAAGCGTATCGTGTCCTTCATACGCGCTTCTGATGATATCCTCCTGGAGCGGACGAAATGCACTATATCCCCAATACTGCTGCAATATGCCGGTGAAGATACTCATATATATCTATTCTCAAGTTGATCGTATAAAGATGAATGTTCTACACAGAACACAGCGACAGACACTTTTTACCGTCACAAGATACCAAAAAAATCCAAAACGGACATATAAGACGCTTTTAGCGTCCTATGCCTTGATAAACAAACCCTTGCGCCAAGAGTTCCTGTTTATCATATATATTTCTGCCGTCAAGGATCAAATTTCCATTCATGGAACGTGCTATCACTTGCCATGAAGGCATACGGAACTCTTTCCATTCCGTAACAAGCAAAAGCGCATCCGCTCCCAACGCTGCATCGTAGATGTCGGAAGCATAGTATATGTTTCGGTCGTCACCCAACAACCGCTTTGCTTCCTGCATAGCGACAGGATCGTACACACGGATACGGCAGCCGCTGCCAAGAAGGTACTTTATAATGACAAGAGACGGGGCTTCGCGCATATCATCGGTATTCGGTTTGAAAGAAAGCCCCCACAAGGCAATGTTTTTTCCGTTCAGATTGCCTTTGAAGTATTGCAGCAATTTATGATAGAGGACCTCTTTTTGCGCCAAGTTGACAGATTCTACGGCTTCAATCAAACGCATAGGGCAGCCATGCTGCCGTCCAGTATGTGCCAAAGCACGCACATCTTTTGGGAAACAGGACCCTCCGTATCCAATACCGGCATAGAGGAACTTCTGACCAATACGGGCATCGGCTCCAATACCTTTGCGAACCATATTTACATCGGCTCCCACTTTTTCGCAGAGATTGGCGATATCGTTCATGAAGGAGATACGCGTAGCCAACATGGCATTGGCTGCATATTTGGTCATTTCTGCGGAAGGGATATCCATGAAGAATACGCGGAAATTGTTGAGCAAAAACGGTCGATAGAGACTTGTCATGAGTTGTTCTGCACGCTCGCTTTCAACTCCCACGACAACCCTATCGGGCGACATAAAATCCTTGATGGCATCTCCCTCTTTCAGGAACTCTGGATTAGAGGCGACATCGAACGGAATATCCACCTGCCGTTGCACAAGTTCTTCCGAGATTGCCTTTTTCACCAACTGTGCAGTCCCGACAGGCACTGTGGACTTCGTGACAAAAAGAACATAATGCTGCATTGCCTTCCCGACCGTATGGGCAACCTCCATAACATAGTGAAGGTCGGCAGAGCCATCCTCATCGGGAGGGGTACCCACAGCACAGAAAACGACCTCAACATTGTTGAGGACATCTTCCAATGACGTAGTGAAATGCAGACGATTAGCCTTCTGGTTACGCAACAACATATCGTCCAAACGCGGTTCATATATAGGGATGATCCCCTTCTTCAGGTTCTCAATTTTCTCTCTATTCACATCTACACAAGTTACATCGTTTCCCATTTCGGAGAAGCAAGTCCCAGAAACCAAACCGACATATCCTGTTCCAACAATGGCTATCTTCATATTGTGTTTTCTATTGAGGTTTATTCGTCATCAGAATAATAGTTGTAGTCGTTCTTGCCCCCATATCCATAACCGTATCCATACCCGTAGGAGTTGTATGCGTATCCATAAGACTTTCTTCCGAGACGTTTTCTTTTCTTTTCGACAGGCATATCCGAGAAGACTAACTGCACTTTGTCTTTATAATCGGCTTCCATCTGCTGGAGCGTATTCTTGCAGAAGTACTTGTTGGTTTGCATACAACGAATGACATACAACGTAAGGTCGGTTTGTTCGATCAGAGCAAACGCATCCGGAACTTGTCCGATAGGCGATGTATCGATGATAATAAAATCGTATTGTTTACGCAATTCCTGAAGCAAACTTACCAACTTATCCGTCCGTATGAGTTCCCCAGGATTGGGAGGGATAGTTCCAGCCAACAGAAAATCGAAATTATAAGATGTATCTTTATGGAGGATATCTTCTATTTCACATTCTCCTATAAGGTAATTAGTTACACCTAATCCAGCATCCACCCCCAATTTCTCATGTATATTGGGTTTGCGTATATCCAAGTCTATGAGCAAAGTCTTTTTCCCTGTCATTCCGTAGAGAGCCGCAAGGTTCGTTGCCAGAAATGTCTTGCCATCTCCTGACTGAGTTGAAGTGATAGAAAGTACGATGTTTTGCTTTCTCCCGACAATGAATTCGATTTTGGTTCGGATCGTCCGAAGCATTTCCGTATAGGAGGAACGCGGATTTTTCTGTACAAGAGTCGGATTTTGTGAACGAACATGACGCAGAGAACCAATAAGAGGAAAACTTGACAATCGTTCCACTTCTTTAGGGATACGCAACTTATTATATATCAGTTCAATCAACACGGAAAGCACCAACGGCAGAAGGAAACCTAATGCCAAATAGGAAATCATAGTTTTTCTCTGTTGTTTGGCATTGGTGATATAGGTTGTGCGCGCTTTATCCAGCACAGCGTTGTCGGGTGTGTTGGATGCTTTTTGTATTTCCGTTTCTGCCCGTTTCTGCAGGAAGAAAGTATAGTAGTTGTCATCAATTCTGTAATTGCGTTCGATAGCGACCATCTCCAGTTCTTTTTCCGGCAAATTTTTGATGTCGCTTTGTACTTGTGCATACCGAGCGTTCAAGTCGTTTTTCTCTATCTCCAGAGAGGTCCGCATAGAATTGACCACTTCATTGATTGCCGCCGTAACATTCTCTATATCCTTTGTATATTTGGCATAGTAAACATTCTTATCGGAGAGTTCTCCACGCTGAATTCGCAAGTCGTTGAGTTGCTGCACAAGGGTCATCAACATGGGTTCATTGAGTCCGAGCGATGACGGTGCGACGATGCTTCCCTCTTCCATATTGGCATGCAGATATTGAGTGAGATAGTCCAAATAGGTTTCCTTGAGCCTCAGAGACATTTCCTGTGCATCGTAGTTTTCCATCTTTTGCATCAACGTGGAAGCATAGGAAGAGACATCAACAAACTTATTCTCTTGGCGGAAGTTGGTCATAGCACTTTCCGATACCATCAGTGACTTTTGGAGAAGAGCCAACTGTTCATTAATAAAGCGAATGGAATTGTTGGCTACATCGTTTTTCCGATCCAGATTGTCTTGAAGATATAACTCACTAAGTTTATCAATAAACTCACAATCCCGTTGTGGTGTTTCGCTGACCAATGCCAAATTGAGTACCGTAGAACCTTCACTTACGAAACTAAGACTCAGTCTTGCGGAGAATTCATTCACGAGAGAGACTTTGTCACGAAAACGGAAATACAATTTACCACTGCTCACCATATTCTCCGTTGGCCAAACAATGGCTTCAAACAACGAAGACTTTATCGGTTCACCATAATGAGACGTCACACTGAATGGCACATGTTCATCGGTAGATGTAATCAAGAAGGAGCCATCTTCCCTGAGTTGGATCTCGAACAATATGCCATAAGCATAACCATTCACCATTGTAGGCTCTATCAATATGGGAGTGTTTCTATAGAGGTTGCGTGTGCGGAACCGTCCTTGTGTGATATACTCCGTATGCATGAAAGGCAAAGAATCCACTACGCGGGACATAAGGTCGTAGGACGAGAGCATTATCACTTGGTTATTTACATTCTTGTATCCGGGATCGACACCAAAACCTTGCATCAAGGCTTGCGAACCGCCATAGGCATTGGTATATTCCTTAATCAGTATTGTACCGGAAGACAGATACTGCGGAATCCATTTACGGTTCTGCAATAAGGCAAACACCAACGCCAAGGCAATGCTTATTACGAACAAATACCAATAGCGCAAGATTTTAAAGACCCATTCCATTATATCAACGGATGATTTTTCTTCATCAAGCGGTATTATGGTCGGCAAAGAGTTTTGTGTTGTAGAAGAATTCATAGAACATGCAGAATGATGTGTTTGTCTGTTTTATAACGATGTATAGTTGAGAACAGAAACCAATAGAGACAACGAGGACGTTATGAGTGCCAGGAAACCGCTATAAGAGGCGACTTTATAGAAACTCCCCTTAGACCGTGCAACGTATATCACGTCGTTAGGATAGACATAATAGTATTTGCTGTCCACTAAAGTATTGGTTCGGATGTCAAATTCCAGTACATCTGGTGCTGCATTGTCGCGCGGACGAATGATGCGGACATGCTTACGATCGCCCTGATTCATCAAATCGCCAGACATTGCCAAGGCCTGATAGATGGTCAGTTTGTCTTTATAGATGGGAAAGGTGCCTGAATTGATATCACCGATGATGGTAAAGGTTTTGTTATAGAGAGTTAGTTTCACATCGGCATCTGGTATTATCTCCCGAAATTTCTCTTGCACCAAGGCTTCCGCTTCTTCGATAGTCAATCCCTGCACCACAATGGGTTCCAAGAATGGCAAATCGATAGAACCATCGGAATAGACACGATAGGACTTCACCTCGGTCAGATTCGTGCTTCGATTTCCTTGCGTGATTGCTTTGGCAATTGTCTCATCCATAGTAATCAGCCTGTAGATTATTTCATCGTTTATATGGATACGATATGGTTCATAGTCGGCTTTCTCATACTGAGGAAGGTTGTCACGCTCCTGCAAAAGCCCCACAGCCCGATTGGAGTAGCAGCCGGAAAACAATACGCCAATAAGGAGGACGATGCAACTCGTATGTATGGTATGCAGTTTCATATTGTTTTCTTACTTTCGCTTAATAGGTTGCACAATGAATCGATCCACCAACGTATATACAAAGACACCGAAGGAAAGAGTCGTTGCCGCCACCGAGACTGCAGCAGCAGCCGAATTGATTCCGAATGCCTGCCCTTTGATCTTCTGTATGTATATCACATCGTTGGGCTCAACATAATAGAACTCGGAGTTGATGATATCGGCAGAGCGCAGGTCGAAAGTTTTGATGACCGTACTATCCTCCGTTTCGCGGACTATATGCACCTTGGAGCGATCACCGAAGTCGGCAATATCTCTTGCCATCGCCAACGCTTCAAAAATAGTAATCTTCTCCTTGTTAATAAGGAATCTGCCTGAGGCTTGCGCCCCGATGACAGAGAAATAGCGTTGAACGATCTGCACTTCTACAGACATATTCGGCATAGAGCCTTCTTGCAGGATAATATCTGACAACGCCTCCTCCAACTTGTGCTTTACTTCGCGGGTCGTCAAACCGCGTACATGGATTTTGCCTATCGTAGGAAAAGTGATACAACCATCGTCATCCACCATATAGGTGTAGAGGTCCGTATTGGACGAAGAAGATGAACTATTGCGGAGAAGTTGCATACTATTTGACAGCCCTCCATTGAACAGATCGGCCGTCTTTTGGTCGATGGCATACACATGAATATAGAGCCTATCGCCTTTCTGGAGTTGATAGTCGGAATAGTTGACTGTGTCGGCATAGGCAGGAATGTGCTTATCGGCAGGCTGCATATAGTTCACCTTCCGTGCAGTAACACACGAACCGAGAGCGACCGCTGCAATGGCAATCACAAGTATGTACAAAATCTGCTTTCTTTGCATGAGGTTTACCAATATAGCACAACTCTGCAAAGTTACTACTTTTTTGCATAACAGACAAATGGTTCCGTTGTATTTTCAAGGAAGCCATATCAAAATCTTATACCACAAACAAGAAGTTGAGGTTAACAGGATAAAAACAAAAGGAAGGACTGCGCACTAATGCCGTCCTTCCCAAGTATATTCTTTCCTTTGGAAAGAATAATTATTACTTCATCTCGGCACCTGCAGGAGTATAGATTTTGCCATTGTGCTGTATCAACACTTGACCATCGCGGAAGACCTTGCGGGTATGCATTGCATTATCAAAAGATGATTCGCCAGACAATTCATTGTCTATTGCAGTCGGGATATGGTTCGTAGTGCAGAAAGTGCCATCGTACGTACTGAGGGGTTGTTCATTATGATCTTTAGTAACAATGGAGTAGCCGTATTGTGTGTCCGACTCCAGCCCCGTGATGGTGAACCGGAAACCGGATTGCGTGCGCAGAGCGGCGGGAGCATGGCGAGTACTGCCTCTGCGAGCCGGTGCGGCAAAGGCGATGTTGGCCAGTTGCCCTGTACTATCAAATGTTAGTGTACAAATGATTTCGCCGTTTTTTGTAATGATAATGGTGTACGTCTCTGCACCTGCAGTTTCGGGCCATGTGATGGTTACATCGGTTGTTGAAGGTGCGATAACCAGTTCATCGGTATCGGTTGACGTTGCCCCAATGGGAACAATATGCGCAAATTCTTTCCATTCCTCTGCCTCTTTGTACGCATCAACGGCTTGGACCGGTACATACAGAGTCATCTCGGATAATCTGCATGTATCAAAGGCTCCACTTCTATATATGGTACCGTCTTCACCTTCATAAGATTCAAAAATAACAGTAGGCGGCACATCGGCATAGCAGGTCACTTTTTTTAGGCTTTCACACTCTTCAAAGACGCTTCTCCCTATCGTCAATTCATTATTGTTACCGATAACAACAGAAACTAACCCTGTGCAATACACAAAAGCATCATCTCCAATACTTGTTACGCTATTAGGAATCGTTATGGAAGTAAGACCTGTGCAGCCTGCAAAAGCGTAAATTCCGACACTATCTATACTATTGGGAATTGTGATAGAGGTAAGACCCGTGCATTCCATAAAAGCCCCCTCTCCAATGTTTGTTACGCTATTTGGAATAGTGATAGAGGTGAGACCCGTGCATTCAAAGAAAGCCTCCTCTCCGATACTTGTTACTGTATTGGGGATAGTTGTCATACTGAATCCTTGCACCAACGTATTCGTTGCTGTTTCTATGATAGCATTGCAATTATTACGGCTATCATACTTTGTGTTTCCTGCTTTTACAGAGACAGAGGTAAGACCTGTGCAACCATCGAAAGTCCGATCACTTATATCTGTCACACTATTGCCAATAACTACAGAAGTCAGGCATGTATCGTAAGCAAATGCATCGGAAAGCGTTGTGACATCATCGGGTATGACCAAGTCCGTCAAGAGTACATCATTGATATACAAGTTTCTTGAACAGCGTATAGGGCTTCCTTGAGCACTCAAGTCTATACTTAGCCATCCTTTTACATCTCCTTCATAATTCACTTTCTTAAGTCCACAACCAGAGAAAGCATCGTTTTCAATTCTCTTTACACTATTCGGGATGGTGACAGAGGTGAGACCTGAGCAATCCATAAAAGCACAGAAACCGATACTTGTTACGTTGTTACCAAGCGTGACAGATGTAATACCTGTGCAACCAGAGAAAGCATAGGATCCAACACTATCTACACTATTGGGGATGGTGACAGCGGTAAGACCTGTGCAGGCAGAGAAAGCCTGCGTTCCAATATATCTCACGCTATTACCCATAGTGACAGAGACGAGATTCGTGAAACCAGAGAAGGCATGGTCTTCAATGCTCGTTATGCCGTCACCAAGCGTGACAGAGATCAGACCTGTACAACCCTTGAGAACATTGCTGCCCATATATGTTACATTGTTGGGGATAGTGATAGAGTCAAGGTTTGTGCAATCAGAGAAAGCACCATTTCCAAGGCTCGTTACACCCTCACCAAGCGTGACAAAGGCGAGACCAGTACAACCAGAGAAGGTCTCGTTCCCAATGTACGTTACACTATTCGGGATCGTGATAGATGTAAGGTTTGTGCAACCAGAGAAAGCACTGTTTCCAATGTACGTTACACTACTGCCGATAGTGACAGAAGTAAGACCCGTACAATCCCGGAAAGCACCATCTCCAAGGCTTGTTACACTATTCGGAATAGTGATAGAGTCAAGGTTTGTGCAATCAGAGAAAGCACCACCTCCAAGGCT
>DLLF01000017.1:35674-71169 GCA_002477945.1 Bacteroidales bacterium UBA7569
GTTACACTATTCGGAATAGTGACAGAAGTAAGACCCGTACAATTCCGGAAAGCACCATTTCCTATACTCGTTACGCCTTCACCAATCGTGACAGAAGCAAGGTTCGTGCAACCAGAGAAAGTATCATATGTCACGCTATCCACACTACTTGGGATAGCGATAGAGGTTAGACTTGTACAACCAGAAAAGACAGCACCTCCAAGATTTCTCACGCTATTACCCATTGTGATAGAAGCGAGACTAGTGCAATCAAAGAAAGCACCAAAACCGATATACTCTACACTATTCGGGATGGAGACAGAGGTAAGACCTGTACCCGAAAAAGCAGCATCTCCAATACTCGTTACGCTATTCGGGATTGTGACAGATGTGAGATTTATGTTGCATCCAGTGAAAGCATAGGAACCTATCCTTGTTACTCTGTAAACAGTTCCCTGCCAGGTAACAGAGTCAGGGATATTGAAAGAATCCGGACAGAGATCAGGTTGGGTAACTTCGACAGTACGGTCACTCTCACTTATGATGCTATAGTGCAAATTGCCAAACCGAAAGTCAGCCGCACAAAGAGTACCGGTAATGCAAAGCACAATAAGCAGTGATAAATTCCTTGTTTTCATATTGTGTACATATTTAGTTGTTTTTTGTTGATTTTCCATTGCAAAGATAGGGCAAATGTTTTATATCTGCAAATAAGCATGGTACATCAGCAGGGAAATCACAGTGTATCCGTAAGAAATAGTAAAATGAAGGTTAGAGAAGTATATAGATGCTGTCCATAAGACATACTAACCCACCAGACGGAAGAACAAACAGGGTTCTATATACAGATATTCCTTTCTTTTCTTTTGCATGACCAAAAGAAAAGAAACCAAAGAAAAGTCACCGGCTGTGTGTCGGACGTTGCCAAAAATACGGGTCACTCGGATTTCAGCGGAGACAAAACTCGCTTCGCTCAGACAGTATCTCCGCTAACCGAAATCCTCGCTCCATTTTTGACGTACCGACACAATGCCGGAAGAAACAAGCCCGCTGACACTTGCTTTTCAGATTAATTCCGCCAACGGGTTATATTATAGGAAGACGGCAGGAATTCCGCCAAGCAATCAGAGAGAGGAAGAAGCGGCTTTTTTGCCTTGTCGCCAGAGTTGCCAACTATTAAACAAGTTCTGCCATATAATGTAGGCAGCAGGTCCCAATGCAGAGAGCGGAAGGAGATAGGTATGTGCCATCCATATCCCCAATATGGTATTTTTCTGTCCCAATGCCTGCCCTGCCGAGATGGTTGCCCCCAGTTTTTTACCGATCCACTTCCCCACCCCGAACTGCAACAGGCAAGTACACAGCGAGCCAACCGCCAAAAGCAGTGCCGCCAACTTGTCGTAATCATCGTAAATCAATGAATGTGTAGTACTTGCCATGAGTATAACAAGGGAGAATGCCCATATATAGAAAGGCAGATTGGAGAAGAACGGGGATAAACGAAGATGTTTGCCGCGGATTACTCTATACGCACTTCGCAGCAAAAGAGCCGCAAAAAACGGTCCTATCAACAGAGGAAAGACCTTTTCTATGATTGTGAGAAAACCTTGAAGAAAAGTAAGGTGCGCATAAGGATGGACTACAGGAAAAAATGCCGGTGCAAGAAGAGCCACCGCAAAGTTGCTAAGCAAAGTGTAGGTGGTGAGTTGTTCGACATTTCCGCCCAACTTGCCCGTAATGACAGCCGCCGCTGTTGCCGTAGGCATGAAGACACACAACATGATTCCCTGCGCCAAGAGGAGATCAAGAGTACGCAGCAAGAAGAAGCAACCGGCACTGACAAACAACTGGAACGCCAGCAAGATCCAATGCCACGGCCGAATCCTCATTGCACGTATATCCACTTGGCAGAACGTGAAGAAAAGCATGATGAATATCAAAAAGGGTGTTACCGGTGCGAGATGACCGAACCAACGATAGCCCAATACGCCAAGCAACATAGCAAGCGGCAGTGTCAGATTCTTGATGCGGGACATAAAAGAAATAATCAGTAACAGTCTATAAACTCAGAATCGATGTAACCAAAGGTGCCTACATTTCTCATCAGAAGTTGAAACCAATCCCGCACATAAAGGTGAGATTTTTACCTTGCAAATAGATTGGTGCGAACTTATTGAGATAGTATTGTTGCAGTGCCTCCCCTTCCAGGACAACGGCATTTCCGTTCTTATCAAAACCGCCTCGATCTTCTCCCTCGATGCGTTCTGATGCAGGCGCAAAACCTCGTGCATTGTTGTAGGAGAGGTTCAACACGGCATAGCAATTATTGAAGACCTCATACACAGCATTGAAAGTAAACGTATCGTTCTGATAGGTTCGTTGATGGAAGGGTTTCTGCCCGATGATAACAGAAATGTTTTTCCTCACATAGTTATATATGTTGTATTTTGTGTCGTTGGTATAGGAAAAAGAGAGGGACAAACCTCTGACGGGCCGATAGGACAATTCGGCATAGATGTTTTGTGCGTTATCGCCCATATAATGCCCCATAGAATAGGAGTTGGAAGTATAGGCAAGCACATCGATTGAATGCGTGTAAGTTGCGATATAAGAGCGCATAAATTCACCCTTGACGGACAAATTCTTCACAGGCCAGTTCGTCAAGTTGAACCCAAGCAGATAAGATACAGGATTGTGCTCCGGATTACTCTTTTTAAGACGAGCCAACTTTATCTCGTCAGCAAAGACCGAAGCATAGAAATTGATGTGCTTGAGGTTGCGTGTATTGATTGTAAAGAACACTTGCGAGTTCTGGTTTTCCGTTGCCACCCCCTTGGTGAGCAAATGATCGAGCGACTTATAGAAGGCAACAGGAATGAAATAGGCGGCTTGCACGCTTCGCTCCGCATAGACAATGGAATTACCAAAAGAGAAAGACAACTGCCGAATGGGACTGAATGTAAACATATTGGCAGCCATATACTTGGAGGCAGGGCGCGGGTGCAGTTTCAAGATACCTTCGCTATAGTTTTCCAAATAGTTGCAGGTGGTGTCCAAGACGTTGCTTACAAGCCATGCATGAAAATAGTTGAACTCGAACCAGCGCACCGGTTTCAGGTTCAATGAAATCATAGGTACGGCAGGATTGTGTCCGGACAGGATATTGGAACAATGGTAGGCATCGCCCCACTGAATCCGTTCGCGCTGCAAACTGATGCTGCCCCACCATGAATAGACCGATATACCACCTTTTGAATCGGAAAAGTCGGCTCCATAGGTTGCTTCCTTGTATTGTACACCAGGCAGATTGTTAAGATAGGCCGGCTTGGTGAGTTTGGCACCTTCGATTTTCGATGCAGAACCATAGCCATCGGTATAGTACTTGCTGCTCAAGAGGCGTTTCCCGTTCCATGATATGTCGCGGAGACTTCCCCAGAGAGAAATATGATTCACAATATCCATATTGAGTTCCGCTCCCCACCAACGTTTGATGATTCCACCTTTCTTGCTTGCATAGACATCCATGCCAAGAATTGGTTTGATGCTCATCTTGAATTGCTTATTGGCGGTCAGACAGTGGAAAGCGGGCTGCGCCAGACTCAGATTGAAAGTGCGCCGGTTTGTCCATTCGACCCAATTATCCGGCACGGTATCACATTCCAAAGCAAAGTCATTGAGATAGAAACGGAGTTCTTTTTTCATTCTCGTATTGAGCAACGAATCGGCTTGCTGCGCTTCCAAGAGCAATGCCGCAATCTGTTTGCGTGTGTAAGGCTGTATGGCAGAATTGAGATGAATGAGGTGCTCTGCCGCCAATTCGTCGAGGAAAGAATACAACTGTGTGTATTCCATACTGACAGGAATGTTTTGCGCAAACAGGTTCTGCGAAAAGCCAAAGGTCAGACACAAAAAGATGAGCGGAAAGAGTTTTTTCATTGCGATGACTATGAGGGTTTGACAAAATATATCAGTGAGACCGTACACGTTTGAAGATGATCGTATAAACTATCTTCCAAAAGTACCGGAAATCGGTCAGGAGTGTCCCTTGCTTTTCACACTGCGTGAGATACCGCTTCTCTGACGCTTGTATTTCTTCCAGTGTCTTCGGCATATCGGCATAGAAAGGCGGAAGCAAACCGGGTTTATGTCGTGTACGCTGCTTTTGCAGTTCTGGTGAATAGAGGGAGAAATACTGCTTGGAGAGCGGCCGAACTCCGACCAACTTCATATCGCCTTTGAGTATATTGATGAACATCGGCCATTCGTCGATCCAATACTTGCGCATGAAGTGTCCGAGCGTGGTGACACGTATATCGTGTCTCAGTTTACCGCCTTCCTGCAATCCATACGTCTCGAAGATATACTGTTGCAAGTACTCGGAATAGGGATGCATAGTTCGGAACTTATACACATTGAACATCTTTCCGTCCTTCCCCACCCGATTCAATTTGACGAGAATGCCATAGACGCGTCTTTTAACCGTTTGCGGACGGAATACACGTTGCGCCACCACAAAGATGAGGTTCTGCACTTTCTGCACTTTGACTACCTTGAAGCCACAATAGTACAAGCGTCCAAGAACTTCAGCACGGCTCAGCACACGGTCTTTTCCTTCGGTAATATCGAAATAGAGCCGTGATGTGAGGAACAGTTTCGGCAATACTCTCTTGTAGAAGAAGCAGCAGGAATAGTACATCCAATTAATGACAGGCGGATACCTCCGGAGGATTCTCTTCTTGAGTGTTCCCTGCGGTTCGAAGCAACAAACAAACCGTCCACCATCGGGCAACTTATCATTCACCACCCCCATCATTTTGTTGATGCCACGAATTTGGTTCAAGGGCATAAAGTTGACCACGACATCATAGCGACAGGGTTTGAGACGTTGCAAGTTATAGAGTTCGGCAGTACGCAGCGTTGTGGTATTGGATGAGAAAAGATCCACGTTTGTTTCCAACCAATGCAGTATTTCCTCGGAACTGTTGCTGCGAATACCTTCTCTGAGTATTTCTTTCTGTTCTTCGCTCTGCATCCGGTGAGGTGGTACCAACACCTCATGAATTCCTTCTTCAGGTGCCTGCCTGACTTCTTCGCCTTCATCGAGTGCATAGAAATAGGCGTGGGAGAGAAGTAGAAAAAAGAAACTAAAGACGAGCATCGTGAGCCATATACAAGAAAGCACCATGACGGAATAGTTCATACTCCGTGCCACAACCTGCATATAGAACTCCATTACTCCAAAAGAGAGTGCAGCAGCCGAAAGAAGGCGGACAGTACTACTGCCCACCTTCATATATTTTACTCGTACATATCTGTGCGTCAGATAATTAGCAAGAATCCACACACTTGCGAAGAGCAAGGCAAAAGCATCGTACTTCCGGAAGGGAACCGGCGTTGCAAGCGGAAACCACATAAGGACGACAAAGAAACTGAGAAATACCAAACAGATATCGACCGCCATATAGGGCCAATATGGTTTGTAGAATACAATATGTCGCCATTTGCTGTGCGTAGTTTCAGCCGCTGCGTGATGGTAATGGAACCGAGAGGAACGGCTTACTTCTTCTTACTGTAGCGTTCGTTCAGCGCCGTAACCACTTCGTTGGTGATGTCATAACCCGGTTGCGCCAAAAGAATGTTGTCGCCCTGCGTATTTGCAAGGATCACCTGATAGCGTGCGCCTGCATTAAACTCTTTCAAGAAATTATCCAGGGTATCACGAAGTTGGATGTTAAGATTCTGATTCTCCAGCATGATGTCCTGCGTGAGTTTCGCTTCCAAGTCCTGCAGGTCCTGCTGACGTTTTTGGAGTTTTTGCGCCTCAGCCTCAGCACGATCACGACTCAAGAAAGCATTGTTATCCAACTTACGCTGGAACTCCCCCATATCACTTTGGAGCGAACGCGCTTTCTGATTGAGTTGAAGCCGTGCATCTTCCTGTTTGGTCATCAGTTTTTCGTTTGCTTCTTGCGCAAACGTATAATTGGTCAGAAGACTGTCGATATTGATGTAGGCTACAGGCAATTGTTCGGACTGAGACAGCACTTCGGTTTTACATTCCTGAGAAGAAGTTTCCCTGGAAGACGATACAATTCCCAACCAAACAAACAAGCCAATGATAAGTGCGCCAAAGCAGGCGTTGATACAGATTTGAATTTTATTCATAGTGTTTTTTCCATTAAAGTTTCCATTACAACTCAGAAACATCTATTTGTGTTTCTTTCTTTTTGCGTGCCAGCCGATCTTGAGAGGTGGCACACGTTATCCCCCTGTCCCGCAAAGGTTTGCTTTGCGAGATATGCTTGCTTGAGAAGATTCCGTTTCTCTTGAAAATGACCCGTACGCTCAGCAATACAAAGGCTACAAACAATGCTATTATAGCCATCAAGATTCCTTTCATGGTTGACAAATCCTTTTATTCGGATTGCAAAAGTAGCACTTCTTTTGCAGTTTTGCAATACTTGCAGAGAAAAGAAACGACGGAGAGTCCCCTAACCCCCTCAAAGAGGGGGCGTGACTCTCTCAAATCCCCTATAGGAGAGGGTTTATTTACGATGTAAAATTTTACTTTGTTGTCTCTTATTCAGGTCTCGATGAGGGGTGCTTGAGGGGTCGGCCAGGGGTCGTAGAGGTGTATGGAACAAATTGTGGCGGTTCAGGCGGTTTTCCGTACTTGGCAATTTAGGATGAGGAAGTTGCGATTTGCTTTGTAGTTTCGTTTCAGCGTTTTACAAGGCACTTTATACAAAACCTTACGGAATGATATGCCTTTATCAGACTCGGCAAAAAGCATTGTACACCGAGGCGGCAAGGTTTTGCTGAAAAAGAGGTGGCTATATTGCAGTATGATGAAATTTGTTGTATCTTTGCAGACATAATAAGGATTTGCTCCCAGTGATCCTCGTAATAATCAAAATAACAGAACATTATGGCAAGCACTACACAAAATTCATCGGGCGGTTCGTTGTATAATGCACTGACTGCAGGCAGCAAGATAATAGGGACCATTATAGCCGACAGCGACATCCGAATAGACGGAACCGTGGAAGGTGATTTGCAGTGTACGGGAAAAGTGGTTATCGGCGAGAAAGGAATACTGAAAGGTTCGGTAGTATGTCAAAACGCCGAGATTTTCGGGAAGATAGACGGAAAAGTGGAAGTGGGACAGACCTTGTCGCTCCGTTCTTCCTCGAATTTGCACGGGGAGGTGAGAACACAAACGCTTGTGGTTGAACCCAATGCCATATTCAACGGGACGTGCGCCATGGGCAAAGCCGCAGAGAAGAAGTAGGAAGCAGAACTACCGGTTGCAGGAAGTCCTCCCGTCGCCTATCGTTTCCGGGAAACAATGCCACTGCACCGGATTGCTTTTCAGAAGAGAAGGGACTTGTCTGTTTTCAAGCATATACAAACAAGAGCAAAGCATTAAATCCAATAACCCAAAACACCTATCAGACTATGGCACACATCAAACCATTCAAAGGCATCCGTCCTCCGAAAGAGTTGGCAAAACGCTTGTCGTCGCGTCCGTACGATGTTCTGAATTCGGAAGAAGCAAGAACAGAGGCAGACGGCAACGAGGTATCGCTATATCATATTATAAAACCGGAAATAGACTTTCCGAAAGGGACAGACGAGCATGACTCCCGTGTGTATGAGAAAGCCAGAGAAAATTATGAGCAATTCAAAAAGAACGGCTGGCTGATCCAAGACGAGGAGGAACACTACTACGTATATGCCCAGACGATGAACGGACGGACACAATACGGACTGGTGGTGGCAGCGTCGGTGGAAGACTATATGACAGGCGTCATCAAGAAACACGAGTTGACACGGCGCGACAAGGAAGAGGACAGAATGAAACACGTCCGCATAAACAATGCCAACATAGAGCCTGTGTTTTTCACTTACCCTCACCGAGAAGATGTTGACGCTATCGTAAGAGATGTGACCTCTACTCCACCCGAATATGACTTCAAGGCGGACAATGACGGCACGGAACACCGTTTTTGGGTCATCAAAGACAAGAACATAATCCGCAAGATTACCGACATATTCAGTGAGATACCCAATATGTACATAGCAGACGGGCATCACCGAAGTGCAGCGGCAGCGTTGGTCGGCGACGAGAAACGCAGAGAGAACCCTCATCACACGGGAAAGGAAGAATATAACTATTTCTTGGCCGTATGTTTCCCTGACAACCAATTGAACATCATTGACTACAACCGATTGGTAAAAGACTTGAACGGGCTGACTGACGAAGAGTTTCTGCAAGCCTTGTCGAAACATTTTACAGTGGAAAAGAAAGGGAAAGAAATATACCACCCGCAGGCTCTGCACAACTTCAGTTTGTACTTGAGCGGTGACTGGTATTCGTTGACAGCCCACAAGGAATGCTATGACGATTCGGATCCAGTGGGCGTGTTAGACGTGAGTATATCTTCCCGTTATATATTGGATGAGATATTGGGTATCAAAGATTTGCGTTCGGACAAACGTATAGACTTCGTAGGTGGTATCCGAGGTTTGGGAGAGTTGAAGCGCCGTGTTGATTCGGGCGAAATGCGTGTTGCTCTGGCACTTTACCCCGTATCCATGCAGCAATTGATAGCCATCTCCGACAGCGGCAACATCATGCCGCCTAAAACCACATGGTTCGAGCCTAAACTTCGTTCCGGACTGGTAATTCACGAACTTGCATAGCAGACGGCACACATATTATATGGTAGCGGTTGGCATATTGCTTGGTGCGATATGCAGTTCCTGCGGTGTGAAAGCACGTATCAAAAAGGCGGACAAGCGATATGCCATAGGCGAATACTACGCAGCAGGCGAGATCTACAGAGGCACATACAAGCAAGTGAAAACGAAGGACAAGTCTCTTCGTGCCTACATAGCATTCCAACAAGGCGAATGCTACCGCTACATCAATAATCCCCGTGCCATAACCGCCTACCAAAATGCAATCCGCAACCGGTATTCAGACTCCATCGTATATCTGCATTATGCACAAGTGTTGCACTATCAAGGGAAATACACGGAGGCACAGAAGCAGTATAAGATATATTTGCAGTCACATCCCGATGATTACGTGGCTCAAAGCGGGCTATATGCCTGCCAGCAGATAGGCAATTGGGGGCAACAAAGCAGCCGTTACAAAGTGACATCAGCCAAAGAGTTCAACAGCAAGCGTTCAAGCAGTTTCGCCCCTGTTTTCATAGGGGAAGACGTTGATGCACTGATGTTTACAAGCAACCGAAACACATCCTCGAAGAAGAATGCCCAAAACAGTTCCATCACGGGAATGCCTGTCAACAACCTATACAGTGTTAGGAAAAATGCAGCAGGACAATGGGAAGAGCCGGAAAAGGTGGAAGGACTGTCGGCAAATACTACAACGGACGAAAGTGAAGACAAAGGCAAGGAAGACGGCGGCATACAGGCGAGTGCCGGCGGAAAAGAGAGTGCTGACATAGGCGTTTGTTGCTTTACATCAGACGGGAAAACAATGTATTTCTCTTATTCCAAACCTATCAACGGGAAAGACCAAGGGGCAAAGATATATGTCTCGGAACGTGCAAGCGGAACATGGGGTGAACCGAGGGAGGTGAAACTCTTTGCAGACAGCACCATCTCGTGCGGACACCCGAGTCTGTCATATAGCGGGGACACGCTATACTTCGTATCCGATGCACCAGGCGGCTACGGAGGAAAGGATATTTATCTGGCTGAATATGAGAACGGAGACTGGGTGGGAGTAACAAACTTAGGTCCGTTAATCAACACTGCAGGCGATGAATTGTTTCCTACTATAAGGCAGGACGGTTCTCTTTATTTTTCTTCAAACGGGCATGCAGGATACGGAGGGTTGGATATATTTCATGCCATACCCCAAGACAGCACATATCTGTTATACAATTTAGGTGCCCCGTTCAACTCAGCGGGAGACGATTTCGGCATTACTTTTGCGGGAGGGACAGAAAACGGATATTTCTCATCAAACCGAGGACAAAAGAAAGGATATGACCAGATATACCGCTTTGTGCTGCCGGAAATGGTATTCTCTGTGGAAGGAACAGTTAGCGACAACAATGGTGAACATCTTGCAGATGCATACCTGCGACTGGTAGGAGACGATGGAACAAATACGCGGTTGAAAGTGAGACGAGACGGAACATATCACCTACGGCTGAAAAAAGATGCAAACTATGTAATGCTTGCCACTGCACGGGGGTACTTAAACCAAAAACAAAAGTTGAATACTTTCAATCTGAAAGACAGCAAGACATATACACAGAATTTCAATCTTGCTCCCATATCCAAACCTGTGAAGATGGACAATATATTCTTCGAGTTCGGCAAGTGGGACCTGACCCCTCAATCGGAAGAAGGATTGCAATCGCTTGTAAAACTGCTTCAAGATAATCCGAACATAACTATCGAATTGGCAGCACATACTGACAAAGTGGGAGATGCCCTGAGCAACAAGACATTGAGCGAGAAACGAGCACAGTCGGTGGTGAATTATCTCATTGCGCACGGTATTGAGAAAGAAAGACTTACCCCTGTAGGATACGGCAAAGAGAAACCTGTGATAGCGGACAAAGCATTGCACCAGAAATACAAATTTATTCCAATTGGGCAGACATTGGATGAGGAGTTTATTGATGCACTCGGTGCAGAAGAACAGGAGATCTGTAATCAAATAAACAGACGCACTGAGTTTAAGGTGCTGAAGACAACGTACAAACTATATTGAAACGAACTACATCCGACAGATATGCAACAGTATTTGGACTTATGTCAACATATTCTCCAAGACGGGATTAGAAAAGAAGACCGCACGGGAACAGGTACGCTTTCGGTATTTGGATACCAGATGCGGTTTAACCTGCAGGACGGGTTCCCACTGCTCACCACAAAAAAACTGCACCTCAAGTCCATCATCTACGAACTGCTGTGGTTTCTGCGCGGCGACACCAACGTGCACTATCTGCAAGAACATGGTGTGCGCATCTGGAACGAGTGGGCAGACGAGAATGGCGAATTGGGTCCCGTATATGGGCACCAGTGGCGCAGTTGGCCTGACTATCAGGGCGGTATCATCGATCAGATAGCACAGGTACTGGAGCAGATACGTCATAATCCCGACTCACGCCGTATGATTGTGAGCGCGTGGAACGTGGCAGAAGTCAACAAAATGGCATTGCCACCGTGTCATACGTTGTTTCAGTTCTATGTGGCAAACGGCAGGCTGTCGCTGCAACTCTATCAGCGCAGCGCAGACATCTTCCTCGGGGTGCCGTTTAACATCGCCTCGTATGCGTTGCTCTTGCAGATGATGGCGCAAGTAACAGGGTTACAGGCAGGTGACTTCGTCCATACCTTGGGCGACGCGCATATCTACCTCAACCACCTCGACCAGGTGCGCCTGCAACTGACACGCGAACCACACCACCTGCCACGTATGATTATGAATCCGAACATCAAAGATATTTTTGGGTTCCATTATGAAGATTTTACTCTTGAAAATTATGATCCATATCCTCATATTGCCGGAACTGTAGCCGTATAAAAATGTAAATACCAATGATTTCTATTATAGTAGCCATTGCAGAGAATAATGCCATCGGGCAACGAGGCGGGTTGCTTTGTCACCTGCCAAACGATTTGAAACACTTCAAAGAAATTACTTCCGGCAGTACTGTTATCATGGGCAAACGTACCTATTTCTCTCTACCTCACCGACCGCTTCCAAACAGACGCAATATCGTAATTAGCGATATTGCCGGCGAACAGATTGAAGGTGCCGAAATGGCATATTCCATTGCGGATGCCATACGCCTTGCGGATAAAGACAAGGAGAATTTCATTATTGGCGGGGGAATGGTGTACAAACAGTTTCTGCCTATAGCGGATAAACTATACATCACACATATTGAATATACATTTCCTGAAGCCGACACTTTTTTCCCTATAATAGATGATTCCGTTTGGAAAATGGATAGCAAGGAACATCATGAGGCTGACGCTAAACATCCCTATCCATATACCTTTGCTGAATATACCCGAAGGAAAGAACTTGAATAACAAACCTGACCTATGTACAGACCTACAGATAAGATGTCCGATTTGATGTGCGCAGAGCCTCAAACGTTGTCCGTTATAGCCAGATTTGGCATACCAATGGGAGTGGCTGAAAAAACGATAGAGGAAGTTTGCGATGAACACCAGATAGCCATTGACACTTTTTTGGCTGTTGTCAACTACACAACCGGCGATATCACCACTCCCGTTTCGTCTCTTTCAGCAGCGACGCTTGTCAACTATCTGCAAGCCGCACATACCTACTTCCTTGACTTTGCGCTACCTGCCTTGAGACGTAAACTGATTGAGGCGATCAACACAGCCACCAATCCTTCCAGAATACCGTTACTTATCATCCAGTGTTTCGATGATTATGTAAAAGAAATACAAAAACACATGATGTACGAGAACCAATATGTATTCCCATATATCCAAGCCTTGTTGCAGCACCAAAAACCGACTTATGACTTTGAAACGTTCGCCAAACAGCATGGTGCCGTAAATGAGGATAACATCACCGCCAAACTGACAGAACTCAAGAACTTGATTGTGAAGTACTACCCGTCTGACACTGCCAACAATCTGCTCAACTCGGCACTCTACGATATTTTCCTGATGGAAAAAGAAATCATAACCCACTGCGCCATTGAGGACAACCTTCTCATTCCGTGCGCCAGGCTGCTTACGCAACACAATCAAACATCTGTTAGGCAATTGTCCAAAAGCGAGGATGCTAAAGAAGAACTTTCCGAAAGGGAAAAAGATGTACTGATCAAACTTGTCGACGGCATGAGCAATAAGGAGATTGCGAATGCTCTTTGTATATCGGTGCATACTGTCATAACACACCGCAAAAACATCGCCCGTAAGTTGCAAATCCACTCTCCTGCGGGACTCACAATTTATGCCATTGTACATCACCTCGTTGACATCAACAACCTGAAAGAATGATCAACCGAGTTCGGCAATATATAGAAAAGAATCATTTGCTAGTAAAGAACCTGCCCGTTCTGACGGCGGTCAGCGGAGGCGCCGATTCTGTTGCCTTGCTTGATATTCTTCTTCGTCTTGGTTATCAGTGTATGGTTGCCCATTGCAATTTTCATCTTCGGGGTGCCGAATCCGACAGAGACGAGCAGTTTGTGCGCAACTTGTGTAAAAGTAGGAATATCCCTTTGTATGTCAATCATTTCTCAACGGAGCAAATAGCCAAAGAACATGGCATTTCCGTTGAAATGGCGGCACGCGATCTTCGCTATGCCTGGTTCGAAGAATGTCGCAAGATGTTCCATTGTCAGGCTATTGCCGTGGCTCACCATCAAAATGACCAAGCGGAAACCATTCTTCTGAATATCAAACGGGGGACGGGAATACGGGGTTTGGCAGGAATGGCTCCGCGCAATGGGCTCATCGTGCGACCGCTGCTTTGCGTGCAACGGCAAGACATCTTGGCGTATCTCTCCCTGCAAAAGCAGTCCTACGTGGAAGACAGCACCAATGCTGATACCCGTTTCAGGCGGAATGCCATAAGAAAACAATTGGAGCAATATAGCCCGTCTGATATCAGGCATTTCGCTCACACAGGCGAGTGTATGCAAGGTTATATGTTGTTGATTGAAGATGTCATAAAGAACGTTCAAGAGAAGATAGTGACCAAAGAAAGCAATGAAACGAAAATACACATCCCTTCCTTGCTCCGCTATCCCTATGCCCGTACGCTTCTTTTCGAATTACTCCATCCTTATGGATTCACCGATGTAGAACAAATTTTCTCGTCCCTTGGCAAAAACTCCGGCAAACGGTTCTTTTCCGGACAATTCTCGGTTCTCAAAGACAGGAACTGTCTTGTAATCACTCCCATCCATGAGAAACAAACGGTTACCCCGGCAGTCTCTTGCATCGTACGCTCACTCAGCCCTAATGAGTCGCTGCCAAAAGCGGACGACAAACGTTGTTTCCTGGATAAACGAATTGCCGGTAAATCGTTGACCGTACGCCGATGGAAGGAGGGTGACTCTTTCTGCCCGTTAGGTATGTACGGACGAAAAAAAATATCGGATTTCCTGACCGATTTGAAACTGTCTCTCAATGAGAAAGACAACGTCTTCGTTCTTTGTGCAGACGAAGACATTGTATGGGTTATTGGTT
Source organism: Bacteroidales bacterium UBA7569 (assembly GCA_002477945.1). Lineage (GTDB taxonomy): Bacteria > Bacteroidota > Bacteroidia > Bacteroidales > Paludibacteraceae > Colicola. The sequence continues at coordinate 49,892 of DLLF01000017.1, forward strand.
ATCGCATTGATGAACGATACAAAGTCTCCGACCTCTCCGGTGATGTAGCCGAAGTGACTGTCCGTTGCGAAAAGATGTAAATATACGGTTATGAGAGAATTCGGCATCATCGGCTACCCTCTGGAACATTCGTTCTCTGCACAATACTTCAATCAAAAGTTCATGCAGGAGCATATTCCGGCACACTATTCTTCCTATCCTCTGCGGAATATCAAGGATTTCCCTAACCTCTGTGAAAAGCATTCATTTTCTGGTCTCAATGTCACATATCCTTACAAAGAACATATAATACACTATTTGGATACATTAGACCCCGTGGCTGCCACTATCGGTGCCGTAAATGTAATTCATTTCCATCGGAATCAGCGTATTGGTTATAATACGGATGCTGCTGGTTTCCGCTCTTCTATCCTGCCCTACCTCACGCCTATGCATTCTTCCGCATTGATCTTGGGTACGGGAGGAGCCGCTAAAGCAGTAAACTATGCCCTGCATTCGTTGGGTTTACAAACAACTTTCGTATCACGACAACCGGAAACTTCTCTGCAGCACTTGCAGAAACAGCAAAAATGTATCGGCTACTCCGACCTCAATGAAGACATTGTCCGCCGGAATCTTCTCATTGTCAATTGTACCCCCCTCGGGATGATTCCTGATGTAGCGGAATACCCTCATATCCCCTACTCTGCCCTCACGGACAAACATCTCTTGTACGATGTAATCTACAACCCTGCCGAAACGCTCTTCCTTCGTTTGGGGCGGGAGCATGGTTGCCTGACAGCCAATGGCTTGCAGATGCTCTATGGGCAAGCAATGGCGGCATGGGATATATGGAAAAACGATTGCCTGGCAAGCATTGACGAATAGTATAACCACAAACAAATCATAACTCTGTCATGAAAAAGAATGTTGCATTGGTATTGGCAAGCGGTGGTGCAAGGGGAATGGCACACATCGGGGCTATCGAAGAACTCGAACGGAGAGGCTACAAAATAACCTCTATCGCAGGAACATCGGCAGGCGCATTGGTCGCAGGCTTGTATGCTACCGGAAAACTCAAAGAAGCAAAGGATTGGTTTCTTTCTTTGGATAAACAGAAGATACTGTCTTTGGGCGACTTCTCTCTCAGTACAAGTTATGTCGTCAAAGGGGACAAAATCATTGCTTCCTTTAAGGAAATTGTCAACGATTGTCGCATCGAAGACCTTCCTATCCCCGTCTCACTCGTCGCAAGCGATGTAATTCACAACCAGGAAGTTGTCATAGAGTCCGGCAGCCTGTTCGAAGCGGTACGCGCTTCGGTCAGTATTCCCATGTTCTTCCGTCCCGTAAAGCGTGACAATATGTTGCTCATTGACGGAGGGGTCTTGAATGCTCTCCCTCTCAATCGTGTTCGGCGCACGGAAGATGATTTGCTGGTCGGTATGAACATCAGTGCGCCCGATTCCATCGTACCGGAAGCAAAACATCCGATCAAAGTGCCGGAACTGCTCAATAAAGTACCCGCTTTCAGCAAATTGCTGGAGCATTTCGAATTCGGGCAGAAAGAAGAAAATATCGCTGACGAAGTGGCTGACTCCATCAACTATATCTCATTGGTATCCCGTATGACGGATATGATGATACAGCACAATACCGTTATGATGACCCAACTCATTCATCCCGATATTCTTGCCGAAATGCCAATGAATCAGTTCCCAACGTTTGCTTTCGACCAAACGGACGAGATTATCGAACTCGGCAGACAACTTATGAGCAAAGCCATTGATGAGTACGAGGCAAAAACACAACAAATAGAACTGGATAAATAAAAAATTACGACAGACTTTTTGGCAGGTTGCTTCTTGTTTATTGAGAAGTCTGTTTCAAGTATCTGAAATCGTCTCAGTTCCGTAAGGCCTTGGACGATTCTTTTACGACCCCTCAAGCACCCCTCAGCGACCCCTCAACGAGATCTGACCTCAGTCGTCTCATTTGGCTAATATGTCCAATTCTTCCAATCGGTTTCATGGTTTCAATCTGCCCAATCATCCCTTATGACGTCTCGAACCAATTAGAACTGCCATAACTACTGGAACCACCAAGAAAACTCTATCCTCTCAACTCACCCATCTGTTGGAAACAAGTTGTAAAATACAAGAAAAATCACTAACTTTGCAACGCTGTTTATTTTGGCTGTTTGTTTTGCATGGTTCGCACAGTATAGACGGATTCGTACACTATGAATATATTGTTCACTACTCGTTTGCCTCAAGAGGGATTCACTTCGCTTGATGAAATCCATTACGATTTGATTATGCCGTCTGCACCTTGTTTCACGGAAGAAGAACTGTGCAGACTTTTGCCCGATGCGGATATTCTTGTGGCAACCTATGATTATCCCGTCAAGGCATCCATGCTGCAGTGTGCCGAACGGCTGCGCCTGATAGCCAACTTTGGTGTAGGATACAACAATATCGATGTTGTCTGGGCGGCTTCCCACCATATCTTGGTCACCAATACACCCGATCCGGTCATTGAACCGACAGCGGAACACGCCTTTGCACTGATGCATACATTGGCGCACCGGACAGCGGAGTTAGACAGAAAACTGCGTATGCACGATTCGCCTGTACGGTTTGGAGTTATGAACAACTTGGGAGTTTCTCTCTATGGAAAACAATTGGGTATCATTGGTATGGGACGTATCGGACAAGCCTTGGCACGTCGTGCCGTGGCAGCGGGAATGACAATCGTCTATCATAATAGGCACATGCTTCCCGAAACAATCGAACAACGCTATAATGCCAAGTACGCTGACCTCACCACCCTGCTTCGGGAATCCGACTATGTCTCGCTGAACTTGCCATATACTTCCGAAGTCCATCATCTGATTAACGCACAAACACTGCAACTTATGAAGCCGACTGCACTCCTTATCAACACCGCACGCGGGGCGCATGTAGATGAAAAAGCACTTATAGAAGCACTGGAAAATAAGCAAATAGCAGGTGCCGCTTTGGATGTTTACGAACATGAACCCCGCATCAGCGAAGCCCTCAAACAGTTAGACAATGTCGTCCTCTCACCGCATGTCGGCACAGGCACATGGGAAGGACGCCTTGCGATGTGCAGAAACGTCTGCGACAATATCCTCGCTTTTGAAAGCAGATGCATTGAAAATATGAATATAGTATCGTAAAGACAAAAATGCCATGAAACGATGAATATATATAGGTTACTGAAACAATATGCTCACGTACCGGAAGAATGTAAATTGCTGGTATTGTTCGTCCTGCACGTGTTGCGCAGACGCTATATAGGGGTCTATATTGACCCTGTATTGGGGTGTAACTATCATTGCCAAATGTGCTATTATAGTATTGATGACGTACGGCGTACACGTCATGGACGTATGACCGAACAGCAGATAAACAACCTGGGAAGGTCATTGTTTTCACGTGTACTCAAACTGCAGATAGGTTGTGGTGCCGAACCTTCCATCAATATGGCTGGTTCGATGCAGTTGGTCAGATTAGGCACCAAATACGGCGTGCCTTATATATCCATGACTAGCAACGGTGTATTGCTGACTTATGAGAAATTGCAAGAATTGGTGGAAGCGGGGCTGGACGAACTGACCATCTCGCTGCATGGCGTCCGTAAAGAAACCTACGAACGGCTTATGGGAAACAACAAGTACGGTGATTTTCTGCTCCTCCTGCAGGCAATAAAACGGATAAAGACTCACTACCCGAAGTTCACTATACGTATCAACTATACCATGAATGCTGACAATGTAGATGAACTGTCCGAATTTGACACCATATTCTCCGACATACCCGTCGATGTATTGCAACTGCGCCCTATACGGAATCTGGGAAACTCTCAGTACCAAAACTTCGACCTCACCCATGTATCGGAATGTTTGGACATTGTGATCCGCCCGCTTGCAGAACGTTGCAAAAAGAAAGGCGTAGTGGTGCTATTCCCTGAACATATAAATATAGAACGCTTCGAAAAGAGAAAAACCACCCCTTATAAGGAACAAGTGGTGTCCAACTTTGTTTATTACAATATCACTGCGCAGAGTTATGCAACACAGAACATACACTTTGATACGGAAGACTATGACGGCTACTGCCACAGGGTACATCTGGGACGACAGATACTCAAAGCCGTTTTTTCCACAAAAGAGAGTCAGCCGACCGCTTTGTCAAACCCATTGAATTACGATATACAATAGTTTCATACAACTACACAAAATAACATAACAATGAATATCACAGACAGATTTCTGAAGTACGTCAGTTTCTGCACCACGTCGGATGAAGAAACGAATATGACACCCTCCACACCGGGGCAGATGGAGTTCGCCGAGTACCTGAAGAACGAACTGCAAACCATTGGTATGCAGGATGTAACGCTCGACAAGAACGGTTACCTGATGGCTACCTTGCCCGCCACCGTGGACGGCAAACCCACTATCGGCTTTATTGCCCACATGGACACATCGCCTGACGCCAGTGGCAAGCACGTTCAGCCGCGCATCATCAAGAACTACAACGGCGAGGACATACTCCTCAACGAGGAAGAAGTCATCGTCCTCGAGACCTCCAAGTATCCCGAAATACTCCGTTACAAAGGGCAGGACATCATCGTCACCAACGGCAAGACGCTCCTCGGCGCGGACGACAAAGCGGGTATCGCAGAGATTGTCTCGGCATGCGAGTACCTCATACAGCACCCCGAAATCAAACACGGCAAGATACGTGTAGGTTTCACGCCCGATGAGGAAATCGGTCAGGGAGCCGACCACTTTGATGTCGCGAAGTTCGGCTGCGACTTTGCCTACACCATGGACGGCGGTGCCATAGGCGAACTGGAATTCGAGAACTTCAATGCCGCAAGTTGCAAGATACACGTGCACGGCGTCAACGTACACCCGGGCTACGGCTACCACAAGATGCTCAACTCCATGCGCATAGCCTACCAGTTGGCTGTCATGCTGCCCCGCTGGGAGACCCCTGAGCATACGCAGGGCTACGAGGGCTTCTATCATCTCGTCGGTATGACCGGCACCGTGGAGGAGACCACCCTCAGTTACATCATTCGCGACCACGACCGTGCCCGTTTCGAGAGCCGCAAGCGCGAGATGGAGCACCTTGTCCGCAAGATAAACCGCGAGTACGGCGAGGGCACCGCAGAGATTGAGTTGCGCGACCAGTACTATAACATGCGCGAAAAGGTGGAACCTGTCATGCACATCGTAACCCTTGTGGAAGAAGCCATGAAGGAAGTGGGCGTCACCCCGCATATCCAGCCTATCCGTGGCGGTACGGACGGCGCACGCTTGTCATTCGAAGGGCTGCCCTGTCCCAACATCTTCGCCGGCGGTGAGAACTTCCACAGCCGCTTCGAGTATCTCCCTATCCCCTCCATGGAGAAAGCCATGCAAGTCATTCTCAAGATAGTAGAAAAAGCATAGCCTGTCCCTCTCGTTCTCATGCCGTTGTCAGCGCGTACATATTCCACCCCCTTGGGCGACATCCGCTATTGGGTGAATGTATTTGTGGCGGAACGCCCTGCCTTGGTGTTCCTGCCCGGACTGACGGCTGACCACACCTTGTTTGATAAACAGGTCGAGGCATTTGCAGGGGACTACAATATCTTGGTATGGGACGCCCCCGCCCATGGGCAGTCCCGTCCGTTCCCGTTGGCGTTCTCGCTCCGGCAGATAGCCCAATGGTTGCACGCCATAGTGGCAGAGAACTGTGACAATGACGCACCTCTGTTCCTCATCGGGCAGTCGATGGGCGGATACGTGGCGCAAGAGTACATCTCCCTTTACCCCAATGAGGTGACAGGTACCGTTATCATAGACTCCGCACCTCTGGAGCGTACCTACATCACTCGCGTTGAGTTGTGGCTGCTCAAGCACATAGAACCGGTCTATCGCCTGTACCCTTGGAAGCAACTGCAACGTGCAGCGGCACAGGGTTGTTCGACCACAGAATACGGCAGAACGCTGATGTACAATATGTTATCCGCCTACACGCACGGAGAGTATTGCGCCCTTGCGGCACACGGCTATCGTATTTTGGCGGAGGCTATAGAACAGCATACCGCCCCCATTGAAGGCTGTCCGATGCTCCTCTTGGTAGGCGAACACGACCGTGCAGGTTCCTGTCTGCGCTACTGCCGCAACTGGTCCAAACGCCAACACCTGCCTTTGGTCTATGTTCCCGCTGCCGGTCACAACTCCAACACCGACAATCCCGCCTTTGTCAACCGACACCTCCGCGAGTTTGTCGAAACGCATATAATAAAATGAAGAATATGGATAGCAACGAAAAGGGATATGTATATATACTGACCAACCCGAGTTTTCGGGAGGATTGGGTGAAGATTGGCAAGAGCGCACGCCCCGTAGATGTACGTTCCAAGGAACTGGACAATACGGCTGTGCCATTGCCTTTTGAGATATACGCCACCATTCAGACAACCAAATACGACTATGTGGAGAAATATATCCACAAGACCATTGACCGACTGACAGACTTGCGCATACGCCAAAACAGAGAGTTCTTCAATGTACAGCCGGCAGTTGCCTTGGATATATTCCGCGATATAGCCAACATGCTGGATGACGCGGTAATCACAGTATATAAGGACAACAAACCTATTGAGCAGCATACCGCTGAGAGTGTGGACGCTTCCAATGAAGAACAGCAACATACGCCTAAGCGAGGACGATTCAAGTTCAGTATGGTGAGTATCCCAATAGGTGAGATGGTAACCTTTGTGCCTACAGGTGTGCAAGTGAAAGTGGCAAGCGACGATACCGTAGAGTACGAGGGACGTATATACAAACTATCACCTTTCGTAGGTACGTTTATGCCCGAAGACAAACGTAACAATTCCGGTGCCTATCAAGGTGCCAAATACTTTTCATACAAAGGAAAGATATTGGACGATATGCGCTGCGAAATAGAGAGTAAGTAGGAATTGGATAGAAAAATGCAATGATGGATTGGTCTAATTTCAGTTTTATTGATTTATTCGCAGGAATCGGCGGAATTCGACTGGGTTTTGAATCAGTCGGGGGGCATTGCGTCTTTTCCTCTGAATTTGATGAAGATGCATGCATAACATACCAAGCCAATTTCGGAGAACACCCTGCTGGGGACATCACAAAGATAAACGCACAAGACATTCCTGACTTTGACATACTGCTTGGCGGTTTCCCATGTCAAGCATTCTCTATCATAGGAAAGCGATTGGGATTTGCTGATGAAACAAGAGGCACCCTCTTTTTCGATATTGAACGTATTCTTCGAGAAAAAAAACCAAAAGCCTTTATGCTCGAAAATGTGCGAAATCTCACCGCACATGATGGGGGAAAGACATTCAAAATAATTCTCTCTCATCTTGAAGCATTGGGCTATACGGTCTATGCGAGGGTGCTTAATGCGTTAGACTATGGTTGTTGCCAAAAACGAGAACGTATCATTATTGTTGGTTTCCTTGAGCCTGTATTGTTTTCATTTCCACAACCTTGTGCAGGAAAAGCAAGGTTACAAGACATTCTTGAAACAAATGTACCACAAAAATACTACGTCCGTGAAAACATACGGGATAGCCGTCTTGCACGCCTAAAAGACCCGAACTACCCCAAACCTTATATTTCACATGAGAATATTGGCGGTTCCATAACTCCGCACCCGTATTCCGCTGCATTACGGGCTGGGGCTTCTGCCAATTATATCTTGATTAATGATGAGCGACGCCCCACAGAGCGCGAAATGCTTAGGATACAAGGATTTCCCGATTCCTACAAGATTGTTCTTCCTTATGGAAAAATAAAAAAACAATGCGGAAACTCGGTCGCTGTACCGGTAATGAAAGCAGTTGCAACGCAGATGGTGCAGGCTCTCAAACAATATGAACTCTATAAACAACAGCATTATGCCTAAAAAGAAAACAAATACCATTACAACACAACAAGCAAAGCAAGCACTTGACAAAGTTATCAACAAATCAAGGGCACATTGGTATAAACCAATACAAATAGCAGAAATCCTCTACCAAAATCGCACTGCTCATAATATCAATTTGGAGCATTTGGAGGATTATCGAACAAAAAGCAAAGAGTGGAGAGATAGTATCACTTTGCCGCTATTAGGCAGAGTATGCACCAGTAGTGCGAAATTCCAAGATAATATCTTTGATGACAACGCAATACCACCACGTGTTCTAAAAATATTGGGTGAAGAAAATATCCGCACAAATGGTGCCGTAGAAGCCTATATTTATCGCTGTTTCTTTACGAAACAACAACAATTTCAAGTAGCCCTCTCTATTTGTCTCGATGCTAAACCGAACACTTTCTTCGTTAAAAAGTTCATTGATGCTTTTTGGAAAGAACAGGGATTAAAGCGTAGTATTGACAAGGTATACGAAATTATTGTATATTCGCTCTTTGAAACGCTGGTGGAGGCTATGGAATTGAAAGTGTCGGTATTTATTAGTGAAGATGCATTACCGATTCTTACAGAATTTGAGGACTTTTCACAAAGAGTAATGTGCTTGGATGCTACACATACTAATCATATTCAAAGTGCAAAATTGTATCGTGTAGGAGTTACCAATGCTGCCGATAGAGGACTGGATATGTATTCTAATTGGGGACCTGCCATACAAATCAAGCACTTGTCTTTAGACCCTGATTTGGCAGAAGAGATAGTAGCCGGAGTTTCTTCCGACAAATTAGTCATTGTCTGCAAAGATGCAGAAAGAAAAGTTATCCAGTCTTTGCTCACGCAAATAGGATGGCGTAGTCATATTCAAAGTATCGTTACAGAAGAAGATTTGATAAATTGGTATGAAAAAGCCTTACGAGGAACATATTCTTCCAAACTATCACGAAAACTGTTAGACACCTTAGCAGAAGAAATTTCATTAGAGTTTCCTCATGTATCTAACATCCCTGATACATTACAAAGTCGTCATTATGATAATATAACAGATACTTTTTGGCAATAGGATAACAAAAACTTCTATTTTGGCAAATGTATATATACGATATAACTGACTGCAAAACAAAGATAATAACTAAACAATTAAATCATTAATACAATGTTAAAGGAAACACCTTTCACAGCGACCCATATTGCGTTGGGTGCTAAGATGGCAGATTTTGCCGGGTTCAATATGCCTATCCAATATCCGACGGGCATCAATCAGGAACATATCATTGTCCGTACGGGCGTGGGCGTGTTTGATGTCAGCCACATGGGCGAGTTCTGGGTAAAAGGGGAGCGCGCCCTTGACTTCCTCCAGTATATCACCACCAACGATGTCAGCAAACTCGAAGCGGGCAAGGCGCAGTACACTTGCATGCCCAATGGTAAGGGCGGTATTGTGGATGACCTGATTATCTACAAGTACTCCACCACCAAATATCTGCTCGTTGTCAATGCCGGCAATATCGACAAGGACTGGGCTTGGGTCAACAAGCAGAACACTTTCGGAGTAACTCTCGAGAACGCCAGCGACAAATACGGACAGTTGGCGGTACAGGGACCGAAAGCCACCGAGTTGCTGCAACTGCTCACTGATGCCGACCTGAGTGCTATTCCGTACTATTCATTCCGCGAATGGTCGTTTGCAGGCGTGCAGGGCGTTATTCTGAGCAATACGGGCTACACGGGTGCCGGTGGATTTGAGTTGTATTTCCCCAAGGAGTACGGCAAACAGATATGGGATGCTATCTTCGAGGTGGGCAAGCAGTTTGGTGTGGTTCCTATCGGACTCGGGGCACGCGACAGCCTGCGTCTCGAGAAGTGGTACTGCCTCTACGGACACGATATCGACGATACCACATCGCCGTTGGAAGCAGGTCTCGGCTGGATTACGAAGTTTGACGCCAAGGACTTTATCGACAAGGACTTCCTCCTCAAACAGAAGGCAGAGGGTGTGAAACGCAAACTGGTTCACTTCGAGTGCCAAGAGCGTGCCATTCCGCGTAACGGCTACGAGATTTGCGACGCCGATGGCAATCAGATAGGTCACGTAACCAGCGGTATCATGCTACCGAACACCAAGGTGGGCATCGGTATGGGGTATGTGAAGACCGAGTTCGCGAAGAAAGAAACCATCATCTACATCAAGATTCGCGAGAAACTGATTCCTGCGAAAATTGTATAATAAACCAACATAATAAAAGAATGAAAACAATTAAAAACTGTCTGACACTTTGCTTATGTGTCTTGACTATGGTGGCTTGCAATGGCAAGAATGGTGGCACCGATGTGGACAATGTCAACAAGATTCAGAAATGGTCTGATGTTCTCAAAAAATACCCGATGTTGTCTGATTTCCCTGCGTATGAGTACGAGATGGAGAACGTACAATACAGCAATGCGCATGGATTGGAACAAGTTTCGTTTTTCGACTACAAATGCGAGAAATCGTGCTACGAGACGTACAAAAAGAAAGTTGAATCCACTGCATTTACGGTAATCGGTGATTATGGAGACAACGCGTCATATCGTCAGGAGAAAGATGGTGCCACTTTGCAAATTACGATGTCGTATTCCGGTGGTAGTTTCAGTTGCCAATACAGCAAAGATACCGACTAATCGCTATCTAATTACACAGCAACTGCAAATCCCGACCCGACAATCTGTACAGGGTTGGGATTTGCTGTATAAGTGACTCCATAACACAAAAGATTCTTCTCATATCATAACCATACCATTATGCCTTGATGAATAAAACACACTCATTTCCAACCTGTTTAAGGCAAATAACCTACCCTATGGAACAATTTGTAAAATGGTTTTGAGGTCTCTTGAAACTAACCAAGCGTAACTATACATTCAGCCGACCTCAACGACCCCTGAAGCCGACCTCAACGAAAGGTCAAGAAAAACAGGACACATCACATAATGACAATGAACAAGAAAATAAATACCGTAAAAAAAACTATACACCACACTATAAACGCAATATGCAACAACGAATATGGCTTTCTTCCTTGAAACGTTGCCTCATAGCCAAAAAAGACGTACCTTTGCATGGTTTTTGTAGTAATAGGAAAGTAATACAACTAACAGCATGGAATCAAAATACAACCCTACTGAAATAGAACAGAACTGGTATCAGTATTGGCTGGACAACAAACTTTTTCACAGTGAACCCGACGGCAGAGAGCCGTTTACGGTGGTTATCCCGCCGCCGAACGTAACGGGCGTACTCCATATGGGACACGTACTGAACGAGACGATACAAGACATCCTCGTGCGCCGCGCACGCCTTGAGGGCAAGAACGCCTGCTGGGTGCCGGGTACCGACCATGCTTCGATTGCCACCGAAGCCAAGGTCATCAAGCGTCTCAAAGAGCAGGGCATCAACAAGTCCGACCTTACGCGCGAGCAGTTTCTCAAACATGCATGGGACTGGACGGACGAACACGGAGGAATCATCCTCAAGCAACTCCGCAAACTCGGTTGCTCATGCGACTGGGACCGCACCGCGTTCACGATGGACGAGACCCGCTCCAAGGCGGTCATCCACGTGTTCTGCGACCTGTATAAGAAAGGACTTATCTACCGCGGACTGCGTATGGTGAACTGGGACCCCGAGCGTCAGACCGCCCTCTCGGACGAGGAGGTTATCTACCACGACGAGCATAGCAAGTTCTACTACCTGCGCTACAAAGTGGCGGAACCGGGTGTGGTAAACCCCGAGACGGGTGCCGACTATGCTGTGGTGGCTACCACCCGCCCCGAGACTATCTTCGGCGATATAGCAGTGTGCATCAACCCCAAAGAGGAAAAGAACCAATGGCTGCGCGGCAAGCACGTCATCGTGCCTGGTGTCGGGCGCGTCATTCCTATCATCGAAGACCGCTACGTGGAAATCGGTTTCGGTACGGGCTGCCTAAAAGTAACGCCTGCGCACGATGTGAACGACTACGCTCTCGGACAGAAATACAACCTCAAGACCATTGACATCTTCACCCCCGATGCGCACCTGAATATGGACACCGTTGAGGAAGAGTTGCGTCCGAATGTAGCGAAATACCACGGTATGGACCGCTTCGACTGCCGCAAGCAGATTGTCGAGGACTTGCAGGCACTCGGACTGGTGGAGAAAGTGGAGGACTACGACAACAAAGTGGGCTACTCCGAGCGCACCAACGTGCCTATCGAGCCGCGCTTGTCGTTGCAGTGGTTTATCCGTATGCAGCACTTTGCAGACATCGCCCTGCCGCCGGTGCTGAACGACGACATCGTCTTCTACCCCGCCAAATACAAGAACACCTACCGCAACTGGCTCGAGAATATCAAGGACTGGTGTATCTCGCGCCAACTCTGGTGGGGACACCGCATACCCGCCTACTACGACGCCGACATCCTCGCCCAAACGGGCTTGGAGGACTATCCTGCCGACAAAATTGTCGTTTCGGAGACCAAACCGGAAGGCAACTACGTACAGGACGAGGGTGCACTCGACACTTGGTTCTCGTCGTGGCTATGGCCTATCTCGCTGTTCGACGGTATTGAGCACCCCGACAACAAAGAGATTGCGTACTACTACCCCACCAACGACCTCGTAACGGGACCGGACATCATCTTCTTCTGGGTGGCACGTATGATTATGGCGGGCTACGAGTATATGGGCAAGATGCCGTTCAAGCACGTGTATTTCACGGGTATCGTGCGCGACAAACTCGGGCGCAAGATGTCCAAATCGCTTGGCAACAGCCCTGACCCACTCGACTTGATTGAGCGTTTCGGTGCCGACGGTGTGCGTATGGGTATGATGCTTGCCGCACCTGCGGGCAACGACATTCTCTTCGACGAGAGCCTCTGCGAGCAAGGGCGTAACTTCTGCAACAAGATATGGAACTGCTTCCGTCTGGTCAAAGGCTGGGAGGTAGCAGACTACGAACAGCCGCAGTGCGCAGCCTTTGCAACACAATGGTTCGCTTCCGTGCTGTCCACTACGGCTAACGAGGTTACCGACTTGTTCGGAAAGTATCGTCTTTCTGAGGCGCTCATGGCTATCTACAAACTCTACTGGGACGAGTTTTCCTCCTGGTATTTGGAGATGATTAAGCCTGCCTATGGTCAACCGATCGACAGCCTGACTTATCGGCAAACACTCGGTTTCTTGGAGCAACTCTTGCAATTGCTCCACCCGTTCATGCCGTTCATCACGGAAGAACTTTGGCAAAACATCACGGAGCGCAAAGAAAGAGAGAGTATCATGATTTCCCGCTTGCGCAACTACTCCGAAGCCGAATGTTCCCTAATGAAAGAGATGGAGCATCTCAAAGAGGTCATCTCCGGAGTGCGAACCGTCCGTTTGCAACACAACATCGCACAAAAAGATGCCATCACCTTGCAGATCGTTTCCGCAAAGCGTTTCTCGCCGAGTGAAGAAGCCGTTCTCAAGAAGTTATGCAATCTGTCGGATATCAACTATGTACCGCAAAAGAGTGGTAGTTCTGCATCCTTCTTGGCAGGTGCTGTGGAATATGCCGTTCCTTTGGATGCACATATCAACGTAGAGGAAGAACTCAGAAAACTGCAAGCCGACTTAGCCTACCAGGAAGGTTTCCTTGGCAATGTGATGAAGAAACTGTCCAACGAACGCTTTGTGCAGAACGCCAAACCCGAAGTGGTCGCTTTGGAACGCAAAAAACAAGCCGATGCCGAGAGCCGTATCGCAGCATTGAAAGAGAGCATCAACGCTCTGTCTAAATAGTAAATAACCTGAAAGCAACCTATCTGATTATGGAAAAGAAAAAGACATTCACACCCGTCAAGCACTTCTTTGAGTACTTCAATGAACGTATCCCCCAAAATTGGGACGAACCTGCACTGACGGATTTCGACGGGGATAAGAACTATACTTTTGGTCAAATGACCGAGAAGATGGCACGCTTGCAAGTTCTTTTGCAGGAAGCGGGACTCCAACGTGGTGACAAAATCGTTATATGCAGTAAGAATTGTGCCAATTGGGCTGTATCGTTCTTGAGCATCGCAGCCAATCGTGGGGTGATAGTCTCCATTATGGATGCTTTCGTCGGAAAAGACATTGAAAGGCTCATCAACCATTCCGATGCAAAGGCTGTCTTTGTCGGTGATAGTGTATGGCAGAAGATTAATATCGATAATCTTCCCAACGTTGAGTTGGCAATATCCACCGAAAACTTCGAGTTACTATATGCCAAGACAGAACAGCAGGAGAACGCCTACAAAAATCAGGAACAACTCTTCCATGCAAAATACCCCGATGGCTTTGGCCGTAAAGATGTGATGCTCCCGACTGACAATATGGATGACCTGATGATTATCAACTACACCTCGGGAACAACTAGCGAACCCAAGGGAGTCATGCTGTCCTATCGTGCCATCTCCGCCAACGTACACTATTCACAGGAAACCATACCCAATCACGCAGGTTGGACGGAAGTATGTATGCTTCCGCTGGCGCACATGTTTGGTATGACTATCGAGTTCCTCTATCAGGTGGCTGGCGGCTGTCATGTCTATTTCCTCAGCAAGTCGCCGTCTCCTTCGGTGCTGATGCGTGCCTATGCGGAGACTAAACCGTATATGATCCTCACGGTTCCCCTTGTGCTGGAGAAAATTTTCAAGGCAAAGATTTTCCCTGCTTTGGAGAAACCCGTAGTTAAGTTCTTATGGAATACACCGGGCTTGTGCAAGATTGTCGAAAAGAAGATCTACAACCAACTGATGCAAGCCTTCGGAGGTAATCTGATATGGCTTATCACGGGTGGTGCACCCATCAATGCCGAGGTGGAAAAAGTCTTCCGACGTATCAAGTTCCCGTTTGTGGTAGGTTATGGTATGACAGAGGCAGGACCTCTCATTTGCTACGACCATTGGTACGATGAAGTACAAGGCTGTTGCGGCAAAGTCGTTGACCGCTGCGAACTGCGTATCGATTCCGATGATCCGGAGAATAAGGTTGGCGAGATTCTCTTCCGTGGCGAGCATCTCATGATGGGATACTATAAGAACGAGGAGGCAACTCGTGCCGCTATCGATAAAGATGGTTGGTTGCACACCGGCGATTTGGGTACAATGGACAAAGAGGGGCGCCTTTTCATTAAGGGACGCAGCAAGGCTATGATTCTCTCTTCCAACGGACAGAACATCTATCCCGAAGAATTGGAAGACAAACTGAATAACCAGGCAGGAGTCATCGAATCAGTAGTGGTGGGCAGAAATGGTCGTTTGGTTGCCCTCATCTATCCCGACTATTCGCTGCAGGAAAAGGGCGAATTGGGTGGCAAGACACTGGAGCAACTTATGCTGGAAAACCTCCAAAAAGTAAACAAGCAGTTGCCTGCCTATGCCAAGATATCCGACTTTGAACTTGTCAAGAAAGAGTTTGAGAAGACCCCGAAGCGCAGCATCCGCCGCTTCCTGTATAAGTAAAAGAATATATTGACTTTATTCAATACTGAAAACGAAAGTACCCTTTGGAAAGATATTTTCCAAAGGGTACTTCGCTATTGGATAGTTCGTCAAATATGTCATCTCCATGCTACATAGTATGCACCATTTCTTCATATCAAAACCTCATAGCAACTTTCCACCACTTTGTTTTCAACTACCTCCTTTCTACGACCCCTCATCGAGACCTCAAGCACCCCTCAACGAGAGACTGATTAGCCCCTCCTTTGGAGGGGTTGGGGAGGTCTCTATCTCCAGAAAACCTCTCGATTAACTACAACGCCTGTCAGAATCCATTCCTCGCCTTTCCTATTCGTCCCATTTCCCCTATTCGCCCCATTTCCAAAAAAACAAATTCCCCACCTTCTCCAACTTCCCAAACCACTAAAACACCTATCCAACCTCATTCCGCATACTTTTCAACGCAATGCAATCACATCATAATCAACATTATACTATTCTATTGACATAAATTTAACGAAAAAAATAGTACTTTGTATTGCATAGTACAAAGCAATGTATTATCTTTGCAACCGAATTCAACAACTATGTACTATGATTGATAATATCAAAACACAGATGAGGAAAGGCATCTTGGAGTATTGTATTCTCGGTGTGCTGAACAAACAGGGAGAAGCCTATGTATCAGATATATTGAAGGTTCTCAAAGAGGCTGACCTGTTTGTCGTAGAGGGTACCATCTACCCTCTGCTCACGCGGCTGAAGAATGCTGGACTGCTCACCTATCGCTGGCAGGAGTCGTGTGGAGGACCTCCCCGCAAGTACTATACTCTCACCGGACAAGGCCACGACTTGTATCTTTCTTTGGAGCAGGAGTGGGAGGCTATTCGGACATCTGTGGATACTGTAACAAAAATTCAATAATCAATAAATATGGAAACAAACAAAAAACTACGTAAATCTGCCGATAAACTGTTGGCAGGAGTGTGTGCCGGCATAGCCGACTATTTCTCTGTTGATCCGACGCTCGTCAGGGTGGCTTATGCGGCTCTTACTGTTTTTAGTGCAGGATTCCCGGGAATACTGCTCTACATCATTATGTGCATCATTATGCCGCCTGCCGAATAAGTAATAAACTGAATTTATACGTATTAATGCGAATAGTATGAAACCTACACTTACAATCAATCTCAACGGATTGGTCTTCCATATTGATGAAGATGCCTACCGGACACTCAATGACTATTTGGATGCCGTACGACGCCAAGTCGGCGGCACCGAAGATACGGAGGAGATAATGCTTGATGTGGAAGCACGGATAGCGGAACTGTTTGCCGATATGTTGCAACATAAGGGAATGCAGGTGGTTAATAGTTTTATGGTACGGCAAGTCATGGAACAATTGGGAAGACCCGAAGACTTTTCTTCCTCTGAAGAAAATACGGATGCTGGGATGACACAACCTAAAACAAATAATGCTCCTCAAAGGCATCGTCTCTATAGGGATGTGGATAATGCCATATTGGGAGGCGTTTGCTCCGGACTGGCGGCATATCTCGGATGGGATGTCGTCTGGATTCGCCTTCTGTTTGTTCTGTGCACTTTCCTCTGGGGGGCGGCAATTCCTGTCTATCTGCTTGTCTGGCTCATTGCACCCGCTGCGCAAACAGCAGCGCAGCGATTGGAAATGCGTGGGGAAGTTGCCTCGGTAGAGAATATCAAAAGAGAATATGAAAAAGCAGCCAAATATGCTGAAGAACATCAGGTCGCTAATCGGGCAAGACGGGCTTTTGGTATTTTCCTTAAGATAATCCTTTTTGCCGTCCTGGCATGTGTCGCGATTCCGCTTTTGGGTGTGGTTGTGGCTGTCGTGGCTGTTTTGTTTGCTATGTGCATGGCGATGTTGTCTTTGCCGTTTGGTATGTTTGACGCTGTCCCTGCTTTTGCTGACTTTCCTGCATTTTTCATGCATCCTTGGATGGCGGTTGTGGCAGTCCTTCTCCTGCTTTTAGCATTGGGAATACCCCTTTTTATCGCCATTTATTGGCTTGTTAAATACGCTAAAAAGCGTCAGCATCCGTCGTCTCTGTTCTGGATTGTTACGCTGTCCTTGTGGTTGCTTTCTTCCGTCGGTTTGGGCATACTTGCCGTATATGCAGGTAAAAGTTGGAGAAACATTCCTGTTCCGGAGTCTTTTGAATCCGATTGGATGTCTTGCAACAATGCCGTTACAGTACAGCCGTTCACTAAAATCAAAGTCATGGGAGCCGCCTGCTTGCAGGTGTCACAGGCAGACTCCTGCTCCGTCTTGGTAAGCGACAAGGCACCGGCGCTGCTGACAACAAGAGTTGAAAATGAAACCCTTTTTGTGGAAACGGTGGAGAACATAAACTCTGCACCATCTCTCAGGATAACTTTGCCGGAATGGCAGGAGTGTTCTGTTGAGGGTGCAGCTCAGATTTTAACCGATGGAACCATACATTCTGACAAACTTCATATCTCGGTGGAAGGTGCTGCTACGTTGGATGCCGACCTGGATGTGAAAAATCTGTCCATGTCTGTGGAGGGAGCAGCAGTCAGCAAGTTAGTTGGTAAAGCAAAATCGTTTCGCCTCTCGCAAGACGGCATGGCTGTGACCCACGCGGCAAGTTTGGTTGCGGATGTGGTAAACGTCTCTTGCGATGGTATGTCTGTTGCGGAAGTATTATGCACACAAAAACTGATTGCGGAGGCGGACGGAATGAGTAAAATCCTTTATTCCGGAAGTCCGGCGGACTGCAATGTCACAAAGGATGGCATGGCAACAATCAAACCCATGTAAATAAGCGGCAAATCTGCGCACGGCAACGAAATTAAATAAGCGTATGCAGATTTTGCTCACAATCTGTTTACAAGGTGGTTACAATCCAAACTGCCTACCCTCTCTGTATTTTCTAACTTTTTTGGTTGCACATTCACGAGAAATGTTCTACTTTTGCACAACGTTTGTTATATAACAATAGTTGCATAACAAACGTTGTCATATAATCAGTAACAATAGAAAACTATCTCAATATGCCTCGGAAAGTGCAATACAGCCGTGAGATGATAATCGAAGCGGCAATAAATATGGTGCGGGAACATGGACCCGACTGCATCAACGCCCGCGACCTCGGCGAGTATATGGGTTGCTCCTCGCGGCCCCTCTTCACCGCCTTCCGCAACATGGAGGAACTCCTCACCGCCGTGCGCGAGGAGGTCTCCCGACGGTTCGCCGAGCGGGTACGTATCGCCCGCGACACGCAGAGCCCGGAACCTGCCGCCAAACGTATGGGTATGTGCATCGTGCAGTTTGCGCAAGACGAACCCAACTTATACAAACTAATACACTGGACAGGAAACAAACTGACTCCTTTCCCCGAGTTATCACAGATTATGACAAAGCAATACCAAACCGACTACCAACTCTCCGACGACGATGCCGTCGCCTTCTTCGACCACATGATGATATTCAATCTCGGTCTCTGCTCACTTATCACCAACGGCGTGCGCAACTTCACCCGCGAGGAAGTGGAAACCATACTGCGCGACCAGTTCTCCGCCACCATAGCCTACTACAAGAGCGGCAAACACCATATAGAGGAAAGACAACAACTCTCCGGAGCAACTCCGCAAAGTCCACAGACTTCCCCAAAAACCTCCGAAAATACCCCTCCGTGCGATGCTCTCTGAAAAAAAATCACTTCACCTGTAGTTTTTGGGAAGTTCATTCGTCTAATAGATAGAATTGGCTGATTCAAACTAAATTCTTTGTGTGAAACCAAGATGGATGGCAGACCGTCTGCCTACAACTGAACAAACTGATGGAACAAACAAAAGAACAACTATTTGCCCGACTCGTCCGGCGGCACAAAAGCACGATATACAGTATCTGCTATATGTTTTCGTCGGACAAAGAGGAGGTAGCCGACCTGTTTCAGGACATCCTGATACGGCTATGGGAGGGCTATGATACTTTCCGCGGAGAGAGCAAGGAATCCACGTGGATATACCGCGTGAGTATGAATACCTGTATCTCGGCAGACCGCAAGCGCAAGTCGCGCGGCGAGCGTGTGCCGCTGAGTATGGATATAGACCTCTACACCGACCAGGACGATGACACGCGGCAGGTACAGGCTCTCTACAGCCGTATTCACCGGCTGGGACTGGTGGACCGTGCCATCGTGATGCTGTGGCTCGAAAACCTCAGTTACGAGGAGATAGGGCAGATAGTGGGCATCAGTGCCAAGAATGTTTCCGTCAAGTTGGTTCGCATCAAAGAACAACTGAAGAAAAGTTGAACTCCTCAATCTTTACGACAATGGACGAACTACAAGAAATGCAGGCGCAGATGGCACTGCTCAAACAGAAACTGAACAACGAAGAGATAGTAAACGACCGACTCCTGCGCGAAGTAACCCGCCAACGGGTGCACCGGCTCAACCGAAACGTATGGCAGGAAGGTATGTGCGTGCTGCTTGTCATCACGTTTGGCAACTACGCTTTCCACCAACTGGGTTGCTCATGGTGGTTTATCGGTGCCACCACGGTTATGATGCTCGGGTGCTTTCTGGCAACGCTGATTCCGCATAGGCGCGTCAAAGAGAGCGAAATCATGCAGGGCGACCTGCTCACCGTTGCCAAACAGGTGCGCCGGCTGCGCAAACTGTATAAGGACTGGGTGCGGATAAGCATACCGATGGTTGTGGTGTGGTTTATATGGTTTCTTGTTGAGATATATTTCCAACATACCGACAGTCTGTTCATCTTTGTCTTCACGGCAATCGGTACAGCGGCAGGCGGCACGGTAGGAGGTATCATTGGCGGTCGCACGCACAAGAAACTGGTACGCGAGATGGACGAAATCATCGCGCAAATAGAACAATAATACAAACAGTTACAAACATAAGATGAAACGTATCATTACTTTCAGTGTGGCACTGATGTGTGCCATGGTTTCCTTTGCCCAAACGAATCTCTCAGGCAAGGTGCAGGACACCCAATCCAATCCTGTGGCATATGCCACCGTCAGCCTGCTGCGCTCGGACAGCAGCCTTGTTACGGGGGCTATCACCGACGACGCGGGTGCTTTCGCACTCTCCGCGCCAAGCGGCAAATACCTGTTGCAGGTATCGTTTATCGGTTATCAGACCGTTTGCCAATCCGTCAGGACGGGCAGCAAAGACCTGCTCCTGACCCTCCGCGAAGAGACCGAACAACTCGGCGAGGTGGAAGTCAAAGCCAAGAAGCAACTCATCGAGCGTCAGTTCGACAAGATAGTGCTCAATGTCAGCAACTCGCCCTTTGCTATGGGCAGTAACGGCAAAGACCTCCTCAAGAAAGCCCCGGGCGTGAACGTGGACAAAGACGGCAATGTAACGGTCAACGGCAAGTCAGTGGAGGTCTATATCGACGGGCGTCCGTCCTACCTCAGCGGACAGCAACTCAAAGCCATGCTTGAGGGTACCGACGGCAGCACCATCGAGAAGATAGAGATTATCTCCAATCCCTCGGCGAAATATGATGCTTCGGGGCAAGGCGGTATCATCAACATCAAGACCAAGCGCAACATGATGCAGGGGCTGAATGGTACACTCTCGGCGGCGTACGGCGGTATGTACTACAAGGACGTGAACAAGTGGCAGAATATGGATATGTTCTCGCTCAACCTCAACTACCGCACCAAGAAGACCTACACCTTCGGTAGCCTGACGCAGGTCTATACCAACCAGAATGTCGGCGTGGAAATCGGCTCAACCTACCTCAATCCGGTGGACTCCGTGACCACCGAGCGTTATGACAACTCCGAGTACGACTGCG